>CAVHFS010000004.1:40247-138884 GCA_963635715.1 Subdoligranulum sp. CAG:314 | reverse complement strand
CGTCGAGAATGGCGGCGAAGGAGCGAACGGTGTCCTCCATCTTGACATACTTGCCCGGCAGGCCCGTGAACTGGGTCGCAACGTGGAAGCACTGGCCGAAGAACTGCTGAGCCTTACGCGCACGGGAAACCGTGAGCTTCTGCTCTTCGGTGAGCTCGTCCATACCCAGGATGGCAATAATGTCCTGCAGGTCTTTGTAGTTCTGCAGAAGCTCCTGGATGCCGGTAGCCACGCGGTAGTGCTCTTCGCCGACGATAGCGGGCTCAAGAGCGCGAGAGGTGGACTCCAGCGGGTCGACGGCGGGGTAAATGCCCAGCTCGGCGATGGAACGGGACAGAACCGTCTTAGCATCCAAGTGGGTAAACGTCGTGGCCGGCGCGGGGTCGGTCAAGTCGTCGGCGGGAACGTAGACCGCCTGCACGGACGTAATGGAGCCCGTGGAGGTGGAGGTGATGCGCTCCTGCAAGTCGCCCATCTCGGTGGCCAGCGTAGGCTGGTAGCCTACAGCGGAAGGCATACGGCCGAGCAGAGCCGAAACCTCGGAACCCGCCTGGGTGAAACGGAAGATGTTGTCGACGAACAGCAGAACGTCTTGGCCCTGATCGCGGAAGTACTCCGCCTCGGTCAGGCCAGCCAGGCCGACGCGCAGACGCGCTCCCGGAGGCTCGTTCATCTGGCCGTAGACCAGGCAGGTCTTATTGATAACGCCAGACTCGCTCATCTCCAGGTACAGGTCGGTACCCTCACGAGTACGCTCGCCGACGCCAGTGAAGACGGACGTGCCGCCGTGCTCTTGCGCCAGGTTGTTGATGAGCTCCTGGATGATAACGGTCTTGCCAACGCCGGCGCCGCCGAACAGACCCGTCTTGCCGCCCTTGATGAACGGCTCGATAAGGTCGATGGCCTTGATGCCCGTCTCGAAGATTTCAGTCTTCGTGGACAGGGTATCGTACTGAGGCGCGGGACGGTGAATCGGCATGTAGCCGGACACCTCGGGCATGGGCTTTTCGTCAACGGGCTCGCCGATGACGTTCCAAATGCGGCCCAGGGTCTCGGGACCCACAGGCATCATAATCGGATGACCCGTGTCAACGACCTCGGTGCCGCGCACCAGGCCGTCAGTAGAACTCATTGCGACGGAACGCACGAGGTTGCCAGGAAGCATGGTCTCAACTTCCAAAACGACGTGCATTTCGCCGACGGGGGTTTTCGCATCAACCGTCAGCGCGTTATAAATCGCCGGCAGCTGATCCGCAGGGAACTCAACGTCAACAACAGGGCCGACGATACGCACGATGCGACCGGTGGCACCCTTGCTGGCCTCGAGTTCCGCTTTGGTAAGCATTCTCTCGTCAGCCATTTAATCCTCCAAAGCTGCAGCGCCACCAACGATCTCGGAGATCTCTGTGGTGATGGCGCCTTGACGTACGCGGTTGTACACTCTCGACAGCGTTTCCACCATCTCGTTGGCGTTTTCGGTAGCCGAGTGCATTGCCGTGCGGCGAGCGGCCTGCTCGCCGGCAGCAGAGTCGATCAGCGCATGGTAGATCGACGTGCGCAGGTAGGCGGGCAGAAGACGCGCGAGCACGTCGGCGGGCTCGGGCTCGAACTCGACGCTCGCGGGAACTTCGCCAGCCTCAGAGGTCTCTTCGGCAGCCGCAGCAACGACAGCCTCGGTATCGACAGGCAGAACGACATCTTCGCGAAGCACCTGCTCTGCCGCGTTTTTGCAGTGGTTGTATACCACAACGACCTCATCGACCGAACCGTCCTCATATGCCTTGACGGCATAATCGGCGATTTCGCTTGCCTCTTCAAACGTCGGGTCGGCGGAAAGGTCCTTGAAATCAAGGACGGGCTTCACGCCGCGGAATTTGAAAAAGCCGCCTGCCTTCTTGCCACAGGCGATAACGTCCACCTCGACACCCTGCGCCTTTTTCGCGCGAATCGTCTTCTCGACGGTGCGCAGGACGTTCGAGTTGAAGCCTCCTGCGAGGCCGCGGTCAGAAACCACGGCCACACACAGGATGCGCTTCACGCTCTCACGCTTTTCCAGCAAGGGGTTCTCGCTGGCCTGCACGCGCGCCGCGACGCCTTGCAGCATCTCGGTCATGGAATCGGCGTAAGGCGCCGCGGTCTGAATGCGCTCGGTGGCGTATTTGACCTTCGCGCCCGCGACCATCTCCATGGTGCGCGTAATCTGCTTCGTCGAAGAAACCGACTTGATGCGCTTTTCAATGTCGTGCAGGTTAGGCATATCGGGCCTTCCTTACGCCACGAACTGCGCCTTGAAAGCGTCGATGGCAGCGTTGAGCTTCTCTTCGCTTTCAGGGGTGAATTTCGCATCGTCGTGAATCTTCTTGAGCACGTCGGCGTGGCTGGCACGCAAGAACTCGAGGAGCTCTTCGCGGAAGCGCACAACATCGGCGACCGGCACATCGTCCAAGAAGCCCTTGCCGCCAGCGTAGACTGCCACAGCCTCTTCCTCGAAGGAAAGTGGATTGTAGCGGCCCTGCTTGAGCAGCTCGGTCATACGGGCGCCACGGTTCAGCTGATCCTGGGTAGACTTATCCAAGTCGGAGCCGAACTGCGTAAAGGCCTTGAGCTCGCGATACGCGGCAAGGTCGAGGCGCAGCGTACCAGAAACCGATTTGACGGCCTTGGTCTGCGCGGAACCGCCAACGCGCGACACCGAAATGCCGACGTCGACAGCGGGGCGCTGACCCTGATAGAACAGGTCGGTCTGCAGGTAAATCTGACCGTCGGTAATGGAGATGACGTTGGTTGGAATGTATGCAGACACGTCGCCTGCCTGGGTTTCGATAATCGGCAGAGCCGTCATGGAACCGAGGCCGTACTCCTCGTTCATCTTCACAGCACGCTCGAGCAAGCGAGAATGCAGGTAGAAGATGTCGCCAGGATACGCTTCGCGTCCCGGCGGGCGGCGCAGGGTCAGCGACATCTGACGATAGGCCACAGCCTGCTTCGTCAGGTCGTCATAGGTGATGAGCACGTGGCGTCCCAAGTTCTCGGGGCCTGCGGGCTTGCCGTCTTCGCCGTTGTAGACGAAGAACTCGCCCATCGCAGCACCAGCCATGGGGGCGATGTACTGCAGCGGCGCCGAGTCGGCGGCGGTAGCGGCGACGATAATCGTCTTGTCCATAACGCCGTATTTCTCGAGCGTCTCCATGATGCCGGCAACCGTAGAGGCCTTCTGGCCGACAGCGACGTAGATGCAGATCATGTCGTTGTCTTTTTGATTGATGATAGCGTCAATCGCAATAGCGGTTTTGCCGGTCTGGCGGTCGCCAATGATGAGCTCGCGCTGGCCACGGCCGATAGGAATCATCGAGTCAACTGCGATGATGCCAGTCTGCATGGGCTCATGCACGGGCTTACGGCTGATAACGCCAGGAGCCTTGAACTCGACGGGGCGATAGCCTTCGGCCTGAATGGGGCCTTTGCCGTCGATGGGCATACCAAGCGGGTTCACAACGCGGCCGAGCAGACCTTTGCCCGAAGGCACTTCCATGATCTTGCCGGTGGTGCGAACCTGGTCGTTTTCGCGGATTGCCGTGACATCGCCGAGGAGCACGGCGCCGACCTCTTCCTCTTCGAGGTTCTGAGCAAGGCCGTATACGGTCTTGCCGCCCTCTCCGATGAACTCAAGAAGCTCGCCGGCCATGGCGCCCTTCAAGCCGTCAACGCGAGCAATACCGTCGCCAATCTGGACGACCGTACCGACCTCGCGAGCGTCGACACTCGTGTCGAGAGACTCCAGCTGCTTGCGCAGCGCTTCGTCAATGGACTTCGCGGTGATTTCAGTCACTAGCATTCACCTCCATCGTTTTCTTCTTTAAGCACGGCGCGCGCATGCTCCAACTCGGAAGCGACACTCGCGTCGATGCGTTTACCATTGGTGCTCATGATGATGCCGCCCAGGATGGAAGGATCAATGTGCTCGCGCAGCATGACCTTCTTACCCAAATCGGCAGAGAGCTTCTCGGTGATGACCTGGCGCAGATGGTCGTCGAGTTCCACCACAGTGGTAACTTCGACGATCGCAACGCCGAGCTTCTCCTCAACCGCGACGCGGAAAGCGTTCACGGTGGCGGAGAGCTTATCGAGATCGCCACGCTCAGCCATGACAGCGATGACGCTGACGGCCAAAGGATCGATACCATCGAACACGTTGGCGGCCAACGTGTGTCGCTGCTCGGGTGAGTACGCCGGATTGCCGAGCGCTTCGCGCAGATCCGCGTTGCCGCGGTAGGTGCGAAGCACGAAATCCAGCTGCTCGCGAACTTCCAGCACACGCTCGTCCCCGCCCTGAGCATGGGCGGCTTCGAGAAGCATGCTCGAATAGGTCGCGACCTCTTCTTTTGCGAGCAGTCGATTATTTGGCATTGAAGCTACCTGCCTCTGCGACGTAGCGCTCGATCATCTTGCGATGCTCGTCATCGGACAAGTCGTTGCCGATGAGCTTGGCCGCAACATTGACCGAGAGGTCGGCGACAGAACCCTGAAGGTCGGCGATGGCGGCCTTCTTCTCTGCCTCGATGGCCGCATGGGCCTTCTCGATCATGTCGGCGGCTTCAGCCTGCGCCTTGGCGGTGATGTCGGCCTTCACGTCCTCGCCGGTCTTTTTGGCGTCGGCGACGATCTTGGAAGCCTGGGCCTTGGCCTCGGCGAGCTGCTGCTGATACTCAGCGAGCACGCGTTCGCTTTCCTGGCGGGCTTCTTCAGCGTTCTTGAGGTCGTCGCGAATGGTATTCGCGCGCTTCTCGAGCATCTTATCGAAGACGGGCCAGCCGAACTTGGCCAGGACGATCCACAGAATAATGAAGGCGACGAGCATGGGGATGAATTCGCTCATCTCGGGGAGGATGGCTTCAATGCCACCGCCCTGAGCGGCGAATGCATACGACGGGCACGACAGAGCGACTGCGCCTGCGGACAAAGCCACGGCGCCGAGCTTGCCGGCGGCCTTGTTGAAATGCTTCAACTCGCTTGCCTCCTGTTCTTTCTTAGTAATCATGCAGTGGATATGAAGCGTGATTAGCCGATGAAGAACAGAACCAAGCCGAGCAGAGCCAGTGCCTCAGACATAGCAGCGCCGATGAAGAAGTAGCCCATGAGCTGACCCTTCATCTCGGGCTGGCGAGCGGCGGCGGTGCACAGGCCGTAGGTGGCGATGCCGATGCCGATGCCAGGGCCGATGGCGGCCAGGCCGTAGCCGACGACCTTCAGTGCGGCGAGCGCGAGCGTGATTTCCACAGTTTCCTCCTTTGTCGTGCCCCTCACATCTTGGTCGCGTCGGGGCAACATCCAATATTGCTCAGCTGAGGGGTGCAGCTGCAACACCATAGTTGTGCGTGTGCGCCACGCGCAGCGGGCGGTTTAACGACGCGGCGGTCGATGCCTGCGACTGGCGGCTTAGTGCGCGTGCACCGCGGTGGACACGTAGGAAGCCGACAGAATCGCAAAAACGAACGCCTGGATGAACGCAACCAAGCACTCGAGGGCATACATAACGCAGAGCAGGGCGAACCATGCGATGGAAGGCAGGCCGGCAATCAGATCGAGCGAGCCGGAGAACAAAGCGACCTGCAGGAAGCACGTGGTGGCGATGCCGAAGATGGCGAGCATCATATGGCCCGCGAGCATGTTGCCGTAAAGTCGGACGGCCAGCGTGAGCACGCGGATGACCATCGAGAACAGCTCCAAGAACCAGATGATCGGCTTCATGGGGCCGGGAACGCCCGCTGGGCAGAGGTTCTTGAAGTACTTGAAGAACCCGAAGGTCTTCAAGCCGTAGTAGTTGAAGTACACAAACGAGATGACCGACAAAGCCCAGGTGCACGAAATGGCGCCAGTGGACGTCTTAAAGCCAGGAACCAGGCCCAAGATATTGCAGACAAGGATGAAGAAGAAGATGGTGGCCAGAAACGGCACATGCTTCTTGAAGCCCTCGCCGATAACGTCTTCGGCGATGGATTTGCCGACGAACTCATAGCCATATTCCACCATGTTGGTGAACTTGCCGTTGGGAACCAGCTTGACCTTGCTCGCGGCGCCAAGCACCACAGCGAAGGTGACGGCCAGAGCGATGAACAGCCACACGATGTATTGCGTGACGCCCCACGGACCGATATAGAACACGACCTGGGGATCGAACTGGGCCGAGAGCCCTTGCGCTTCCTCGACGAAGTTTTCGAGAGCGGTTGTGAGACCGTCCATACTTTTCCTTCCTTACTATTTCACTTAAACGCGCTTGCGGCGAGCGAGCACGTTCTTGTACACGACGAACGCGATGGTGCATGCCAAAAACACGATGCCCTCGGCAGCAACGAAGCCCACCAGGCCATCGCGAGCGAGCATCGCGCAGGACACGAGGCCCACAATTAGTATGACGAGAGAAATCGCAACGCCCGCCAAGCCATAAAGGCCGATGGTGAGGGCGTGCATGGAAGTAGAACGACGCGATAGCCTCAACGAGAGGAACAGCGGCAGAAACCCGAGGATTCCCGTTACGGCTCCCAACACGATGAGCATATTGCGGTGTTCACTCTCCTAAACCCTAGTCATTGTGCCACCCATCGGGCAGCAAACAATCGCTACCTTAACAAAGAACAACACGCGGTGATGCATGAAGCGTTGAAAAGTTGAAAAAAATGCGTAAGCGGCACGTAACCTCATGCATTCGGGCCGCTAACCCGAGCAATCGACACGGCGAATGAGGATGTCGGTCTCGCCGAGCATCTCCTCGGAGAGCTTGTCGGGGTAGCCATCGGTGAACACAATCTCGTTGATCCCCGCGTTGATGAGCATCTTCGCACACACCGAGCAAGGCTCCGTCGTTATATAGATGGAGGAGCCCTCGATGTCTATTCCATAGCGCGCGGCCTGGATGATGGCGTTTTGCTCCGCATGCAGCCCTCGGCAGATTTCATGCCTCTGACCGGAGGGAACGCCGAGCTGCTGGCGCAAGCAGCCCGTTTCTTCGCAATGCCGCAACCCAGAAGGCACGCCGTTGTAGCCAGTCGCGAGGATGCGCCTGTCTTTCACAATGATGGCGCCCACGGCGCGGCGCAGGCAGGTCGATCGCTTCGAAACTTCGAAGGCGAGCTTCAAAAAATACTCATCCCAACTGGGTCTTTTTGATTCGCTCATGCGATTTCCCTTCACGAAAGCAACCTGCGCCGCATACCGCGCGCGTCGGCGAGCCTCCATGCCCGCCGACGCGCCTACGTCTCGATACCTGTAAAAAGAGCCCGAGTTTTAAAGCTCGGGATAGAGAGGGTGCTTTGCGATGATCGCATCGACGCCCGCCTTGATTTCCGCCAACTTGCCCTCGTCGCCGCGCGCGAACACGGTTGCCGCGATGAGCAGGCCCACCTGCTTGAAGTCGGCGGCGTCAAGCCCCCTTGTGGTGGCTGCGGCGGTTCCCACGCGAATGCCGCTCGCGACGAAGGGGCTGCGCGGCTCGTTGGGGATGGTGTTCTTGTTCGCCGTGAGCCCCACGCTTTCGAGCAGCTTCTCGGCGTCTTTCCCCGTCACGTCGGCAGGCGTGAGGTCGACCAAGCACAAATGGTTGTCGGTGCCGCCCGTCACCAGGCGCAACCCGCCTTCGATGAGACCCTGCGCCATGGCCTCGCAATTGGCGACCACGTTCTCGATATAGGTTTTGAAGCTCGGCTGCAGGGCCTCGCCGAGCGCGACCGCCTTGCCGGCGATGACATGCATGAGCGGACCGCCCTGGCTACCAGGAAACACCGCGGAATTGATCTTTTTCGCCAAGGCCTCGTCGTTGCACAAAATCAGTCCGCCGCGTGGGCCGCGCAGCGTCTTATGCGTGGTGGTGGTCACGATATCTGCGTAAGGCACCGGCGAAGGATGGGCGCCAACGGCCACGAGGCCCGCGATATGCGCCATGTCAACCATGAACAGCGCGCCGTTGTCGTGAGCTATGCGCCCCATGCGCTCGAAATCGATCACGCGGGGATACGCGCTCGCGCCGCCCACAATCAGCTTGGGGTGCAGCTCTTTGGCCATGCGCTCAATCGCGTCGTAATCGATGCGCTCGTCTTCGCCCAAGCCATACTCGTGAAAATCGTAGAGCTTGCCAGAGAAATTCGCCGGCGAGCCATGGGTAAGGTGCCCGCCGTTGTCGAGGCTCATACCGAGCACGACATCGCCCGGCTTGATCGTGGCGAAATAGGCCGCCAGATTCGCATTCGCGCCCGAATGGGGCTGGACATTGGCGAATTTCGCGCCGAAAAGCTCTTTGGCGCGGTCGCGCGCGAGGTCTTCAACGATGTCGACCTTCTCGCAGCCGCCGTAATAGCGCTTGCCAGGATAGCCTTCGGCGTATTTATTGGTGAGAACGCTGCCCATCGCCTCCATAACGGCGGGGCTTGTGAAATTCTCCGAAGCAATGAGCTCAATCGAGTTGCGCTGGCGGTCGAGTTCTTGCGCTATGGCGTCGGCAACCAACGGATCGGCGGAAACGAGCTGGCTCATATGAAACTCCTTCATGAACGACTGCCGCATACGCGGCTTTTTTGCACAGTGCGAATATAGTCCAAGCCGGCGAGTTTGCGAATGCGAGCATCACTTTACTCGACTAAAGCGCGAAATCGTCACGCAGTGGAAACGAGAGCGACCCTTTGAGTTTAAGGATGCATTCGCCAGCAGGAAAACCGTCCCTAGCGATAGGTGTTCACATCGGCATCGAGGCGCATGATCTTCGCAACGCGCATCGCGTGACGTCCGCCTTCGAATTTCGTCGTGAGGAAGGTGTCCACGATTCGCTTGTTTTCCTCGAGCTCGACGAACCTGCCCGACAGCGTGACGATATTGGCATCGTTGTGCTGACGGCACAGCTCGGCGAATTGGACATTTATGACATTCGCGGCGCGGCACCCGACCACCTTATCGGCGGCCAAGGCCATTCCGATTCCCGTTCCGCACACCAAAATTCCGCGGTCGGCTATGCCGTCGGAAACGTCGTGCGCCACAAGAGCCGCATAGTCGGGATAATCGACGCGATCGTCATTTTCGGGGCCGCGATCGAGCACCTCGTAGCCCTCGGCGCTCAAATACGCCGACAAAGCCTGCTTCTGTTCGAATCCCGCGTGGTCGCTTGCGATAGAGATTTTCATGATGGAGCCTTTCGCCGAAATGCAATGGTGGAATGATAACAAGAAACTCGCACGACGCGCGCCCTCGATGGCATCGAACGCCGAAAGTCCGAATACGAAAAAGGAAAGGCCGCCCCATCCTGGAGAGGCGGCCGATGCCTTTGATTGGCGCTTTGCCAGATGCCCCCGCTAAGCCCAAGGAACGATAATCACGAGAATGGTCAGATTCAACAACTCAGAATGGACGAGACTAGTGAAAAAGCGGAATCATGAGCCAGAGGGCGAAGAGCACGATGAAGACGCACCCCGCGAAGCAGATTACCGAGCCGACACGCGGCATGATGCGCGCATAACCCTCTTTATCCAGGCCGCCCGCAGCCCACAGGCGAAGCCCCGACGCATAGAGCGTCGATATCATCGCCGCGACGAACACGGCGACCACGAGAACCGTTGCGAAATTCAATACTTGCATGAGTTTGCCCCTGTCCTACGCGGCCTGCGCCACGTTCGTGCTGGCGTTGATCTTGACTTCGGAAGACTCGTTCACGTTGCCCGAGTTCACAGGATTGCGCTTCGACAAGCGGAAGATGATGAGCGCCGCGATCACGGCGATGACCGCAACCGCTACCGTGCCGCCAAGACCGGTTTTGGCGAGCGCGCACGCGGCCGCGCCGACAAGGCCCGCGGCGGGAAACGTCACAAGCCACGCGACGAGCATGCGGGCGGCGACGCCCCAATTCACTTCGTTGCCCTTCTTGCCCAGGCCCGTGCCGATGATGGAGCCAGAGCACACCTGCGTGGTGGAAAGGGCGAATCCCAAATGCGAGCTCACCAGAATCGTGGTGGCCGAGGCCGCCTCGGCGGCGAAGCCCTGCGGCGTGGAGATTTCGGTCAGGCCTTTGCCGAGCGTGCGAATCACGCGCCAGCCGCCCATATACGTTCCGGCGGCGATGGCCAATCCGCAAACCGCGACGACCCACAGCTGGGGGCCGGTCCCCGACGCCTGGGCACCGACGGCAATGAGCGTCAATGTGATGATGCCCATGGTCTTTTGCGCGTCGTTGGTGCCGTGGGAAAGCGCGACGAGACAGGCCGTGATGGTTTGGCCGTGGCGGAACCCGTTTATCACCTGCGCCTCGTCCATCTTCTTCACGATGATATATATGAGTTTCACCGCGACGAAAGCCGCAAGGCCCGCAACCACCGGCGAGACGAGCGCGGGAATGAGCACCTTGTTCAAAACCGCGATGAAGTTCACGCCCTCGACGCCCGCACCGATGACGACAGCGCCGACGAGGCCGCCGAAAAGCGCATGGCTCGAAGACGAAGGCAGGCCGACGAGCCAGGTGAGCAAATTCCAGATAATGGCTCCGACCAATCCCGCGAAGATGAACTCGGGGCCGATGGTCACCGTTTGCTCGTTGATGATGCCGCCGGATATGGTCTTGGCCACCTCCGTCGAAAGAAACGCGCCAACCAAATTCAACGTGCCCGCCGCGATAACCGCAGTTTTAGGCTTCAGAGCGCCGGTCGCGATCGACGTCGCCATGGCGTTTGCCGTATCGTGAAAGCCGTTCGTGAAGTCGAAGGTGAGAGCCGTGATGATGACGAGCCCCACAACGACCATGGTTGCGATGTCCATAGACTACCGAATCCTCCTCTTGATTTATTTTGGGAAACGGCGTCAAGGCGCAAAAGTTCCCAAACCAACGAGAACACGGTACGCACGCGGCGTTTAGGCCATGTCAGGGCAATGTCAAATCGAGGTAAAGCGGCGTTCGCGGTATCAGCGGCGCATGCGCCAATTGAGCAGAGAGCCCGCGACGACGGCCACGGTTCCCAGCCAAAATGGAGCGGCGAGGACGACGCCCAGGATAATCGTGCTGGCTATAACGGAGAGCAACGGCGCGGCATACGAGCCGATGCTCATGGCCGCCATGTCGCCGTGGAGCATGCCGTAGCCCCAGCACGCATAGCCCGCCGCGATGCAGCCAGCGGCGCCGAAGAGCGCGCCGAAATCGAGCGGGACGACCCCCGATTCGGGCATCGGCGCTCCCCGTAAGGCGAAAATCGTCCACATGACGACAGCGACGCCGACCATGAAATACGCCGTCGCATCGCAGCCCTCGGAAAGCCTGGCCGAATACACCGAATACACCGCCCATGCGATAGCCGCCGAGAGCGTGAGCGCGAACGGCACGGGATTGCTCGCCACATCGGCCGCGACGGCTCCCCAATCGAGGCCGTTGTTGCCGCCGACGGCGAGCACGACGCCCGCGGTGGCAAGGGCCGCACCAGGCAGGCTGCGAACGAGCGAAGCCTTGCTTCCCGCGTCGAAGGCGGAAAGGAGCACGAGCAGCGTTGGCCAGAGATAATTCACCAGGCTTATCTCGAGCGTCTGCTCGGAAGATGCCGCAAGCCCCACGGAAAGTGTGATGGCCGATTCGTAGAACACGAACAGGCCGCCCGAGATGAGGACGAATTTTCGCGGCAGGCGGCGCAAAGGAGAGGGGCGGTAACCGATATAGGTGAGCACGGCGGCAAGGGAATACACGAGGGCCGACCCCAAAGAGGGACCAAAGGCCTGCGTCGAAAGCCTCACGAAGCCAAACATCATCGACCACATGACGATAGCGAGCAATCCGATGGCCGTAGCCTTCGTGCGCGCCTTCTCCATGTAAATCGCCTCCTCGCTTTCCTTTTGTCGCATGAGTCCGAAGCCCGCCCTCGCAGATAGGCGGAAACTCAAGCGCATCCGTCTGATTGTGCCACGACTATCCGCAGAAGCGAGCGACATTTCCGGCGCTGGGTGACGCCATTCAAACGAGTTCAATTTTCAGAGCATATTTCAAAAGGATGAATTCCCTCGAGTTCAATTTCCGAACGTGCTATAGTGCATTGAAATTGAACTCCAAGACCCTCGTTGCAAAGTTCAATTTGATGAAAAGGAGCAGCGATGCCGGCAGAGCAATTCTCAATGCGATTCAAAGAAGCAATGAGCCTCGGCGGCCTCAGCCAGACCGACGTGATTCACCTGGCAGCCGCCCAGGGAAAGAAACTCGGAAAAAGCCAGGTGAGCCAATATGCGAGCGGCAAAACCATGCCGCGGGAGGACGTGCTTCATACCCTTTCCTGCGTGCTCGGAGTATCGCAGGCGTGGCTCTCGGGAGCAGACGGCCAATCCGTTAATGCCGATAAAATTGAACCTCATCCTACGGGCGAGAAAGATTCCGCGAAATCGACCGGCCGAGAAAGCGCGCGAGCGTCCGGGCGGCTTGAGACCGCGCAAACAGCAACCAGCGGCCCTTCCCGCGAACACCAGCCGAACATCCCCTCTCCAAGGAGCGCAACCATGCGAGAATTCAAAAAATCAAGCAAGCTCGACAACGTTTTGTACGACGTCCGAGGACCGGTGGTCGATGAGGCGGCGCGAATGGAACGCGAAGGCCAGCGCATCCTCAAGCTCAACATCGGAAACCCCGCGCCATTCGGATTTCGCACACCCGACGAGGTCATCGCCGATATGCGTCATCAGCTGCCCGATTGCGAAGGCTATTCCGATTCGCGCGGCCTATTCAGCGCGCGCAAGGCCATCATGCAGTATTCCCAGCTCAAGCATATTCCCAATGTCGATATGGACGACATATACACGGGCAATGGCGTAAGCGAGCTTATCCAGCTCTGCATGCAGGCGCTGCTCGACAACGGGGACGAAATACTGATTCCCTCCCCCGACTACCCGCTTTGGACTGCCTGCGCGACGCTCGCCGGCGGCACGCCTGTGCATTACGTCTGCGACGAGCAATCCGATTGGTTTCCCGATATCGCCGATATGGAATCGAAGATTACGCCCCGCACCAAGGCGCTCGTCATCATCAATCCGAACAATCCCACCGGAGCGCTCTACCCCCGCGAAGTGCTGCAAGAGATCGTCGAAATCGCGAGGCGCCATGGCCTCATGATTTTCAGCGACGAGATTTATGACCGCCTGGTTATGGACGGCCTTGAGCATATCTCAATCGCCTCGCTCGCACCCGATTTGCCCTGCGTTACGTTCTCCGGGCTATCAAAATCCCACATGATCGCCGGCTATCGCATTGGATGGATGATCATATCGGGCAACAAGGCCTGCGCGAAGGACTTCATTTTGGGCGTCAATATGCTCTCGAACATGCGCCTGTGCTCAAACGTGCCGGCCCAATCGATCGTCCAAACCGCACTCGGCGGACACCAAAGCGTCAATAGCTATATCGTGCCCGGCGGGCGTATCTACGAGCAGAGAGAGTACATTTACAACGCCCTGAACAGCATCGACGGCATCACGGCGGTAAAGCCGAAGGCGGCGTTTTATATCTTCCCAAAAATCGACGTGAAGAAGTTCAACATCGAAGACGACGAGCAGTTCGCCTTGGATTTGCTGCATCAGAAGAAGATCCTCATCACGCGCGGCGGAGGCTTCAATTGGGGCGAGCCTGACCATTTCCGCATCGTGTATCTGCCCCGCATCGAAGTCCTCAGCGAAGCCATGCGCGATTTGGAGGAGTTCCTGGCAACGTATAGGCAGTAAGCGGCCGCACGGCTTCGGCCAGGTCCTGGAATGCGGCCCTGGCCGAAGCCTACAGGTCCAGGCTCTTCAAAATCGTCCACTCGAAGCCTTCGCCGCTCACGACATCCATCGCAAGCGATCCTTCGATTGGCGCGGCGCATTCAGCGTCGAACTTCGCTATGGCGCCAGCGTCGTCGGCCGCCTCGATTTCCTTTTCCTCGAACACGTAGCGAACGCCCGTGATCTCGGACGTCTTGACATAGCGAACCTTATACAATTCGAACTCCTCGCAAGCTGGGGCGAAAAACCGCCCCATTCGTTGATTTACTCTTTCGGAATCTCGCTTTGCTTTGTGCGCAGGATCGATGCAGCGCGAAGATTCGTACCCGCAAGCATGTGCTCCAACAACACATCGGGGCGCATGCTGCCCGTCGCCTTTGACTCCAACGTGAAGCGAACCAGCGCGCGAGAACGCCCATCTTCGCCCGAATTGACCGGCTCGATTTCCAGAGGGCCAACCATGAAGTCTTCGGGGACGAGCTCGCGCTCCTTCTTTTTTCGGATAACGACGATTTTGGCGGGAATTTGCAGCAATCGCGCGGCCGAAAGTGCATCGAAACGCTCCCCTGTCTCGCAGGATGCCTCCAAAATCGCCTCGTACGTTGAACGCGGGAAGGCGGCGGAAGCCGCAGTTTCATCTTTCGTGATGTAGCGCGCCTCATACGGCATAAGATCGGCCACGCTCGCCTTGCGCAAGCGCGCCAATGCCTCTTCCGGCGGCACATATTCGGTCAGCGACACGTCGAAGATTTCCTCCAAGCCACCCACGCCCACCGGCAACGCCGAGCCGAAGGCCTGCTTCATATGGGGAGAAAACCCCTGGCTTACAGCGTAAGGAAGACCCGCGCGGCGCACCGCCCTCTCCAAGGCGCGAGCAATCTCGAGATGCGAGAGCATAACGAGACGGCCCGTTTCGGCATAGGTCACGCGAAGACGGAAATCAGCCATGGCGCACCTCCTGGCATTCGATGTCCACGCCAAGGCCGGGACACACGCCGCAGGCAGAGCAGCGATCGTAGCTGCAGTCGGGCGTGGTCTTCTCCTGTTCGGCCAAGCGGCGCTCGCGGCGGAAGAACCTCGTGGAGACTCCCACCGACAGATGCTCCCAAGGCATGATGCGGCTCGTATCGTAGTTCGCCTGCGCAATCTCCAGCATATCGACGCCGCAATCCGCGCATGCGGCCTTCCAGGTGTCGAGCGAGAAGAATTCCGTCCACGCGTCGAAGCGCGCACCGGCGCGCCATGCCGTTTCCACGACATCGCATATCTCGCGGCCGCCGCGGCTCATCATAGCCTCGACGAGCGAAACATCGGGCTCGTGCCAATGCACATCGACCGCGCGGTATTTCACGCTCGATCGAAGCAGGTTGATTCGACGATGGGCCTCTTCGGTCGTTATCTGCCCGTCCCACTGAAACGGCGTCTGGGCCTTCGGAACGAACAGGGCGCACGAAATGGACACCTTCACGCTGCCGCGCGCTTCGGGCGGTGTTGCCTTCTTCGCGCGGTCGTAGGCGCGCTGCGCCAAACTCGCGATGCCCTTAATATCGTCGTCGTTTTCGGTGGGAAGCCCGATCATGAAATAGAGCTTGCATCGGCGCCAGCCCGCGGCGAAGGCCGCATCGATCGCGCCGAAAAGGTCATCTTCGGTGACGCCTTTGTTGATGACGTCGCGTAGGCGTTGCGTGCCCGCCTCAGGCGCAAACGTGAGACCGCCGCGCTTGCCGCCCGCAACCAGCTCGGCCATTTCAACGCCGAACGAATCCAAACGCTGGCTGGGAATGGATACCGATATGCCTTTGCCCTCGATGCCGCGATTCAGCCTGCGCAGGATCTCTTCGATTTGGCTGTGGTCGGTCGACGAAAGCGAGGTGAGGCTCACCTCATCGTAGCCCGTTTCGGCAAGCCCGCGCTGAACGGCGGAGACGATATTGTCCGCAGAGCGCTCGCGCACAGGGCGATACATCATCCCCGCTTGGCAGAAACGGCAGCCGCGTGTGCAGCCGCGCAGGATTTCGACATTGAGGCGATCATGCACCAACTCGGCGAAGGGCACCACCGTGGGCTCCCATGCGGGAGCCGAGGAAAACGCCTTCCAGATGCGCTTTTCGATGCGCGCCGGCACGTCGTCGAATTTCGGACGCGCCCAGGCGCCTGCCTGCTGGGCTTCGGATTCGTCCAGCCAATTGTAAAGCGATGGCACGTAGATTCCTTCGATATGCGACACGGCGCGAAGGAACTCCTCGCGCGTGGCGCCAGACCGCTTCATCTCGCGATGCAAGCGCAGAATCTCGGGCAGCGATTCCTCGCCCTCGCCGAGCAAGAACAGATCGAAGAACGCAGAGAAAGGCTCGGCGTTAAACGCGCACGGCCCGCCCGCCACGATGAGCGGATGCGATTCGTCGCGATCGGCCGCGCGAAGCGGAATGCCGCCCAAATCGAGCATCTCCAACACGTTGGTGGCAACGAGCTCGTGCGAAAGCGTGAAGCCCACGGCGTCGAATTCGTACAGAGGCGCGCAGCTCTCGAGCGAAAATGCGGGAACGCCTTCGCGGCGCATAAGGTCAATCATGTCCATGGCGGGCAGATAGCCGCGCTCGGCATACATACCATCGACGGCGTTCACCACATTGCAGAGAATGCGAACAGCCTGGTTTGGCTGCCCCAGCTCATACGTATCGGGATAGACCATGCAGAAATGGTAGTCCGCATCCTCTTTGTAAACGCAGCCCCATTCGTGGTTCAGGTAGCGCGAGGGGCGCATGATATCGCGACCCGCATCGCGAAGCAGGCCTTCGATGCGAGGCCAGAGATCTTGCATGCCGAGCCCCTATCGATTGCCGAAATGGCCATCGGAGCTTTCGGCAAAAGCGCTTGCCGCATCGGCGAGACGAGCCGACGCGACCGATGCGGCCGATGCCGCGGAAGCCGCGACACTCGCAGCCGCCTGCGCGGCCCGCTCGGCAACATAGGGAGCCTGAGCCGCAGCGTCTTGCGCCGTAGCCCGTACGCGCTCAAAGGCGACTTCTTTCGCCTGCCCGCCGAACGACGAGGCGAACTCTTTCGCAGCGCGGCCCGCCGATGTCTCGTCGGCGACGCGCGAGGCGGTCTGGCGTGCGCTGTCGATTACCGCGCCGAGGCCGGCCATATTGCCGCCGCCTTCGAAATACTCTATGGCGGCACGGCCCATTGCGAACGTTCCCGCATATCCGACCGCGCCCTTCACCGCCCAGCCAAGGCCGGGAAGAACGCCGGCGATCTGACGCGCCACCGCGCGGCAGGCAAAGCCGCCGCCCACAACGGCAGCGAGCTCTTTGGCCCGCTCAGTCGTGATGGGCTGGCCGTATGCCGCGGCGATCTGCAAGACCATCTTCGCCTGGTTGAGCGTCATAATGGGCAAGTCGGCGCCAGGGATGAACACGACGAAACCGACGCCCGCATTCTGAAACGATGTCGCCCTCACAGCCTCCATGGAAAGCGGACGACGAACGAATTCGAAGGCCTGGGCGAAAGCGAGGCGCTTCTCCCGAAATGCCGCGGTAATCCAATCGCCCATCTTCGTGCGCAGCTGCTCATCGTAGGCGGCGCACATCGGCAAAGGCTCCATAGAGGCGGGGTTTTCGGGGTCGACCTCATGTCCGCAAACCTCCCCATCGGAAGCGACCACAAGCGGATCGTGCAGCGTGACGACCCCGTCGATTTCGGGATTGGGGCACAGCAGATCGCCTTCGGGGATGGGACAACCGCATTCGCTCGCCATGCCGCGCACAGTTTCGGGAAGGGTCGTCACCACCATGGTGGCGATTCCCTCATCGCGAAGGCGGGCGGCGATGCGCCCGACCTCGGGCGTGAACCCCGCAGCGATAACGGCCATGTCGCTTCGAACGTCGAAGGCGGCGCTCGCGTCGCAGAAGTAATTCACCGAGATGCGCGCCTGCGGGCTCGCGCTCGCGAAATTCGCCCGCACAAACGCCGTAAGGTCGGCGGGAGCGGTCTCGTCAAGCAGCACCGAAACGCAAAGCGGCACCGAACGGGCGGCCTCGACATCGGTGGCCTCTTGCAGAACCGCCATCACATCGATGGGCATCTTGGGCGATTTCGCCATAGGTTGAGCCTCCCTCGCATATCGGCCGCGCGGCCGCAAATTCATATCGCGAACCATTATAGCGGGCAAGCGCCGAACGCGAGGGAAACCCATAACCCGACAAAGAAGCGTTGCCAGCGCAGCAACGGAAAATCGGGCCGCACCGCATGATTCGCCACCCGAAAAGACCAGCGATGCGCACGGCCCAACCCAATTGGCGAATTGAGCTTCCCATGCGTGGCCATATACGAGCGCCTGGCGAAATTGGCCAGCGCTTCCCTACCCCCTGTGGGCGTATACGCTTCCGACGAGACCGATGAGGGCGAAATTCACCATCATGAACGACGAACCGTAGCTCATAAACGGCAAGGGAATGCCTGTGATGGGCATGAGCCCGATATCCATGCCGATATTCTCAAGAATCTGGAACAGCCACATGCCCACGATTCCCATCACGATGAGCGTGCCGAACAAATCGCTCGACTCGCGCGCGATACGAACGCACACGACAATCAGCGCCAGATACAAGATAAGCAAAACCATAGAGCCGACGAATCCAAACTGCTCGGCGAGCACGCAGAAAATGAAGTCGGTAGCCGATTCGGGAACAAACCCAAGGCTCGACTGCGATCCATTGAGCAGGCCTTTCCCAAACATGCCGCCCGACCCGATTGCGATCATGGCCTGATTGAGGTTGAATCCCGTGCCCGTCACGTCGGCACTGGGGTCCAAAAAGACGAGCAGACGGTTGCGCTGGTATTGCTTGAGCAGCACGTAGTCGCCCGTGGAATTCTTCAAAATCTCGTCGATGGCGAAAACGGCGACAATGGCCCCAACGAAAAATCCGAGCAGCACAAGAAGATACTTAAGGCGCGTTCCCCCCATCACGAGGGCCACCGCGCCGATGACCAAATACACCAAACCCGTTCCGAGGTCGGGCTGGGTCATGATACACAGAAACGGGATGGCGATATAGACGAGCGCGCGAATGAAGGCGCGCGGATCGTCGAGCCGACCGCCGAATTTCGACATGACCGCCGCATCGAGCAGAATCACCGTGATCTTCGCGAACTCGCCCGGCTGCAGCTGAATGCCGATTTTGATCCAGCTTTGCGCGCCCTTGCTTTCGACGCCGATAACTGGCAGATGGGGCGAAAGGATGAGCACGACGTTGACGATAAGCAGAAGCGTCGTGTAATTCGCGAGACGGCGATAGTCGAATGCGTACAGGGCGAGCATAGCCACAACGCCAAGGCCCACGCCCGCGAGCTGTCGCGAAAACGAATAGGTATCGTTTCCTTGGATAGCCGACCACACCACGAGTAGTCCATAACCCAAAAGCGCCACGACCACCGCGATAAGCGGCACGGGAATAGCCTCGATGGCACGACGCGGGCGACCCGAGCCGCCGAGAGGCGATGAGCTTACGTAGTTGCCCTTGGGCATGCGCACGCGGTCGATTTCGTTGAATCCAGCCATTAGTCCACCCGTCCTGCGCCGGTTCCCGCATATTCCGTGATCTGCGTAACCTCATCGATTACGGAAGGCGTGCCGTCGAGCGTTCCCGCGCTGAGCTTGATGCAGGCGTCCATGACTTCCGCAGCGATGGGAGCTGCAGCCGTAGCACCCGCGCCACCTTCGGTGATAACGCAGGTCACCACGTATTTCGGGTCATCGTAGGGAGCATACATCGCAAACCATGCATAGCCGTCGTGTTCGGCCCACTCGCCCGTGCCCGTCTTGCACGCGCATTCGTAATCGTATTTCGAGAACAGATTCGGCAGATTCCCGTCTTCGGTCGCCACGCCGCGCAGCGCGTCGCGCATGATTTCCAGATGGGCGAGTTCAACGTCGGGAATCGTCCCCTGCTTGGGCTTATGCGAAACCACCGTTTCGCCGAGCGAATTGCGAACCTCCTTCAAAAGGTTGGGCACGGGAAGCGAGCCCGTCGCTATGCCCGCATAGCCAACCGCCATCTGCAAGGGGGTCACCAAGACATTGCCCTGGCCAATCGCCATGTTCGTCATATCGCCCGGCTGCCACTGCCCTTCTTCGGGGGCATTGCGGTAGTATTCCTTCTTCCATTCCGGCGTCGGGACGACGCCTTCGACCTCGCCGCTCAGCTCGATGCCCGTTTTCGAACCGAGACCGAACTCCTTGATGTAATCCTGCATGGCGTCTTGGCCCAGCGTATCGGATGCGTAATAGAAATCCTTCGCGATCTCGTAGAACACCGTGTCGCACGAAATCACAACCGCCTCGCGCAAACCGAGAGCGCCGTGGCCTGTGGTAAGCCAGCATTTTTGAGCATAGGCCTCGCCGAAGCCTGTCCATTCGCCCGAGCAATTCCACGACCGCGAGCCGTCGGCGAAACCGTAGTGCAGAGCCGCCATGCCGACGAATGCCTTGAAGGTCGACGCCGCCGGGTATTGGCCGGCAATGCAGCGATTCATAAGTGGGGCGAACGAGCTGCCCGAATTATTGTACAAATCCCAATTCGCCTGCGAGATTCCGCCGACGAAATTCTCGGGGTTGAACGTAGGGAAATTCGCCATCGCGATGATGTTTCCCGTGTCGACCTCCATCGCGACCAAGGCGCCCGCGGTGCCCGTGCCGCCGCCGATGACTCCGTTGGGGGCTATGAGCTCTTTGAGCCTTTGCTCGGCGATGCTTTGGACCTTCGCCGAAATGGTGAGATAGACGTCGTTTCCCTGCGAGGCGGGAGTCTCGCTTTTGACTTCATGCACCACGCCGTCGGCATCGGTCACAACGACTCGATCGCCGTGCGAGCCGGTCAGATACCCATCATAGACGGCCTCAATGCCCGACTGCCCGACCTCGTCACCGCTTTCGTAATCTACGCCAGCGGGCGGGTTGCTCAAAGCCTCGTCGGAAACGGTTCCCACATAGCCGAGCACCTGGCTCGCCAAGGCCTTGTAGGGATAGACTCGATGCGTTCGGTCTTGCACGTCGACCCCGGGAAATGCCCCGGGATGCTCAGCGATGAAGGCAACATCCCGCGCACGCGGCGACGAGGAGACCTCGCGCTGCGCCTGCGCGCCGCCCGACGTGTCCTTGATGCGCTGGCGCACGACCGCATACGGCAAGCCCAGAAGCGCCGAAAGGCGCATCATCGTCGTTCGGTCTTCGGCGACATCGGCGTCGGCGAGAATCGCTGGCTGGGTCTTGTTGTCGACCATGACGATGCCTTCGGTGTCGAAGATGCGCCCACGAGCTGCCGGCGTTTTGATGGTGGTGTATTGGTTCTCGTCGGCCGCTTCCACATATTGGTCGCTCGAGAGAACCTGCATGCTCCACAGCTTTGCGGAAAGCGTGCCGAAGATGGCGGCCGTGAGCACGCCGAGCGCGACAAATCGCGGCTTCAATCTCTCGCGAAGCCCTTTGTTCGAGCTGCTCATCGCCGAATTTCCGCCGCCTGCGACGTCGGACGAATCGCGCGTCTGCAAGGGAGCCGCCGACCCGATCGAGGTCACCGACTTCGGCAGGGAACCGCCCGGCTTTACCGAACGGGAGCGGAAGAAGGTGAACAGCGCAACACCGAGCGCCGCCACGACGACGAAGGCCGCCACGATTGCCTCAACCATGCACGCCTCCTATCGCAGCCGAACGGTCGAAGACGTCGGGGCCTTATGGGAAGGCGCGGCCGACGCGAACAGATGGGAAAGCACAGGCAAGACGATGAACACCATGGCGCAGTCGTAGAGTGCGCATGGCAGAGCGCGGCTCACCAAGGCCGAGACGGCGGAAACGTCCGAAACCGAGACATAGAACCCCGCATAGAACACCTCCACCAGAAGCGAGCACGTCACCGAAATGGCGAACGTCGCGGTAAGGGTATCGTTACCGAAAAACGCCGAAGCGCGCATCGCCGCAAACGAAGCCGCGACGAAAAGCCCTGCATACACGCCAACCGTGTGGGTGCCCACCAGATCGAGGGCGAGCCCGCAGGCAAACGCCACGACGGGAACCATGTCGCGCTTGGCGAGCATGGACGAAGTCGCAACGTAGACAAGCGCGAAATTCGGCATGGCCCCAAGAATTGAGATATTGGGAGCTAAAACGATCTGAAGCGCGAAGGCCACGGCGGCCCCCACCACAAGCAGCACCGACTCACGCACGCCCTATGCACCGCCCGCAGACGAAGCGTCGGTATCGGATGAGCCCATGGAAAGCACCACGGTGAGCTCTTCGAGGGGGTCGGCCGACGAGAACGGCTCAACCACGATGGTG
The DNA here is from genome assembly GCA_963635715.1 of Subdoligranulum sp. CAG:314. Classification (GTDB taxonomy): domain Bacteria; phylum Actinomycetota; class Coriobacteriia; order Coriobacteriales; family Eggerthellaceae; genus Slackia. The sequence continues at coordinate 116,800 of CAVHFS010000004.1, read as the reverse complement.
CGATCGGAAGTCCCAGCCGCGTTGATGACGTTGACCACCGTGCCGAGCGAGACGCCTCGGAAATAGCTTCCGCCCAAACCCGAAGTGACGACGGTGTCGCCAACCGACACTTCCGCAGTGGCGTCGACGTTTTCCAGATACAGCAAGCCAGCAATCGAGCCGCGTACCACGCCTTCGGCGCGGCTCGATTGCACGAACACCGACACGCCCGACTGGGAATCGGCCAAAAGGCGCACGCGACACGTGAGGGCAGAAACCTCGATCACCTGGCCCACGAGCCCGCTTCCTCCGATGACGGGCAAGCCGCATTCGACGCCCGACGCCGAACCGACGTTGAGCGTGACTTCGCGACTCCACGCATCGGAGCTCTTCCCAATAACTCGACCCGTGACGCCCGAGAAGTCGTACTGGTCAGACAAATCGAGCAAACCCTGAAGCCGCTGCGCTTCGCCGCGATATTCCTCAAGCTCAGCAATCTGAGCTTTGAGCTGGGCGTTTTCGTTTCTGAGCTCGGTATAGGAAGCGTCTTGGGCGGTAACGTTTTGGGCAGTGTCGGCAACGACGTCTTCAGCATAGGCAAGCCCCACGCCTACGAATTGCAGAGGCGAGGCCACCATGCCGAACGCCGACTGCACGCTATGGACGGGGCCCGTCGAAGACTCCCGAGCGTACAAGCTCGCAAGGATCGCTGAAGCTATGAGCAAGACGACCACGAGGGCCGCACCGCCGAGGGCCTTGGGGCCCGAGTTGATCGTTGCCTGTTTGCGCGCCATGGCCTGAGCTCGGCTCGCCTCCTTCAATACGCGACGCGCCGAGCCAAATCGCCCGGCGCGTCTCACTTGCCCACTCCTGAGAAAAGCGGGCCCTACTTCGAGCGCATAAGCGTCTGCTTCAAGGCGCTCGGCGTTTCGAGCACTTTCAGGCAGCCCATCGCAACGTTGGTAAGCGCGGTCTCGCTCGTCCAAACGGGAATCTCGAGGCGCTGCGTAAGAAAGCGATCGAGCCCCGAAAGAAGGCCGCCGCCGCCCGTAAGCAAAATGCCGTTCGAGATGATGTCGCTGGCCAAATCGGGATTGGTCTTTTTAAAGGTCTCCTTGATGTGGGTGACCATCTCTTCGATAGGAGGCTGCAAAGCCGCGCGCACGTCTTCGGACTGAATGGTCACTTCGCGAGGCTGCTCGGTGACGACGTCTTGGCCCGAGATGATCATGTCTTTCTCGCGGCCGTCTTCGAACGGCAGGATGGAGCCTATCTTGATCTTGATGATTTCGGCCGTGCGCTCGCCCACTTTGATGCCGAGCAGGTCGCGCAAGTACATGGCGATGGCCTCATCCATCTTATTGCCCGCGAGGCGCAGAGACGACGACGTGACGATGCCTCCCAGCGAAATCACGGCAACTTCGGTGGTGCCGCCGCCGATGTCGACCACCATGGAGCCCGTGGGTTCGGTCACAGGCAGGTCGGCTCCCATAGCCGCAGCCATGGGCTCTTCGATGAGATACGCCTGGCGGGCGCCCGATTGGATGGCCGCCTCGAAAACGGCACGCTTCTCTACCGAAGTGGCGCCGCACGGAATGCAAATGACGATGCGCGGCTTCGCCTGCCAAGGGTAGCGACGCTCGATTGCCTTGTTGATGAAGGCGGAAAGCATTGCCTCGGTCACGTCGTAATCGGCGATGACGCCATCGCGCAGAGGATGTTCGGCCGAAAACGCATCGGGCGTGTGGTTAATCATCTGTTTCGCCTCGTGGCCCACGGCGAGCACGCGATGGGTGCTGCGTTCAATCGCGACGACGCTGGGCTCATTGAGCACGACGCCTTCGCCCGTGATGGCGACGAGCGTATTCGCGGTGCCAAGGTCGATCGCAAGATCGATCGACGATGCTCCGCCGAAACCGCCGGTAAATCGGCTGAAGAAATCCATGAACGACATAGAGAGTGTCCTTTTCCGCTTCGTGTTCTCTACGTGTAGCAAGCGCACCGAGGCCGAGGCCGCGGACGCGAATATACCAATTTGATATTTTAGCACGTGAAAGAAAGCGGCTCGCGCCTGCTCATAGATACACATAAATTGGAAATCAGGGGGCCGAAGGGTTGCGAGATGGCTGGCAGCCATTCCCAAACCAGTTTCGGCGACGAGGCCGCCTTTGGAAAATCCTAAGCGAGCAAACCGCCAGCACTAAGCCCGTTCGAGCTTGGCGCGAAAGCTGATGGCGCGCACGGTATCGAGGCCGTCGAACCGAACGATGTACGCGCGCTTCTGCATATCGATCTCTTCAATAAGACCGACCCCGAAAGCAGAATGGCGCACCCGATCGCCGCGGCGCAGCTCGGCATCGCCCGAAAGCCCCACCACCCACTGATCGTTCGCCGCATAGGCCGCCCGCGCGGCTTCGAGGGCCGTCTCGTCGGGCTTATGGGAAAACAGCAGCATCGACGGATCGATATCGAGCAGAAACCTCGAAGGAAAGCGGGCGGCGCCTTGGTGGGAGAAGCCTTCGGCCTCGCTGAGGTAGAGCCCGTCTTTCGCACGCGTCATGGCGACGAACGCAAGCCTGCGCTCTTCTTCCATCTGTTCGAGCGTGGCGGTCTTTTTCGAGGGAAGCACGCCCTCGCTCATCGAGCAGAGAAACACATGCTTAAACTCCAAGCCCTTCGCGGCATGGATGGTCATGAGCTTTGCCTTGTCGGACGCACTGCCTTCGGCATCGGCGTTCGAGAGCAGCGCCACGTGCGACAGGTAGTATTCCGCGCTCGCCTCTTCGCCGCATGTCGTTTCGAATTCGTAGATGCTTTGCTTGAGCTCGGCGACGTTATCGAGGCGCTCCTGGCTTCCCTCGGTTCGCAGCATGCGGTCGTAACCGCTTTCGTTGAGCACGGCCGAGAGCACGTCGCTTGTCAGACGGCCTTGCGCATATCCGGAAAAGCGCTTCGCCAATTCGAGCAGCTGCTTGGCTTTGGTCCGCTTGAAGATATCGTCGTCGATCGTGCGCTCGAGCGCCTCGTAGAGCGTGCAATCGTGGTCATCGGCCCACTGGCGAAGGTATTCCATGCGCTTCAGCCCCATATTGCGCTTCGGAACGTTCGCGATGCGAGCAAACGACAGATCATCGCGGTAGATGACGAATCGCAGATATGACAGGGCATCTTTTATCTCGCGGCGGCTGAAAAATGGCACGCCCGAATACAGGGCGTAGGGAATCTTCGCCTTCGATAGGGCCTCCTCAACCGGGCGCGAGGCATAATGAGCGCGATAGAGAACCGCCATATCGCGGTATGAGATGCCCGATTCGTGCAATTTCTGCATGCCTTCGGCAATCCACGCCGCCTCAAGCTCGCAGGAGGCCGCATGGTGCCACACCGTGGGGCCATGCGGCGTCCTATGAGCCGCAAGGCGTTTGGGAATGCGGTTCGAGTTCTTCTCGATAAGGGAATTCACCACACCGAGCACCTCGGGGACGCTGCGGTAGTTCTCGCTGAACACGATGCTTTTCGTATTCGGATGGGATTCGGGAAAATCCAGAAGGTAGCGCACGTTCGCGCCGCGCCAGCTATAGATGGTTTGGTCGGGATCGCCCACGACGAATAGGTTCTTATGGTGCGCCGCAAGGGCTTCCATAAGCGATATCTGCAGGGCGTCGATATCTTGGAATTCGTCGACCATTATGTATTCCAGACGAGTTTGCCACTTGCGGGCTATGTCGGGAAACTCGCGGAAAATGTGCAGCGTGATGACGATGAGGTCGTTGTAGTCGAGGCCGAAGCATTTCTTCTGCTGGTACAGATAGCCGTAGAAAATAATGTCGTCGACCTCGCGCGCATCGAGGTATTTTTGCCGCAGATCGTCTAAGGGAAGCGAAACGAGATCGAGATAGTAATCGAGGCATGAAACCGTCTTCTTTATCTCTATCATGTCGCGGGCGCGCGAGAACGTTTTCTCACGCAGCGTGATCTTGCGCTCTTCGTAGATGATTTGGAGCATGGCGTCGATATCGGCATTGTCGAGCACGAGAAAGCTACGAGGGTAGCCAACGGCATGCGAGTCTTCCTGCAGAACCGATACGCAGAAGCTGTGGAACGTGCAGATATAGGATGCGTCGGCGTCGCCTATCATCCGGCGAATTCGCTGGCGCATCTCGCCCGCGGCCTTGTTCGTGAACGTGGCGCACAGGATATTGCTCGGCAAGATTCCCAACTCGTTTACGAGATAGGCGAAACGGTGCACGAGCGCGCGCGTCTTGCCCGTGCCGGCGCCCGCGACCACGCGCACGAACCCCTCGGTCGCGGTCACCGCTTCAATCTGGTCGCCATTGAGCGCGCCATCAGGCGCTGCGGATACTTCGCGCGGAAAGTCGGACCCCCCGAAATACGCCAAATCTTGTGGGGGAATCTCGTATGGGCTTTGTTGCTCTTCATGCATCATGGCGATAGTATAGCAAAAAAACGAACAGGTGTTCCAATTAATGAAGGGGCTTGCCGCACAAACGTCGAATCTGGCGATTCCCAGGCGCCTCCCTAGCGATTTTCGATATTCGCGATGTTTTTCAGCTCGATCGAAATCATGCCGTTCGGCATGCTCACGAACTCGATGAAGTCGGGGTTGTGGGAGTATTCGGTCGGAAAGGTTATCTCTATGCCAGTGTCGGTGCGAATCTTGTGGCTTCGCGCCAAACGCTGCGCCGCTTTTTTCTCCATGGGCACCTTATCGGGCAAATGCTCCGCCGCGACGGCCTCCTCGAAGCGCTTCTGCATCGGCTCGTCATCGAACACCTCTTCGGCCATATCCCACGGCGCGAGATAGTCCGAGTCGTCGGCATTTTCCCTCACGTAGGCCTTCGCCTTCGAGGCGGCGAGCGCCGCGTTCGCCCCGAACTCCTCGGCGATTCCCTCGGCGATACGCGTCACCGTCTCCACGACTTCCTTGCTCGAGGCCGCGCTTGAGCACTGCAGCAGCCCTTCAGGCAAAAGCTCGCGGCTCTGTCCGGAGATTTCGCGCACCTTGTCGCAGAAAAGCACCTCGAGCGTCTCGCTTTCGATAAGCGCATAGCTCGCGATTTTCTGCGAAGGGTTCGGCAGAATAGCATGATGGCGCGAGATGTCGACGCGCACTCCGCCTTGCCCCGAAGAAACCTCGTGCGTGAAGGCGGGACGGCTCGCGAGCATCGCGATGATGAAATACCGGCGTCCGCGCGCCTCGAAGGAAGCATCGAGGTCGGCGTCGGAGGAATCGGCTGAGATTTGGGGCGCCTCGTCTTCGAAATCGGCGACGAGGATATCGCAGCTCTCGGGCGATTCCATATGCGACAACTCACTGGCGATGAATTCGGCGCAGGAGTGCGAGAGCTCGACGAAACTCGCCCGATCGGCGAAATAGTCGGATATCTCGGCCTTAAACGTGGAATCTTGCTCGAAAGACCCCCGGCGATTCTCGCAGCTCGAAAGCGCCTTTCGGCAAATTTTGCCGACGTAGGATTTCGCCTTTTTGTCGGAAAGGTCTATCTCCTCGTCAGAGAACACATTCACGCACGATTCGAAATCGCACGCATGAAGAATCGCATGGCCCACTCGCAGCATGAAATCCGCCTTCAAACGCCAACAAACACGAATCGCAAGAATAGCGCAGAGCGGCCCAGCGAAACCGCGGCGCAAACATACGCCATAAAATCAAGCCGCACGAAAGAGCGCAAAGCATACCGCCGATGCGGCATCGCGCTTTTACGCTGGCTCGCCTTCGAGCAAGGCAATCAGCCCTTCGATATGGGCCGCATCGGCATGGGCCAAAACGGCCATCCCACTCGCGAACGCCGCATATACCGCATGCTCATCGTTTTCGATCACCTTGGCGGCGAAGGCGTCAATCCAGGTGAGCAGATGAGTGCGCAGAAAATCGCGCTGCTTCAGCAAAAGGTCGCGGCATTCGGAATCGTTCCCATCGGCGAACGCGTCGTATGCCCGCTGTCCCATTTTTCCGAGATAGTCCATCATGGCGGCTATATGGTCGTCGGGGAAATGCTGCTCGGCCCGAAGTTTGAAGGAGGCATCGTGGTAATAGGAGCGAACGTCGATCGTGCTCCTTTGGAACAGCGTTCCCTCGGCATTGACGTAGGGCGATTCCCACGGCCGAACGTAACGCTCGCCCGGAACCTGGAACAATCGGTCGTAATCGCTTTTCAGCATGGCCGAAAGCTCGCCAAGGCGCGCGCGCAGGCTTTCGTCCTGCGCTGCGGAATCGTCCTTTGCGGCAGACGCAACCCAAGAATGGGCATCGATGCATCCGAGCAGCTCATCGACGCACACGTCGAGCGATCGGGTGTCTTTTCCGACGAGGATGTCAAGGCCCGCCGCATCTGCCGCGGCCTTGCTCGCCGCACGGCGCCAAGCGCTCGCGCGCTCGAAAAGCTCCTTCGTGCGAGGAGCGAACATATTCGAAAGGGCGGCCTCGTCGCATTGCCCCGCAAAGACCACGTGAAACAGGCTGTACAGATACGCCCGGCACGCCAAATCCATACCCAAACGCTCTTCGTCGCTTCTCTCAAGCATGCCATCCCCCTTGAAAAAGAAGCTGGCGCGCAAACGGAGCCGTTCACGCGCCAGCGGTTGCCACTACCAGGTAAGCTCGTGGGCCGAAGCGTCAAAGGCGCATTCCTTCGCCTTAATCAAGACGTTCGGGTGAGTTTCGCTCGACGAGGGCAAAACAACGATCGTTCCCGTATCAAGGTCGCTTCCGTGCTTTGCGCGAAGCTCATCGATATCGCCGAAATCGAGCGCGCGGTTCGGGCACCCCGCCACGCAAGCAGGCTGCGAACCGTTTGCGCGCAGGCCGAAGCAACCATCGCACTTGCCCGAAACGCCCTTCTCGGGGAAATACTTCGGCTGACCATACGGGCAGCTCATAACGCACATGCGGCATCCGATGCATTTCGACTGGTCTTGGATGACCGTCCCGTCGGCCGCCTTATAGATAGCGCCCGTCGGACAGTTCTTCAGGCAGATCGGATCTTCGCAGTGATTGCAGCTGAAGGTATAGCTGAAGCCCTTCACATCGGGAAATTCACCGACGACGTATGAATGGGCCTCGCGGTACAGCGTTCCCACTTCGAGGCGATTTTTGTCTTTGCACGCGACCTGGCAAGCACGGCAGCCCGTACAACGAGTCTGATCGATAAAGAATCCAACGCTCATAATTCGGTCTCTCTTTCTGCGCTGCGCTAGTTCGCGCTCCAGCGGGCAGGCAGGTCGCAATCGCGCCCAAGCGCCTCGCCCTCGTATTTCTCGATGCGACACGTCTGGTTGTTGTAGCCCGAAACGCCCATGCCCGAATATTCGTTGCCCGTGAGGTAGTTGTCAGACCCAGCGCGGTCGATGCCCGTCGCCTCGTCCACGTCCACCCACGCGCCATGGGGCATGCCCACAACGCCGGGGCGCAGCACGTCCATCAGGGAGGCCTTGCGCAGCGTAGAGCCCGCGTACGTGGTCACCTTCACCGTGTCGCCCTCGGAAATCCCTTCGGCCTGGGCGTCGTCGCGAGAGATGAACACGGGGTTTTCCCATGCTTCGCGCATCCAGGGGCAGTTGTCGAACACCGAATGCGAGCGGCGCAGGTAATGCGGGTTGTACAGCAAATACGGGAACTCGCCCTTCACGCCCGAGGCGCGGTCGCCGTTTTTGAACGTCGCCGCATAGCCCGCGTGCGCGGGCGGCTCGATGTAGGTCGGGTAGGGCTTGTACGCCTCGTGGTTCGGGAAGCCCAGCGCATGCAGGGCGTCGTCGTGGGCCTGGCAGTACAGCTCGAATTTGCCCGACTTGCTGGGCAGGGGCTTGCCCTCGGGGTCGTCGATGAAGTCTTTGTAGCCGATGAAGCCCAGGCCGTCGCCTTCTTCGCGCTTGTACTGGTAGCCGCCGTTGTCGACGAATTCCTTCAGCGACACGATTCCCTTCTGCGCCTCGCCCGTCGCGCCCAGCGATTTGATGTCTTCCTCGGTCAGCGTAACCAGGGGCACCATCTTGCCGTTCTCGCCGCGCACCTTGCAGCCGGCGATGGACTCGTAGTAGCCCTGCTCTTCGCTTACTGGATACGCGATCGTCGAATCGATGCCCAGACCCTCGAGCAAAAGCGTGTTGATTTCCTGGTCGGATTTCGACTCGCCCAAAGGCTCCACGACGCGGCGGTACGCGATGACGAACTCGCGGTTCGAGCCCAACACGCCGCCCACGTCTTCCCAATGGGTTCGAAGCGGCAAAATGATGTCAGAATATTGGGCATTGGCCGTCATGAACGTCGCGGGCGTCATCACGAAATCGACGGCGCGATGGGCCTCGATGTTGGTTTTCTGGTCAAGCGAGGTTTGCATCATGGCTTCGGCGCCGTGCAGGATGCACTTCACCGGGCCAAGCGTCACCTTCTTCGCTTCGCCTGGGCTCGAAAACGACGGGTTCACCGTGTCGATGACCTCGCCGCCGCCGTTCGCGATGGCTCGCAAAATGTCAGTCGTGCGCGAGCGAATCGTCACAGCGCCCTTCACCTTGCCCTGCGTCGGCGAGCCGGCGCTCACCAGCGAAGAGCCCGCGTTGCCGCAGTTCGCGTGGTATGCCGACCCGCAGCAATTGCCCGGCTTGCCAATGTGTCCGCCCATGCAAGCCAGCGTGAGCAACATCTGCGGCGTGTGCTCGGTGCCCTCGGCGCGAACGAAGCCGTAATTGTGCAGGATGGTGACGTTGTGCTGTTTGGAAAGCGTCTCGGCCAGCGCGGCGATCTGCTCTTCGGCAACACCGCAGATTTCGCTTGCCCACGCGGGGGTCTTCTCGACGCCGTCGATTTTGCCCAGCACGTAGTCGCGAATGTTTTCCGAGGTGGAAGCGTCATCGGGCATGTGATCGCCGTCGAAGCCGACCGTGTATTTGTACAGGAAGTCCCAATCGACCACGTCGCCGCGCTGCTCGTCGAGGCGCAGCATCTCGTGGGCCACGCCCAGCATGAGCGCCATGTCAGTGCCGTTGCGCACGGGCAACCATTCGGCGCCGAGCATCTGCGCCGACGCGTTGTATATCGGGTCGATGCTGATGAACTTCACGCCTGCCTCTTTGGCGCGAATGAAGGAATACAGCGGGGTTCCCGGCGCCGACCATGCGGGATTCGACGACCACATGATCACCGTGTCGGCGTTCAGCATGTCAAGACGGTCGTTCGCCTTGCCCGTGCCCATGCTCGGCTCACCCCACATCTTCGCGCCAAGCTGGTACGTGCCCATTGACGACGTCTGCCAGCTGGAAACGCCGGCGCCGATGGCGTTGGCGAAAATGTTGTCGGTTCCGAAGTCTTCACAGAAATAGAAGCCCTCGTTGCCGCATTCGTCCATGATGCGCTTGATTTCAGACGTGCAGTAGTCGATGGCCTCGTCCCAGCTAATGACCTCCCACTCGTCTTTGCCGCGCAGCTGGCCGTTCGACTTGTCGCCGCCGCCAGGCTGCCAGCCCTTGCGCTTGAGCGGGTGCAGAATGCGGTCGGCCCCGAAGCATTGCTGTTGCTGGGACTTGCCGCGCACGCAGCCGCGCTGCTGTGGATAATCGAACGAGTCCTCATGCGTGTCATCGGTCTTCTGACGAATGACCGCGCCGTCTTTGACCATGACCTTGTTCATGCAGCGTCCGCCGCAGTTATGCCAGCACGCGGCCGAAATCCACTCGCCGTCTTTGGCGGGGTCGGTCGGCGCGTCGTATTTGCCGCTCGTCTCCAAGCTCGTCTCGGCCGAGCAGCCCGTCGACGCGAGCCCGGCAACGCCCGCCATAACGGCGGCCGACGCGCCAAGGAAGCTGCGACGAGAAATATTGTTCGAAGTCATTTCATCTCCCCCATTCTGCCCTTAGAGCGCGCACGTGGCATAAAACGCATAGCGGGCCACACCAACGCCGGCCACAGCCAGCACGCACACCAGCCAGGCAAGCGTCTGCTTGTTCGTGAATTTCGATTTCGCCAACACGCATGCGGCAGGCGCCACGGCGCCGACAACCAGGCCGACGACCTGCATCGTCACATCCGCCTTGGCGGAGGAAAACGCCGCAATTTCCAGGCACAGGCCCACGACGAGCGCGGCAGCCACGATGAGCATCGTGGCTGAAACCTGCTTCTGCGACAAATCGGCCGCGCCCAAAGCCGAGGCCAAGCCCAGACCCATAACGAGATCGCCCGCAATGAAGGCAATGACGGTCGCAGGCGCGTTGCTCCAGATGGCGTTGTCATAGACATCGATGTAGGCCGCGCCCATAAGAACCATGGCAACGACACCAACAACAGCGGTCACGGCGCGCAGGGCAAACGGGCTGTCCTTTTTCGCAACCGTGACGATGAGGTCAACGAGCACCAAGATGAAGAACAGCGCCGATACGGCCACTTCCTTCACCATGCCGGAGCCAAAGTTGACCGTGCCGGCCCCAAGAGCCTGGAACGCATGCGGAATGGACTGAACGTGCGTTGCGGCCGCGCCCATGCCGACAGCGAACAGAATCGCGACGACCAGAACGCATAGCCACGGGCGTTCGCCTTGGCGAGTCTTCGCGAAGCATGTTTCGAAAACATACGCGCCCGCAGCGGCACCTCCCAGCAACGTAAATGCAAACAGGGATTCGAGCCCCATGTCTCCTCCTTTTGTCAGGCGCTTTCAGGCAATGAAAGCGCACGGGACAACAGGCATGCGAAAAACTCGCGCATACCCGCAGGCGATATGAGAAGCAAGACCGATCGGGCGGCCCGCCCTCATTCGCCTCTATTACGTTGTAGGTTCAGCTGATCCCCCTCAGCGAGTGTTATAACAAAATTGTCGTGCGACAATCAAGAGTGTCGCACGACAATTTTTCGGATGAATCATTCTATTTTGAGTATATATTCGAGCGGAAATACCCAGCTCACAGCCTCGGATGTTTCATTTAGCGAACAATTGGGAGCGTTCGCCGAAAGCCGACCCCCGTTCGAAACCTATCGCTTGGCAGCCTTATCGGGGTCGACATTGAAGCCTTCGCTGTAAGCGCTCGGCACCACGAGCGTCGAGTCGTTGTCCTGCATGCCCTCATAGGTCAGATGAAGCTTTCGCAGCGCGAAGGCCACCTCGTCATGGTTGTATGTTTTGGCAACTTCATCCAGAATCTCGGACACGTCTTTCTCGGCCTCCATGAGCGTGATGCGCGCGGCTTTGCGGCATTCGGCCTGGGCCTCAAGTGACATGACCCCCTGAAGCTCCTGGGGAATGATGAGATCGCGAACCTCAACCGAGACGATGGAGATGCCCCAGTCGGACACCTTCGCCTCAACGCTCTCGCGCAGCTCTTGGTCGAGCTGATGGCGCCGCATCACCACATTCGACAGCGAGGCGCGCCCGATGGCGTCGCGCAGGGCCGTTTGGGCCGAAAGGGCCACCGCGAAATAGCAGTCTTCCACTTCGGTGCATGCCTTCTCGGGGTCCCATATCACCCAAAACAGCACCGCATCAACATCGAGCGGCACCAAATCGCTGGTGAGGGCGTCTTCGGCTCCGAACGGAGTGACATTCATGCGCTGGTCAACGCGCAGGCTGCAGAATTCGAACAGGGGTATCGTGAAAAACAGCCCCGGGCCCGCAAGGCGGCTGAAGCGCCCCAGACGCATAACGACCACGCGCTCCCAGTCCATGCAAACATGGATGCTCGACAGGGCGGCCAAGCCGACAAGCGCGGAAAGCGCGATTCCCGCCAGGTCGAGCGACCCGCGAATGGCCACCCATATCCCCAAAACAATCGCAGCGGCGACAATCGAGGCCACGACCCCGAACAAAACGGCCCCGTTGCGCGTCGCCTTCTTCGTCGGATCGGACCTATAGGCATCCGCCGCGACGCCGAACTCCATCTCGGAGCGGCGATACGTGTCTTTCTGGCCCGGCGGCGCAACCCTAGCGTTCTTTTTCATGTTCCCTCTTCATCCTTCGAACGCACGAAGAGACGAGTTTCGTGATTTCTTCGTACGCCATCCCCTCTTCCAAGCAGCTTTTGACGAAGTCTTCGGCAAGCGAGCTCACTCGCGAGTCGGGCCCCAAGATATTCGACGCGTCGTTGACGAACACCCCGCTGCCGCGAACGGTGGTCACATACCCGTCGCGTTCGAGCCCCATATAGGCTTTGCTTACGGTGTTGTACGATATACGCAGGTCGGCAGCGTATTTTCGCACAGTGGGAAGCTTATCGCCCGGCTTGTAATACCCCGACGTGATGAGATAGGCCATGCGGTTGCGCAGCTGCGCCCAAAGCGGCAGATCGCTTTGCTCGTCGAAAGAGAATTCCTGTATGTCTTTTGCCTTGTTCAAACCGAAACTTCCCAACTCAGCCAACAGGCTGCACGCCGCACGCAACAACGACCACGCGCAAGCAGAGTCCGCCTATAAGCACCATAGCGGCAATGACCGCCGTCGTCGAGGCCTTCGGCCCCACGCGAAAAACAATCGAGAAAAGCTCGAAAAGCAAAGGCGCCACAACTCCGCAGCCAACGAACCCGACCCAAAACGCAGGCGCGTACGAGCCGGCGAGCGCCGCGGCCACACCCGAGGCGCCATCGGGGAGAACGGACGCAACGAAAAGCGAGGCGAAAACAGCCTCCGCGAGAACGAACGCCAAATCCGCGATGACGAGCGCGCGATTCCACGCCGCCGTCGCGCGAAGGTCTTCGCAGGCGCACAGGCCGAGCATGAAGACGGCGCACCCGCACGAGAGAGCCGAAGCCAAAAACAACGCAGGAAGCCATGCGGACGACCAAAATTTAACGGCCACGGCGCTTTGCAGCAAGAGACCCGTATACACCATGACCGCGCAGGCGACGGGAATGCCCACGAGCTTCGCTGCGAAAGAGACTTTGCGCATGCACGGCGGCAACACGAAAGCCGCATCGGCCAAAGCCACCGAAATGCACGCCGTCATCAGGGAAAGCGACAAGGCGCCGATAGAAACCAAGCTCGACGTGGGATAGATCATTATGTAGTAGAACGCCTCGGGGCGGCCGAGATCTGCCACCAGGCAAAGCAAGCCGAAAACCGTGGCGATGAGGCTGGCCGCGTACACGATTCGCCGCACGCGGCCATAGGTATGCGACAGCCCTCGGCGGTCGACCCTTCTGTCGAAGGCCTGCTCCCAACCTTCAGCGGCAATGCGCCTGGCGGCAATGGCGCTATCTACGCAGGCGAGCATGGCGAACGCGCCCGCGGCGGTGCCTCCCAAAAACAGATACACGGCGATGAGCTCGCTGAAGCGCATGGAACCTCGCCTTTCTCTTTGCGGAAACGCCGGCGTGCGCAATTCACGGCCGCCGGCAAGACAAGGCACATACTAACCAAAAACGGCCCGCTTCGCCACCAGGGAAAGCGCCGATAGGCCCGACAGCGCCAGAGCGCCCACATAGCGCCCACGAAGGCTCCCGTTTTCATCGCGAGCCGCGCTTGGCTACAATGGCGCCAATACGGAAGGACTGCCATGCCACGAGAAAACCTCACCCAGAAACGAGAGCGCGCGGCCCGCGTGGAAGCTCTTATGTTCGACCGCTATGGCGAAGGCGCATGCTCGCTCGACCACCGCGACCCCTTCACGCTTACGGTGGCCGTGATTCTTTCGGCCCAGTGCACCGATGCGGCCGTGAACAAGGTGACGCCCGAGCTGTTCGAGCGCTACGGGGCCCCCGAGGCCATGGCGGGCGCGTCCATTGAAAAGATCGAGGAGATCATCCATCCGCTTGGATTCTTCCGAAGCAAGGCGAAAAACATACGGGCCTGCGCGCAGACCCTGCTCGCCGATTTCGGCGGCGTCGTGCCGCATGACATGAAGGGGTTGCAGACACTTCCAGGCGTGGGGCGCAAAACCGCGAACGTCGTCATGTGCCAGGCATTTCGCGACCCGCAGGGCATTGCGGTGGACACGCATGTCTTTCGCATAGCCCACAGGCTGGCGTTCGCATCGCGCAGCGACGATACCCCCGAAAAGGTCGAGGCGAAGCTCATGAAGCTCTACCCGCAATCCGATTGGCTCTATATCAATCACCAATGGGTTCATTTCGGGCGGGAATTCTGCCAGGCGCGCCGTCCCAAGTGCGGCGAATGCTTCCTGCGCGATTTGTGCCCAAGCGCCGGCAAGCACTAAAGCCGTCTTGGGAACGTTGACAACCGTCTGAAAAACCTGAAGTAAAAAACGAAAATCGAGCTTGCGCCGGCGGCCCATCGGGGGCATGATGCTCGCTGCAATAATTCCGGCGAAAGGATCGCATATGTGCACGGGAGTTCGCTTTTCGAGCGCCGAGGGCGCGATGTTTCTTGGACGCAATCTCGATTGGGGCGGCCCAGGGTATGGCGAGAAGGTGCGTATCGCGCCGAAGGGGTTCATGATCCCCTGGGCCTTTGGCGAAACGGAGCCTGCGTGCCACGCCGTCATCGGCCAATGCGTCGAGATGGGCGGCTACCCCATGTTTTTCGACTGCGGCAACGATGAGGGCCTCGCCATCGCGGGACTTTCCCATGTGAACTTCGCCGAATATCCAAGCGAGGCGCAAGAGGGCAAGACCAACGTCGCCGTATACGAATTCCCGCTGTGGGTATGCGCGAATTTCTCCACGGTTGACGAGGTTGAAAGCGCCCTTGCAAACGCGGCGCTTATCGACAAGCCGTTTTGCGAGGGGTACCCGACTTCGCCTTTGCACTGGATCATCGGGGACGCGAAGCGCTCCATTGTCGTCGAGTCGCGTGCCGACGGCCTGCATGTCTTCGACGACGCGGTCGACGTCATCACCAACCAGCCCGAATTCGAGTGGCACATGATGAACCTGCGCACCTATATCACCGCCGACCCCGCGATGCCCGAACCCGCAACGTGGGGCCGCGCCGAACTCGCGCCCTTCGGCGCAGGGGCCGGCATGCGCGGCATTCCGGGCGACGTGTATTCGCCGTCGCGCTTCGTGAAATCGGCCTATCTCAATGCCCACTACCCCGTTCAGAGCGGCGAAGCGGCCAACGTCATTCGAATGTTCCACATTCTGGGCAATGTCTCGATGGTCGAGGGCAGCGCCGAGATGGTGGGCGGCCACATGGAGAAGACGATGTACACGAGCTGCTTTTCGGGCGCCACGGGCAACTACTACTTCAACACCTATGACAATCCCGCCATCTATTACGCGAGCCTCAAAGATGCGCAGGACGCCGACCCAGAGCATCTCATCGAGTGCGAGCTTCGCCGCGATTAAGGCGGCATGAGCAATGCGAGCCGCCCTTTGGCGCGGCGGCTCGCAGACGCGAAACTACGACGTTGCCACGATAGCGCCGTCGGAGGAAATCACGTCGACGCGCACATCGGTAATGCCGGCGATAGAGGCCGCGCGCCGCGCCGCGCTCTCTATTCCCCCGCAGCAGGGAACCTGCATGCGCGCGACTCGCACGCTTCGCACGCCGTTGGCCGCCATAATGTCGGCGAGCTTTTCCGTATAGTCGACGCCGTCGAGCTTCGGACAGCCGATAAGGCACACGCGTCCCTTGATGAAGTCCTCGTGGAAAGCACCGTAGGCGAACGCCGCGCAATCGGCCGCGACGAGCAGGTCGCATCCCTGGAAGTAAGGCGCGCTCACGGGGGCGAGCTTTATCTGAATCGGCCAGTTTCCCAAGCGGGCAACGGCGGCAGCGGGCGCACCCTGCTCGGGTGCATCGTTTTCACGCTCAATCGCCTTGGCCATAGACCCAGGGCAACCTCCCGCGGGCATGCTCGCATGGATCTGCGCCTGGGCGCGGCGCATTTTCTCGGCGATGACCGCCGCCTCGTCATAGGCCGCCGCCTCGCGCTCGACGAACGTAATGGCGTCTTCGGGACAGGCGGGCAAGCAATCGCCCAAACCGTCGCAATAATCGTCGCGCATAAGGCGAGCCTTGCCGCCGACCAGGCCGATGGCCCCTTCATGGCAGGCCTGAACGCAAATTCCGCAGCCCGTGCATTTCTCTTCATCGATCTGGATAACTCGTCGTTTCATAAATCCCCCTTCGTATCGAGGCCGCATCCTATCATCGCAAGACGCCGCACGCAAGCAAATGCTACAAATTCACTACCATTTCAACTGGGAGACGATCGCTCCGATTGGGAAAACGCGGAAGCAAGCGTATGATGGGCGAACACAAGCTTTCACTAAGAGGTGCCCATGAATACAGAACCGACGGCGCAAAACCGAGCAACGAACCCAGCCGACGAGGACAGGCTCATCGCCGCCGTTGAACCGTCGAGCCTCGGGCGGCCCGCGTTCGACGTGAGCGAGGTGGCGCAGCTCGAAGCAGAAATCGCCCAGCGCGGAACGTCGCTTTCCCTTCTTATGGAGCGCGCGGGACGCGCAATCGCGCATGCCGCCCTCGACATTGCGAAAAGCCGCTTTCCGCAACGCATGCCGAGCGTTGCGATTCTCTGCGGTTCGGGAAACAACGGCGGCGACGGATGGGTTGCGGCGCGCGAGCTCGCCGCGGCGGGCTGCGAAGTGGCCTTGGCCTGCCCGTGCAGCGCGGCAGAGATAACGACCAGCCCGGCCAGCGAGCAGGCGTCGATTACCATGCAGGCCGCGAAAAACCTGCCTTCGCTTAAGATTCTCCCCCCTCCTTGCGACGACGACGTGCAAGCGATGCTCGGCCAAGCCGATATGGCCATCGACGCCATGCTTGGCACGGGATTTTCGGGAGATGCGCTGCGCGAGCCCTACGCAGACTGGACGCACGCGCTCAATGGGTCGCGCGAAAAGGGGCTTTTCGTCATTGCGGCCGATACGCCGAGCGGGTTGAGCGCCCAAACGGGGAAGGCCGCCTGCCCATGCGTGAAGGCGGACGAGACAATTTCCATGATAGCTCCGAAACCTGGGCTCGAAACGCCCTATGCCTTCGCCTTCTGCGGCGAGCTCCTCATAGCCCCGCTGGCCGATGCCGAAGAGCCCATAGACGAAATCTTGAGCCGCAGGCGGGAAACGCAGAACCAGAAAGCGCGGCGCGGCGCTTCTTCCGGCCGTCCCGCAAAAGACGACCCCTTTCGCCGAGCGGAAAACGAAGACGACGATGGATACGACCCCTACTCCGACAGGCCCGCCGAGCAGGAGCCGCTCTTCGAAGAAAACCCCTGGAACTGAAAGGGCGCGTTAGCGCAGCGCCTCGATGGCGACGGCGAGCTCGTCCATCGTTGACGCGATCGACGTCGCATGCTGTTCGCGAAGCACCGACTCGTTAAACATTCCCCACGTGACGCCGATGGTCGCGCATCCCGCGGCCGCGCCCGCCTCTATATCGAAGGGAGCATCGCCCACATACACGCATTCGCTTGCGGCAACGCCCAGCTTCTCGCAGCCGAGCAGCACCGGCTCTGGGCTCGGCTTATACGCCTCGGTGTCTTCCGAACCCACGATGCATTCGAAATACGGCGCAGCCCCCACCACGACGAGGCCTCCCCATGCGGTATTGCGCATCTTCGAGGTGACGACGCCTAAGGCAAAGCCCTCGTTGCGCAGGCGCTCGAGCAGCCCGATCAGACCGGGAAACGCTTTGATCATCTTGTCATGGATGGTGGCGTTATGCGCTCGGTAAACCTTCAGGAAGCGCTCTTTCACCGCAGCGTCGCTCGTGAAATCGTCAACCTGCACGGCGAGGGGCTGCCCGACTTTCGCCATATATACCTCGTCGGGGTACACGCGCCCAAGCACCTCTTGCGACGCATAGCGAAAACTCGCCAAGATTATGTCGTGCGTATCGACAAGCGTGCCGTCGTTGTCGAAAAGGACAGCCTTCAAAGCCACAGGCGAACCCCCGCCCCATCGGATCGAGCAAAACGCGCCCATCATAGCGCAAGCGAACGATGCAGTATCATGGGGCCGTCACGATTATGCAGAGAAAGGCAGCGAATGCGAGCGTTGGTCCAACGCGTGTCGCGGGCACACGTATCGGTAGAGGAAAAAACGATTGGGGAAATCGGCGGCGGGTTGCTCGTCTTGCTCGGCGTGGGGCACGACGACCGCGAAGCCGAGGCCGAAAAGCTCTGGAGCAAGATCTCGAAGATGCGCATCTTCGAAGACGAGAATGGGAAAACGAATCTGAGCCTTGCCGACGTGAACGGCGAAGTGCTCGTGGTGAGCCAATTCACGCTCTACGCGAATTGCAAAAGGGGCAATCGTCCCTCGTTTACCGACGCGGGATCGCCCGACGAGGCGAAGCGCCTCTACGAATACTTCGCCGATCTGGTTCGCCGCGACCTGGGAAAGGCGGAGACGGGCGAGTTCGGCGCCATGATGAGCGTCGAACTCGTGAACGATGGGCCTTTCACCATCTGGCTCGACACCGACGCGCTGTAGCCTTCGCGAGCGGCCCGGCGGCACAACAAACGCAAAGAGGGGAAGCGAACGAGCGCTCCCCCTCTTTTTTTGGTGGCATATCTCGTATTACGAGGCTTAGTACACCATGCCCATAGCCTCGCGCACCTCGCCAAGCGTTTGCTCGGCGATCTCGTTCGCGCGGCGGTTGCCTTCGTGCAGGACATCCTTCACGTAATCCAAATCGCCCTCGAATTGGTGGCGGCGTTCGCGAATCGGCTCGAAATAGCTGTTCACCGCTTCGGTAACGTATTTCTTCAGCTGGCCCGACCCACCCATGCCGATTTCCTCGGCAATCTCTGCCGCATCGCGGCCCGTGCAGATGGCCGCCGTTGAGAGCAGGCCCGACACGCCGGGACGATTCTCGGGATCGAAGGTGATCATGCGCTCAGAATCGGTCTGGCTTTTCTTGATGCGCTTGGCGGTTTCCTCGGCCGTCATGGAAATGGAAATGGCGTTGCCGTAGCTTTTCGACATCTTGCGCCCGTCGAGGCCAGGAAGCAGCGGCACATCGGAGAGCAGCGCGTCGACCTCGGGGAACACCTGGCCATAGCGATTGTTGAAGCGGCGCGCGATAGTGCGCGTGAGCTCGATATGGGGCAGCTGGTCGCGGCCGACCGGCACCACGTTGCCCTTGCAGAACAGAATGTCGCATGCCTGGTGCACGGGATAGGTGAGCAAAAGGCCGGTGAGCTCGTGGCCCGAAGCCTCCATCTCGGCCTTTACCGTGGGGTTGCGCTGCAGCTCGGCCTCGCTAACGAGCGAGAGAAACGGCAGCATGAGCTGGTTGCACGCCGGCACGGCCGAATGGCAGTAGATCATGGTCTTGTTCGGGTCCAAACCGCACGCCAAATAATCCATGACCATGTTGTAGACGTTGTCTTGGATGTGCTCGGTAGTATCGCGGTCGGTAATGACCTGGTAGTCGGCGATGAGCACATTCGTACGGCAGCCTTTGTTCTGCAGCTCAACACGGCCTTTCAGCGTGCCGAAGTAATGCCCCAAATGGAGGCGCCCCGTGGGACGATCCCCTGTGAGCATGGTGTATTTCTCGGGATACAGGTCAAGGTCGGCGGCGATTTCGTCGCTGCGCTTCGATGCCGCTTCGTAGCTTCCTTCGTTGGCCATAAGGGGCCCTTTCTATTCATGGCTGTTGACTTGCGCAGATGCGTGCGCCGCGGGCCGTGGGCCCGATTTCGAACCTCGCCATGGTACCACGACTTTATCCCGCCAAAGAGCCGAGCCTCAATCCGTGGCGGAGTTGTGCCGTGGTATAGTTGCGGCCATGAATTCCTACACCACCATAGACGGACGCGCCGTCGCCGAGATAGAAGAGAAGAAAAGCCGATTCATCGCAAGCCTCGCGCATGTCGAGACCGAGGAAGAGGCGCTTGCGTTTCTCGATGAGATTCGCACGGCGAACCGCATGGCCCGCCACAACGTGTACGCCTACATATTGCGAGAAGGCGGAGCGGGAGCGGCTGGGCGCGTGCGCTATTCCGACGATGGCGAGCCGCAGAAAACCGCGGGCATGCCGACGCTCGAGGCGCTGCAGCACGCAGGGCTCACCGACGCGATCTGCGTCGTGACGCGCTATTTCGGCGGCGTGCTTTTGGGGACGGGCGGCCTGGTGCGCGCATACACCGGCGCCACGCAGGCGGGCATCGAGGCAGCCACGAAAGTGGTGGTTTCGCGTTGCGTGGATATTTCGGTGCGCGTGGAGTATTCGCTCTACGACCAGCTGTCGCGCATCGCGGCCGATTGCGGCGCGAAGGTGCTCGACACGCAGTACGCCGAAGCCGTCACGCTGAAGCTGCGCATGCTCGACGGCACGCAACAACCGCTGCTCGATAAACTAACGGAGCTGTGCCGCGGGCAAGAGCAGGTGGAAGTCGGCAGCCCCATCAACGCGATGTTTTAGGAAAGCGGGCAGTCGCGGCCAAAACGCGCCTCGCAAACCGATGCCTCGCCAAAAGTTCGCAGCTCGTCGATCACGCGGGCGATGGTATGATTTGCTGCCATGGGGGATATCGTCAAGCATATTCAAGCAAGGCAGCAGGCGCCGCTTATCGCGGGCCTTGCGCTTCTGTGGTTCTCGTTCCACGCTTCGCCTTACTACCCGTTTTCGCTCTCGACGGCGTTTTCGGGCCAAGACGTAGGCGTAGTCTCCGCACAACACATCGCGTACACCATTGCATTCGTCATAGCGTTGGCGGGTGCTTACCTCATCCACACGCGCCGAAAGGACTGCAAAGGCACCCTTCTGCGCACCTTCGTCGTCGCATGCATCGCCGGCTTCGCTGGATGCGCGGCACAAATCGTCGATCCCCTGCCTACGGAAATGGGTCAGCTTGCTTTGGGCATCTCGCTTGCATTCGTCGCAATATATGCGGCTATGGCCTGCGTATCGTGGTTTTCCCTCGCTTCGTGCGCCTCGGCAAAAAGCACCGCATGCAGCATCGTACTATCCTATGTGGTTTTTGGCGTCGCATGGGCCGCGTTACTCGCTTTAGGCGATTTTGCCCTGAAATGCTTCATCGCCGTATGTCCGCTGCTTGCCATACCCTGCTTCGCCGCTGCGCAGAAGCGCACTGCTCGCAGCTTGGGCGGCCAAGAGGGACGCGCGCTTTCCGCCCTGCCATGGAATATCATTTCACTGTGCCTGGTGTTTGTCTATTTCGGCGTGGTCGCAGTACGCGCGTTCACCACCATGGGCACAGGGACTTTTTCTATCGGCTCGCTTGGAACCGCCCCGCAAATCATAACGGCGCTTACCGGCGCGGCGATTTGCGGCGCACTTGCTTGGGTGTTTTCTTCGAAAGAACCATCGCCTTCGACGTTCATCACCGCGTTCGCAACGCTCGCGCTGGTGTATATGGCAGCCCTGCTCGTCGTGACGCTTGGAGACCAGACCCAAAGCATCACACTCGCGGGAAAACGCATGCTCGTCGCCGCGGAGCATAGCGTGGAAGTGCTGCTCGCCGCCATATTGGCATGCGAGGCGTCGCGCAGGAACATTTCTTCTGCCCTACTCTTTTCAATGTATGGTGCGACGGTTTTGGCAATCCCTCAATTCATCACGCTTGATGTGATGTACCAAAGCGGCCTGTTCGAATCGATTGCGGGGCTTTCACTTGTCACCCCCGCCGCGGCAATCGGCGCATTTCTTATCGCTGCGGCAGCCATCGTCGCACTCGTGCGCTTTTCGGCACGCACCGCAACCGATGCGAGCGTCCAAGGCGACACCTGGCAAGAAGGCCTGTGCCGCGAGGCGCTTGCCGGTCACGATGTAACGCCGCGCGAATTCGACGTAGTGCTTTACACCTACCGCGGCTATTCAGCCAAGCATATCGCCGAAGAGCTGCTGGTATCGCAATCCACCGTGAAGGCGCACCTTTCGCACGCTTACCGCAAGCTTGGCGTGCATTCCAAGCAAGAGCTCATCGCGCTTATCGACGAATACCGCTCCAAATAACGGCAGCGATTCCCCAGCTGGCCGAAAACCAACATTGAACGCGTCGGCAGACGCCGCAACGCGATCCGCAAGACGCGCCACGAGCATTCCCACAGCATTGCCTGCATTACACGCCTTTCTCGCAAAACCTCTCTGACCAGGCATTTAACCGTTTCGTATAAGCTATTCTCCCTCATTTCCCACAACTTTGTACGTTTTGGAGGACGCGTACCGCGAACCTTTTTCGTACCTTTTCTTTTCGTTGGGGACCTTCAAAGGAAGAGGAAGGTCCAAGAGGGAAAGAGGGGATCATGCAACCAGATGCCACGCCAACGGCCAAGGGGCTTTCGCGCCGTGCGTTCTTGCGCGACGCAGGATTCGCAGCCGGCGGAATTGGAATAATGGCCGCACTCGGAGGATGCTCGCCGCAGAAGTCGGAATCATCCGAATCGAAAAACGCCGCCGAGCGAGTAACCACCGAGCTTGATATTCCCGAGGCGAAGACGCCCGAGAAGACCGCTTACGACTGCGATGTGCTCGTTATTGGCGGAGGCTTCGCGGGCCTGAACGCCGCGATGGCCGCGAAAGACGCCGGCGCAAGCGTCGTGATGGTCGATAAAGGCCGACCGGGCTATTCGGGACTCTCGCCGTGGCCGAGTTCGCACCGCTGGTTCGATGCCGACATGGGCGACGACGAGGCCGCCTTCAAAAAGAGCATTACCATAGGCGCCGAATACGTAAGCAACCAGGATTGGTACCAAATGTGGATCGATCACTCCAAAGAGGCCTACGAGCGTCTGGCTAAATGGGGTCTCATGGATCGCTACGACCGCTGCGCCGAAACGAAATTCTGGGACGACGTCGATTACCAAGGCTACCACGAGGCAAATGCCGAATCTGACCGGCACGCGCGTTGGATGCCCCTCATCGAAGACGCCGGCATCGAAGTGGCCGATTACACCATGATTGTCGACGTCGCTCGCGACGGCGATCGCGTGTGCGGCGCCGTCGGCTTCCACGTGCCAAGCGGAACAGTTATCACCTTCAACGCGAAATCGGTCGTCATGGCCATGGGCGGCGGCTGCTACAAACCGACAGGCTACCCCGTGGGCGGCGACACTTTCGACGGCGAATATATCGCTTACAACCTGGGGCTTCCCATCGTAGGCAAAGAGTACGACGATTTCCACAGCACCACGTCGTTCGCGCCGGGCAACGCCTTCATCAACAATTCGTGGGATTGGCTCGAGAACATCTGGCTGTGCGGCGGCGACATTACGGCAGAAACCGCCGAAAGCTATGCCACCAGCAAAGAGAAAATCATGATTATGGGCCGCGTGAACGGCACCGTGAATGGCATGGCCGTCAATGCCGGCACCAATATCGAAGACCAAGCAGCAGCAGACATCACGCGCCGCGGAGGAACCGTGACCGGACGCGAAGACGACATTCGCATTGGTAAAATGATGAGCCCCAAACCCAAGGGCGACTGCTACGGCGCGGCGGTGGGCATGTGCTCGCACTTCTCGTCTGGCGTGTTCTGCGGCCTCGATGATTTGGAGGGGGCCACGGGCATAAACGGCCTATGGGTGGCCGGCGACGGCATCAATGGCTGCGCCGTGACGGGCGCCGCCTACCCTGTGGGCGTTGGTTTCACGTCGAATTTCGCTTCAATCCAAGGCGACATCGCGGGCAAAGCCGCCGCAGCATATGCTGCGAATGCGGCCGCCGCAAGCGTTCCGCAAGAAACCATCGATGCGGTGACGGCCGAGATCGAAGCCCCGCTGGCAGTCGAAAAGGGCTTCAGCCCCGATTGGGCGCGTGACCAGCTGCAGGCCATCATGGCCCCATGGTGGGTGCTTGTCTCGAAAACCGAGCAATCACTTTCGGCCGCACTTGTTCAGGTCCAGCAAATGCGCGACAAGGTAATTCCGAAGCTCATGGCCACCAACCCGCACCAGCAGCGTCTGTGTCTGGAAATGAAGCACAAGGTGCTTTCAGCCGAGATGAAGTTGCGCGCCAGCCTCGAGCGCAAGGAAAGCCGCGGCACCCAATATCGCGCCGATTTCCCCTATCGCGACGACGACAACTTCCTTTGCTACATCACCTGCACCAAAGGAGAAGACGACAGCATGCAGTTAGCCAAAGTCCCGGTGAAAGACGAATGGACTGGCGACCGCACGCAAGAATACGCCAAACGCTATGCCGTGCGCTTCCCGGGCGAGGCAAAGGCCAAAGACCTGCCCGAAGAAGAGTCGGGCAGCAGCTGGAAGAAATAGGGGGATTGTGAAATGAGCGTTATTCGCTACGACCTTAATAATTGCATCGGATGTCAGAATTGCGTCACCGTATGCCCGATGGACGTATTCCGCTTCGATTACGAGCAGAACAAGTCGGTCATCGCCTATCCGGAAAACTGCCAGAGCTGTGGCCAATGCTTCATGGGCTGCCAAGGGCGATCGCTTGATATATCGTTCTATCAGGTTTCGTTCGCCATTCCCGCAGCACGTGCCGCAGCAACCGACAGCGCGACACCCGCAAACGTAAAACAAGCGACGCACGACCAACCAGAGAAATCCAAAGAGGAGGCCGAAAAAGCCTCGTCAAGCAAGTAGGCCCGTTTTAACCAGCGCCGCCCTCCCAACGTGAAGCGCCCGACATTCATTGTCAGGCGCTTCATTTGCCTTCTAAACGACAAGCAAATGCTCGTTCGAGTTAGTCCACGCCCAAGGCTTCAGCCAGTTCCAGCCATTCGTCTTCCATGGCTTCTTTTTTGGCGCGTAAGTCGTTCAGCTCGTCCTGCAGTTCGCCCAAGCGCACGAAATCGGTCGGGTCGGCGGCGGCCATTTCGGCCTCTTTCGCCTTCACTTTATCGCCCGCCGTGCCCATTTTGCGGTTGATGCTGGCCAGGCGCTTCTTCATTTCACGCAGCTCTTGGTTGGTGAATTTGGACTCGGCGCCCTCATTCCCACTCGTCGCTGCGGGCTCATCTTTGCCCACCTGTCCCGCGATTTCGGCAAACGAGCGCCCACCGCTGCGCGCCGCATCGCGCGCTTCGAGCAGCTCGAGATACTCGTCAACGCCGCGCGGGCAATGGCGCAGGTGCCCGTCAATAAGCGCGAATTGGTCGTCGGTCACGCGCTCCATTAAATAGCGGTCGTGCGTCACCATAACGAGCGTGCCCGCCCAGGTGTCGAGCAAGTCTTCCAGCACGGCGAGCATGTCGGTATCCAAATCGTTGCCCGGCTCGTCGAGGATGAGCACGTTGGGCTCTTCCAGCAGAATGAGCAGCAGCTGCAGCCGGCGCTTCTGACCGCCCGACAAATCATCGATGCGCGTATACAAATGCTTCGACGAAAAACCCAGTCGCTCCAGCAACTTCGCCGGCGTGGTCTCCTTGCCATCGACCACAATGCGACTCTTATGGCGCGAAAGCACTTCGGTCACACGATATTTTCCCAGTTCATTAAGCTCATCAAGACGCTGCGACAGCACGGCGAACTTCACCGTTTTGCCGATTTTCACAAAGCCCGAACTCGGACGCAGCGAGCCATCCAGAATAGAGAGCAGCGTGGTTTTGCCCGCGCCGTTTTCGCCCAGAATGCCATAGCGATCGCCCGGCCCCACATGCCAATCGATATGGTCGAGCACCGTCTTGTCGCCAAATTTTTCGGTGACATTGGTGAACTCAACCACCTGCTTGCCCAGGCGCTGCATGGCCATGGCGCGCAGCTCAAGCGTGTTGCGCACAGGGGGTTCCCCCGCGATTAATTCCTCGGCCAACGCCACATGGAACTTCGGCTTGGTCGAACGCGCCCTCGCGCCGCGCGACAGCCAGGCAAGTTCCTTGCGCATCAGATTCTGGCGGCGCTCCTCGGTCACGCGCTCGATGCGCTCGCGCTCCACGCGCTGCAGCACATAGGCGGAATAGCCGCCCTCGAACGGGTCGACCTTGCCATCGTGCACTTCCCACATGCCCGTGCATACCTCGTCAAGGAACCAGCGGTCGTGCGTAACGCACAGAAGCGCGCCGCTGTTGCGCGGCCAACGGCCATTCAGGTGTTTCGCGAGCCACGCGATGGCGCGAATGTCCAAGTGGTTGGTGGGCTCGTCCATCATGATGACGTCGTAGTCGCCGATCAGCAGGCGCGTGAGATCCACGCGGCGGCGCTGGCCGCCCGAAAGCGTGCCCACCTTCGCGTTCCAATCGATATCGGCGATGAGCTCGGAAATAATCTCGCGCACGCGCGGATCGCCCGCCCATTCGTATTCGGGCGCGTCGCCCACCACAGAGTAGCCCACCGTGGCTTCATCGTCGAGCGAATCGGTTTGCCCGAGCACGCCCACCGTGAGCCCGCGCGTGCGACGCACGAGCCCGCCTTCGAGTTCAATTTGCTCGGCAAGCACGCCAAGCAGCGTAGATTTGCCATCGCCGTTTTTGCCGACGATGCCGA
Source organism: Subdoligranulum sp. CAG:314 (assembly GCA_963635715.1). GTDB lineage: Bacteria > Actinomycetota > Coriobacteriia > Coriobacteriales > Eggerthellaceae > Slackia. The sequence continues at coordinate 90,525 of CAVHFS010000004.1, read as the reverse complement.
TGCGGTCGCCCTCGTGCACGCCGAGCGTCACATCGTCGAGCACGAGCTTCGCGGGAAATTCGAGACGAGCGCCTTCGCACCCCATAAGAAACGCCACGGCGCATCCTTCCTTTTCATGTAACTCACCGAGTGTAGCACGAGAAGGAAAACGGCCGACAAAACCTGTCAAACGCTCAGAGCATTTGACAGGTTTCAGTGGGTCAAAGGGACAGTCCCCTTGACCCACTCGCCATCAGGAAGCTTCGACAACGGGTTGGCACGCAAACAGCTCTCGCCCATCGAAGCGAATCTCACCTGTGGCGATTTCCGATTCGTAAGCCCCACTAAGCAATTCGCGCGTAAGCAGCGCTTCCGCATCACCATGAACCATACGGCCCGAACGCATCACCAACACGCCGCGCGCGTCGCATTGCGCCACATGCTCGGGGCTATGCGTCGTCATAACAACGCCCATGCCGCGCCGCGAAAGCCGCTTCACCGCGCCCAGCACGCGCGCGACGTTGCCCAAATCCAGGCTTGCCGTAGGTTCATCCATGAACAGGAATTTCGGACGTTGCGCCACCGCGCGGGCAATAAGCACCATTTGACGCTGACCGCCCGAAAGTTCCGTGTACGCGCGATCGGCCAAATGGAAAACACCCAGCTCGCGCATCACCTCGGCCGCCGTTTCGCGCTCCGTCGCGCCTGGGGTTCCGAAGAGCCCCGAGCTCGCAGCCGCCCCCATCACGACCACATCGAACGCCGTGAAGGCGAACGGCGGCGTGTGGGCCTGCGGCACATACGCCACAACGCGCGCCAATTCACGCGGAGCGTACGACCCTATGGGGCGCCCGCACACGAGCATTTCACCGCCGAGCGCAGGAAGCATACCCAGCATGGTTTTAAAGAGCGTCGTTTTCCCCACGCCGTTCGGCCCCAGAAGGCACAGCACTTCGCCCGCATGCACGGTTTCGGAAAACCCCGAGAGCACGACGCGCGAGCCATACCCGCAGGCGATATCGTTCATGCAGATTGCCGACCCATTGGAGTCGGCCGCAGAATTTATCGAATTCCCCCCGCCATTATCCACATTATCGAGCATCACAGCCATTCCTTTCTTCCCTTCGCCAGCAAGAACAGGAACAACGGCGCGCCAATGAGCGCAGTAAGCACACTGATAGGCAATTCGCCAGGGATGATAATGCGAGCAACATCATCGACCAATACCATGAAGCATGCACCGCCCAACATGGAAAGAGGAATGAGCGACCGGTAATTAGGCCCTGTAATAAGACGCAGAATATGCGGGATGATAAGCCCCACCCAGCCGACAGAACCGCACATGCATACCGTAATGGACGTAAGCAGCGTCGCCGCCAAGATGATGGCCGCGCGCGTCGCACGAACGTTCACACCCATAGAGCGCGCCTCTTCGTCGCCGAACGCCATCACATTGATGCGCCAGCGAAGCGCCAGAAGCACGCCCGCGCCAATCGCGAGCGCCGCTGCCATGACAAACACGTTTTCGTTATTGCCCGACCGCGCAAAGCTGCCCATAAGCCAATAGGTGATTTGGGGCAGCTTGTCGTCGGGGTCGGCCACATACTTCAACAGCGACGTGAACGCCGTGAACACCGACGAGATGACCGTGCCCGCCAAAATCATAACGACGATGGTATTGCCCGATTTGCCGAAGGCGCGCGCGATTGACATAACGATAAGCACCGCCGCCACGCCGAAAGCGAACGACACGCCATGCACCGCGACCGATGGCAGGCTCACCAGCAGCGCGAACGCCGCACCGGCACCGGCGCCCGCCGATACGCCCAAAATGTCGGGCGACACCATGGGATTCTTGAAAATACCCTGGTATGCGGCGCCCGAAACCGCCAACGCCGCACCTGCAAGCGCAGCCACGAGGATGCGCGGCAAGCGAATGACGAGCAGTACCACGACCGCCTGCGCATCGGCCGGGGCCGGAGTGCCGAACAGTGCATGCGAAATAACAAGAACGATGTCGCCGACCGACACGTCATACGCGCCTACCGTAAGCGAAGCGCAGCAGAGCGCCACAAGCGTTACAGCCAAAACCACGCCGCATGCGATTTCGCGCATGGGCACCGCCCGATGCGAAGCCGCCGTCGACTCGTCGCGCGCAACCCGAAGCGAGGCCTTCGATCTCATTACCAAGAAAATGCCTTTCCCTGCACATACCAAAGGCCCGCGACGAGGAGGGAACCCGAGCCGCAGGCCGTATGGTCAATGAAATATGGGGAGCTTGCTAGCCTCGCTGCTGGCCGCTGCCATTGCCGCTTTGCGAGATGGAGGTTTCGCCAGCGATAATCTTGGCCGCGTCGGCATCGGAAAGCTCGGCGTTATAGAATTCCTGGTAGAAATCCTGCAGCACCTTGGTCATATCGACATCGGCATACTGCTCGGGATAGATGACGGTGCCCAGCCACGGGGTCATCAGCGCGCCCTCGGCCGAACGCACGCACCACAGATACAGCGCCGTGGGGCACACATATACATGGCCGTCTTTCACGGCCTGCACGCCCGAAAGCGCCGCATCGCCTTCGATGGCCGCCTTCGCATCGGCGTTCATCGTGATGATGTAGTCGGGATTCCACGCCACGATTTGCTCGGCGTCGACGCTAAGGTACTGGCCGTTCTTCTCGCCCGCATAGCCCTTGGCCACATTCACGGCACCCACGGCATCGTAGTACGCCGCGCTGATGTCGCTCTCGTTCGCGCAGCTGTACGCCCCGCCCGAAACCGTCATCTGCAGCATGGTCTTCTTGTCGGAATCGGCGATGTTGGCCGCGCGCTCTTCTCCGTCGGTGATGCTCTTCTTGTAGTACTCGACGACCTTTTGGGCCTCGGCATATTCGTCAGGGCCCAGAATCTCGCCGATAGTGAGGAAGTTGTCGCACATGTCGTCGACCGTGGAAAGCTTGTTCAGCTCGACGAGCGCGATGCCCGCTTCTTTCAGCTGTACCTTCTGCTCGTCGGAATACATCGACCCGGGGCCATAGACAACCTGCACGCCCGCGGCAATGAGGTCTTCAACCGTACCAGAATCGTAGTTGTTGGAGTTCGACTCGGCATAGTCGGTAAACACCGCCTTGAACGCATCGGAAATCTGCTTGGTAGACGCAGCCGCGATTTTGCCGTGGCCCTGGCCCAGCATTTCAGTCACCTGGGCGAACGCACCCATCGTGGGGGCCACTTTCGTCACCTCGTAGGGAATGGTAACTTCATTACCATTCGAGTCGGTCACCGTACGCGTTGCCGGCTGCTCGGCGGCGGCCTGCTGCGAGTCGTCCGACTTTTGCTCGGTTTGCTGCGCACAGCCCGCAAGCGCCGCGCTCGACGCCAATGCAACGGCCAACGCAGCCGATGCCAGTTTGTATGATCTCATAGTTCCTCCCTTTTCGATTCGCGCCGTACAGACGCACGCATTAATCTCTTGTCAGGACATTCGACTCAATCGAAAATAAACGCCCTTGACCGCCCCGAAAAGGATGAATTCCAGGTGAAATGCCTGGGTGAATGCGGGCTAACCCATTGAGCAAGAGCTTGAAGAAATACAGGAAATCGCAGGTCAAACAAACATACGTATATTTGTAGATGAGTATAATGAGCAGACATTGCCACCCATGCACGAAGGAATTCTCAGCTCAATGCACGCAAAGTTCTATGCAGAAGGACAGGAAACTCCAAAGCGAACAGCCGCGCTTGGCATGCTCTGCGCGGCGCTTGGCTATTCCTGTTCGCTGGCCGCGGGCGCGTATCCGCCGCAAGCACATACCGCAATGCCGCTGGCGGCTCTCGCCGCGCCAGCGATATATGTCGCCTACCGGGCAATCGCCCATTGCGGGAAAACCCCCGATTTGCCAACGATGCTGCAGCACTGCGCAGTCGCTTTGGCCGTTGCGCTTTTGCCCATGTTGTTCGCAGCCCAATCTATTGGCGAGCCCGCCCTTGCGGCAATAAATGCCGCGCTGTTCGCATGCGCGGGGCTTGCGGCTCTCGGCGTTTTGTCGATGCGGCATTCGCCCATTCAGGCACTCGTTGTTATGGCGACATGCGCACTGGGGTGGATCATAGGGTCACGGGGTCTCGCTTTCGCAGGGCTCGGCTCGCTCGCCTTGCATGCGAGTACCGCAGCCGCTATCGCGCTGCTCGTGGCAAGCGTTCCCATGTTCGCGCCCGAAAACCACGCAGCATCTCTTGCGACCGAGCAAAACGCGGGCAGTGGCGATGGGCCCGCCGCCCAACCGCAAACTGGCAGCACCGAAGAAGGCAGCGCTGAGCCCGCCTCGCCGAACGCCGTGCAGGAAGTGCCGACCTTAGAAGAGGCAACCCTTGCCGTGGCCCGCAGTCATGACCTTTCAAACCGCGAATTCGACCTGCTCTCGCTTATTGTCGAAGGCGCCGACAACAAGCGAATTTCAGAAGAGCTGTTCATTTCGCCGAACACCGTGAAGACCCACTTGCGCAACATCTACAGCAAGCTCGACGTGCATTCCAAAGAAGAAATTATCGCTTTGGTGGAAGAGGCTCGAAGCCAAAACCCTGCATAAAACAACCCGTCAAACGCTCGGGGCGTTTGACGGGTTTCGGCAGGTTTGTGGGTCAAAGGGACTGCCCCTTTGACCCACGCTGGCTATCCGAGCAGCTCAACTTCGATGACGTCGCCTACACAGGTCGGCTTTGCGCCGCCGCCAGCAGGCATCATGAACAGGGCATTCGCCGCGTTCGCAGCGGGCGTGCCCCAGAAGCCGCGCACGGGACGCACTTCCAGACGACCCTCCGCCGACACCGACATATTCATCGGCTTCAACCCGAAGAATGAATCTTTCGGGCCCATCGCCTCGCGCGGACGGTCTTCGCCAGCGGGATTCTTCGCTTTCTCGGCCTTGACCTTATCGGGGCCTCCCCTGTGAGGCGCGGGCATTTCTTCCATAAGCGTCGCCAACGCCCGCACCGGGGCCGGATCGAGCGAAAGCGCCGCGCGCATCAACGGTTTCAGGTAAAAGCCGAGCGTGACCGCCGCGCCCGCCGAGGGACCGGAGATGCCCACGATGGGCGTGCCGTCCACCAGAGCATATGAGCTGTGATGCCCCGGGCCGTGGTTCGTTTGGTGGCAAATCATCTCGCCAATCTTCTCTTCGACCTCGCATGCCCAGTCGCCCGAACCCTTCGACGAGCCGGCATTCAGCACCACGATATCGGCCACGGCCGATGCCTGGCGAATGGCCGCCTCGATGGCGTCGGGGTCGTCGGGCACGATTTGCAGCGGCACGAATTCGCCGCCCCAGGCCTCCACTTTCATCTTCACCACGATGGAATTGGTTTCGAGATTCTTGCCATGCGCCACAAACGCGCTGCCAGGCATTTGGAGCTCGTCGCCCGTGGGAATGAACGCCACGCGCGGCTTGGCCAGCACAGGCACGGCCACCACGTTGCCGCCTGCGATGCGCGCGGCAACTTCGGGCGTTATCGTTTCGCCCGCATGCGCCAGCACATCGCCCGCATGCATACGCGAGCCCACGGGACGCGTGCCCGCAAAACGCGCAGACGGCGCTGCGTCGATTTCAACATGCTGCTCATCTGCGGAAACCTTCACATGTTCAATGACGATCGCCGTATCGAAGCCATCGGGCATGGCGGTGCCAGTGTTGGCGAATTCCCAATCGACGCCACGCACCCATGCCGAGGTATCGGGCGCGACATCGCCTTCGAAATCGTCGTAATGCACAGCGATGGAATCCATTGCGCATGTGAGCGCGTTCGGCGCGTCGAACTGCGCCGACACGTCGGCCGCAAGCACGCGCCCCGCCGCATCGGCGATGGAAATTTGCTCCACGCGCAACGGCGACTTTTCAACCGCGCCCACGGCGGCCGCAAAACCGCTTCGGTCGAGCATGCGACGCACCGCCTCTTCCCGCGTCAACTCTATATGGTTGGAATGGTCTCGCATGATGTGCTTCCTTTCCGAAAGCCCGCCAAATGCTCCGAGCGTTTGACGGGTTGGCGTATTTGACAATGTCGAATGTCCTCTATCGAGAATAAAGCAAAACCAGCCCCCGAAGGGCCAGCCATTCTTGTTTCATTCCGCGGGCTCGAGCACTTCTTGGTACTTCTCCCACAGACTGGGCAGCTCGCGCTTTTGGCTTACTGGCTTGAACGTTTTCTTATCGACGAGCGTCACCACCGTTTCGCCAACCACGCAAGGCTTTTCGCGTTCGACGTCCTGCCCTTTACGATACACCTCGCAGGAATACGTGGTTTTTACGGGCGTGAGCTTCGTTACCCGCGTGCGCACAAGCGCCGTATCGCCATAGCGCAGCGGCGCGCCGTATTTCAGATGCACGTCCACCACCGGCGACATGAGGCCCTCGGACTCGATGCGCGCATACGGGTAGCCGACCTTCTCGAGGAAGTCGGTGCGCGCGACCTCGAAATACAGCAGATAATTCGCGTGATAGACCACGCCCATGGCGTCGGTCTCGGCATAGCGAACAGGAATCTCGGTTTCAACGACCATCATTCGACCTCTCACGTAAAGAAAATTCAATTTTTTGGCACAAATCTAAAGTTTAGGGGGTATATGGCAGTATTTCCGCACCAAAAAGCCCCGAATGCGGCCTCTTACCCTGCACTCAGGAGCTCCAAGGGCGCGTTAATGGGCTAGAACCTTCCCATTAGCCAAGACCTACCCCCTAAACTTTCAATTTGTGCCAAAATTAGCGCTTTTTATTACGCGGCACATCAAAAACGCCAGCGGGCATACCGCTGGCGCTATTCGTCCCCGTTTACAGAGAGCCTAAATCGTAGGGCGTGGTTTGGTATACGTAATAGTTCAGCCAATTCGTATAGATGAGCTGACCTTCCGCACGCCAACTCACAATCGGGCTTTGCGAGGGATCATCGTCGGGATAGTAATTCTTGGGCACTTTGATATCGATGCCCTTGGCGGCGTCGCGATCGTATTCGAGTTTCAGCGTGTCGCGGTCGTATTCGGGATGACCGAATACGAAAAAATGCCTCGAATCGATCGACTTCGCAATGGAAACGCCGCAATCGTCGGAATAGGCGATTACTTCGAGATTCTGATTTGCGACGATGTCTTCGTAACGCGTCTCGGAATTGCGCGAATGGGGCATCATGGAGATGTCGTTGAAGCCGCGCACGAGCGGAGACGAGGGCTTTATCAGGCGATTCTCAAAAACCCCGAAACATTTCTCGGGCAGATTGTGCTTGGGCACGCCGTAATGGTGGTAAAGCGCCGCCTGAGCGCCCCAACATACATGAAAGACGCTGTGGACGTTCGTGAGGCTCCAATCCATGATTTCGACGAGTTCGGGCCAGTAATCGACGGCCTCGAAATCGAGCGTCTCAACCGGCGCGCCCGTGACGATCATGCCGTCGTAGCGAAGGTCGCGCACCTGGTCGAACGTGCGGTAAAACGTTTCCAAGTGGTCGGCCGAAACATTTTTCGATTTATGGCTGGCGATGCGCAGCAAATCGACCTCGATCTGCAGCGGCGTGTTCGACAACTTGCGCATGATCTGCGTTTCGGTGACGATTTTCGTTGGCATGAGATTCAGCAGCAGCACGCGCAGCGGACGAATGTCCTGATGCATGGCGCGATGCTCGGTCATGACGAAGATATTCTCGCTTTCGAGAATGGCAGTTGCCGGCAGTGCGTCGGGAATGCGAATGGGCATGGGATGCTCCTAACGAGTACGGGCCGCGCGGCACGGGCGCAATTGCTTTCAGGCTCGCCGCGCTCACAAACTGCAGGCTATTGTAGCGCTAATTCAGGGCGCCAAGAAAAGAGAGCGTTCGGCCTTTTGCGGCGTTCGAGGCCCGATTCGTCAACGAAGTCGGCCCGAAACAACCAGGCATCGTCCGCGGTTGCATCTCGAACGGCAAATCGCGAGCAATTCGAAGCGCCGACCGCAAGAAACGCTCATACCCTAAAGGTTTTCGGGTTTATACTCTTCCCGAAAGCTTGCGCGACGGCAGGTCGCGCCTTATCGAGAGGAGCGCCCATGACAGAACTTGGAACCACCTGCGTGCAAGGCGGCTACCGGCCGGGAGACGCCGAGCCGCGCCAGGTGCCAATTTACCAATCCACCACCTGGAAATACGACACATCCGAGCATATGGGCAAGCTCTTCGACCTGGAAGAGTCGGGCTATTTCTACAGCAGACTGCAAAACCCCACCTGCGATTTGGTGGCCGCGAAAATCGCCGAAATGGAAGGCGGCACGGCCGCGATGCTCACCAGCTCGGGCATGGCCGCGAATTTCCTGGCCATCTTCAATGTGGCGGGCATGGGCGATCATGTGGTAGCAAGTTCGGCCATCTACGGCGGCACGTACAACCTGCTGGCACACACGATGGGCCGCATGGGGCTCAGCTGCACGTTCGTCGCACCCGACTGCACCGATGAAGAACTCGAGGCGGCTTTCCAGCCCAACACCAAGCTCGTATTCGGCGAAACCATCGCCAACCCCGCGCTCGCCGTGCTCGACATTGAACGATTCGCCAAAGCCGCCCACGACCACGGCGTGCCGCTGATGGTGGACAACACCTTCCCCACGCCCGTGATGTGCCGACCCATCGAATGGGGCGCTGACATCGTGACGCACTCCACCACCAAATACATGGACGGGCATGCGGCCTACCTGGGCGGCGTCATCGTGGACGCGGGCAAGTTCGACTGGATGGCGCACGCCGACAAGTTCCCCGGCCTCACCACGCCCGACGAGAGCTACCACGGCGTGACCTATGCGGAGAAGTTCGGCCTGGAGGGCGCGTTCATCACCAAGGCGACCGCCCAGCTGATGCGCGACCTAGGTCCCATGCAGAACCCGCAGGCGGCGTTCTTCCTCAACAGCTCGCTCGAGAGCCTGCACGTGCGCATGCCGCAGCATTGCGCGAACGGCCTGGCCGTGGCAAAGTTCCTGCAGGCTCATCCCAAGATTCGCTTCGTGAGCTATCCCGGCCTTGAGGGCGATAAGTACCACGACCTGGCGCAGAAGTACATGCCCAACGGCACCTGCGGCGTGGTGAGCTTCGGGTTCACCGGCGGTCGCGCGGCGGCGGAGCAGTTCATGAAGAGCCTGAAGCTCGCGCAGATCGCCACGCACGTAGCCGATGCCCGCACCTGCTGTTTGCATCCGGCAAACGCCACGCATCGCCAGATGAACGATGCCGAGCTCGAGGCATGCGGCATCAGCCCCGACATGGTGCGACTGAGCTGCGGCTTAGAGGCAACCAGCGACCTCATCGCCGATATCGCCCAAGCCCTGGATACGATTTAGCACAGAAGCGCCGCCGGATAATTCTGGCGGCGCTTTCTCTTCTCCCACCGCACCGCCTGCATCCCGCCAGCCCGACCGAGACCGCAGTCGACTACCGTTCGCTTCACTCACCATGCGCCGCCTTGGCTGCGTTTCATATTAGAAGAAGTGCCAATATGAACGCAGACGGCCTTGGTAAGCCTCCCGGCGGGCTCCGCACGAACGAACGACATCTATTTCTCTTCGCGCAGCTCGTCGGCACGAATGCGCAGGTTCACGATGAAGCCGATAAGCGGCACATGGGAGTTATAAAGATTCACAAAACGTCCCACGATGAACGCCGAAACGATGGTCCCGATGCCGACGCCGCGCAGCTCGCCGAACAAGTACAGCGAAAACGCGACGGCCAAAGCGACAAGCGTGCAGTCGAAGACAACCTTCACCGAACCGAGGCGCTTATGCGTGACGGTCGATATCGCGCGCACGATGCCCTCACCCGGCACCATAAGCACATTTGGCGCGACCTCTATGGCAACACCGAAGCCGAGAATCGCACTTCCCGCAATGACAACGGCAAATCCTTCGAGCAGGCCCGCTGGATTCAACCAGCCGAGAAAACCCATGCTTACGTCGATCAGCGACGAAAATACGACGTTGACCGCAAGCTGAAGCACCTGAAATGGCCGAAAGTCGCGACGAAGAAGCGCGGCCTGGGCGACGATGAACAAGACGTTCATGACAAACGTTCCCTGCCCCAGCGTAAAAGGGAAATGCAGGCTAAGAACGTATGGCGGGCTCGAGATGGAGGAAGTTCCCAGCGCGCCTTTCGTGATAAGGGCGATTCCGAACGAGTTAATCGCAACTCCCAAAACGAAAAACAACCAACGCTCAGCTTCGACGCGAACTCTCTCAGACATGCCCAAAACCTCTTCTTTCCGCAATCGATTATAGGGGCGCAAAGAAGACCGCACAGAGTTTTCACCATCTCTCACCGCTCGCCGACGGCAAACGGCGAGCGCCACGTATAATGACCCATACGATGAGGATGAGACTCGCGCGAAGCTAGGAGGAAATTCCATGGGCAAGCCAATCAACGAACGCAAGGTCGCCATTGTCGGATGCGGTTTCGTGGGGTCGTCGAGCGCGTTCGCGCTGATGCAGGGTGGCCTGTTCAGCGAAATCGTGCTCGTCGATGTGGACCGCAATCGCGCCGAAGGCGAGGCGCTCGACATTAGCCACGGCATGCCTTTCGCGAACCCCTGCAAGATCTACGCCGGCGACTATGCCGATACCGAAGACGCCGCAATCATCGTCATCACCGCAGGCGCAAACCAAAAGCCAGGAGAAACGCGCCTCGATTTGGTGCAGAAAAATGTCGCCATCTTCAAAACCATCATTCCGCAAATCGCCGAGCGCAACTACCAGGGCATTGTGCTGGTGGTGAGCAACCCGGTGGACATCCTGACCTACGTTACGCTCAGACTTTCGGGGCTGCCCGCAAACCGCGTGCTCGGCAGCGGTACGGTATTGGATTCGGCGCGCTTCAAGTACATCCTGGGCGAGCACTTGGGCGTCGACCCGCGCAACGTGCACGCGCGCATCGTTGGCGAGCACGGAGATTCCGAAGTGGCCGTGTGGTCCACGGCAAACGTGTCGGGCATTCCCATCCACGATTTCTGCGAGCTGCGCGGGCATTTCGACCACGAGGAGGCCATGCAGCGCATCGCCGACGACGTGAAGAATTCCGCCTACGAGATCATCGAGAAAAAGCGCGCAACCTATTACGGCATCGCCATGACAGTGAAACGCATCTGCGAGGCCATCGTGCGCGACGAGAAGGCCATCATTCCCGTGTCGAATTATCAAAATGGCGAATACGGCCTAAACGACGTGGTGCTCTCCATGCCGGCGATTGTGGGCCGCGGCGGCGTAGAGTACAAAGTGCCTGCGCCCTATTCGGCGAAGGAGCTCGAAGCGCTGCACGAATCGGCGAAAACCATGAAGGAAGTCATCGCCGAGCTAGATTTGTAAGGGCCGCGATAGGCTGCCAGGCGCGCGTCTCGCCAACGCTATTCCAACCCGAGCACACCGACGCTACTCCAACCCGAGCGCCTCTTTCCACGCGCCCTCTTTGAAGCCGGGAACTGCGAAATCGTCGCCCACGAGCAGCGGACGCTTCACCAGCATGCCATCGGTGGCGAGCAGCTCGAAGCACTCCTTGTCAGACATGCCCGCATCGAGTTTCGTCTTCAAGCCAAGCTCGCGGTATTTCATGCCCGACGAGTTGAACAGCCGCCGCACGGGCAAACCGCTGCGCACCTGCCATTCGGCCAGCTCGGCAGTCGTGGGATTATCGGTGACGATATCGCGATCGATATATTCGACGCCATGCTCGTCGAGCCACTTTTTCGCCTTCTTGCATGTCGAGCACTTGGGATATTCAAGAAATATAACGGCCATGGCAAACCTCACTTTCAGTAAAGACGCCCTCTGGTTTGTGAAATCCTTCTACTTGGCAACTTGGCAACGATATTGCTAAGTTGCCAAGTTCTTTGCTATGCTGGCCCTCAAGGATTGGGAGGTGCCATGGATAGCATATCGCTCGCGCAACTTATTTCACAATTGAGGCTCTCGAAAACCGACACGCAAAACGTTGAAGTTAAGGCCGCCGGCGGCGGCATGCCAGCATCGCTCGCCGAGACCGTTTCAGCCTTCGCCAACGGATCAGGCGGCCTCATCATCCTTGGCCTCGCCGAAAAAGATGGTTTCGCCCCCGCAAAAGGGTTTGATGCAGCACGCGCAAGCGCATCGCTTGCCCAGCTTTGCTCCGATTCCATAACGCCGCCCATTCGCGCGACCATCGACATCCTTGAATTTGAAGGGTCATCTGTCGTCGTCGCCAGCATCCCCGAAATCATTCCGACAGAAAAGCCTTGCTACATTACGACGCGCGGCGCCTACGGTGGCGCATTTATCCGAGTTGGCGACGGCGACCGTAAACTTACTCCCTATGAGCTCGACAGGCTTTTCGAAGAACGCCGCCAACCGAAACACGACATCGAGATAGTCGAGGATGCAACGCTCAATGACCTTGATAGCAATCTTTTACAGCAGATGATTTTCCGCCAGAAAAAGTTGCATCCGCGTGTCTTCTCTTCGTTTTCCGACGAAGAGATTCTCGAGCGCATGCATGTTACGACCCGCGGAGAAGACGACAACATACACCCGACCCTCGCAGGGCTTCTCACGTTTGGAATATTTCCCCAAAGTTTCTTTCCCCGACTTACCGTGACCTTCGCAGCATTTCCTGGAACAACAAAAGCGGGAACTGGCGCGTTGCGCTTTCTTGATTCCCAGAATTTTGTTGGACCCATTCCCGCGATCCTCGAAGACGCCCTTGCGGCCGTTCGAAAGAATATGAAAACCAGAAGCATCATCGAGGGCGCATTCCGCCGCGATGTGCCCGATTATCCCGAAGTTGCCGTGCGCGAAGCAATTTGCAACGCGCTCATGCATCGCGATTACTCCCCCGTGGCTCGCGGGTCCCAGGTGCAGGTGAGTCTCTATTCAGACCGATTGGAAGTGCTGAGCCCGGGCGGGTTGTACGGCAATGTGACCGTTGAAACTCTTGGCGAAGCCGGCGCTTCATCGACCCGCAACCAGTTTCTGTCTGCCTTACTCGAAACGGCGCCGTTTGGCAATGGGGAATTTGTCGCCGAAAATAGGGGCACCGGAATGCAGCTCATTGAAAGCGAGCTCGAGCAGGCAGGCATGCAGAAGCCTATTGTTCGTGACACGCTTTCTTCGTTCTGCATAACTTTCCGGAAGAGTAACGATTCGCTCTCCCCGATAATGAAGACAAATACGCCAAAAGATAGGCACCCGTTGCAATCGAAATCCGACCCTTCGGCGCCCATACAACACAATGTCGCAGAAACATTCAGAGCGAAATCTGGCGAACAGGACACCCTTGTCTCATATATCGCAGAACATAGCGAAGCCAGCGCAGCCGAGCTGTCGGAAGCTCTGAGCATCCCTCGCCGCACGGTAACGTACCACCTGGCGAAACTCATCAATGCAGGCGTTTTGGAAAAGACCAAACCTTCGCGCAATCCCAATCAATCGTACCGATTAGCATCAGGGGAATAATCCGAATAAGAAATGGGGCCGTGCATTACGCGCGGCCCCATTTGGGAGGGGACTTACTTCACAACGAACGACACGCCATCAGGCGTGGGGCTTACCTGTCCCAGTTCGTTAACCGAGCATACGAGCAGTCGGTACTCGCCCGCCTTTCGCGGCGTGTACTCGAATCTCCATTGCACCAGCCTGTCGCTCGTCGCTTGGGGCGTCGCGTACTCCGTCCAGTGCTCACCACCGTCAAGGGAGAACCTCACCGCCACAATTGCCTTATCGTAATCATGGGCATAGCCACTCAATACCATGGGCCTTCCCACGAATCCATACTGCGTATTCAGCATTCGCTCTCCCCTCGGCATCCCAAAAGCGCTATTGTGCGCTGCTAATACCCACATTCGGACGGTTCACGTACTCGCCTTCGCCACTTTGCTCGCTTCCAGGTTCAGCGGGCACAACATCTTCATGGGTTACGCGAATCTCCACGATGTTGCGCGTAAAGTATTTTGCCGCAGCGGAATCAATCCACAGCTGGTTTGTGCCACCCACGGAAGACGATAGCGCTTCGCCGTCGATCTGGCAGCTGATTATCGAATGGCGCGCGAGCACATAATCAAGGGGCAGAGAAACGCTATAGCCGTCTTCGGAAACGAACGTAACCACGTTTGCGTCGGCGACGGGCTGCGCAGCTTGAATAATGCCCGCAAGGGGCACGCCCGTTACCTGGGCGTTTATCGCAGCGGGTCCACCTGCGCCATTTGATACGCACGCACAGCCCATAATGGATGTGTTCTCGTCGTCCTGCGCAAGCGCGCCGAGGGTCGCCGTATACCCCGATTGCACGTCGCCGCTTACCGTTATGCTCCAATCCGATGCGTTGGCAACGGTGAGCTCGTCATCGGCCCCGCACAAAGCGGCGGCAGCCTTTTGGAAGACCTCTCGAATTTTCTCAATTGGCGTGAGCGCGGTCTGGCTAAACGAGAATATCCCTTCAACCGATTGCTCCTGCACGATCGGAGTTGCCCAAACATTGCTCGCCGCTTGCGTCTGAGCTTGCGCCTGAGAATCGCCATCCGCGTTTGCTTCCGAATGATACGTTGCTGCGAGCGCCGCACTCGGCACGGCAATCATTGTTGCAGCCGTCGCCAAGGCGATTGCGGTCTTTCCGGTTTCCATTACCATGCCTCCTATTCCTGAACTTTCACGAACAACGTCACGGGTTCTTTCATCTCGTTGCCTTGATCATCGGTTGCGCTCACCTTGATCTCATACGCGCCTGCTTTGCTGGGGGTCCAGTTCAGGTCAAACGAAATCCACTGCGTGGGATCGAAGTTCGGGAGAACATCGGAAACTTGGTATTCCGTCCATGTCTGTCCCATGTCGAAGCTGAACTTCACGCTCGACAAATTGCCTTGTATCCTGTTCCAGCTATATACGGCGCCAGACAGGTCAACCTTTTCACCCACTTTGTAGGTATTGCCGTTGTTCTGGAACCACATGCCGTTGATTGCGTAGCATGGCGAAGGATCGTCCGACATCGCCATCGCAACATCGTTGAACGGAGAATCGGACTGGCAGAAGTCAATCGACTTCACATGCTTCACTTGGCGGGCGCCTGGCTCACCTTTAGCAACCAGCACGATGGGGGCGCCGTCGTCTTCAGTCAAATCCTCGCCATAGTATTTCGTGACAAGGTACGCATCTTTGGTATAGATGCTTGAAACAAGCGGCATCACGAATGCCGACCAGCCATCGTAGCCCGTCGCGTTCACGGCATTGTTGCCGTCCACCAAGCCGCCGCACTGGTCGATGATGTATTCCATCGAAACACCCGTCATGGGAATGTTCGACACCAGCGAACCGCCCTGGCCGTTGGTCGCGCATGCCAAATGCATGGTGAACTCGGTCTGGGGCATAGCCTGAAGCTCGGCTTTCGTGAATGACTTCGGATTGTTGACGCCCGTAATACTTACAGCGTTATTTTCGTTGCACACTTGAGCGAAATCAAACGCCTCGCCATTTTTTTGGGTAACTTCTTTGCCCCAGTTGTTCACGACGAATACGTCATCATGATCCGTCGCTTTTTGATCGAATGAAACATCAATGGTCGGCTGGGCATCGAGCGCAACCTCCGTGAGATAACCGCCTTCGGCACCGCGAGATGCGGTCCAATTGCGAACCGATACATCGGTATCAGCCCAAACGTAGCCGCCAACCGCGCCGCTCTCGTAGAAGTCATCCCAAAGCATAAATTGGTAGTCGCCCTGGCCACCGTCGGAGTTCACCGCATGGCAGCTCCAGCAGTTTCCGTTCACATTCAGGAACGTCTCGTTGCTGTAGTGGCTCGCGTGAATCAAGTCGCCCAAATACGGGCCCGTGAGCGACGTATGCCCGCGATGGCATGGCTCGCAATCCTTGTAAGTAAGGTTTTTATCGTAACCGGTCTTTACGAGAATGTGGTTATACCCCTCTTTGAGCTGCATCACGTCGAACAAGTCGCTGTGGCACGAGTTGCATCCGCGATTGCCGGCATTCACCATATCGGTATTGGTGTAATTGTCTGGAAATACCCCCGAGTCATTATCCGTGAAATCCGGATACGCCGATGCATCGATGCTCGCCTGCCTTGCCTCAGCCACACTCTGCTGGCCAGATGCGCTTGAAGACGCTTCTTTCGGTGCACATCCCCAACATACTGCCGTCACTGCAGCGACCGACGCAAGCATCAAGACGCATGCAACGAAGCGCTCCGCTGCTTTGGTCCTCCCGCCTTTCATCTCCTTCTCCTTTCGCTTCTTTTTCGCGCCAGGGATCAATCAGACGACGCACCGAGCGTTGCCCTTTACTGCCTGGCCCTTTTTTGACTCGCGATGTCTCCTTGCCGTGCATGCAACATCGTAAGTACGCCGCAAAGCGTACGATTCAGCCTCCACCGACGCATCGGCAACTCTTACCCAATGTTTTCGATCGCATTGATGGGATTTCATCAACTTTTGATGAACCGCCACGTCAAGCGTCTCATTAGTATTTGATTTGAACCGTTTGGTAAGAAGAAAGGGACCTCTATGCGCCTCATTAAGACCATTGCAGCATTAATGCCAAAAATCCCCGCTCGCATCGCCGTCGTGGCAATCATCTCGGCCATCGCGTGCATGCTGTGCTCATGCGCGGCTTCGCCCGCCAAGGAAAGCGCATCGAAAATATCGGTGGACGAAGCCATGGGCGACACCTACCAAAAGGCGCTTGACGCCGCGCAGCAAAAGGCCGATGACGTGAAGCTGCTCGCCATAAGAAGCTCGTCATACTGTTCCGAGAACGAACCTTCCACATGGATGTATCTGTTCTATTCCTTCGATAGGGCCTACGCCTATACCGTATTCGTATCGGATGGCAACGCAATGGCCGCAGACAGTGGCCCCATGTCGATATCTCCCGATGAATTCGCCAGCATTCCCGATGCCGCAAACATCACCGTCGATGCGCCCGACGCGTGGAAGGCTGTTGCGTCTGCTCTCGACGGGGACAGCAAGGTCTACACCGCACGCGCATTCCTTATGACGTACGTCAAAGGCGACGACGACCCAACGCAAGACGCCATGAAATGGTTCTTCTCGGTCAACGAGAACGACAACCTGTCTGCATTCTTCGAAAACAGTGAGCAGAAGCAGGACAACAGCGCACAGGCACGCCTTTTCGCAGTCAACTGCAGCGATGCGTCGGTCACAGAGATTGATGCGGAATTGCTCGCAACGGAGTAAAATCCCCTTCACACATCAAGGAGCCAGGGATGCCACGAAGCGAACCGCATAAAAATCCAACCGAGATAGCGATGCTTATGGCTCTCATCGTATGCGTTGTGAGTTCCTCTCAAATCGTGCATGAATTCGGAAGCCGCTTTCTCGATGCCGCGTTCGTGTCAGGCACCGCCGTGAACATGCGAGCGTTTTCATGCGCGGCACATGCGTTGGGCATCGCCCTGGGGTTCGGATACGCAATCTGCAAGCATGACCACCTTGGCCGCATACGCGCCAAAAAATGGGCAATGAGGTTCTTCTCCGCTCAAGCATTGTTGGTTGCGATCTTCTATGCAGCATTCAGCGCGCAGTGGCTTCTCGCCACCGTCGCCTTGCAAGCGGCTATTGCCGCCGTATCGGCCTTCTTCATTGCGGGCATCGTGCATTACTGCGCTGCCATAGAGCACCGCGAGTCGTTCGCATTCATTGCCCTATGCGTAATCGTTCCCCCATTTGTTGTCCAAGGATTGTTTGGGGCAATAGAGACGGCTCCCCTGGCCATCGTCGCGATAACACATATGGCGCTTCTAGGATGCGGCCTTGCAAGCAGCTTGACGTTTTCCCGACGCCAAGATAGCAGCGATTCGCTCACCCAGCTTTCGGCCCCTTTTTCGATGCAGCTGATCATTGCGAATGGTCCTGACGCCAGCCGCCCCAAAGCCATTCCTCCCTGGATGCTCATTTGGATTATCGTCTTTATGTATGGCGCTGTTTTTGGATTCCTGCACGTTATACCCCTCGGGCTCCCCATGCCGATTTTCTTTGGCGTCAACTCTGCGCCCTTTATTCGCATGGCTTCAATTCTACTTGGAGCCGGCATTGCCGCCGCTTTGTTCTCGTCAACGTTCGGCGACAAACCCGTCGATACGACAGCCATCTGGAACCGATTCTATCGGCTAGTTTTTCCATTGGTCGTACTCGCCAGCCTGTTGATTCCCTTTACCCAAGAGCAGGGATATTTGCTTTCCATAACCTGCTCGGAAACGGCCCTCTTCTATTTCGACATGATTTTGGCCACGGGCTGCATCGTGGTATGCAAAACGCTTCACGCCGATGCCTCGATCGTCTTCGCCCATGCATTCTTTGCGCGATGCGCCGGCTTTCTGCTGGGCGACGTTTTGGCTGGCCTGATGCATGAAACACCCTTGCTCACAGGAAGCCTGCTCAGCCTGGTAGGCATTGCCGTGTTCTTAGCGTTGTTCCTTGTTACGTTTAACGCGAACGGCGATCGCTACGCCAAAACGGTTTGGGGCATTCTGCCCAAGGAAGATCCGAAAAGCCGCTATGACAGACAGCTCCATGAGCGATGCGCGCAGCTTGCTTCCGAGTTTCAGTTAACTGAACGAGAGGCTCAGACGCTCGAATTGCTCGCGCAAAATAAACGTCCGAAAGAAATAAGCACAGAACTTGTACTCTCGATAGCAACCATTCGCACGTATGTGCAGGGCATATATACCAAGCTTGACGTGCATTCGCACGACGAGCTTATGAAGGAATTGCATGGTTAACCGTTTTCGAAATAATGCAGAACTCAGCATTGAAGGTTGCGGCGAGAAGTCGAGCGCTTTGAACATCTCGACCGAGCCGCCGTATTTCGTTGGGCGGGCTGTCGGCTTTTCGGGTTGGGTCGACGATTTCGAACGCAACATATCGGCTATGCAGTTCTCGCTTGACGGCGGTGCGCACTGGACGGAATACGCCACACCCGGAGTCTCCAGTGAGCGCGGCGTGTGCTGGAAATTCGCCTACACGCCGCAGCGGCCGGGGCGCTATCTGCTGACCGTTCGCGCCGTGGACGGCGAAGGCGCCGTGAGCACGCTGGTATCGGGACACGCATTCGAGGTTCTCGAGGAAGGCGCACACACGCCGTCGCGCACGGCGGCGGTATGCAACATGGACAAAGACGAAAAGCTGCCATCGGCCAAAGCGGCGTTCAACACTGGCTTTGCGGATGCGTCCCAAAAACAGAGTATTCCCGCCGCGGTGCCAACCAACCCACCCTTGCCGTTTGGCCAATTCCATCTTCGACCCATCGGCGAACAGCACTGGGGCGCATCCCGGCTCTACCGATCGGGCGAGCTTTTCGGCATCACGCCAGCCGAGGCGGAGTTTCTTACGCGCAACCTGGGCATTCGCACCATCTACGACACCCGCAACGAATTCGAGACGGCCGCGCACCCACAGCCCTACCTCATGGATGCGAAAACGATCGCCCTGGTGCCAAGCTTCGAACGACGCCGCAAAGACGCAAGCAAACGCCTGGTCGCAGGCGTCATCGGCAAATACGGCGAGCCAGAGCAGCGCATGCGCACCAACTATCGCCGCTACGCGCACGAATACCCACTTATCGGCAAAGCGCTGCGCTCAATGGCCGCCGAAGGCGCGCCGGCGCTGGTGCATTGCGTGAATGGGAAAGACCGCACGGGCGTGCTGTGCGCAACACTGCTGCGCATCGCGGGGTTCTCGGACGAGTTCATCGTGGCCGACTACGTGTGTCAAAACGAAATCAACGCCGCCCAAATCGCTGAAGAGGAAGCGCACCTGAGCGTCGGCATGTCCGCCGATGAGCACGCCATTCTGATGTCGTTTCTAGAAGCGCGGCCAAGCTACCTGGCGGCATTTTTCGATGAAGCCGAATCTCAGTACGGAAGCTTTCAAGGCTACATTGAACAGGGTTTGCGCCTAACACCCGAGCAAATCGAAGCGCTGCGCAACCTTATCGGGTAAACGGAAAACGCAGCACAAGCATAAACGGCCAACAGCCGCCCAATCAGAACACCGCTACTCAGCATTCAGCAAATCGGAAAGTTCCTTACGCGAATGCACGTCGAGCTTCGCGTAGATGTTGCGAATATGCGTGCGCGTGGTGTAGATGCTGATGTAGAGCATGTTCGTCACGTCTTCGGTGCTGTTGCCCTGCTCGAGCAGCGAAACAATCTCGCGCTCCTTCGGCGAGAGCTTGTAGCGTTTCGCCAAACGATCGCACTTCTCTTCGATGGAATGCACATTTGCCATCTTCGGCGAAAGCTCCACGCGCATGCCCCACAGCTTTTTCGCCACGATGGCATCGCCCACCCAAAACGTCGCGGCAACCAGCAGCACAAACGCCACAACGGTGGCAATAGGCGTTTGGAAGATATCATGTGCGGCCACGTTCAGTTGCACATGACATGCAATCGCACCCACAAGATACGCCCCCGATTTCGCAGCCTCGCCCATGCACAGCACCTTCGCCGCATCGAACGCGCTCTCGCGCGCGATGGCCACGCACCCCAGGCAGAACAGCGCCTCGTAATACAGATAGCTCGCATTGTCGAAGGCCACCGGGGCAAACGTCGATACCGAATCCAAATAGGGCAGCAGCATGAACGACACCGCCGTGAAGGGAAACACCACCGAGCTGATTTTCGGCCAAATGCGCGGCGAGCTGGAATTGCGCACGAACGTGAAATAGAACATCCCGATGGCAATCAGCGTGCCCGCGGCATACGGAATATTGCGATTGTAGAAATCACCTATCAGGCTCGACGTTTCCACGTGCATGATGCCGAACAGCAAACCGTAGACTGCACCATGGAAAAGCGGGCGCGCCGACACTTTCGGCTTCCCCTCGCCGTGGGCCGCCTTTTCGAAAACCTTGCTGAACCCGCCCGTCAACAGCGCGCACGCCTCTTGGTCTTTCTCAATGGCCGAAGCCGCCAGCGCGAACGCCACCAAGAAAAACGCCTGGGCAAGCGCCACCAGATAGAAGTTGTCCACAGCATAAATGAACACCGGCAAAATCATATTGTTGAACAGGCCATACATGGCAAGCGCGACGAACACCACCGTGATGAGGTCAGACACTGCCATATCGCACAGCCCTGCGATGAACAGGGCCACCAAGCACGATGCGGTGGCATTGATAACCGTTTGGAAAACCGCAGCCAAAAGCCAACTGGAAAACGAGAGCGACACGTAGAACGCCGCCGCGAAAAACGCCAGCGCAATCACGGCTGCCACCACAGCCCTGGCAACGTCGAAATCGCGCTTGCGGCGCGTCATGCTAAACGCCGCCAACGTGCCCAGAATGCTCCCGACGGAAAACGCGTAGCAGCTGGAATACGTGTAGAGCATAGGCACGTTGCCGCGAATCGAGATACAGCCACAGGCGATTTCATGAAACGACGCCCACCACGCAACAATCAGCCCGAAAGACACCGCAAGCTTCACAACGAGCGCGCTGGGGGTGATTTTCCAAAATCGGGACGTTTTCCCTTCGGCCACGTCGCTTTCCCCCTCGCGCATCTCGACTGGCACAACCTGCCGCTTTTCAGCATGTCGCATTATACGCCCTCCCCCGAATCGCGCATCAGCGGGACGCGTCGATGGCGAGCACCGACGCGTTGTTCGATTCGTCCACGAACGTCGCTTTCCATACTGGGTTTTGCTCGCTCGCATCGGCGTCGTAGAGCGTCAGCGACAAGCACGAAAGCTCGGAGTGGCGCGGGGCCGCCGCGCGCATGATGTCGAGAGCCTGCTTCGCATCGATAACGCCCGACGCGTCGCCGACGGATTCCACTTGCTCGCGCGTCAGCGCGACGCGGGCCCCCGCAGAAACCGACACGCCATCGCTCGTGCGCTCCACGGTAAACGAATTCACCTTCTGGCGTGATACGTAGTAATAGCGCCACGAGCTCTCGCCGCCGTCGAACGGCCCGAACGATTGCGCGCCCACGAGCACCGCGTCGGCCGCATGCTCGGTCGCCGCCTGCCGCACTTCGTCGAAGCCGTCGCCGAACGCATCGGTTGTTTGACATTTCGGCGCGCCCGACAACCACACCAGTCCGCATGCGATTGCCGCCATAGCCACGATAGCGGCGATTGCCGCATACCATTTTCGACGCGACTTCGGGCGCTTCTCGCCATCGCCGAACTGCACGGTAATTTTCATGGCCCGTCCTTTCCCGCCATTTCGCCACATTGGCACTGTGTTTGCACGCAAGCCTACTCAACTGGGAAAACTTTGAAATCCCTAACGGTTAGGTATATACGCCGGCGCGTTTACCTAACCGTTCGGGTTTTATGCGAGACGCCCGCGCACGATGATTCCAGGCAACGGTTCGCCGTCCAACAGGGGAAGGAGGGCGCGGGCGCCGATCCGCACTCGAAGCCGAAGATTCGAGCCGCTTCCCAGCGGAACCCACACCACAGACACCAAATAGAAAGGGGGCAGCGAATGAAGCTGTTCAACCGCAATGCGCCGCATGCCGCAACCGCGCAGCCGACCCGTCGCAAATGGGCCGCCGCCGTTGGATGCATAGCGGCCGTCACCGGCCTATCCCTCGTGCTGGCCTCGTGCGCCGGCGGCACGCCAAAAACCGTCGAAACGCAAACCACGACGGCAGACGCGACCGAGAGCACCGACTTCTCGTCGAGCATGTCCAATTTCACCGACCGCGACACAGGCCTGTATCCCGACACCACATGGAACAACCTGTATTTGAACGCCGGCAACCGCGGCTGCAATTCGTGCCACGAAGACTTGAGCGAAGTTATGTGCGTCGGCCGCGACCAACACCCCATCGAGCGCGAAGGCAACACGTCCACCCACAAGACCACCGTTACCGACGGCTGCCTGAACTGCCACGACATCCACAGCGCCGACTACGGCATGTATTTCGCCGACGCCATCCACACGGCGCACGCGTCCAGCAAAACGTTCACCCAGGATTTGGGCGGCAATTGCTGGAGCTGCCACGCAGTTACCGACACCAGCGACCTCACCCAGCTGGGCACCTACGACTTCAAGCTGTGGGAAGAGGTGCAGTACGACGGCGCGCTGGGCGGCTACCCCGACCTGGTGACCAACCCCAACACGCGTCTGTTCATGAACTATATTGGCCATGAAACCGGCACGCCCACCGACGTAAGCACCGACGCCGACGCCACCATGAGCGTCGACATGAGCCAGGACATTTCCACGCAGGAAGACTCGTTCACCGCGCTGAACCACAACGCCACCTATGGCGAGGACGATCTGCTGGATTACTCGCACACGCTGACGTTGACCGGCGTGAAGAACCCGCGCACGTTCACGTACGACGAGCTGGCCGCCATGCCGCAAACCACCATTCGCGCGACCAACCAATGCGTCGTCGCGGGCAGCAATGGCCACAACATCTATAACTCGGAATACACCGGCGTGTCGCTGCAATACCTGGTCGACCAATGCGGTGGCCTAGCCGATGGCGCGAACCAGGCATACATCACCGCATGGGATGAGTGGACGTGCTGCTGGCTCGATCAACGCGTCGAGAACTATGTCGACCACGGCCTTATCGCGCTGAAGATGAACGGCGAAGACCTTCCGTACGAATTCGGCGGCCCCATGGGCCTGGTGGCCCCGGGCGTGGGCGGCGCCTTCTGGTGCAAGTGGCCCAAGTCGATCGACTTCACCGCGGGCGAGAAGCCTTACGACTTCGTGGAAAGCTTCGCCGACAGCATTCCCGGCGACGAGCTGAACTACGTGTCGGGCGCTTGGTTCGAAAACGACGGCGTGGCCTTCTCGAAGAACGACGGCGTCACGCTGAAGGGCTATGCGTACGCGTACGCCACGTCGGTCGCAAAGCTTTCCGCGATTGAATTCAGCACCGATTTGGGCGTCACCTGGCAGCGTTTTGACGTACCCGCCGACATGGACCCCTACCAGTGGGTCACGTACACCTTCCACTGGCAGCCCAAAGAAGCCGGCACATACATCGTGAAGGTGCGCGGCGTAAACGCCAACGGCGCCATGAACGAGACCGACGGCAGCGTCATCGTAACGGTTACCGAATAGGAGGCTTGCATCATGGAACAAAATCTGAAAAAAGCAGGCCTTGCGGCAACTGCCCTCATCGTTATGGGATCGAGCGCATCCATCGCGGCCATGCCGGCCTTCGCGCAGGCGGACGGCGGCACGACGCAAGCCACGTCAGCAAGCGTGAGCAATGCGCTGTTCGACCAATCGACCTATGTCAGCGTGCCGAACGTGCAAGGCGAGTTCGCCTATGACCAAACCACCACGATGAGCAATGAGCGCATCGCAAACGTGTTCCGCAAGGCATCGAGCATCGTGTGCGGGGCGAAGAACTACCAATCCAACGCGACGGCCGGCAACTGGGAGATTTCCGTGACGGGCGACGTGGACGCGGGCTTCACCGCCACGCTCGATGACATCAAGAAATCCAGCACCGCCACGAAAAAGGTTATGACGTGCGCCTGCAGCAACAACTTGGCTGGCGGCGGCGCCATCGCCACGGCGAATGTGGAAGGCGCCAGCATCAAGGCGCTTATGGCGCAGGCGAAGACGGAAAACGGCGTGAACACGGCGACGTTTTACGCGGCCGACGGCACCGAGATGAGCTTTTCGACCGACTACCTCATCGAGCACAACGCCGTAATCGCCTACGAAATCAACGGCGAGGCCGTGTCGGAATCGGTCGGCGGCGCGAACCAGCTGTGGATTGAAGGAGCTTCGGGCAAGTATTTCGTACGCGACATCGCAACCGTAAGCTTCACCAAGCAAGACCAGGCGCCGGCCGACCCCGTGCTTGAAGGCGGCGACCAGGAATACCTGAACCGCCCCAACGTAAGCGCGAAGGCTTCGGCATAACCCAGGCACGACCTTTTGGAAGGAGGCCCGATATGGCCTATCGCGTTGGCGAGAAAATCACATTCGAAGGCTACGCCGATGATTACGACAAGGCCATACGGGCCGTGCAGTTTTCACTCGACGGCGGTGTCACGTGGACCACGGAGGAAACGCCCGACGCAACCGTGGGCCGCTGGGTATGGTGGAATTTCGCCTACACGCCCACGCAACCCGGTCGTTACCTGCTGCACGTGCGCAGCGTGAACGAAGACGGCAACGCCTCCCCAACCCCCGCAACCGTCGAATTCGAAGTGATATAGAAAAGCCCTCAATCGCCCTACCCCTCCGGCGATTGAGGGCTTGCTCGTTTTCAGAACCCCCACATTTTCACTTCGGGCTCAAGTTCGACGCCAAATTTCTCTTTCACGCGCGCTTGCACGTCGGAGATGAGCTGACACACGTCAGCCGCGGTGGCTCCCCCAGCATTAACCACAAAACCGGTGTGCTTTTCAGACACCTGGGCACCGCCCACTTGGTAGCCTCGCAAGCCCGCGTCTTGAATGAGTTTGCCCGCGAAATAGCCTTCGGGGCGCTTGAAGGTAGACCCTGCGCTCGGCATTTCGAGCGGCTGCTTTTCGGCGCGACGCGCATGGAAATCATCCATGCGCTCGCGGATAGCCTCGGGCGAATCGGGTGTAAGCTCTAACGTAGCCTCCACCACCACATAGCCCGCATCGGCCATCATGGAATGGCGGTAGCTCCACTCGGCCTGCTCACGCGAAACCTGCACCAGTTCGCCTTCGGATGTCACGCATTTCAGCGAAATAGCCGCCGAGGAGAAATCGCCCACATAGGCGCCCGCATTCATGATGGCGGCGCCTCCGATGGTCCCCGGAATGCCCTCGGCGAATTCGTAACCCGCAAGGCCTGCCTCACATGCGACATCAGCTACTTCGCGGTTCGTAGCGCCCGCTTGGGCCACCACGCGATTGCCTTCGACGCGCACCTCGGCAAAGTTTTCGGCAATGCGCATCACTACACACGCAAGGCCCGCATCGGCGATAAGCAAGTCGCTGCCAAGACCAATCACGCGCAACGGAGCCTCGGCCGCACGGCACGCACGCACCACGGCGGCCACCTCGTCGAGCGAATGAGGCTGCACCATAACAGCCGCAGGCCCGCCGATGCGAAACGTCACATGCGCCGCCATAGGCTCGTTCAGACTCACATTCTCCGCGCCGACGATGCCGCACAGCTCATCGAGCAACTCCTGACTGGGAATCCATTTTTCAGAAGCCACGAAAACCTCCTATGAAAAACGACCGCGCCCGCACATAAGCGAAGCACGGCGTTTCTTACATCGTATACTTCAATAAAACCGCAGATGGATGCTATTTCTCGTAGGCTGTGACAATCGCCTCGGCAACGCGCAGGCCATCGACCGCGGCGCTCATAATACCGCCTGCGTAGCCCGCACCTTCGCCGCATGGGTAAAGCCCGCCTGCGATAGGCGCTCCATTTTCGGTACGCTCAGCGCGCTCCACGCCCGCCGAGGCTTCGGCGATTTTCAAGCCGCAATCGGTCGTCTGCGAGAACAGCGCCTGACACGTCGCCTTGTCGCGCACGATGCGCACAGGGCTCGAACTGCGCGTTTCGGGCGCCGTGAGCACCGCATTGGAGTCGCTGAAGCCGCGGATACGCCCATTGAACATGGGCAGCGCCGCATGCAGGGCGCGCGTTACGAAAGGCGGAAGAATCTGCCCCAAATCCACCCATTCGACGCCGCGCGCATACGTGGGGCCAACTTCTATCCTGGGCTTGCGGTCGACATTGTCGCGATGGCGCCGATCGTTTGCGGCCATGAAATCGCCTACGCGCTGCGCGGGCGCCTTATAGCTCTCGCCCGCCGCGCGATACGCGGCCGTTTCGATGCGGCGCTGCAATTTCACGCCAGCCAGCACATCGTCGCCACGCAGGTCAGAATCTTCCACGTTCACGAGCAATGCCGAATTCGCATTGCGGCCCCGACGCGCATGACGGCTTGCGCCGTTGACCACGACGCCGCCGAGCTCGGAGGCCGATGCCACGACTTCGCCGCCCGGACACATGCAAAACGTATATACGCTGCGACCATTGCGCAAATGCACCGCCATCTTGTAGTCGGCGGCGCCAAGCGCGGGATGCCCCGCCGCATTGCCGTACTGCGCCTTGTCGATGAGCTTTTGGGGATGTTCGATTCGCACGCCCACAGCAAACGGCTTGCGCTCCATGAGCAAGCCCGCATTGCGCACACGATCAAAGACATCGCGCGCGGAATGGCCGCACGCAAGCACCACGTCGCTCGCCTGAAGCACGAATTTCTCACGCGTGCCATCGGGCATACGTCGCGACCCCCGCACGGCGGCAATGCGGCCATCTTCGAATTCCATGCCCTCGAAGCGCGCGCCGAAACGAACCTCGCCACCCCAGGCAATAATTTGCTCGCGCATGGCTTTCACCACGCCCACGAGCCTATCGGTGCCGATATGCGGCTTGCCTTCCCACAGAATCTCTTCAGGCGCCCCCGCCTGAGCGAAGATATGGAGCACATCCCGACAACGCGGATTCTTGATGTTCGTGGTGAGCTTCCCGTCGGAAAACGCGCCCGCTCCGCCCTCACCGAACTGTACGTTCGATTCGGAGTTTAGCGAGCCACCCTTGTTGAAGGCGTCGACCGTTTCCATGCGGGCGTCCACATCTTCGCCGCGCTCGAGCACGATGGGGCATGCGCCCGACTTCGCGAGCGCCCAGGCGGCGAAAAGGCCCGCCGGACCCATGCCTACGACCACGGGGCGCGCGTCACCGCCCCGCCATTCCGCCACCTTATAACCCTCATAGGGAATGTAGCGCTTCACCTGAATGTTCGTCTTCGTGCGTTTGCCGACAAGGGCCGCCTCAATTTCAGAGTCGGCCACTTCGAAGATGAACGATGCCGTGAAATGCACGTCGTTTTTGCGGCGCGCATCCACTGAGAGTTTCGAGAATCGCCATGACGTAATATCGGCATAGCGAATGCCCAACGCATGCGCAAGCTCGGCTTGGGCCATGCCCGCGCAGCTCGGCAGCGCCGCATCGAGCGGCAGATACACATTACTTGCTTCAAGCATGGCTTACCTTCCCAGATTGAGTTTCGGGCGGCCGTTGGAACCCTTGCCGCCTTTGTCGTGACCGTTGCCAGGATTGTTCCGAGGCGCTCCCGCCTTGGGAGATCCGCTCTTCGCAGCCCCTCCACGCCCACCAGCATCGCGCGGGCTTCGCTTGCCTTCGCCCGCACGACCATTACGGCCCTGGCCATTTCCTTTGCTGCCGCGCGCTTTCGCCGCCTGACGCGGCCCATGCCCGCCTTCGCGGCGAGCGCCATCGCGGCCCGCAAGGCCCGCACAACGCGCGCGTTCGGCAAGGCCAGGAACCTCATCAATCGAAAGGCCCTCAAAATTGTCCGCCGTTTCCTGCGCATGGGTCGCCGCGGCGCCCGCGAGCAGGCCGCTTGTCCATGCCCAATGCAGATTGTAGCCGCCGCAGCGGCCATCCACGTCGAGCGCTTCGCCGCATGCGAAGAGGCCCGCGTGTGCGCGGCATTCGAACGTATGCGGATCGAACGCCTCGGTCGCAAAGCCGCCACGCGTCACCTGGGCCTGCTTGGGGTCGGCGATACTCCGCACCGCCAAGCCAAACGATTCGGACACCATGGCAAGCACCACAGCCTCCTGCTCGGCAATGATAGGCTCGTCGGGGTTCAAGCCGCCCGCAACCACCACGGCGCGCGCAACGCGCGAAGGCAAAAGCCCACTCATCACTTCGGCCGCCGTGCGGTCGGGGTGCGCCATCGACTGGTCCCAAATGAAATCGACCTTGTCTTGCGGATCCATATCAGGCAGCAGGTCGAGAAAAATCATCTGCCCGGGCTCCACATAGCGCGACATGTCGAACACGGCGATGCCGGAAATGCCCCAATCGCGGAACAGCACTTCGCCGCGTTCTTCGGGGCCGCTGTAGCTCGCCTCGAATTCGGGGTCGACCACATCGAGCCACGCATCGCGCAAATCCTCGGGGTCTTCGTCAAGATACACGCGAGCCCGAACGCGAATGCCCGAGAGCGCCTTGATGTTCGTCGTGTCGGTCTTCAGCCCGACGAGCACCGGAGAGCAGGCATGAAATTCAATGTCTTCGGGAAGAAGCGCACGCGACGGGTTGCCGCCAACGGCACACACAACTGCATCGAAGCCCTCCACCGAGCCATCGGCGAACGCCACAGCCCAACCGCCCCGCGAAAGGGCGCCCACAGCGCGCACCTCGCGTTCGCAATGCTCAATGACGCCCGCCTCGCGCATGCCAAGGCGCAGCATGTCGAGCACGGTTGCCGCCTTGTTGCTGTAGGGATAAATGCGCCCCTCGTCCTCTTCGAACGCGAGCACGCCTAAATCTTCGAAGAACGCCATCACCGATTCGGGCGGCAAGGCATTCATGGCTTCCTGTACGAATTCGGGATCGTTGTAATCGGAACTCATAATGTCGGCGTTGCTCATATTGCATCGACCGTTGCCCGTAACCAGCAGCTTCTTGCCGACCCTGTCGGCCGCCTCGAACACATGCGCCTCGGCGCCCTCGCGCGCGGCAGCGATTGCCGCCGCCATACCCGACGCGCCGCCGCCGATAATCGCCACTTTCGGCATACGTTAACCTCGTTTCACGGCATACGGACGCGCATCCACAATCGCGCGCGCCCTCATGGATTCGGGAGAGCCGACTTTCGGGCCATGGGCGATGAAAAACTTGCAAGTCATGCAGTATTCCTTCGCCACCACCTCGCGGTCGACATCGGGGTTTTCGAGCATGTCGAGACCCCAGGCCGTTTCATGCGTGGGGCGATCGCATACGGCGAACTTGCAATCTCCCGGGCACCGCTCGCCCGGAACATTATGCGGGCAGCGGCTCGACATCTCCTCGTCGCAGCCGCGCGTCTCCCAACAATGCAACGCCATCTCGGCCCCCTTCATTTCGCACTGCGCCAATTCGCAGAAATATACGATTTCTCGATTGTCGCATACTGGTAGCGCGCCGTCGGGCGAAGCGTCCATGCGCCCCGAAAACAGCAGAAGGCCACCCGCAGGTGACCTTCACGCACATGATGCGCCTAAACGAAGTACGTTTAATCAAAACGCCGCATTCGCATCAAACATCAGCGAGCATGGATTCTGGCGAGTGCGATTCGAGCACGGCCAAAGCGACGCGTACTTTTGTACGCTTTGAACATGCCTCAATGGCATGTTCAATCCCAAATTTTCGCGCCCGAAGCGTACCGCCAGAACCCAGCGCAGCGTCAACCCATTTCGCCGTTTGGCAGAACGGCGAAACTAGCTAGGCAGAGACGACTTTCGTGATGCCAGGGATGTGCTCTTTCAGGATGCGCTCAACGCCGTTGGCAAGCGTCATCTGGCTCATGGGGCAGCCATTGCAGGCGCCGTGCAGCTCAACGGTCACAACGCCCTCTTCGTCGACGTCGACCAGATGCACGTCGCCACCGTCGGCCTGAAGCGCGGGGCGAATAAGATCGAGCACGCGGCTGACCTGTTCTTTATCGATAGCCATAGTAAGCTCCTTAGAATCGATTGCTCTTGTCTGCGCCATTGTATCGTATGCGGAAGCAGAAAAGGGCGTCAACACCCGACGCCCTTTTCCTCGCAGTGCGCTACGCTTGCAATTCCTTTACCCAAAGGCCATGGAGGTTGCAATGTTCGTAAACCTTTAACGGCACGTCGCCATCGGCCAAGCCGAACATTGCAACGGGATTGTCATTAGGCGTCAAAGTCGCCATTTGGTAGCCATCTTTCGTCACCAGAACAATAAGCTGAATGTAATGCGCAGCGCTCATCGGATGGACGGTTTCGCCCACTTGAACGCGCACATCACGTCCCTCGACCTCGACGTATGGCACATGTTTTTCAAACGCGCCATCAGTCGCGCCAGCAACGAGCTCGACCATCGGGTCGCCGCAGCACACCATGGTCATGCCTGAATCCACAACCTTAATCGCGATGTTCCCGCAATGGGTGCACTTATACAATTTGATGTCCATGACTCCCCCTTTTCGCGAAACCGTCCGAACGCGCCGCCCGTATATCATCGGCGGCCCTCGCCTTCATTATGCACGGTTTTGTCACATGCGCACGAAACTGTTGGGGAGCCGAAAATGCAGCCGAGCCGCACGTTGCAACGCGAGCAGACTAATTTGACAGAAAACGCCTCGAGAGGGCCCGAATTTTGGCCTCTCGAGGCGTTTTAAGAGAGCTTCTGGGCATGCCGCAGTACATCAAATCAGGTTGACCTGGGGTTTTACGAAGAAAGGCCGAGGGAGCCTTCATTGAGGGGGCCCTTTCACGGCATTTCTTGCCAAATTAGGCGAGATTTTCCGCACTCGGCAAGCCTTCTTGCGGCTTTTTCGTCTTCCAGGCATAGACGAGAAACGCCACGCCCGCCACCATCAGCGGAATGGAGAGCGCCTGGCCCATGGTGAACCAATCGGTTCCCAGCAGATAGCCGATTTGGGCATCAGGCTGGCGGATGAACTCCACCGCGAAGCGAAACACACCGTAAAGCAGCAAGAACGTGCCGAAAAATGTGCCGCGCGGACGCGGCGGCGTTTTGCGCGACAGGACGAACAACACGACGAAGAGCACCAAGCCTTCGAGCAGCGCTTCGTAGAGCTGCGAAGGATGGCGCGCCACGCTGCCCGCCGCTCCGCCGAAGACAACGCCCCACGGTAG
The DNA here is from genome assembly GCA_963635715.1 of Subdoligranulum sp. CAG:314. Classification (GTDB taxonomy): domain Bacteria; phylum Actinomycetota; class Coriobacteriia; order Coriobacteriales; family Eggerthellaceae; genus Slackia. Next base: position 58,877 of record CAVHFS010000004.1, on the reverse strand, counting down.
GTCGGTAGGCGCGCCCCACAGCTCGCCGTTGATGAAATTCGCGCAACGCCCGAAGAACAAACCAATGGGCACGCCGACCACACCCATATCGGCAAGGGTAAGGAAGGGAATCTTCGTAAGCTTCGCGGCGATAATGCCGCCGATGATCACGCCGACGAGCCCGCCGTGAAAGCTCATCCCCCCTTCGTTGAAAGCGAGGATTTTCTCGGGGTGCTGCAGATAATACCCATCGCCATACACCAAGACATAACCCAGGCGCCCGCCCAAAATCACGCCTAAGACCACGCAGAAGATAACCGTGTAGAAGGCGTCTTCGCTCACGCGAACCTTCCAGCGCTTGGCAAGCGCGGCGATAACGGCGAAAGCGCAAATAAAGCCCACCACATAGGCCAAGCCGTACCAGCGTATCTGCAAAGGCCCCAGGGAAAGCGCCACAGGGTCTATCGCTTGGTATATATCGTTGAGGCTCATGAGTTTCCTTTTCCCGATATTCCTCTAGGGCTTCGCTCGAGCGAAGCCCTGAGCAATTTTAGCTGGCCGATACGTCGTCGGAAGCGCCATCGCCTTCGCTTGAGGCCGATTGCGCCGCCTCGGCGGCCGAGACGATGTAGCCGTCCTCGTCGACCCCCATGCCCCGCAAGGCAAGCGACGTGCGCCAGTCTTTTCCAACGACTATGTATATATCGGTGCTGAACGAATAGTGGACCGTGTCTTGCAGCGCACGGCCCGCACCGAATGCCGAGACGATGGCATTCGCCGCGGCCTGCGAAGAATCCTTCGCGTATATGATGAGCGTCTCATCGTATACCTGCATGGTCGTGTTGCCGGTATCGGCCACATTGAACCCCGCCTGGCGAAGGATGTCGGCGGCATCGCTCGCCGCGCCCACCACATCGCCGCCGTTGTAGACCGAAACCGTATAGCTTGAGGGGCTCACCGATTCAAGCATGTCGGATATGTCTTCTATAGGCTCTTGACCTGCGCGAATTCGACTCATCATCGTATCGATGTCATCGCTTGAGGCAATCTGGTACGTTTTGCCACCCGATTCCCGCGAAGACGTCGGAAGCGCTGCAACGAAAACGTTCTCCGAAGGAATGTCCTTCAGCGCGCTGAGCAACGCGGCGGCATCGTTGACCTCCATGTCGGTCTGCAGATAATTCGCGAGCGAATCCATGCGCAAAAGAAATCCGAGACCACCCTCCATGGAGCAGGCCTTCTCCATAAGACCACAAGCCACAAACGCCTGCACGCGCCCACGAATCTCCTGGGCGCCAACGGCATAGTCGTCGGCACGGCACGCAAAGAGGGCCTGCTCGCCGGAAAGCGTCTGCTCGCCAGCCGAAAGCGACATGCTTCCCGCATCGACATCGGAAATGTCTTCGGGCATGTCAACATCGATGCCACCAAGCTCATCGACGAGCGCCTGAAATCCCTGCGAGTCGAGCGTCGCATAATGGGAAATCTTTACGCCGAGCAGGGAATCGACCGCCTCAATGAGGCCCGCGTTACCGCTTTGCGCACGAATCTCGCCCAGCATGACAGAAGATCCGTCGCCCGCCGTCACGCGCGTAGAGGCGGGCAGCGAGATAGCGTAGGCGTTTTTCGCTTCGGAATCGGTGCGCATCAACACGAACGCATCGGGGGCGCAACCGTCGTCTCCATCGTCGAAATCGGCAGTGAGCAGCGAATAGACGGCCGACCCTTCACCCGATTCGCTCGAAAGCGCTCCCGTGAGCGCGTCGTCTTTCAACACAAAGCGCGCGTTGATTCCCCCAACGAAAACGAAGAGGGCGACGACGCACGCGACCACAACGATGGCTATTGCGCATACCGCGGCGAGCGCGATCTTGCGACGATGCGATGCGGCGACGTTGCGCTCGACGTAGGACTTGCGGCCCATACGGCGCTCATAGGAAAGCCTGTCTTCTGAGTACCCGTTCGGAAGCACCTGGTGGATTTCCCCTCGCACGGCGGAGCGAGCATAGCGCTGGTTCACGCCGCGACGGACACGCGAGCGCGGCTTGGAGGCCGCCACGCGATTTTCGACCGCCGAGTTGCTCATGCGCTGCGCAAGGCGTTTGTAATTGCGGCTTGTTGGCTTGCGGGACATACAGACTCGCTACCAATCGATGTCGTCGTTGTCGGCGACGCGGGAGACCTTCGCCCCAAGCAACGAAAGCTTGCCAACGTAGTTCTCGTAACCGCGGTCGATATGATAGATATTGTGCACCTCGGTCGTGCCGTCGGCGAAAATGCCCGCCAACACCAGCGCCGCACCGCAGCGCAAATCGGTTGCCTTCACGCTCGCCCCTTGCAGTGAGCGAACCCCTTCGATCACGGCATGATGATCTTCGATCGATATCTCGGCCCCCATACGCCCGATTTCCGCGGCAAACATGAAGCGATTCTCGAAGACGTTCTCGGTGATGACGGAATTGCCCTCGGCGACCGCTGCGAGCAGCATGAACTGAGCCTGCAAATCGGTGGGAAAGCCTGGATGCGGCAAGGTCTGAATATCGGTGGGTAGAAGCTTGCCAGAACGCGACACCGTTATCGAGTCGTCGCCGATCTCCACCGAGCACCCCATGGCCGAAAGCTTCATAACAGCCATGCGCAAAAAGCCGGGGTCGATGCCTCGCACCGTTACGGGACCCCCCATAAGCGCGCCCGCGACGAGAAACGTGCCCGCCTCGATGCGATCGCCGACCGTAGTGTGCTCGCAGGGATGCAGGCTCGAAAGCTCGACGCCGTCGACGATGATTTCCGGGGTTCCGGCGCCCGAAACGCGAGCCCCCATGGAGTTGAGCATGTTGGCGAGGTCTTCGATTTCGGGCTCCCGAGCCGCGTTTTCGATAACCGTTTGCCCTTTGGCGCACACAGCGCACATCATGGTATTCTCGGTGGCGCCCACGCTGGGAAAATCGAGCGCGATATAGGCGCCATGCAGACCATTCGGCGTTGTGGCCTCAATATAGCCATGGTCGGTTTCGAAATGCACGCCAAGGGCTTCCATGCCAACCATATGCATATCGATTTTGCGAGCGCCCAGGTTGCAGCCGCCGGGCATGGCGACGCGCGCCTGGCCGAAACGGGCGACGAGGGGGCCCAAGACGGAAATTGACGCCCTCATCTTGGAAACGAGCTCGTAGGGAGTCTCCCAGGTGTCGACGGCCGCCGTATCGACGCACAGCGTATGCCCGTCGCGAGAGACCGAACCCCCAAGCGTCTCGATGACCTTCGACATGACAGCAATATCGGAAATGAGGGGAACGTTGTGAATCGTGCTCTTCCCTTGGCCCAAAAGAGAGGCCGCGATGAGTTTGAGCGCCGAATTCTTCGCCCCGGAAACATGCACCTCGCCGGAAAGCGGCGTGCCGCCTTCGACGATGATTTTCTCTTTCGCCATAAGATTACCTCCGCAATCGTTGGCGCCTGCCGATAAGTCGGCGGCGTAATCGCAAGCTTGGATTGTCTCACGAATAGCCAAGCCAATAAAGCAACCGAGCGCGAAATAAGAAAACCCCCACTGCATTTGCAGCGGGGGTTCGATTCGCTCGCAATTGGCGGAGACGAAACTCCGATCGCGCCGAAATAGATCTACTCGGCCTGGCCCAGAGCGAAGCGCTCGAAGCCGGCAACCTTGATGGAGCCGCCGAGCTGCTTGGCAACAGAGTCGACGTACTCGCGAACGGTGACGTCGGGGTTCTTGACGAACGACTGCTCGACGAGGCACTGCTCTTTGTAGAACTTCTCGAGGCGGCCAGTGGCCATCTTCTCCTGGATAGCCTCGGGCTTGCCCGACTCGGCAGCCTGAGCCTTGTAGATGCCCTTCTCATGCTCGACAACAGCAGGATCGACGTCGTCGCGAGAGGTCGCGATGGGGTCGACGGCTGCAACCTGCATGGCAACGTCGCGGCCGCACTGGGCGAACTCGGCGGAAGCGGTGTCGACGCCTTCGGCCTCGAAGCGAACCAGAACGCCAATCTTGCCGCCCATGTGGATGTAGGAGCACACAGCGTCGGCCTCAGCAACGACGAAGCGGGTGAGCTGGGTGTTCTCGCCCATCACATGGATGCAGTCGGCCACAACGGCGTCAACGGTCTCGCCGTCGACTTCGGAAGCCTTGAGGGCGTCGAGGTCGGCGGGCTTGTTGGCGATAGCGGCGCGGGCAATCTTCTCGGCATAGGCCTTGAACTTCTCGTTCATGCCCACGAAGTCGGTTTCGCAGTTCAGCTCGACGAGCGCGCCAGCCTTGCCGTCTTCGGAAACGAGAGCCATGACCGTGCCTTCGTTGGTGGCGCGGCCTGCCTTCTTGGCAACGGCGGCCAAGCCGCGGGTGCGCAGCACGTCGACGGCGCCGTCCATATCGCCATCGGCTTCGGTGAGGGCCTTCTTGCATTCCATCATGCCTGCGCCGGTCATCTCGCGCAGCTCTTTAACCATGGAAGCGGTGATGTTTGCCATCTTGCGGTTCCTTTCTTACGTCGTCGTCTTTGGAAAAACGGGCCCCGCTTCTCGCTTGAAACAGGGCCCGACTTGTCTTAAGGAATGAGCGCTCTTCGATTGATGCGCTATTCGGCAGCAGCTTCGGTCTGAGCCTCGGCAGCAGCTTCGGCGGCTTCGGCCTCGGCGGCCATCTGCTCTTCGATGACGGGAGCGCCCGTAGCGGCGATCACGGCGTCGGCGACGAAGGTGCACAGCAGGTTGACCGAGCGAATGGCGTCGTCGTTGGCGGGAATGCCGAAGTCGACGTCGTCGGGGTCGCAGTTGGTGTCGAGCGTGCCGACCACGGGGATGCCGAGGCGCTTCGCCTCATGAATGGCGAGCTGCTCGCGGTTGGTGTCGACGATGAAGATGGCGTCGGGGAGCTTCTTCATGTTGCGGATGCCGTTGAGGTTGGTCTGCAGCTTGGAGAGTTCTTTCTTCAGAAGAATCTGCTCCTTCTTGGGCAGAACGTCCATGCGGCCGTCGGTCTCCATGGCTTCGAGCTCTTCCATGCGCTGCACGCGGGAGCGGATGGTGACGAAGTTGGTGAGCATGCCGCCAAGCCAACGGGCGTTGACATAGGGCATACCGCAGCGGTCAGCCTGAGCAGCGACGGCTTCCTGAGCCTGCTTCTTGGTGCCGACGAACAGCACGGTGCCGCCCTTGGCAGCGGTGTTCTCGACGAAGGTGTAAGCCTGGTCGAGTCCGACGAGGGTCTGCTTGAGGTCGAGGATGTAGATGTCACCACGATTGCCGAAGATGTACGGCTTCATCTTGGGGTTCCAACGACGGGTCTGGTGACCGAAGTGGGTGCCTGCTTCGAGCAGGGACTTGACGCTGATTTTCGCCATGTCATTCTCCATTCGTTAAGCGTCTGCCCGAGGTCTTCCCCATCTTCGCAGCCTTTTTCGGTTGGCCACTCGCGATTCTGGGTCGCTCGAGCATGTGAAATATAGAAACCATGGCATTATACGACGCGGCGGAGCAGATGCAAGAGAAATCCATAAGGGAGCCTTCCACGCGCCGTCGCGCACGGGATTGGCGAGATTGGCCACTCCTCCCTGGGAAAAAGAAGGGGCTGGAAGGCGTATGCCTCCCAGCCCGAAACGGCCGCGCGTCGCCACGTTGTCGCGGGCCGATAGGATGATTGAAGAAAGCGCCGACCGGTCCCAATTGCCCCGCGTTCGTCCGGAGCAAGGCGGCCTTAATCGGTGCTTCCCTAGTTCGCGTACATGCTGGCGTAGGGACGGCTGCTCGCAGGACGCAGGCGATAGAAGCCCTCGCCCGTCGTGTCCACCGGCGAATCCAGCTCATCGGCGAATTTCTCATTGTATTCGCCGAGCAGGTTCGCAAGCACCTTGCGATCGAGCTCATCGACGGGCTCCTGCACGAGCCCCGCGGGAATATCGCGCTCGTCAAGAACATGCTTCAGATAAATCACCCCGCCATGCATGCCCGTCGCCAAATAAGGACCAGGCCTACCCAGCAGAATGATCACGCCGCCGGCCATGTATTCGCCGAGGAAGCTTCCCGCGTCGCCACCGATGACGATCGCCGGCGCCTTCTGCCCGTATTCCTTCATATGAATGCCCACGCGCCAACCGCAACCGTCGCGCACCAGAATGCGACCGCCGCGCATGCCATAGCCTGCGGCATCGCCTACGCGCCCATGAATGACGATGCTTCCGTCGTTCATCGTATTGGCGACCTGGTCTTGGGCATTGCCGAAGACCTCGATCTCGCCGCCATCCATGTAGCATGCCATGTCGTTGCCGGGGACTCCGTGAATCTCGAGGCGTTTGCCAGCCTTCATTCCGCAACCGAGATAGCGCTGGGCGAACGTTTCGCGAAGCTCGACCACGTCGAATTTCTCGAGCGAGGCTCGCACGGCGGCATTGCCTTCGGTGAAGTGCACCGTGCCGAGCGTGACCACGCCGCGATCGCCAAGCTCTTCGACGAGAGGCTCGACCGTAGGAAGGTTTTCTATCTGCATGGTTATTTCACCTCTTCCGTCTTCACGGGCCATCCGAGCCTATCGAGGTTCGACGGGTAGCCGCGATGCAGGCGATTCGCACCCTGCGGCAAATCGATATTGAGGGGAGCGCGATCGAAGGCATCGGGGCCGAGCGAAGAAATCGGAACCTCATGCTCGATCATCGCCGTATAGATGCCCGCGTTATCGGGTCTGTTCAACAAGACATAGCCCACGAGCTTATCGTCGCGCGTGACGAATTTCACGTATTCGTCGCCTTCGACCTCTGTGCGAACTTCGCAGCCCGAATCGGGCGCAGGGTTTATGATTCCCGAGGTCAGAAGGGTAATGTCGAAGAAGTCGACCGCGTTCACGGCGAAGCTTCCCTCATCGAGGGGAGCGCCGGGGATGCCGGCCATGTGCGCGGCAGCGATGCGACCCTGACGTATGGCATTCGGCCACAAGGCGAGCGGTCGCTGGCTTCCATCGAGCGTATCGGTTACCTGCGTCACATCGCCCGCGGCATAAACGTCGGGCAGGCTCGTTTGCAAGTCGGAGCCGCACACAAGGCCGCGACCCTGTTCGGCGCCGGCCTCTACCGCGATTTTGCTTGCAGGGCGCACGCCTACGGCGACGATTACCATATCGCATGCCTCGTCGGTCCCATCGGTGAGGCGAACATGCGTCACGCGCTCGCCTTCGCCGAGCATCTCGTCAACCGACATGGCATGATGGCAATAAATCCCATGGGGCTCCATCAGGCGCGTCACCACTTCGGCGCCGTCTGCGTCGAGCACGGCGGGAAGGATGCGCGGGCTGCGGTCGAACACGTCGATGCGATCGGCATGATGCGAGAGCGCCTCGGCCGCCTTCATACCGATGAGGCCGCCGCCGATTACCACGACGCGGCTCTCGCGGCCCTGCTCATGGGCGCGCGCGGTTGCCTCCCGCACGTCATCCCAGGCGGCGAGCGCATCGTCGAGCGTGATGAACGTGTGCACGTTCGAGCGGCCGTCCATGCCGCCGATCGTCGGAACGAACGGAACAGAGCCCGTCGCGAGCAGGCACTTTCCATAGCCAACAATCTCGCCATTGGCGAGCGTGACCTCATGCGCCGAAGCGTCCAAAGCCACAGCCTCGAATTCGGGGCCGAATTTGGTCTGAATACCGCGCGTCTCATAGAAGTCGGCGGGCTTGTAATTCAGATGGGCGAGGTCCGTTTTCCCCTCGAGCAGATACGAGATGAGCGGGCGCCCATAGCAATGGTGCGACTCGTTGGAAAGCATGACGATGCTTTTCTCGGGCGCTGCGGCGGACAGAAGCTCGGCGGCGGTCACGCCAGCCGCCGAATTGCCGATGATCAAAAAATCGCAGGTGGTCTTCGACATGCTAGTTCGCCTCGCTTTCCACATAGATCAACGCGCGGTTCGGGCAAGCCGCGACGCAGCTCGGCTCGCCGGGCGTGCCTGCCCCGTCGCCGCACAGATCGCATTTCAGCGCGACGGATTTCACTCCGGAAGGCACAACCGTGATGGCGCCGAACGGGCACATGCTGACGCAGGTGCGACAACCCACGCAGCGCGCGGGGTCGCTCGTCACCACACCCGTTTGGGGATCGCGCTGCATGGCGCCCGAAATGCAACCCTCGATGCACTTCGGCTTGGCGCAATGGCGGCAATTAGACGCGAAGCTCAACAGGCTGTCGCCCTCGACGCGCACGCGGTTGTGAATATCGTCGCCGGCGAGTTTGAACGCCTTCACGATATCGCCCGGCCACGGAGAATGCTGGGCCTTGCAGGCGATTTCGCAGCGCTTGCAGTCCACGCACCAATCGGGTATCGCATAAATTCTCTTCATATAGATCACTGCTCCCCTGCGTATTTGACGCCCAGGATCTCGAGTTCTTTCTCATTGAGGCCCACACCGCGCAGCATGAGTCGGTTGCCGCGCAGGCTGTCGATGGCGTTGATTCCCATGCCGCCCATGAGCTCTTGGACCTCATGGTTCCATGCACGCACCAGATTCACCACGCGCTGCGCGCCAATCTCGGGATTGAGGCGCTTGGTGAGCTCGGCGCGCTGGGTGGCGATGCCCCAGTTGCATTTGCCGCCGGCGCATGCCTGGCACTGATGGCAGCCCAGGGCGATGAGTGCCGAGCTGGCGCAGTACACGGCGTCGGCGCCGAGCGCCACGGCGCGCACGATGTCGGCCGAATTGCGGATAGAGCCCGCCGCAACCAGGCTCACGCGGCTGCGAATGCCTTCGTCGCGCAGGCGCTGATCGACGCTCGCAAGTGCAAGCTCAATGGGAATGCCCACGTTGTCGCGCGTACGCGCAGGAGCCGCGCCCGTGCCGCCGCGGAAGCCGTCGACCACGATGACGTCGGCACCGGCGCGCGCCATGCCGCTGGCGATGGCGGCCACATTGTGCACCGCGGCCACCTTCACCGAAATGGGCTTGGTATAGCGCGTGGCCTCTTTCAGGGAGAAGATGAGCTGGCGCAGGTCTTCGATCGAATAGATATCGTGATGCGGAGCTGGGGAAATCGCGTCGGTCCCCTTCGGAATCATGCGCGTGCGAGAGACCTCATCGTTGATCTTCTCGCCGGGCAGATGTCCGCCGATGCCAGGCTTGGCACCTTGGCCGATCTTGATTTCGATCATGGCCGCGGTTTCCAGATAGTGCATATCTACGCCGAAACGGCCCGAGGCAACCTGGACGATGGCATGGTCGCCGTATTGCTCGAGGTCTTTATGCAGGCCGCCCTCGCCGCAATTGAAATACGTCCCCAGCTCTTCGGCCGCCATGGCGAGCGACTTTTGCGCATTCAGCGAGATGGAGCCGAAGCTCATCGCCGAAAACATCAGCGGCACGTCGAGCTTGATGCGCGGAGGCATGGCCGAAACGACCTTATGCTCGCGTTCGTTAACCTTCAGCGCGGCCGGGCGCCCGCCCAAAAAGACGCGGGTCTCCATAGGCTCGCGCAAGGGGTCGATAGAGGGGTTGGTCACCTGGCTTGCGTTGAGCAACAGATGGTCCCAATAGATGGGATAGTGCTGTGGGTTGCCCATGGACGACAGCAGCACGGCGCCGGTCTGGGCCTGTTTGGCGATGTCTTGCATGGCGCCAAGGGTCCAGTTGTTCGAGCCGTTGCCCACTTGGGGCCAATTCGTGATGGAAAGCGCATTCGTGGGGCACATCACCACACAGCGCTGGCAATTCACGCATTTCTTATGGTCGGCCACCACGCGGCCCAACTCATCGTCGACCGTATGCACCTCGTTGGCGCACTGGCGCTCGCACACGCCGCATTTGATGCACAGATCGGCGTCGCGGGAAACTTTGTAGCGCGGATATACGTAATCGAGCATGATCGCCTAGGCCTCCTTCCTGGTGATGAGCGACTGTCGGTAAATATCGGGCTCATTGAGCGACGTCTTGCCCTGCTTGGCGCGGGCGACTTCGTCGAGCTGCACGACGAACGGCACGCCGCCTTCGATGGAGCGAACGTTTTCAACGTCGGGGCATACGAGCTCGATGGGCGCCTGCTCGCTGGCGAGATAGACCATCGAGCCTTTCTCCCCCACCATGAGGGCGCGCAGCTTCAGGCGGTCGTTCAAGGCGAGAAGCCCCTCTTCGGAACCCAAAATAACCGAGAACGGCCCGTTCACCAGCGCATCGGAATAGACGCAGCGCAGCGCCGTTTCGAATTCGGCCTGCTCGGCGGGCATGCGGTCGATGGCGTCCCACGAAGGCGCGGCCATGATATGAGCCGCCATCTCCTGGGAGAACCCATGACGGCGAATAAGCAGGTCGAACAGGTACGTGATGACCTCGGTGTCGGTCTGCAGGGCGCAATCGTAGCCGAACTGCTCAACGTAGCGGCGATTCGTGTCGTAGCTGGAGATTTCGCCATTGTGCACGATCGACCAATTCAGAAGCGTGAACGGATGCGCGCCGCCCCACCAGCCGGGCGTATTGGTGGGGAATCGCCCATGCGCGGTCCACAGCCAGGCCTTGTATTCGTCGATGCGATAGTACTCGCCGATTTCCTCGGGGTAGCCAACGCCCTTGAACGCTCCCATGTTCTTACCGGAGCTCGCCACGAACGCGCCGTCGATATGCGCGTTGATGTAGAACACGCAGGCCATGACGTATTCCTGCTCGTCGAATTCGCCCACTTCGAGCTCATGATGGGAAGGATGCGGCGTAAGGAAGTAGCGCCACGTGTCGGGCGGGTTCGTGATCGCCTTAACCTGGGCGGTAGGAATGCGCTCCTGCTTTTCGGACAGGAAATGCTCGTTGAGATACGCCTCGGTGTTCATGCGGGCGTCGTGGCTCTCATAGAGCACATGGAAGGCATACAGGTCGGCGTATTCCGGATAGATGCCGTATGCGGCGAAGCCGCCGCCCAAGCCGTTGGAGCGATCGTGCATGAGCGCAATCGCCTTCAGGATATCGCGGCCGTCGTGGCGCTCGCCCGAACGGTCCATGATGCCCGCGATGGCGCACCCCGCAGGAATGCGCACGTCGCCTTCGCGCAAACTGCGATTTTCGAGCGCGCGATTGCGAGCCGCCGCCTGTTGCGGCGTTTCAGCATAGTGCATACTGCACCTCGTTTCCCCCATTGGCCCAACCCGGGCAATTCCGAAGCGTGGCGGCTTCGGCGCGGCCGCGCGTGGCGATGCGCGACGCCGCAGGGGCTGGGCAGCGAATGTAGCGTTACGAGGATACGGCGGCAGCGTTTCGCGAATATGACGCATATGTTTCGCCGCGGTTTAATGTGTGTTTCGAGCAGGTTAACCGTCCAGTAAGGCGAAAGCGGGCAACTGCGGAGCTATCAGGGAAAACGGAACGGCTGCATGAAAAAGCGGCCCACGGCAACGAAGCGCCGCAGGCCGCGCGATACGGAGAAAATCCCGACTAAGCCCCGACGCGCTGCTCCACGGGCACGAACTCCACGTCGTCGTAGCCGAAGACCGCGGGGCCCACCGTGGCCAGGCCTTCGGGCGTGCGCCACTGCGGCGCACAGGGAACGCCCAGCACAACGGCGCGACAGCCGTATTTGAGCGCCTCGCCCGTGATGGGCGTGAGCGTTTCGGTGTCGAACATGGCGATGAGGTCGGGCGCTGTGCACACAACCTTTCCGTCGCGCTCGGCGATGAGGAATTCGTTTTGGAAGCGCACGTCGAGCACGCCGCCTTTATAGGCGTCCATGCCGTCCAAATGCACCAAGCCGCGCGCGAAGCCTCCGATGGTGCGGCGCTCCACGTCTTCGACCTTGCCGCGGAACAGCTCGACCGCCCCTAAGGCATCACGCAGCTCGGCGATGTCGTTGGAATGCTCTTCGCGGGCGCGGCGCAGGATGCGCCCCACCTTCTCGCACAGTGTATAGGTGCCGGCGACGCTGTGCGCCTTGGCCTCGGCACCCGTCATGCCATAGCATGCGAGAGAAATGTTGCCGCCCATCTCCACCGTGGCGCCACGGCACAAGTCTTCGCCGCATTTGTTCGTGGCGGCGCGCACAAGCATCGCGTTGCCGCGCTCATCGGCCACGCCGATGGGGCTTGCGCTTTGCCCGTACATCGACCACGTGACCATCTGCAACTCGGGAAATGCGCGGCCCATGCCGTCGGCATCGAGCAGCGGAATATGGCGCTGCGCCGCAGGAAGCATGGGATGCAGCGAATTCCAGCCGCCCGCCTCCGAAGGAATGAGGGCGTCGAAGGTATGCCCCACTTCGCGTTCGAGCGCTTCGAGCGCATACACCGGTTCGGGGCCGGCGGGCACCTTCTCCACGAGCACCGTAGGCGCGCCAAGACCCATCGACACCGCGACGCGCGCATCGTCGGGCAACTCGTCAAGCGTCAAAAGCGGAATGGGGCCGTTTTCGGCCACGCACTGCTTCGCGATGAGGATGCCGACGTACGGGTTTCCGCCGCCGCCCGAAGCCATGACGGCCGCGCCCATCGCGATGTCTTCAACTTCCTGTTCGCCCAGGTAACGCATGAGGCGTTCCTTTCACTATAGTGCACTGCAGTGCTAAAGTATCACAGCAAATAAAATGAGTTGGGCCGAACCCAACCCAATATGTCCGTCGCCCCTTGCCGCCGGCGGCCTTGCCTTAGACCACGGTTCGCTACCGCTGCGCTCCTTCGGGGTTTCGCCATGCGCTCACCTGGCGGCGTTTCACTTAAAAAAGAAGAGCAGAAACGAACGCCGACGACCCAATACGGAGCATCGGTGCCAAGGCGAGACTGCTCTTCTGGAGTTCGAGACCCGCTCGCACGAAATGTCAGCGAGCATGGGTTCTGGCGAGTGCAGTTCGGATGAAAGCAGGGCGACGCGTACTTCGGTACGCGAGCCGCAGCTTGAACCCGAAATGCGCCGCCAGAACCCAGCGCAGCGTCGACAGCTTTCGTCGTTCGTCAGAACGACGAAACTAGTTAAATCTTCAGATCGCCCACGGCTTTTACGCGCACGCGCGTGGCATTGCCGGGCAGATAGGCCAAAGGCACGTCTTCCACCTCGACGATCTCGATGGAATCGGGATCGGCTCCAGCTTTGATGGCCTCTTCGGTCGCCAATCCCTTGGCAACCTCGAGCGTTTCGGCGCGACCGAGCTTGTCGAGCGAGAACACGCGCTCGATCTGGCCCGACACCTGAGAAATGGCGCTGCCCACAGCGTTTGCCTCGCCGAAATTATTCGGCTTGTACACATGCGCCACGCCCTCAAGCTCGCCAGGCACCAGGATGGAGCCGCCGCCGACCAAGATGACGTCGATGTCGCCCGCGCTCGTCTTCATGCGATCAACGCAGTTCTCGACCATTTCCGTCATGATAGCTTGAGCCTTCACCACCAGCTCAGGGTCCAAATCGGCTACGAGCGACGAATCGCCCACGCCTTCGGCCATGCCTGCCGCTACCACGATGTCGGTGGCGGTAAGCGTGTCTCCGCCAAAGCAGCGCGCCTCTTTGGTCACGCGATAGCCCACCGAATCGGGACCGACCGTCACCGTGCCGTCTTCATGCTGGCGCACGATGGAGCCGCCGCCCAAGCCGATGGAGATGATGTCGGGCATGCGGAAGTTCGTGCGCACGCCGCCGATTTCAACGGCCAGCATGCTCTCGCGCGGAAAGCCGTGCGTTAAAACGCCCAGGTCGGTCGTGGTGCCGCCCACGTCGACCACCACGGCGTCTTTCAGGCCCGTCAAAAACGATGCGCCGCGAATCGAGTTCGTGGGACCGCACGCAATGGTGAGGATCGGGTAGCGCATGGCGTATTCGGCGCTCATCAGCGTGCCGTCGTTTTGGCACAGATACACCTCGGCGTCGGTGATGCCTTCGCTCTTGAGCGCCGCGATGAAGCTTTCCGACGTCGTTTTCGCCACATCGACGAGCGCCGCATTCAAAATGGTGGCGTTCTCGCGCTCAAGCAGGCTCACGCTGCCGATTTCGCTCGAGATGGAGATGGGGAAATCCTCGCCGAGCGCCTCGCGCATGATGGCGGCGGCGCGAAGCTCGTGGCTCGCATCCACCGGCGAGAACACGCTCGCAATGGCCACGCTGTCGCATTCACCTTTCACCTGCTCAGCGATGCGATGCAGCTCGTCTTCGTCAAGCGGCGCGATTTCGCGGCCATCGAATTCGTGGCCGCCGCCCACCAGGAACCACTGGTCGTTGATGGCGGCGCGCAAATCGGCAGGCCAATCGATCATGGGCTTGATGGCGCGGGTCGCGGGCGCGCCGATGCGAATCACGGCAACGCGGTCGAGGCGCTTGCGTTCCACGATGGCGTTCGTGCAATGCGTGGTGCCGAGCATCGCGTATCCGATGCGGGAGCGATCGACCCCTTCACCTGCGAGCACGGCCTCCATAGCATTCTTGATGCCGCTCATCACGTCTTCGGTCGTGGGGCTTTTCACTGCGGAAATAAGATTCAGTTTTTCGTCAAGCACCACGGCGTCGGTGTTCGTGCCGCCGACGTCGATGCCGATTCGCCAATCTTTAGCAGCCATTTATTTATCCCCCTTCACGCGTTCCTCAACGGGAACGAAGTCGATGTCGTAGCCGAAGTAGCGCGGGCCGGCGATTTCCAGGCCGCGCTCGCTGCGCCAATGCTCATGCACGGGAATGCCGATGACCACGCCGCGCGCGCCGTATTTCATGCCCTCGGTGGTGATGGGCAGCGCGGTTTCCACATCGAGCACGGCGATAAGGTCGGGCGCCGAGCACAGCACCTCATCGCCCGACTTCGCCAGCAGATGCTCGTTTTGGAAGCGCAACTCGCACTCGCGACCCGCATAATCGTCGATGCCCGCGAAATGCGCATAGCCGCGCGCGAAGCCTCCCTCGGTACGGCGCGAAACGTCGTCGAGCTTGCCGCGGAACAGCTCGAACGCGCCGAGCAGCTCCAGGATAACAGGCAACGGGTCGACGTTTTGCTCGTGCGCCTCACGAATGGCTCGGCCGATCTGCTCGCAATACGTCGATGTGCCGGGGATGGAGGCGCGTTTGGCTTGGGCGCCAGTCATGGCGTAATCGGCCATGAACACGCTGCCACCCGTAGTGATAGCCGCGTTGCGCGACAGGCGCTCGGCCCAAGCGTTGTCGACGGCCTCGATAGTCACCACGTCGCCCTTCTCGTCGCACACCACGGCAGGACATGCGGGAATGTCGAACAGCGTCCACGTAACGTGGCGCAGCTCGGGAAACGCGCGGCCCATGCCGTCGCAATCGACGATGGGCACGCCCTTCGCAGCGGCCACCTGGAAAGGCAGAAGCGAGTTCAAACCGCCCGCTTCAAGCGGCATAATCGCATCGAATTTACGGCCGAGGCGCTTTTCGAGCGCGTCCACCGCGCCAACGCCCTCCATGCCGTTGGGAACTTTCTCCACGAGAACCGTAGGCGCGCCCAGCATATGCGACGCGCATACGAACGCATCGTCGGGCAGCTCGTCGAGCGATATCATCTGAAACGGACCGTACTCGTCGATGGCCTGAAGAGCCATGAGCTTGCCAATATACGGGTCGCCGCCGCCACCCGACGCGAGCACCGCGGCGCCAACCGCCATGTCCTCGACTTCACGCTTTCCAATCGTGCGCACGTAAGCCCCTTTCTTCCGCTCTACCATACGGAGCTACTTTAGCCCATCAGAGCAACGAGGCGCACGGCAATCGCCGCATTCGAACCAAAGGTTTAACAAAGCTGTCAAGAAAACGAAAAAGCCAGCGGGGACCGGCTCTTTCGTCGAAGCTCTTACGTCACCAGCAAACCTGACAACGCCCAACCTTTGCCGCGACGCTTTTTCATCGCAGTATACGTAACCTCGTCTACGCCATCTCGACGAGTACCGCCTTAACAAGTTTCAATAGATGCTCGAAATAACCCTCGGGCGCGGCATCGCGCGCATTCGAAATCAGTGAATCGATCCATGCTAAGGGGTGCTCATGGACGAATTCCGGGATGCGCTCATCGCTGTACGGCTCGCCATCGCACGCGCCGTTCGCCTCGGCACGGCGGCGGCATAGCTCCGACGCATACAGCAGCTCGATCCCCATATGGTCTTCATATTGGCGATTCTCGTTGCGCAGCTCGAGCCCAAGCTTGCGAAGAAGGCTGCGCATTTCAAACGTCGGCTCGCCAAAGCCAACGGTAACTGCTTGTCCAGCCTGCGCGTCGCCGCGGTGCATGGTCTCCCAGGGCGCAGCGGCCGGGCGTGGCGGACCCACAAAAAGCCGCGTAAACTCGACGGAGCATACCTCAACGGGGTCTTCACCCGCATCCGCCGCGCGCGTTTCGAACTCGCGCGCCCACCGCGCGCACGCCGTCGCCTCGCGCTCTACATCCTCATCTCCAAACGTAGGGAAATCCTCCCAAAACGACGGCTCCAAGCCGACGCTTGCCGTTTGCGTCATGGGGGCGAGCAGCGAATTGCCGCAAAACGCAAGCGCTTCCGCCAGCTGTTCGTAGTTCATGGCCACGGCCCTTTCTTCTTAAAACCAGGAGGCACGACCCTCACCGCGCCCCACCGAGCATCTACGCCTGCTGACAGCCGACCAGGAGCTTGCGCGACATCGCGATGAATGCCAGCACGCCCAGGGCAACTACGCCCAAGACCACCACGATTTCGACCCACGTGGGGCAATACGTGCCAGCCATTGCCCAAACGTTCACGCCATCGGCGCCACGAGCAGCCGTCGAACCAGAAATCACGCCAGGCGCACCCGAAATATTGAACGCATAGAACGAGGTGAACAGCAGCCACACACGCTTGCAGAACACGCCCAGAACAACAAGCGCACTCGAGGCAGCGACAAGCTTCATATTGGCGCGGTTCTTCGCAAACACCATCAAGCAGAACGGAATCACCAGACCGCCAATGATTTCAATCCAGAAGAACGGCGCGGTAACGCCCGTGGCCATAATCCCCAGAACTTCGGCGCCCTTTGCGCCGGGATATGCCATGGTCAGGCACTCGCAGCCGATGAAGAACGCATCGATGGCGATGCAGGTCGCAAGCAAGCCAGCCAGACTGGAGATGAGCTTTTTCTCAACCTTGAACAGGCCCGACTTGTTCAGACCCATAAGCGACAGCAGCAAAAGCGCCAAGCCAGAATCCATGGCCGACGCCACGAAGATAGGCGCCATGATGGCCGAATACCATTCCTTGGCAAGCTGCAGGCCGAAAATCCATGCGGTTACGCTGTGTACCAGAATGGCGACGGGCAGCGCGAAACGCGACACGATGGCGACCTTGCGCTCGGCGCCCGGCTTGTCGGAACACATGAACACCAGGTACACGATATTGATGATGAGATAGCACGTGATGACGCACATATCCCACAGCAAAACCGACGTAGGGTTGGGTCCGGTTATGATGCGCCACACGCGCTGAATGCCGCCCAAATCGATGAGGACAAACATACCCGCGAGGCAAATGCACACCGTCGAGCAGATAACCGCAGGCAACGCCACCTTTTTATACTCGGCGATATGGAACACGCTCGCCGAACTTGCCACGATAAGGCCACCCGCCGACAAGCCGACGAAGAACATGAAGCAGGTGATGTAGAGGCCCCACGACGTTCCGTTGTTCATACCCGTGACGCCAAGGCCGTTTATCAACTGGTAAACCCACGCAACAACACCCGCCACTACAAAGGCGCCCAGGATGCCGTACGTCATTTTCAACTTGCTAGACATTGCGCACCTCCTATTTGAAGTAATGGACTTGCGGATGCGTGCCCTGCTCTTCGAGGAGCACATAGGCATGCCGCTTTGCTATGACTTGAGAGATCTCACTGCTCGGGTCATCGAGGTCGCCATAGATGCGGGCCCTTGCCGGGCAGCATGCTACGCACATGGGCTCTTCGCCGCGATCGGTGCGTTCTTTGCACAAGGTACACTTCTCCATAACGCCCTTCTGCCTTGTTGGAACAGAGGCGTCACCGTACACAAAATCGGGCGTGCGCTTGGGCTCGCTCCAATTGAACACGCGAGCGTTGTACGGGCACGCCGCCATGCACATACGGCAGCCGATGCACTTGTCGTAATCGATCTCGACGCGACCCTTATCGTCTTTGTACGTGGCACCCGTCGGGCACACACGCAGGCATGCAGGGTTTTCGCAATGCTGGCACGCGAGCGGCGTATAGGTACGCTCAAGATTGGGGTACGCGCCGCGGGCGCCGTCCTCCACATCGCACCCTTCGGTAAGCACGCGGTTCCAACGCATGCCGTCGGGCACGCCATTTTGCATCTTGCAAGCGAACGCGCATGTCTGGCACCCGATGCAGCGCGTTTGATTGATCGCTATCGCCAATTTCGTCATCGTTTGTCACCTACGCCTTCTCGACCTGAACCAACGTATCGTTGTATGGAATCTGAGGACCGTGCATCATCTCGTAGCAGCGCTCGTTGCGCGCTGAATTCGTCACATTCTGCAAGAAGCCCTGCTTGTAGTATTTCGTATACGTGGTTTCGGCCATGAACAACACGCCGGGGCGCAGGCTGTCGTTCACATGCGCGGTGACCAAAAACTCGCCGCGATCGTTGAACACGCGCACGTCGTCGCCCGTCTCGATGCCGCGAGCTTCGGCGTCGACGGGGTTGATGTTGAGGCACGGGCCGAAGTCTTCCTGGAACCACGGAGACGCGCTGTAGTACG
>CAVHFS010000004.1:0-39395 GCA_963635715.1 Subdoligranulum sp. CAG:314 | reverse complement strand
ATTTGTCGGGACCACCCAAACCGAAGTCGATGATGGCGGGACCATTGTTGGCGTAACGATTTGCAAGAGCCACAATTTTATCTTCGTCGATGCCCGACGTCTCGGCAGCCCAGGCAGTTGAGTAACCGGCAATCCACTTCTTCAGCAGAGAGAACTCGGTCGTGTACTTCTTGCCGTCGATGGTCCATTCGCCTTCAAGCACAGCCTGCGCCGACGCGTCATCGTAGAGCTTGGCTTGACCCGTCGCGGAATCCCATACGTGCGGCTTGCCGATATCCTCCATAGTAACAACCGTCGGGTTAGGACACATTTCGGTTTCGCTGCGGTAATGCTGGCCCGACTTTTCTTCAACGAGGAACGGCAGCGACGTATTCGCCTTGATGAACTCTTCGTCGTACCACTCGTTATCGATAATCGCGCGAATCATGCCCTGGATAAGCGCCGAGTCGGTACCAGGCAGAATAGGCATCCACTCGTTCGCCTTCGACGCCGTGCCCGTGAAGCGCGGGTCGATTGCCACGATATAAGTTCCCGATTCCTTGGCATCGAGGAGATGTTTCGCCCAGATAATCGCACTTTCAAGCGGATTATGACCGAGTTCGATAACGGTGGCCGCATCTTTGAACTCACGATTCGAACGAGTCGGACAATGGCTGAATGCGCCGAATGCCGGGCACATGCCGTTAGTCTGGCCGCGGTCAAGGCCCCAATTGCCGCCAGTTTCTGCATGGATGAGCGAAGTGATCCACTCGAAATCGATACCGGCCTCGGTTGACTTGCGAACGAAAACCGAATTCTCACCGTAGGTGTCTTGGGATTTCCTAAGCTCCTGATAGATGGTATCAATTGCCTCATCCCAGCTGATTTGGACAAACTTGCCCTCGCCGCGCTCGCCAACACGCTTCATCGGCACCTGCAAACGGTCCTCGGAATAGATATGCGCGACCTCGTTAATGCCGCGCAGGCAGATGGTGCGGTGGCTTTCTTCGGCCAAATCGCTCGGCTCAATGAGGCTTACGCGCTCATCGCGAATGGTGCACTTCAGATTGCAGCCCGTCAGGCAATGAAACTGGTGGCACAAATGCGCCACGCGCTCGCCCGATTCGGCATGCGCCTCGGCGGACGCAAGCCAGCCATTCGCCGTAGTCATGCCACCAACGCTAGCCAGGCCCACGGCCCCCACGGCTGCGGTTGCGCCTTTGAGAAAGTTCCTGCGCGTCATCGTAGAGCGCGAGCTCGTCGATTCCGACATCTCTCCCCCTTCGAAACATCGGAATGCCTCTAGCGACCGTCCCCCTACGACCCGTCGGCCGCCCCCAGGACCAATTCGCAAAGCATTCCCCCATACTTCTTTCGCTGAAATTGGCCATTTCGCTGCCATCAATATACGAGATTGTCTTATGACAATCAATGATTATCATAAGACAATTTATCATAGGACAATTCTATTTTGAGAATAATTACCGCAGCGAATAATGCGTCACCCTAGGCGTGCTTCGCACCCCCAGCATCCACCATATTCGCAGGTTACACGCCCGCACTCTTCTTCAGTGCATCTTTCATCGAGTCGCCGAGCACATCGCCGAAGCCCTCGCTGAAGCTGCTCGGCATAACCACTGTGCCGCCCGTTTCTCGCACGCTTTCGTAGAGCAGATGCATCGAACGCAGGCGCAGGGCCTCGTCGTTGTCCTCGTATATGCGACCGATACCATCGAGCATATCGGCCACATCCTGCTCACCCTCCATCAAAATGATGCGCGCCTTGCGGCGCTGCTCAGCCTGTGCCTCGAGCGACATGGCGTCGTGCAGCTCGCGCGGCAGCAAGATGTCGCGCACCTCAACCGACAGCACCGCGATGCCCCAATCGGCGCATTTTTCCTCGAGCGCCTTCTTCAGCTCACGGTCGAGCTGCTGACGGCGAATGGCCACTTCGGCCACGTTCGCGCGGCCGATCGCATCGCGCAGCGCCGTTTGCGCCGCAAGCTCAACCGCACGAGTGAAATCGCTCACTTCAGTGCATGCGGCCTTCGCATCCCACACCATCCAGAACAACACGGCGTTCACATTCAGCGGCACGAGGTCGCTCGTCAGCGTTTCTTCGGCGCCGAACGTGGTCACGCGCATACGGCCGTCAACGCGCATCACGTTCTGTTCAATAATGGGAAACGTCCAAAAAAGCCCAGGCCCGCTGACACGATTGAATTTCCCCAGCCGTAGCACGACGACCTTTTCCCATTGCTGCGCGATATGGATTCCCAGAATGGCCAGCAGCGCCGCAATCGTCGCCACTGCGATTCCGACGGCCCCAATGCTGCCAGCCGCCACATACCACACGCCCGCAACCAGCGCGAATGCAACAACGAATACCGTGGTCGAAAACAGCCACACGCCTGCGTTGTTCGCACGCTCGCCCGTCACTTCGGTATGGGGAGCTGGCACCACGCCCCTGGCAGGTGCGCACGCGGGCGTTTGTGCCCCCGACGTGCTCATGAAGGCGTCTTGTTGCCTGTTTTTCTTCCCGAACGCCACGCTCATCACGCTCCCGTTTTGGTCGAAGGTTCCTTGCCGGCCTCGCCCGCGCCCATATCGAGCCTGATAACCCTGCCCGTCGCTTTACCAACAGGCGACGCAGCGCCCGCCCGTTTCAGCTTGCTCACCTTGCGCGAAACGCACGCCACCACATCATCAAGCGACAGGCCCATGTCCAAGCACGCCTGAATGCAGTCGTCAATCACGCCATCAACCTCGCTGGCGTGCTCAGACCACACTTCATCTTCAACATTGCGCACGAACGCACCACGCCCACGCACCGATTCGATATAGCCGTCGGATGCCAAGCTCAAATATGCCTTGTTCACCGTGTTATAGTTCACCGAAATCTCAGATGCCAGTCCGCGCACCGTAGGCAGCTGATCGCCTGGCGCAAGCTCACCCGTCTCGATAAGATATGCTATGCGGCGCGCGAGCTGGGCCCACACGGGCACATCGCTGGATTGGTCTATTTGAAACGAAAGCATGGCGTTTCCTTCCGCCTATAAGGTTGATATTTCTGGATGCATACCGGCTCCCACTAAGCACGTGCGCAAAACAAGGCCACCAACGAGCACGCATGCGCACGCCGCCAACGCGAACCGCGGCGAGCGCGACGACTTTGCCCACAGCACATCAAAGACCAACGGCGCCACAAGACCCACCACGACGAGCCCAATCCAGAATGCCAAGGAGAAATCACCGAACACGAGATCGCACGCGGACTCGCGCAAGGCCACAAGAGTTTGGTTCGTCGTATCGACGCGCAAAAAGCCCGTCACGAACAAGACAAGGCACACAGCCTCAATCGCGATAAGAGCGGCGTCGCATTTCGAAATGGCGAAAAGCGTCTTGGCAAACGGGCGCCATACGTCAGTCACATGGGCCGAGAAAATCACCAGCGCACATCCGCACGATGCCGATGACGCGACGAGCAGCACTGGCACGAATGGCGAATTCCACAACGGAACCGAACCGATGCTTTGCAAAAGCAAGCCCGTATAGGCCATGACGCACACCGCCGTGAAGGCACAGGCGACATGCGCCGCCGTCGCAACACGCAAGCGCGCGATCGGCACACCGCGCCACCCAATGCGTAACCACAACAGCGCAAGCGCGAACGCAAGCACACAACACACGAGTATGGCATATGAACCGATGGCGATGAAGCTCGGCCGAGGCGAAGCGACCAGGGTGACGAGGGCATCAAATCGCCCCAGATCGAACGCAAGACATGCAGACCCGACAAGCAAGCATGCGCAGCCAATCGAATATGAGGCGACGTACAGCTTTCCATAGCAGAGCGCGCATGCCGCATCTCGCACGGCGAAGCGCGGCGAGAACAGCGCGAGGACCGAGACGACAAAACACGTGCCGGCCCCCGCACCACCTAAAAACAGATATGCCACGACCAAGTCGCTGAGCACCGAACTCCCCCGTTGTCTATAAAAGTCGACGAAAGAATCATACACTGATATGGACAGATTGTCGTATGACAAGCAGAGTCTAGACCCTATACTATTCGCTTTGTTTGCTATTTATAAGAACATTTGTTTGATATACTGACCAAGCCAGTAAAGTCCGAACGCGGGCGTCGCCTACCGAAAGGAGGCATACGCCTATGAACAACGTTGTTTTCAATTACGTTCTGGAAGTTCTTGCAATCCTCGCCAATGCGGCGACCGTCTTGGGGTTCATCCTCGAACGGTGGGAGAAGCATAAGCGTCAACGGATGGAAGCGGGGGGAAACAGAAAAGCCGGCGGGAACCGGCTTTTCTAATCACTAGCACCGCGCCGCCCGCCGAGTCTCTAAACACCGGGCTTTGCTGGTGCATTGGCATTATAACAAGCAGAGTTTCCTCTGCGCAAGCTCGACGTGCATAGCTGGCGCGAGATCACCGAGCTCATCGACGGATACGATTGCCCCGTAAGAATACCGACCGACGCTTCCCAGCGACAAGCCGTGACGCATGCGACGCCAAATAAAGGCACATAAATGCTATCTAATCGCAACCATTTACCAGCCCCCTTGCGGCCGCTCACGGAAATGCTCTCACATACGGAAGGGGCGTCGCACCCAATGCGGCATGCTTTGCGCAAGTTTCCAAGCAAGACGAAAGGAAGCGCGCATGGCATTCAGGAAAATCGTAATCGCAGGCGGCGGCGTGCTCGGCAGCCAGATCGCCTTTCAAACGGCCTACTGTGGGTTCGATACCACCATCTGGCTTCGCAGCGAAGGCAGCATCGGCCGTACCCAGCCGAAAATAGACAAGCTTCGGCAAACGTACCGAGATGCCATCGAAGCCATGGCCGCGGGCACAGGCCCTTGGTGCGCGGGAATCGCCGACTCCGATGCGCCCATCGACAAAGACGCCTGCCTCGCCCGCGTCGAGTCCGCTTACCAAAATCTGAAGCTTGAGCTCGACCTCTCCAAAGCCGTGGCCGATGCCGATTTGGTTATCGAGTCCATGGCCGAAGATGCCAAAGCGAAAATCGCCTTCTACGACATGCTCGCCGGAAAGCTGCCCGAGAAAACGATTCTCGCATCGAACTCCTCGACGCTTCTGCCAAGCCAGTTCGCCGAGCATACGGGGCGGCCAGCCCAATACGCGGCCCTTCATTTCGCGAATTCAATCTGGAAGAACAACACCGCCGAAGTCATGGGGCATGCGAAAACCAGCGAGAAAACCTTCGAGGCTCTCGTAAGCTTCGCAGGCGACATTCGCATGGTCGCCCTGCCCGTTCGCAAGGAGAAAAGCGGCTATTTGCTCAATTCCATGCTCGTGCCGTGGCTCTTGAGCAGCCTTGATCTTTGGGCAAGCGGAGTGTCCGACCCCAAGAGCATCGATATCGCGTGGGAGCGCGGAACCGGCGCGCCGAAAGGCCCCTTCCGCGTAATAGACACCGTGGGGCTGAACACGGCCTACAACATCGTCCTGCAATTCCAAAGCGTGCCGGGGCTGCTCAACCCCCTCTTCAAAAAGATGATGCTGCCCTACAACTACAAAGCGATGGCCAAACTGCTCAAAGAGATGATCGACAAGGGGGAGCGCTTCTACGATTAGAAGCGCAGGATGAAAACGGAGAAAACCGCGCCCGAAAAACGACGACGACAGCCGAGAGCCCGAAGATTCCACAAGGCGCCTTCGGGCTCTCACTGCGCTCTGCAACGTAGTTCAAGCCGCGAGCTATGAAGCGTCGCCCGCAAGCATTCCCTCCTTCTCCGAGCTTCGGTATCATGCTTTCGTTTATTACCTACTATTTCAATTGGTTTAATCGAGAGCATATCGGGGGATTCTCGTGGAGCGAATCACGCTGAACATCGGTGGCATGGCATGCGCGGCGTGCGCGGCCAGAGTCGAGCAAGCGATTGGAGCCGTGTCGGGTGTTGCGAAAGTGCGCGTGAGCCTGCTCGCAAAAACCGCGAAAGTCGATTTCGATTCGACAACCACATCGCGCTCCGATTTGGTGCGCGCCGTGGAAGACGCAGGCTACGAGGTAACTGCGGCGCCGCAGAGGCGCCTTTCCAACGCGCAGGTCGCCGCGATTATCCTTATCGCCCTGCTTATCTGGCTTTTCGCCACGGCATTCGGCATCGATGCCTCGGGCGCCGATTTCCCGCTCGCCACGTCGAACATGGGATTTGCGATGCTGTTCGTCATTGGCGTGCTCACATCGTTTCACTGCGTGGCCATGTGCGGTGGCATCAATCTGAGCCAATGCATGCCAGCGGCCGCAAGCGCAAGCGCGAAAACCCCAAAGAGACGCCTCTCCCTCGCGAGCGCTCGCCCCGCCGCGCTCTACAATGCCGGCCGCGTGCTTTCCTACACCGCCATCGGCGCGGTCGTGGGCGCTGCGGGCGCGGCCCTTTCGTTACCCGCCGGCGCACGTGGGGCGACCCAAATCATCGCCGGCGTTTTCATGGCGATTATGGCGCTCTCGATGCTCGGCGTAATTCCCGGCCTTTCGACGCTGCGCGTTCGACTGGCGAACCGCCTGCATGCCGCGAACAGCCGTAAAACCGAACGCCACACGCCCAAAGGACCCCTCGTCGTTGGTCTGCTTTCGGGCTTCATGCCTTGCGGGCCGCTTCAGGCCATGCAGCTCTACGCCTTGGGCACAGGCAGCGCGCTTGCGGGCGGGGCGGCCATGCTGTGCTTCGCGCTCGGCACCGTGCCGCTTATGATGGGCCTTGGCGCCATTGCGGGGGCGATTTCCCGGTCGTTCGCCCAAAAGGCCATGACCGCGGGCGCATGCGTCGTCATGGCGATGGCGCTGTTCATGGGTTCCTACGGTTGGTCGCTCGCCGGCCTTCCCGCCATTTCCGTGCCGAATATCCCGCAGGCCTTCGCAAGCCTCGCCCAGCCGAGAATCGCCACCGCGGGCATGTCTTGCGCCGCGGGCGCCAGCAGCTCTTCGGGGTGCTGCGGCTCGAGTTCGAGCGCCTCGCAAAGCGGATGCTGCGGATCGAGTTCGTCGAGCGCTGGAAGCTCAAGCACCACGGCAACGCTGCAAGACGGCATCCAAACGCTACAGACTTCGCTTTCCGACGGCTATGCGGCCATCACGGTATATGCGGGCACGCCTGTGAAGTGGACCATTTCTGCAACATCGAAATCCATCACGGGATGCAATCGCACCATGGAGATTCCCGAGTTCGACATCGAGCATACCTTCGCAGCAGGCGACAATGTCATCGAGTTCACGCCGACGAAAGCGGGCACGTACGCGTATTCCTGTTGGATGGGCATGATTCGCTCGACGATCACCGTCATCGAAGCCTAAGGAAGCGGCCAGACTTCGCCAGCGCCGGCCCGATACGCACCGTAATAGGCCAAAGGGGCTGTCCCTTTGGCCCACGATGGCGCTTCCCCAGCCTATTGCTTTTCGAAAACCGCCTTCACCAGGTATTCGACGTTTCCTTGGGCGCCTTTTATAGGGCTTTCGACGACGCCTTCTATCGAAAAGCCCACGGCGGAAAACGCCTGGGAGACCTCATCGACAACACGCAGGCGAACGGCCTCATCGCGCACGATTCCGCGGTCGGTTTCGTCATGCGCGCTTTCGAACTGGGGCTTCACCAAAAGCAGGCATACCGTGTTCGGCCTGCACAAGGCCGCAAACACATGCGCCAAACCCGAGAGGCCGATAAACGACAAATCGGCCACCACGATATCGAACGGGGCGCCCAAAGTGGCAGGATCTGCGGTCTTGATATTCGTGCGCTCGAACACGCACACGCGAGCGTCTTCCCGCAAACTCCACGCCAGCTGACCGTAATTCACATCCACGCAGGCAACGCTCGCCGCACCCGCCTGCAGCAGACAGTCGGTAAAGCCGCCCGTGGAAGAGCCCACGTCTATGCAATGAGCGCCGCGAACATCTTGCGAAAACACGTCGAGCGCACCTTGCAGCTTATGTCCGCCACGCGAAACGAACGCGCGTCGATTGCGCACGAAAATATCCGCATCGATGGGCACCTGAATGGCGGCGCTCGTAGGATAGACGTCGTTGGCGCGCACCTCACGGGCGAGCACCGCGCGCAATGCCTCGCCCCTATCGGCAAAATAGCCGCGCTCGATGAGCAGGTCATCCAGGCGAGCCTTCTTGCGCTTCCGCTTTCCAGACGCAGTCGCCACAGATTCCGAAGATTTCGTCACGCCTAAAGCTCCTCGTATTTCGCGCGAATGCGCTCCGCCATGCCCCGCGCGTCGATACCCAACTCATGATGCAGCTGGGGAACCTTGCCCTGCTCGATGAAAGCATCGGGGATGCCGAACGAAAGCGCAGGAGGCACCGTTTCCGTTGAGTCTTTCGCGAGAAAAGCGAGGATTTCCTCGCCAATGCCGCCTTCGACGACCCCCTCCTCGGCAGTCGCGATGAGCTTGCACTCGCGAGCCGCCTTGCGAACGGCATCTTTATCGAAGGGTTTGATCCAGCGCATATCGACGACCCGCACCGATATTCCCTCTTCAGCAAGCATGTCGGCGGCGCCTTCTGCCTCTTGGACCATGCGTCCGAAAGCCAAAATGGCCACGTCATTCCCCTCACGCGTCGTGCGCGAGGCCGCGACTTCGAGCATCTCAGGTTCGTTCGGCACGGCAAAGCCGCGCGCCTCGCCACGAGGCCACCGCAAAATCACCGGTCCGTCAATGCGCAAGGCGGTATGGAGCATATTCACGAGTTCGGCCTCATCCGACGGCGACGCCATCACGACATTCGGCACCATGCGTCCGTACGCGATATCGAAGACCCCATGGTGCGTCGGGCCGTCATCGCCCACCAACCCCGCGCGGTCGAGGCAGAAAACCACATTCGTCTCGGCGAGCGCGTTGTTGATGACAAGCTGGTCGAAAGCGCGCTGCATAAACGTCGAATAGACGCACACGACGGGCTTTTTGCCGGCCAGAGCCAAGCCGCTCGCAAGGGCAACGGCATGTTCTTCGGCGATGCCCGTATCAACGAAGCGCTTCGGATACTTCTCCGCGAACGCCGCCAAACCCGTGCCGTCTTTCATAGCCGCAGTAATGGCCACGATATCCTCGTCGGCAGCCGCCTCGGCAACGATTGCATCGCTGAACACGCTCGTGTATTTGGGCGCACCCGAGCCAGACTTCTTCACTTCTCCAGTCGCGATATCGAAGGGACCTATGCCGTGGAACTTGCTGGGGTTCTTCTCGGCAGGGGCATAGCCTTTGCCCTTTTTGGTGACGACGTGCATAAGCGTCGGCCCGTCCGCCTCGAGGCATATGCGCAGCGTCCGCTTGAGCGCAGCGATGTCGTGGCCGTCGATGGGAGCGGTGCATACGATGCCGAGCTTCTCGAAGAGCATCTCGCCCGGAATAACCATCTGCTTGAACGAATCTTTGGCATTGCGACCCAAATCGACGAGGCCGCGTCCGAGCGGGCCGCTCGCCTCAAGGGCGCTTTGAACCGAATCGCGCGTGCGGGTATATTCGCGGCTCGCGCGTTTCTCGCCCAAATAGCGAGCGAGGGCCCCGACATTTCGCGAGATAGACATCTCGTTGTCGTTCAGAATAACGACCATGGGCGTTTGCAGTTGCCCCAGATGATTGAGCGCCTCGAAGGCCATGCCGCCCGAAAGCGCGGCGTCGCCGATGATCGAAACGATCTTCTCGTCGGACCCATTCAGATCGCGCGCCATAGCCAAGCCGAGCGCCACCGAAAGCGAATCGCTCGCATGGCCCGATGGATGCACATCGTAGGCGCTTTCCGTGGCTTTTGGAAACCCCGAAATGCCGCCGAACTGGCGGAGCGTATCGAAGGCATCGCGGCGGCCCGTCACGATTTTGTGCGCATACGATTGGTGGCCCACATCGAAAAGCAGCTTGTCATGGGGGCAATCGAGCACGCTGTGGCATGCCAAGATGAGCTCGACCACGCCCAAGCTCGGGGCGACGTGCCCGCCCGTTTTAGATGTGGTGGCAACAATCTGCTCGCGAATTTCGCAAGCGAGTATGGAAAGCTCCTCGTTAGTGAGGAGCTTAAGGTCCGCGGGGGACGAAATCATATCAAGAATGCGATGGCTTTCCATAAAGGAAACCCCCTGTTCATGCCTGCACGCGAAACAGCAGCCCGGAGCTATTCCGATTGCGCCTCCCCATTCGTCGACGGTGCATCGTCGGCATCGACAGCCTCGAGCAGCTCGGTTGCCTTCATGCCGAGTTTAACCGCTTCGTCATACAAATCGAGCGCGGCATCAAGCGAAAGGTCGTCGCCGCGAACCTGAGAGGCAATCTCTTCGAGGCGATCTCGAATTTGAGAGAACGACTGGCGATCAAGCGACTCCAACCCCATGGCGGCCCTACGCTTCGTTCGAGCTGGGCGCTTCAGAAGGCTTGAAGTCCGACAGAATGCCCATCGTGGGAATCTCGGCGTCACCCGGCTCCGCAGCATCCGCAGCATCGGCGGTGACAGACGGCGCCTCGGAACTCGGCTGCTCGGCCACTGCGACTTTCGGAGTTTCCAGGCGCGCAAGGCGGCCCAGAATGCCGTTCACGAAACGATGCGAATCGTCTTCGCCGCCGAATTCCTTGGCGAGCTCAACGGCCTCGTTAATCGTGACCGATTGGGGAACGTCGTCGACATAGCGCATCTCGTAAATCGCCAAACGCAAAACCGACCGATCGACGATAGGCATGCGATCTATGGCCCAATTCTGAGAGCTCTCGCCAATAGCCCGATCGATCTCGTCGCGATGCTCGGCAACGCCCAAGACAAGCTCGCGCGCATAGGCGTTCGTCTTGGCTTCGTCGGGCACCAGCTTATCGTCGAAAATCGTTTCGGCCGCAATGCCTGTGATTTCGCTCTGATAGAGAATCTGAACCGCGGCGCGGCGGGCAAGAATGCGTTCGTAGCGTTTGCTCATGAGCGTGAAAACCCCTACCGGCTAGTTGGCGAAGCGAATGCCGTCGACGTAAACATCGACGGAAGAAACGGCGAAACCGACCTGGGTAGCCACGGCGTCGGCAATCGTCTGGCGCACGTTTTCGGCGACCTGCGGAATAGGACGGCCGTAGAAGACTTCGATATGCACCGAGACATCGACGCCTTGGCTTTCGTTCATGCTCACGTCTATCCCCTGGGAAACAGGCTTCGCGGCAAAACGAGAGCGCAAGCCCGTGAACGCGGACGTGCCGACGCTCGCAACGCCTTCGACATCTTGGGCGGCGATTGCGACGATCGTTTCCATGACGCCGGGAGCAAGCCCCAATCCGTCAACGTACAGCTCTTCGCTCATGGCGCAATCCTTTCAGCCGAATGATTCATATAGCAACCCGAAATTGTACCCCAATTCGCCCGCATTCACCGGAATACCGCAAGAAGACGCCCTGGGAGCCGCTTCGCCAAACGCCGACGCAAGGGTCCGAGGTCAGCGCCGCCCGGGCGAATGGCGCTTCCCTAAAACATCGCCTTGATACCAATGGCCACGAGCACGATGCCGCCGACGACTTGGGCGCGATCCCCCAGAAGATGGCCGAAACGGCGGCCGATCGCCAAAGCCACCACGCAGCAGGCAAACGTGGTGATGCCAATGATGCTCACGGCGGGCGCCACCGCGACGCTTACCGCGCGCAAGCTGACGCCAACGGCAAAGGCATCGATGCTCGTGGCCACAGCCTGGACCAAAACCACCTTCAGCGACAGCGCGGTGGCATCTTCGGAGACTTCTTCCTCCTCTTCATCGCCGCCACGAAGGGCGCTCACGCCTTCTTTGATCATGTTTCCGCCGATAAGACCGAGGATGATCAGCGTGATGATGCCCGCATACGTTTCGATGAAATCGCCCACGATGCCGCCAAGAAAATAGCCGAGCAGTGGCATAACGGCCTGGAATATGCCGAATGCCACCGGCAGCGCGAACAATCGCGCGCGAGAGGCGTTCGGATAGCAGAAAACATTCGAGATGGTGACGGCGAATGCGTCCATCGACAGCGCAACGCCCAGAAGGACGATCTCTACGAGGGTCATGTTCGGTTGTTCTTTCGAGATAGGCTCCCGGGCTCTCGCCCGATTGCAGCGTACAGGCCACCCCGCCTGCCGCCCGCAGCAAATGATTGCCGCGATTCTACCACCGCAATCCCCGAGGCGAGAAAACTCCACCCGTTACCCGAGGCTGAAACAATCGGCCTTAGGGAAATGCTGCCGATTCCGCCAAGGTCGGGCGATCACTGCGCAGCGAGAGACTATATCAGCCCCGGAATGGCGCAGAAGGCGATAGGCAGAAACGCGGCGGGCAGAAAGTTCGCCACCTTGACGTCGGTGATTTTGAGCATATTCAGCCCGATGGCCAAAAGCAGCAGGCTTCCCGCGCATACCATTTCGGCGATTACAGCGTCGGTCAAAAACGGCGCGAGCGCGCTTGCCGCCAAACTCAGAAGCGCCTCGTAAACAAAGACGCATGCGCCCGAAAACGGAACGCCCACGCCAAGGGTGGTGGCCATCACCATAACCACCACCAAGTCGATAAGCGCCTTGGCATACAACGTGGAATGATCGAGCTGCAGGCCGCTTTGGAGCGAACCCAGAATCGCCATGGCCCCGATGCAGATAAACAGCGTCGCGGCCACGAAACCATCCGAAAAATTGCCCAGGGCGGCAGAACCCTTGAATGCGGCGTCCAGCTTACGCTGAATCCAGTCGCCGAAACGATGTATTGCCCCGTCGATGTCGATCCAATAGCCAAGCGCGCCGCCGATTACCATGGAGAGCACCGTGATGGTGACGCTTTGCCCTTTCACCATGCCCTGCACGCCCACAAGAACCACGCACAGGCCCAAACCCTGCATAAGGAAGTCGCCGAGCTTTTGCGACACGCGGCGCTTGAATACCAGGCCGAACACACCACCGAACACAACCGCTATGCCGTTGACGAGCGCACCGAGAATTACCATGCGTGCATTACCTTTTCGTTGTCAGAGAATTACTTGGCCGCCGGAATGTCGATGACGAAACGCGTCACGCCGGCTTCGCTTGTGGCGTCAATGGTACCACCATGGGCCGAGACTATCTCGCGGGCGATGGCGAGCCCGAGCCCTGCTCCGCCCTGGCGCGTCGCCCGCGCGTCGTCTTCGCGGTAGAACTTCTCGAAGATTCTGTTCAGATGTTCGGGGCTTATCTCGCGACCCTGGTTGGAGACTTCGATACGGAAGGCTCCGCTTCCGTTAGCGTGGGCCTTGATAGAGATGGTCGAATCGGCGTCGGCGTAGGCGATCGCGTTCTTGATCACGTTCGACACCACGCGCGCCATCTTGGGGGCGTCGGCGAACACCGAATCGCCTTCGTTCGCGACAACCTCAAAGTCGATGCCGCGCGATTCGGCCTCGGGATAGAAGTCCTCAACCACCTGATAGCAGAACAGTGCTAAATCGAAGCGCTCGCGCTCGATCGCAATGGCTCCCAGGTTATATCGGGTGATCTCGAAGAACTCGTCGAGCATGGAATCGAGCCTATAGGCTTTGGCAAGCGCCACGTGGGCATAGCGTTTACGCTGATCAATAGGCATATCGGGCGCTTCTTCAAGAAGCGTGAGATACCCCGTAATAGACGTGAGCGGCGTTTTGGTATCGTGCGCCAGATAGGCGACGAGCTCGTTTTTGCGACGCTCGGCCGCCGCAGTCGCGCGCTGCTCCGCATCGTTTTTCTTCTTGATCTCGTTGATCGAGTCTTCAGCAAGGGACAGCTCGGCGGGCAGGGACACAAGACCCGAACCGTTGGCCAGCACCGATCGAAGCGAAGAGAATAGCTCGTCGAAATAGCGGAGGCTCTTCCGAATCGCAAACGCCATAATCACAAGAATCCCCAGAAGGAACAGCGTGACGGCTATGGGGTATTTCAGCGCGCGAATGTTGTTGTAGGCCGAAAGGTTGCGCTGCATCTGCTGGCCGCCCGCATACGTCACCGTTTCAATCCCCGTGCCCGCATCGTAGGAATAGCGAACCACGACCTGCGAAAAATCCGCATGGGTCGCATCAAGGGCCTCATCGTAGAACAGCGCGACCTGCTCGGGCTTGTCGTTCCAATCCTTCGTGGCCGACCACAGCGCATCGTAGACGTTGGCCGCCTGCCCCAAATTGCGCGAATCGACCGCCGCCGTCACAATCTGACGCGCCGCGGCCGACGAATGGGGCATGGCGGAAAAGGAGAGCGACTCGCTTTGCACGAGCCCCTGAGAAATCGAAGCCGCATACTCTCCGGCCTCGGCGGGCTGGGTCGTCATGGTATAGACCTGCTCGGGGTTCGCGCCCTCGGTTTGGACGTTTTTCGCATTCGAGGCGTTTTGCGCAAGCCCCCAACCCGCATCGGGAACGGCGGAATCCACCAAATCCTTAAGATACAGGCGCACGACATCGGCCTTGAGTTCGTTTTCCTTTTGGGCGAACCACGACTCATCGGTCACGTTCGCAACGTCGGCCGAGACATATTGCCAAGGCGACGTGACCTTCGCAACCGCCTCGCCAAGCTGCGGAAACACGATGAAGTTAAGCGCCAGGGCGGCCGAAAGAAACAAGGTCGAATAAACGAGCGTTGCCGCGAAGGTCGTGCGAAGAATTCGCTTGACCAGTATTTGGGTTTGTTCCGTGGCGTGCGATTTGCGCATTGAGCCTCTCCTTGCCTCGCAACGCAAACGCTAGCTGCGGCGTTTTTCGGGAATGCGGTAGCCAACGCCCCAGACCGTCTCGATAAGTTCTTCGGAGGAATCGACCTCGGCGAGCTTTTTTCGGAGCCTTCGAATGTAGACCATGACGGCGTTGTGCGATGAGGCGGTGTAGGTTTCGTTCCACACTTTCTCGAAGAGGTCCTTAGAAGAAACCGGCGCTCCACCCGCGCGCAGAAGCTCGGCCAGGCAATCGAATTCCTTGGGAGTGAGCTGCAAATCGCACCCGTGCAGCATAGACGTGTGGTTCGTCTCGTCGAGCTCGAGTCCTCCGACCGAGAGCACGTCGTTGGCAGCGGGCGCACTTGCCCGCCCGCGCAGACGAGCCTTGATTCGGGCGACGAGTTCGCGCGCCTTAAAGGGCTTGGTCACGTAGTCGTCGGCGCCAAGCGTAAAACCGAGGACCTTGTCGAACTCCTCGGTTTTGGCCGAAAGGAACACGATGGGCATATCGGCGTTTCCGCCCGCCAAGCCGCCCCGCACCTGCCGGCATACTTCGAACCCGTCAGCTCCGGGCATCATGATGTCCAAGATGGCCAGGTCGAATGCTCGATCGCTCAGCAGGCCGAGCGCCGCATCACCAGAATGGCAGCAGGTCACGGCAAAGCCCTCCCGTTCGAGGAGATGCTTCAGCAACTCGGCGACCTCGACTTCGTCGTCGCATACCAATATGTTCGCCTGGGCCGTTTCCATGAATGAAATCCTAACATGAGGGTTTGAAGCGCTTATGCCATCGCTCTCATTTTAAGGTTTTGTTCAGAATAATTCAGGCTTTTATCAGGCGTCCTTATGGGATTTTCAACGCCGCGCACCCTTATCATGTGTTCATCGACGCGGCGAGCAATCACCTTTCCATCGCGCAACGGCCGCTCGATTCGTGCAATGCACGACCCGTTGAACGGCCAGTCTTCGTTCCCTTCCCTTAGATGCTGGCCGTCATCGCAAGCAACCGCGCCACGGCCACTCCCTCCCGGCCGCAGGCGCAGACCTTCGGGGTTTCTTCCCTCCCATCCCCGAAGGCCCTTCCCGAAAGGCCG
Organism: Subdoligranulum sp. CAG:314; assembly: GCA_963635715.1. Lineage (GTDB taxonomy): Bacteria > Actinomycetota > Coriobacteriia > Coriobacteriales > Eggerthellaceae > Slackia. The sequence continues at coordinate 23,651 of CAVHFS010000004.1, read as the reverse complement.
CCGCAAAGCGGCCTTTCGGCGTCTTTAGGAGAATGCGACTCACGCGTCCGCGACCACGGCGCAGCCGCTGCGGACGCGAACCGAATTATGTACAACCTATCGCGGCCCTTGGGTTGGAGCGGGCTCCATGTGATACGGTTTGCCAAACGAACACCAGGGGGAACCATGCCGCAACAACCCAACATCGAAAAAACCAATCCCGAGCTTGCGCGGAAATACGGCGATTTGAAAGCCAATCTGCGAACGCTCGGACGCGTCACCGTCGCATTTTCGAGCGGCGTAGACTCAACGCTGCTGCTGAAGGTTGCCCACGACGAGCTTGCGGACGACGCCGTCGCCATCACGGCGAAAGCGTCCATGGTCCCCTCGCGCGAGCTCGAAGACGCCGTCGAATTCTGCCGCAACGAGGGCATTCGCCATATTGCAATTGACGTGGACGCATTCGATATCGAAGGCTTCGCCGAAAACCCGCCCGATCGTTGCTACCTGTGCAAAACGGCCCTCTTCGGAAAGATTCTGGAAGAAGCGAGAAGGCTCGGCTTTGCCCATGTGGCGGAGGGTACGAACATGAGCGACCTGGGAGACTACCGTCCAGGGCTGAAAGCGCTCGGCGAGCTTTCGGTGGAAAGCCCGCTTCTGAAAGCGGGCCTCAACAAGCACGACGTACGCGAACTTTCGCGCGAACTCGGCCTTCCCACCTGGGACAAACCATCGTATGCATGCCTCGCGAGCCGCATCCCCTACGGTGACGAGATAACCGCGGGCAAGCTCGCCGCCGCCGAGGCCGCCGAAGACGCCCTCATCGCCGCCGGCTTTACGCAGGTGCGCTGCCGCGTGCACGGCAATCTCGCCCGCATCGAGGTGCCGGCGGAGCGGCGAATAGCGCTCATGGAGGCCTGTGCGAACACCGATCTTGTCAAACGCATTCGCGATGCCGGCTTCGACTACGTGTCTATCGACGCCGAAGGCTACCAGTCGGGTAGCTTGAACCGAACGCTGTAGGCATTTCCCGAAGAGTCGGCGCCATTGGCCACCGAACTGTTCTGCCTTGGCCAGCACCGTTGCCAAGCAGAAAGGCCGCGACGAAGACGATTTTCGTCGCGGCCCCAGGGAGGGTTTATTGCAAATATCGGCCGAATAGCCAGCAGTTAGCAGGCGCGCGCCGCCAAGTTCGCCGTGGCGATAGCAGCCTGGATATCCCACGGGTCGGCGCAGTCGCCAACGCATTTGACGTCGAATTCGCCCGACAGCTCATCGGCAAGCTCCGTATTCGGAGCCATATCGATGGCGTTGATCACCGCATCGGCCTTGATGGAGAGCTTCACGCCGGCGGCATTGGTCACCTTCACTTCGCCGTCACCGATCTCGTCGAGCGTGCTCATCGAAAGCACGCGCCCGCCGATCGCGTAAAACGCCGGATGCGTGAATCCGAGCAGGCTCGCCGACTGACCCTTGCCGAGCATCGCCTCGGGCTCGTTGGAGAGAATCGTCACGTTCTTGCCGTGCGCGAGCAAATACATCGCTGCGTCGTACGCCTGAACGTTGAAGCCGCAGACGACCACGTTGTCGCCGGGCTCATTCGTCAAGAATTCCGAAACAGAAACCACCGGCGTGGCCGAAGTGCCCGAAAGTCCCAGGTCTTGGCGCTTGCCGCCCAAAGCCGCAATGACCACGTCGGGCTTCTGCTCGCGAACGAATGCCGCGTCGACCTCTTTGCCCGTCACGACTTCGACGCCCAAAAGGTCGAGCTGGCGCACGAACCAATCCTTCAGCTGGCCGAGATGCTCGTGCTTGCCCTTCACCGATTCGGCGAAATCGAGCAGGCCGCCCATCGCGCTTTTCTCGTACAGCGACACGCTGTAGCCGCGCTCGGCGCATACGCGCGCGGCCTCCATGCCGGCAGGGCCGCCGCCGATGACCATGACCTTCTTGTTCCCATCGCCCGCTGGCACGTCGTAGCCCTCGGGCATCTCGTCGGTGAATGCGCGGGCTTTGCAGGCATTCACGCGGCAGCCTTCCGTCGCGCCCAGATGGTTGCCGAAATCGGCCGCGCAATGCAGGCAGCGGCAGCACGGGCGAATCTCATCGAGGCGATTCTCGAAGAACTTATGCACGTACTCGTTGTCGGCGTTGGCCACGGGGCGATTGATGCACAGAAAGTCGATGCGACCGTCGGCGATAGCGGCTTCGAAGAAGTCGGGCGCCTGAGCCGGGTCCATATAGGTGGCCGCGCCCACGGGGATCGAGACCGCCTGCTTGATGATCTCGGTCGCGCCGAGCATCAGGCCCAAGCCGGAATGTGCGCCGTCAAGATGCCCGCCGAAATGCTTGCCGAAATCGAAGAACGTGCCGAACCCGTTGGCGCCCGCGATGCCGACGCCCGAGAAATAGCCATCGCCCATGAACTGCGCATTGTGGTTGCCCATGACGCCCAAAATGAAATGCAGGCTGTCGGCGCCGGCTGCTTCGATGCATTTCGCAAGTTCGGCCGACTCTTCAACCGAAGAAATCAGCTCGTCCTGCCCGAGGTCGGTATCGTTTTCCTCGACGCCGTTCATGCGAACCTGAACAGGGAAATCTTCACCGCATGCGGTCTTGATGGCCGAAATCAGATCGCCGATGAAGCGCGTGCGGCTCTCGAAGCTTCCAGGACCATAAGGGTCATCGGCGGGGCGGTCGTTGCGGAAGCGCGAGAGGAACCAGCCAGGCACGTTGTTGCCCGCCGCATTGATCTCGATGCCATCGAAACCGATAGCCTGCAGCTTCTTGGCGGCCGCGGCGACGTCGTCCGCGAACATGGCGATGTCGTCGAGCGTCATTTCGCTCGCCATATACTGCGTGCCCGTTGCCGGCGTGTTCGACCATTTGCTTTCCAGACCAGGCGTACCCCATTTCATCTGGATGAACGCGGGAACGTCATGCGAGTGGATTTCCTTGCACACCGCCGCAAGCGGGCTCTTCTCGATAGTAAGGCGGGTGTCGGAACCCGTCGTGGACACCGTGTACTCAGTGTCGATCTTATCGAAAAACGCATAGCTTCCCTCGACGAACACCGCGCCAACGCCGCCTTTGGCGATGTTACCGAAATAGCCAACAGCTTGAGTCTCGTCATCCGAAACGCCCGACGTCGCCGCCGTTTTCACGAAGCGGTTCGCAATCTCCACTTTGCCGATGTTGAACGGCTTGGCCATGCTCGACTGCGAGAGATCGCTCATCGAATTCGAGCCGTCAATCTCTTCCTGCGGATTGATTTGCGCATAGGCAGACGTCTGGGCCCACTCGCCCTTCGCAGAGCCTGCCGAAGCCGATGTGCTCTTGCTCTCGGACGACTTCGCGGGCGAGCACCCCACAAGCGCGCCGCTGCCCAACACTCCCGCGCCAACGGCGGCCAGCCCGGCCCCGCCCAAGAAACGGCGACGGCTGATTCCCATAGATTCTCCCTGAGCCATTGCTCCCCCTTCACGTTCGCAATAGATGCGCGCCGCAGCTCCCTTTTGCCACGGCGCTACTGACGCTCAAGAATCTAGGGCCGCCGAAGGAAGGAATCGTCCTCCCCTCGGTGGCAATTGGCGGGAGCTCGCGAAAAATCCTCCCATCGGGAGGATGCTGTATGACCTGCGTTTTTTCGAATCGTTCGTAGATGCGATATAATTTCCGCCCGTGAGGGAGGCAAATTCTACAACCATACGCAACGCATGCCTGGTCGCAGGGCCGGCCTGCCTCGTCGCATTCGCGCTTCTCTCAATCGCCAGCCGCGCGTTCATCGCCGACTTCGATCTCGCGTTCTCCACGCAACTGCCGCTTACCATGTCAGATGACATCGGATTGCTCGTCGCGCTTGTGGTGCTGTTGGGCGCATCTCCCCGCATTCGCCCAACAGCGAAGGGCTACGTTTTCGTCCTATCCGCAACAGGAATATGCATGGGGGCTCTCGTGAAGATGGGCCTTATCGGAGGCCTTTGCCCGCAAACGCTCGTCGTAGGCGATGGGCTCAGCGCCGCATTCGCAACCCTGTGCCTTGGAATGTGGCTCGAGAAAATCTCCGCGGGCGACATGGCGACCGTCATCAAGCGCATGGCCTATACGGGCATTGCGAGCGCCACGATCTTCCTCGCCTTCGCATTGGTCCCAATTCCCGCGGCGGGCCTCGCAGCCGCAATCGGAGCGCCGCTCGCATCGTGCCTTTGCTATGCGCCTTTCGTAGGCGACAAGGCAAACGCCCCAATCGGTGCCGACCATGGCGAAGGCGGCGAGACTGGCAGCAAGATGCACCCTCTCGTCATTGCCGTCATAGCGCTTTCTTTCGTGACGACCTGCCCCATACTCAGTCTCTTCCCGACCAATCTCTTTTTCGATGGGCCCATCGTGGGTTCGCTCAGCTTGCCCGGCGCTTTGTGCGCCGTCATATGCGCGGCGATGTCCATTGCGGCGCTGCTCATCATGCGCACGCGCGAGCTTCCGCTTGCCGTGCTCTACATCCCCGCTTTCTCGCTTGCCGCCATCGGCTTTCTGCTTTCGCCCTATCGTCCCATAAGCGGAGCCCCTCTTGGCGCCGCCGAAGCGGCACGGGCGCTCGTGTTCGCCTTCTCGCTCATCATCGCTATGAAGACCGCGCCCGACGATGCCGGGAAGCGCTTCGGGGCCGCGCTGAAATCGCTGCTGATCGCATGCGTCGTCATGATTGCATGCGACGCCGCCGTCATCGCCCTGCAACTTGCCCCGGGGTTCGATTATTCCGATTTCGTGTTCCGCACCACATTTTCAGGCGTGAGCATAGCGGCGCTCGTCGTATTGCTGCTTGGCCCGATTCCGCGAATCGAACTGCTTCTCGCCAAAGAGGCACGAGTCGAAAGCTCCAGCCCCGAGCCCGCGCAGTCAGAAAGCTCGCGCGATGCCATTGCGCAGCAGCGCGAGCAGCTGATAGCCGAGTTCGCCAAAAATCACGGCCTTACCGCGCGCGAGACCGAGGTGTTCGCCCTTATGGCCGCGGGGCGCGACGTGCCCTATATCGAACGCGAGCTGGTTTTGGCGAAGTCAACCGTGAAGACCCACGTGAAGCATATCTATGCGAAATGCTCGGTCTCTTCGAAGCAAGACCTGCTCGACATGCTGGAAGCCTTCGAGAAATAGCCAACGGAGCGCGGGCTCGTAGCCCCGAGCGAATGGACGTTAACCTTTCGTCAACGCCATCATTTCTATATCCATTCCCACAGAGGAGCGTTACCATAGGGCGATGCGAATCGTTTCGCCATGGGGAAGCCTGGGGAGGCTTGGCGAGCACGTTCGAAAACAACCGAACACAAGGAGAGCCATTCATGCTGAGCGAACGCATGCTCACGAAAATCGTGAAGAATATCACGAAAAGCCACCTCGTCATCAACCCCACCGACGAGAAGTTCATGCCGGGCCCCGAGCCTGGCCGCAAGTACATGCTGTATTTGCACGTTCCGTTTTGCGAAGTGCTGTGCCCCTATTGCAGCTTCAATCGCTACCCGTTTCGCGAAAGCACCGCGCGACCGTATTTCGAAAACCTGCGCCGCGAGATGATGATGCTCAAAAATATGGGCTACGACTTCGAGAGCCTGTATTTCGGCGGCGGAACGCCCACCATTTTGCTCGATGAGCTGTGCCGCACTATCGATCTGGCATGCGAGCATTTCTCCATCAAGGAAGTCGCCTGTGAAACGAACCCGAATCACCTGGTAGACCCCTGGCTTTCGGCTCTTAGCGGGCGCGTAAACCGCCTGTCGGTCGGCGTGCAGAGCTTCAACGACGAGCTGCTGACGCAGATGGACCGCTGCAAGAAGTACGGCTCGGGAGACGAGATTTTCGAGCGCATAGGCAATGCCGCGAGCCGCTTCGATTCGCTCAACGTGGACATGATCTTCAACTTCCCGTCGCAAACCGAAGAGATTCTGCTCGACGATATCGAGAAAATCAAGCAATGCGGCTGCCGCCAGACCACATTCAGCCCGCTATATGTCTCCAGCGCTACCACGCGCAAAATGGAGCAGTCGCTCGGCACTATGGACTACGATCGCGAATTCCATTTCTACAAGCTGCTCGACGAGGGCCTCACGGGCGGCAGCGCGCCTGCGTTCAAGCGCGAGACCGTATGGACCTTCAATCGCCTGAATGCCGAAGGCGTACAGGACCACAAACTTCCCGTCGAAGAGCTGCAGGTGAATTACGACGAGTACCCCGCCATTGGCTCGGGTTCCATCTCGTATTTGCGCGGGAAGCTGTACGTGAACACGTTCAGCATTCGCGAATACAACCAGGCCATTGAACGGGGCCACATGTCGCTTATGGGGCAGATGCCCGTACGCGAGCACGACCACATGCGTTACTGCTTCCTGCTGGGGCTGTATCGCCTTCGCTTCGACAAGCGTGCGTTCGAGGAGCTGTTCGGCAAGCCGGTCGAGGCGGCGCTGCCCGTAGAGATGGGTTTCATGCGCGCGAACGGCGCATTCGAAGTAGACGACGATGAATGCCTGGTGCCCTCCACCATGGGCCGCTACCTTACGCTGGTGATGTATCGCCAGTTCCTAAGCGGCATGAACAACCTGCGCGACCAAGCCCGCGCGGCGCTCACCGGCCCCGAGCACGAGCTGCTCTTCGGCGAAGGCACGCCCGCCACGGCTTAGGCATGAACAACAGAGGCGCTTCCCTTACGGGAAGCGCCTCTTTCATCTAGCGGCAACGCACCTGGCAATTGTGCCTATTCCAACCCCCAATGCGCGATATCAACCTGCTTGAATTGCGCACGGCGAAATTCGTCTTTCAAATCGTAAGGAACCGTGCAATCGAAAATCGTTTTGCACGAGATGCCCACATCACGAATGGACGGCGAGACGGCTGGGCTTTGCGAGGGGTCGAGCGGGTGACACCGCACGCCCGGAATGACGACGATGTCGACATCAGCCTGGCAACGCGTGTTCATCGCCCACACCACATCGCCCAAATCGAACGGGTCGACGTCCTCGTCGACGAGAAACACGTTCTTCAATTCGGAAAACGCCGAAAACGCCAGCAGCGCCGCCTGACGCTGACGCCCTTCATCTGAGGGCATCGATTTCTTGAATTGGATGACGGCCATGTATTTGCCGCCGCCCGAAGACGCGCAGTACACGTTCAGAACCCGGCCAGGCATGGCGCGCTCGACCATGGAGAGAATCGACGCCTCGGTAGGAATGCCGGCCATGCTGACGTGTTCTTCGGAGGGGCCAATAACCGATTGCATAATGGGATTTTGGCGCGTGGTTACCGCGGCCACCTTTATGACCATCGCGTCTTTCGCCTCGCCGGTGTACCCGGGAAATTCGGGCATCGCCTTGCCGGTGTGCGTGTGCTGGTCTTCGGCAACACACACACCAGGCAGAATTTCACCTTCGATAACGTATTCGGCACGCGCGATGCATTTGCCAGGGATGGCCAGGCAATTCGCAAGTTCGACCCCTTCCCCGCGCAAGGCGCCGGCCACGCCCATTTCGTCATAGCCCTGGGGCGTGGTAGGCGGCTCGAAGCACGAGCCGATTTGAATGGCTGGATCGACGCCGATCGATATCGAAACAGGCAACGGCTTGCCGGCCGCTTCCGCCTTCGCGAAAAACGACCCTAAATGGCGCGAGCCGGGAACAAGGTAGATCGAAATCTCGTCGGGCCCTTGGATGCACATGCGGTGAATCGACAAATTGCGCTCGCCCGTTTCGGGGTCGGCCGCATAGCAAAGCCCCATGGTGATATAAGGGCCGGCGTCTTCCTCGGTGTTCGTCGGGGCGGGCACCAAGCGGCGCACGTCGAAGCCTGGCTCGTCGGCACGATGCACGACTTGCTGGCACAAAGCCTTCTGGGGGCCAACTTCCACAGGGGCTACGGGGTGCTCGACCGCCTCGTTCAGCAGCTTGCCCAAGTTGGCCGGCTCGCAGCCCAGCAGGTAGCCCACGCGCTTGCGGCTTGCAAGCAGGCCAATCGCCACGCGCGCGCCCGAGTAGCCCTTCACGTTGTTGAACATAAGCATGGGCCCTTCTTTCGTCGGGCGCATCGTGGTTCCGCCCGCGCCGACATAGCGGTAGATGCCCGCGATTTCGGCATGAGGGTCGGCCTCCACATCGGTTTGGACATATTGGCCCGGAATGTTTTTCAGAAGCTCGATTGCGCCGCGCAAATCGCGCACGCCGTTATCGCAATTCAAAGACAAATTCATCGTATGTATCTCCAACCATTACATTCGAAATGTTTCAGCGCTGCGGCGCGCACGACCTAAGAGCGGCGCCTGCTGCCGAGCTCGGGAAGAAACGCGATGCACACCATCGAAAGACCAAACAGGCCGCCGAATGCGACAAAGTACCACTGCAACGCGTCGCCGAACACCGCTGCCGCCAACGTGGGCAGGCAAAACGCCATCAACATGCCCACCATACCTATAAGGCCACCAGCGCTGCCCGCGTATTTCTCGCAAATTTTGGGAAGAAGGTACGGCAACGCCTGCAAAATGGGCCCAGGAGCCGAGCTCAAAAGCCCCATAAGGAACAGTTCCGGCCACAGAAGCGGCGTGGGCGCGTACCCCGCAACAACCATGAGCAGTGCACCTAAAGCGGTCGAAGCCAGCAAGAAGGGCTTGAACGCGCCGAGCTTCTCGCATATCCAGGGCGCGGCAGAGCAGCCCACAACGCTTCCCGCGGTTACCATTGCAGTCAAATAGCCCGAAATGCCCCTCTCGTATTCCCCAAGCGTTCCCAAATGCTGAGGCAAGAAGGCCGAATACGCCGTAGAAGCTGCGAGGCCTAAGCCGAAGGCGATAGCAATCAACCACACGGAACCGCTTCGTCCTGCAACCTGCAGGTATTTCAATACCGGTTCCGTTTTCCCAGGCGCGGCCCCCAGGGGGTTATCCTTCGCCAAAAGCATCCACGCAACCGTGCTGGCCACCATGCCGGCAGCACACGCCGCAAGCATCGCGCCAAGGGGAACACCCATGCTCGAAGACATCATGGCAGCGACGATACCCAGCGACGAAAAGGTGTAATACACACCCACAACCGCATCGACGCGCTTGCCAAACCATGCGCCCAGCATCTTCGCCACATTCGCGCTGACCGACGCCGGCGAAAGACCCAGCAGCAGCATGCTGACGAACATCGACGCATAATCCCAAGCGACGAGCCTTAGCCCCATGCCGACAAGTGCCACGATATTCGCAATCGCAATAACACGCTTCGGACCGAAACGATCGGCCAAAGCACCCATAGGAACGCTGCCCACAACCGCCGCCAGCATGGGCGCCGTAAACAGCTGGGAATACTGGATATGGTTGAGCTGGAACTGGGGGATCACGATATGGGAATACGCCGAAAGCTGGAATTGAAGATTGTTCGCGATGAATATGAACGCACAAGCCAGTCCCAACACAAGCCAACGTTGCCACCCGCACGATTTCCCGCTCACAACCTTGCCCCTTTTATCGATCGCCGGCATCAAACAAGCGCCATCGCGGACCCCAAAACCCGCGAAAGGCAAGAGCGCCGAACGCAATGCGGGCGCCCTTGCCTTGCATAGATTACTTCTCTTCCGACTCGGCGGCAGGCGCGTCGCCGTTCATGCGAGGAATGAAGATCACCGGAATGGCGGCCAAGGCAAAGAAGATGCCCTCGGCGATGATATTCGCCGTATAGTCGGTACCCGTCACCATGCCGATGCCAATAGGCACGACGTAGGAAATAAGCAGGCTGACAGACCCAACCAGGCCGCCGGCCGAAGCCGCATACTTCACGCCAATTTCGGGAAGTTGAAACGGCATCGCGTTCAGCACAGGGCCCGACGCAGCCGAGAAAATGCCGTTGACGATAAGCAGAACCCACATTGCGATGCCCAGCGGAGCATACCAGTTGGCGATCATAACCACACCGCCGATGATGGAAATCAAGATAACGACGAGCTTGGTTTTGCCGGAACGCTCACACCAAATGGGGCCGAGCACAGAACCGAAGATGCCCATGATGGAAAGCAGAGCGGCCATATTGCCCGCAGTCACCACGTCGACGCCACGAACATCGGTAAGCGCCTGGGGCAGAATGCCGGAGTAGTTCGTCGCGGTAGCCATACCCAAGCCAGCCGCGATAGCGATCAGCCACACGCCTTTGGACTTCGCGGCAACGCCGAAGTACTTCAACACAGGCTCGGCAGGCGGCAGCTCGGTGCCCTTCGGCACGTTCCTGAACAGCGCAATCCAAAGCACCCACACGATAGCCAAAACAATCGCCGAGAACAGGTACGCAATTTGTACGCTGGGGAAATACACCGTGGTGGCCAAACCCAGCGCGATGCCGGCGCATGCAGCGGCGAAATACACGCCCATAGCGAAATCCATCTTCTCTTCGAACCAGCTGCCGAAGAATTTGATCGACGCCGCCTGCAAGCAGGCGGGCGCGACGCCCAAGCCAATCATCATAACCAGCATGCTGCTGAAGTCGCCGGCGATCAGGCGGCCGAAGCCCGCGAGCACTGAAATGCCACACGCGACAGTGACGACGATCTTCGAACCGAAGCGGTCGGCGAGAGAGCCCGCCGGAATGCTCGCGAACACACCCACCAGCAGCGGAGCAAGCAGCAATGCCGAGAATTGAGCCACATCAATACCAAGCTCGGGCATAATCTCGATGGCTGCCGCAGAAAGCTGGTACTGCATGTAGTCGGCCACGAAAACAATAAGGCACGAAACCAGAAGAATTACCCAACGGTATCCAGGAAGTTGGCGTTTTTCGGCTTCCATCATTCCCCCTTATGTATAGGTTGAAACGGTAAAACGGTTGGCGAAACTAACGTAAGTGTATGGCTCGCAACGTGGGAAAACTATTATGCGGAAGGCGTATCTTTGTATGGGGAAAAGGGAGTAGTTTTATCGTTTTCCCAGATCAAATACTACGCCCTGCCACGTTGGCCCGCGTTTGCGCCGTTCGGCGCCCCGCCTGGGCCCTTCCATCTGCGAAGCCCAGAGGCATCCAACCCCAAAAGCCCTAAGGCCTTTCCCACGATGTGGCGCTCGACGTCGTCAAGCGAATGCGGATTGTGGTAATACGACAAAACCGGCGGGCACACCATTACCCCGGGAAGCGCGGCCACCGTCGAGAGATTCCGAAGGTGAATGACCGAAAGCGGGGCCTCACGCGCCATCAAAACCAGCCTGCGTTGTTCTTTGATGCAGACATCCGCCGCACGCAACAAAAGGTTATCGGCGAACCCGCAAGCGATTCCTGCGACCGTTTTCATGCTGCACGGGACAACAACCATGCCGTCGGCGGCAAACGTTCCACTGGCAATAGGGGCGTCAATATCGTGCTCGCCATACACATGGTCGGCCAGCTGTTCGATGCGCTCGAACGGAATGTCGCTCTCGTAGCTCGCCGTCACACGCGCGCCCTGCGTTGCCACCAGGTACGTTTCCACGTCACGCATATCGGAAAGTTCCCGAAGCAGACGAATCGCAAGCGGCGTTCCGCTTGCGCCGCTTATGCCAACAATAATGCGTCTGGTTGCCATATGGACCCTCCCCCTAAAGCAAGCCGCCCGAATCGAGATACGATGCGGGCGGCTGTTTTCACTGGTTTTCGGTTATTCGGCTTCGTACACCACTTCGCCATCGACCATCGTAAGCACGACATGCGCCTGATTGATTTCCATCGTATCTTCCAGAGAGAACAGGTCGCGGTCGAGCACCACGATATCGGCAAGCTTGCCTTCCTGCAGTGTGCCCACCTTGGCATCACTGCCTACCACGTACGCCGATCCCAAGGTCATGCATTGCAGCGCCTCACCAAGCGACACTGCGTATTCGGGATTCATACCCTGCTCGGGAAAGCCGTCGGGCATGCGGCGGTTCACGGCAGCCTGCAAAACCGCCATGGGCTCAACCATGGGTGCCGCCGGGAAATCGGTCGAGAAGCCCACATGTGCGCCCGCATCGAGCAAATTGCGAAAACGCCAGCAATGCGCGGCACGATCGGCCCCAATGCACACGTCGTAGAACCCGCTCGATGTACCGAACGTGGCATGCAAGGGCTGCACGCTCACATTCACGTCGAGGGCGTGCAAGCGCTTCATGTCTTCGTCGGTAATGGCCTCGGCATGCTCGATGCAATTCCGCAAACCCTTGCCTCCATGCTTGGCTTGCACGCGCTCGTACACATCAAGAGCCGTACGCGCCGCCTGGTCGCCGATGCAATGCGTGCGCACGGCAAGGCCAGCTGCGTCGGCCTCCATCACATGTGCCTCGTACTCCTCAAGAGGAAGCGTGTATTCGCCGTAATTGTCGGGCTCGCCCTCGTACGGGGCAATCATGCGCGCCGTATGGGCTTCCACGATGCCATCGAGAATCTGCTTCACGCCGGCAACGCGTAGTTTGTCTGAACAGTACTCATTGCGCATGGCGGCAGCGGCCGGCACGTCGGCGAGCGACGGAAAGAAATTGATGCGGCACGTAAGCTCGCCGGCATCTTCGATTGCTTTATACGTCTCGTACACATCGTCGTTCGTAATGTCGCGGGGAAACATATCGCCAATAGACGTAATGCCCAAGCTGCGGAAACGTGCGAGCATCTTGTTTATGGAATCGCGCAGGTGGGGATTGAAAAGCGCCATATCGGCCACAAGGCAGCTCGCCGGATGCTCAAGCAGCACGCCGGTCGGCTCGCCGCCCTCATCGCGGACGATTACGCCGCCTTCGGGGTCGGGCGTGTCTTTCGTAATGCCGGCAAGCTGAAGCGCCTTACTGTTGCACCACGAGGTGTGCATCGTGAAATGACTGATGCACACAGGGCGGTCAGGCTCGATGGCATCCAAATCGGTTTTTGTGGGAAGGTCTTGCACGTCCCACATAGCAGCATCCCAACCCCAACCATAGATCCATGGGTTTGACGGATGGGCCTTCGCGAATTCGGAGATGCGCGCAAGAGCGTCCTCTTTAGAATGCAGCCCCTCGACAATAACGCAAAAATCTTCATCGCGCTGCGTGCTCGCAAGAGCGAAATGCATATGCGAATCAATCATGCCGGGCATTACCGTTTTGCTGCCGCAATCGATAACCCTCGTATCGACGCCAATGTAGCCCTGAACGTCTTCGACGCTACCCACGGCCACGATTTTATTGCCGCGAACGGCCACGCCTCCAGCGCGTGGCGCAAGCGTGTTCGCGGTGAAAAGAGACCTGCTAATAAAAACGACGTCAGCACTGTTCTTTTCGGTATCCATGTTTAACCTCTTAATCGATACATGCCGATACATTAGTTTCGCCGACGCTATTGTGTCGCATGGGGCCATTGGATGATATTTGCCGAACGTCGTATCTTTTCACTACACCTTTAGGAGTATGAGCATCTATATTGCCTGGTCAAATCCATATACAGACAATCTTCAACGCATACCCCCTTGCCCAGCCGGCCGCGCGCAGCACCATTTCGAACAACGCTAAACAGCGTTTCCTGCTAAACTGGCAGCATGAATTTTCTATCTGACAGCGAATGGCTCCAACTTATAAAGATCATCGAGATCGTGAACTCCGTCGATGATGATCGCAAATTCCGCACGTCCATCCTCGAAGAACTGCGCGTGCTTATACCGTACGATTCCGCTGCGTTCTTCCTGGCCGACTTATCTAAAGCGGACTCATCGACCGAAAGCTTCCTTACCAGCCCTATTGGAATAGACGTGCCCAAAGGGAAGCTCGACGAATACATCGAAAGCGCGTGGGAGGAAGACGACCTGCTCGACACATATCTCTCCGATTCGCGTTCGACAGTCATACGAGAAAGCGATTTTATAGATAGCCCCGAATCGTCGAGCTACCATCGGGAATTCATGGACAATTTATATGTTGTGACTTGCTTGTTTGACTGCGACCGCGGCCCGCTTGGCTCCATCAATCTCAACCGGCTGCCCGAGCACGGCGATTTTTCCAGCCGCGATGTGTTCATACTCAAAACTCTCGAGCCGCATATCACCAATCGTCTGAAACGCTACGGATTGGCCACCGAGCACCAGGCATCGAGCAAAGAGCTGTTCTACGAGCGCAACAACATCACCAACCGCGAGCGCGACATCATAGAATGCCTGCTACAGGGTATGAACAACGACCTAATCAGCAAAACATTGTGCATTAGCCCAGGGACTACGAAGAAGCACCTGGAGAATATTTTCAAGAAGACGGACACCAACACACGACTGGCGCTCATCTTGAAGCTGAAGCAGCCCGCACAAGAATCCCTGCATTAGCCACGGTCGGAAGGAGCGCCATGCAAACTATCACGGTTACCCGTAATTGCCTTGGCCGAGCCATCACCATGACTGGGGTTGCCTTAGGGCAAGACATACAGATATGCCTTTATGGCGGCGACAAGCCCCACATCGGCGGGCTTGCCATGGCCCTTCCCTATGAAAGCCACGGCAAACCGTCCGCCTCGATTTCAAGCCTGTCGGTACCGCAACACAAAGATGAAATTGTCTGCCGCGCTGCTGCTAAGCGCATTGCGGTCACTTTGAATCGCACTGTGGTCGCAACTGGTGGAATCCACTACGATGCGGCCACATCTCACGATATTTCTCTCGTCAATGCCGCCATTGACGAAATGGCCGACGAACTGGCCAGCCAGCTTAAAGGCCCGTTGCAGCAAGGCGAGCAATAAAAGAACGCCCGCGGGCGTCCCCTGGAAGCCTTCGTTGAAACGCCTCATAAACGGCAAAGGCCCCTGGCACTGGATGGCACGAAAGCCAAACCAGGCGCCAGGGGCCTTTCAGCATCAAGGACAGCGCTGGCCGACAGACCAGCGCACGCCAGTTACTCCAGCGTGGAGCCCTTCTTTTCGGGGATGAAGAACATCGCGATGAAGGCGACCACGTAGATGCAGGCAACGCAGCCGATGGCGAACGAGAAACCGCTGCCGGCAGCGATGATGGGGATGATCACGGGAGCCGAGGCGCCACCGATGAAGCGGCCCGCATTGTAAAGCGCGGTCTGCGCGGTTCCGCGCATCTCGGTCGGGAACAGCTCGGCGATCAGCGTACCGTAGCCGCCGATCATGCCGTTGGCGAACATACCCATGAAGAAGCCGCCGAAGAGCAGCGCCGTGTAGTCGGTGAGCTGGCTGTAAATGATGATCATGGCGGCGGCACCAATCTGGAACGTCCAGAATGCCGGGCGGCGGCCGACCTTATCGGCGAGCCAGCCGAACACCGAAATGCCAAGCATCATGCCGACGACCGTGACGGCAGTCCAGATACCCGTGCCGCTCAGGGTCATTCCCAGCTCGCTGGAGAGGTATTTCGGCAGCCACGTCATAATGCCGAAGTAGCCCGCATTCTGCACGGTGCACAAAACGATGACGATGATCGAGAACTTCACGCGCTCGGGGGTCTTGAACAGGTCGAGCACGCTGCCGCTCTTCTTGCCTTCGGCCTTGTGCTGCTCGAAGATGGGCGGCTCAGGCACGAACGCACGAATGATGAGGGCAACGACGGCGGGAACGAAACCGACCACGAACAGGCCCTGCCAGCCGAATGCGGCGATAACGGGAGCGGATGCGAGCGAAGCGATAAGGACGCCTACCTGGAAGCCCAGGCCAACGGCGCTCGTCGATTTCGCGCGATTCTCGGGGCTCGACACCTCGGCAGCAATAGCCATGCCCAAACCGAATTCGGCGCCAATTCCCAGGCCAGCCATGAAGCGGCACAGGGCCAAAATCTCAAAGCTGGGAGCCACGGCGCAGCCCAAGGTGAACACGCCGAAGAAGATGACCGAATAGGTGAGAACCTTGATGCGCCCGTATTTATCGGCAAGCGTGCCGAAAATGAGGCCGCCGAGGAAAGCGCCCGCCAAAGTGATGGAGGTGAGCATGCCCGCCGTCGTGTTGTCGACGGCGAACGTGGCCATGATGCCCGAGAGCGCAAAGCTCAAGATCATCAGGTCCAAACCGTCAAGCGCATGGCCAACGGCCGCAGAGAAGACGGCCTTCCCCGAATAGTGCTTCATCTCGGAAGCTTTGCCCTTAGAATGAGTGCCCATTGCTACCCTTCTGCCGAAAACTGATAAACCTTCAGCATAGTAAGTGACGGTGACGCGAAAAGAAAGTAAGAATTCGCATAAATTGGCGCCGTCTCGTGAATTAACGAGTGGGAAATAATCAACCTGATGCGTTTTGGCGCGGGGCGCACACGCGTCTCCATAAGCTGCGCAGCATTCCGACGCGCACGCACCCCACGCCAAAACGCTCCGCAAAATACACGGCGGTCTGCGGCCGATGGGGCGAGCTCTGCAGAAGCGCTCGGTTTCTCATATTCATCCAAAACGGAAACCGCAGCGCGGCGCATAGTGAGCGAAGCGAACGGTAGCCGCGCGTGCGTCTTCGAAAGAGCTCGCCCCATCGGCCGCAGACCGCGAAGCGGGACACGTTAGCTTCTTCGGGCGCTGCCGTAGGCTGCGTTCTTGCGATTGCCGAACGCGCTGCCCTTGCGTGCGGTCTTCTTCAGATCGGCCAGCACATCTTTTTCAGAAGAGCCTTCCATCTGCGCTTTCAAGCGAACCACTTCGTCGCGCAATTGAGCGGCGCGTTCGAAATCCATCGCCTTGGCGGCTTCGGCCATATCGTCTTCCATGCCCGAAATCACCCGCATGACCTCGCTACGCGAAAGCTCGGCAAGCTTGAGATTCACGTCTTCGGCCGACCCCACTTCGTTCCCGTCGCCGTCGGCCATGAATCCCATGATGTCGTTTATAGCCTTATGGATGGTCTTCGGCGTGATACCGTGCTCCTCGTTATAGGCCATCTGAATCGCGCGGCGGCGGCGCGTCTCCGAAATGGCCTTATCCATGGAATCGGTTATCTTGTCGGCATACATAATCACGTGGCCTTTGTCGTTGCGTGCCGCGCGACCGATAGTTTGGATAAGGCTGCGGTAGTTGCGAAGGAAGCCTTCCTTATCGGCGTCGAGAATGGCCACAAGCGACACTTCGGGCAAATCCAAACCCTCGCGCAGCAGGTTGATGCCCACGAGCACGTCGAACTCGCCGCGACGCAGATCACGCAGAATCTCAACGCGTTCGAGCGTCGCGATGTCGCTATGCATATAGCGCGCCTTAATCCCCTGGTCGAGCAAATGATCGGTAAGATCTTCCGCCATCTTTTTCGTAAGCGTGGTTATGAGCACGCGCTCGTCGTTTGCTGCGCGCCCTTTCGCCTCGTCGATAATGTCGTCGATCTGGCTCGCGATAGGCCGCACATCGATATCGGGGTCGAGCAAACCCGTAGGACGAATGATCTGCTCAACCTGCTGCTGGCTGACCTTCTCCTCGTAATCGCCAGGCGTGGCCGACACGTAGACGAATTGCGGCACGCGCTGCTCGAATTCATCGAAGCGCAGCGGACGATTGTCCAGGCAGCTCGGCAGGCGGAAGCCGTGCTCGGCAAGCGTTACCTTACGGCTGCGGTCGCCCTCGTGCATGCCGCGAATCTGAGGCACGGTCACATGGCTTTCGTCGATAATGCACAGGAAATCTTTCGGGAAATAGTCGAGCAGCGTATACGCGGGCTCGCCTGGTGCGCGACCATCGAGATGGCGCGAATAATTTTCGATGCCGCTGCAAAAGCCCATGGTTTCAAGCATTTCCAAATCGTAGCTCACACGCATTTCCAAACGCTGCGCCTCGAGCAGCTTGCCTTCGGTCTTGAACTGGGCCAAACGGTCGCGCAGTTCGTCTTGGATGGTTTGGATGGCGCGGTCCATCTTCGGGCGCGCGGTCACGTAATGCGACGCAGGCCAGATGGGCAGCGCCTCGTATTCGTTGAGCTTCTCGCCCGTCACATTATCGATTTCCTGAATGCTCTCGATTTCGTCGCCCCAAAATTCCACGCGCACGGGATTGTCGGCATACGGCGGGAACACGTCGAGCGCATCGCCGCGCACGCGAAACGTGCCGCGCTTCAATTCGTAATCGTTGCGATCGTATTGGATATCGATAAGCCCATGGATCACATCGTCGCGCTCAGCGGGCTTTTCCTTGTCCAAAAACACGGCCATGCCCGCGTAATCCATCGGCGATCCGATGCCGTAGATGCAACTGACCGACGCCACCACGATCACGTCGCGGCGCGAAAGCAGGCTCGACGTAGCCGCATGGCGCAGCTTTTCCACCTCTTCGTTGATGGACGCGTCTTTTTCGATGAACGTGTCGGTAGAGGGCACGTAGGCCTCGGGCTGGTAGTAGTCGTAATAGGAAACGAAATACACCACCGCGTTATTAGGGAAGAATTCCTTCAACTCGGCGGCCAGCTGCGCGGCGAGCGTCTTGTTCGGCGCCATGACGAGCGTGGGTTTTTGCACCGCCTCGATAACCTTCGCCATGGTGAATGTTTTGCCCGAGCCCGTAACGCCCAGCAAGTTTTGGTAGCGCAGGCCGCGCTCCACGCCGTCGGCAAGCTTCTGGATGGCTTGGGGTTGGTCGCCCGACGGCTCATAGGGGCTCACCACGCGAAACGGCGCATTCGCCAGACGCACTTCGGGCAGCTTGCCCTCCATAGCCGCGCCTTCGATATTCCTCAAATGGCTACTCACGCTCGCCCCTTTCGATTAATGAGTCCATTCTACCATAAAACGAACTATTGTTCGCCAAACAGACACCACCGCACGAGATCCCCCACGCAACGAAAAAGCGCCGCGCAAGGCGACGCTTTCCCACGATCGGTTTATATCAGGCGAGACCCACGCCATATGCGCCCCTGCCCCAATATCGCGCTAGTTAAAGAACAAGCCCATGTCCGATTCCACGTCGGAAATGCCCGCAATGCCAAAATTCTCGACAAGCACCTTCGCAACGTTCGACGAGAGAAACGCCGGCAACGTGGGACCCAGATGAATGTTCTTCACGCCCAGCGAGAGCAGCGCGAGCAGCACAATAACGGCCTTCTGCTCGTACCACGCGATGTTGTACACGATGGGCAGATCGTTGATGTCGTCAAGCCCGAACGCCTCTTGCAGCTTCATCGCAATCACGGCCAGCGAGTACGAGTCGTTGCACTGCCCGGCGTCCAGCACGCGCGGAATGCCGGCGATATCGCCCAAATCCAGCTTGTTGTAGCGGTATTTCGCACAGCCAGCCGTAAGAATCACGGCATCGCTCGGCAATGCGCGGGCGAAATCGGCATAATATTCGCGCGACTTCTGACGGCCATCGCAACCCGCCATCACGACGAACTTGCCGATGGCGCCGCTTTTCACGGCGTCGATCACCTTGTCGACCAGCGCAAGAACCTGGGCATGCGCGAAACCCGCCACCACGCTGCCGTCTTCGATGGGCTGCGGCGAAGAAAGCGACTTCGCCTGATTGATGATGGCCGAAAAATCTTTCTTTCCGTTTTCGCCCTCTTCGATGTGCGCGCATCCGGCCACACCCGCAGCGCCCGTGGTATACAGGCGGTTTTTATAGGAGTCGAGCGGCGGAACGATGCAATTCGTAGTGAATAGCACAGGGCCCCCGAACGACTCGATATCGCTTCGCTGGCTCCACCATGCTCCGCCATAATTGCCAACCAGGTTGTCGTACTTCTTGAACGCGGGATACGCATGCGCGGGAAGCATCTCGCCATGCGTGTACACATCAACGCCCGTGCCGCGCGTCTGCTCCAACAGCTGTTCAAGATCGCTCAAGTCGTGACCCGACACCAAGATGGCCGGGTTATTGCGCACGCCTAGCGAGACATCGGTTATCTCGGGCGTGCCATACGCCTGGGTGTTTGCCTCGTCGAGCAATGCCAGGGCACGCACGCCCATGCCGCCGATCTCCAACACCAACGCCACAAGCTCGCCTGCCCCAAGCGCATCATCCGCCGACTTCGCAAGCGCGTTTTGCAGGTCGGCGTGCAAAGCGGCATCATCACAGCCCAAAACCGAGGCGTGCTCAAGGTAGGCGGCCATGCCCTTCAATCCGAATGCGGCCAATTGGCGAAGGCTGCGGATATCTTCGTCGGCAGGTTGCAGCATATATGGCGCAGGCTGCGCCTTCACATCGCTCTGCGCTATAGGCGGCAATGAGGCACCGGCTTGCTGCGCCGTAGACGCAATTTCGTCACGCACAGCCAACGTTTCGTCGATGCGGGCACGAACGGCATCCTCGTCGAAGTTCACATTGGTTATCGTGAAGAACAGACCGCCGTTCACCAAGCGGGCAACGCGTTGCTCGTCGAAGGCCGATCCAACACCGCGCGCAGCCACGGCCGCCGCAGCCAAGCCCGCAACCGCATCGAGCAAAACGTCTTGCAAGTGCGCCATCGACGGCGTTTTGCCGCACACGCCAGCCTTCGTACAGGCGACCCCGCCAGCAGCTTCCTGGCATTGCGCGCAGAACATAGCATTGCACTCCATATGAAACCCCTTTGCATTCGGCCGATAACTCGGCAAGAACAGTGGGTTCATTACAGCGCGTTTTCCAGATTATTTCTGTTGCATTTGCAACATATGAAGCAAGCGTCACAAGCAGTCAGGAGCCTCTTTCAAAAGACGCACGCGCTTGCCGGAAATTTCGATAAGCCCATCGCGCACCATGGCGCTCAGCTCGCGAGACATGGCCGAGCGGTCAACGAACAGATAGTCGGCAAGCTGCTGTCGCGAAAACGCGAGGGAGAACTCCGCGTCGTGCGCGCTTAGGGCCTGACTCGAGAAATACGAGAGCAGCTTTTCGCGCGTGGTTCGCTTCGCCACGTGGCCAATTTTTTCGACCAGCAACATCGCGCGGCGCGAAACCACCGCAAGCAAGTTCTGCATAAGCCGCACATGGAAAGGACAGTTCGCCGAACAGGGCGACATAATGTGCCCCATATCCATGAATAAGATCTCGGCATCGCTCGCGGCCTCGACCGTGACTTCAGAAGTCGCGTCGGGCAAACATGCAACCGCCTCGGCGAACACGCCAGAGCGACCGATGCGCGACACCAAAGAGCGCGCTCCCCAAAAGTCTTCCTTCACAAGCAGCAAATCGCCCGACAAAAGCAAGCCCACTTCGCGCACCGTCTCGCCTTGCCGAAGCACCGCCGACCCCTTTTGCGCATGGCATACGTGCGCATGCAGACAGCGCAGCATAGCGCTTGCTTCGTTGGTGGAAATGCCCTCGAACAGCCGAGATTCGCACACCGCGCTAAGCTGCTGCGCATCGAGTATCGATGTGCTTCGCTCTTGGGAATCCTCGCCTTTAGACTGCATGTACGCCTAAGCCTCCCCCAACGGGGAATTCGCGCTCGTCAGCGTATCGTACACACGTTTGACCTCGGCTTTTGCCGATTCTAAGTCACCACCGTTGTTAATGGTGAAATCGGCCAAATCAGAAAGCTGCGCGTCGGTTTGCTGCAGCGCGATGCGACGGCTCACATCGGCGGCGGTCTGCTTGCCGCGCGCGCAGGCGCGATCCATGCGCACGCACGCCGGCGCCGTCACGGCCACCAAGAAATCGGCCCAGCAAACGTCGCGCTTGCTGGTGACGCCCGTAGTGACCTCGACTACCACCACATCATGCAGTTGGCCCAATTCTCCAATGCGACGGCGGCATTCTTTCATAATCACCGGATGCGTAATTGCGTTCAACCATTCGGTGTGCTCGGGCGTGTCGAACGCCTCGGCGGCCAAACGGCTGCGCACCACCTCGCCTTTTTCGTCGAACACCGATGCGCCGAACGTGCGACCGATGTCGTATTTCACGCCAGGGGTTGTGAGCACGAAATGCCCCACGTCATCCAAGTTGATAACGCCCGCGCCCAATTCGGCAAACATATGCGCGATGGTCGATTTCCCCGACCCAATGCCGCCAATAAGCGCGATGGTCTTCATACCGCGATTCCTTCCCTAGCATTTCTCGGCAATGTGATAGATAAGGCTCACGGTATCGTACCATCCCAAACATGGGTCGGTGATCGACTTGCCGTATTCCATATGCTCTGAAATATCCTGACGGCCCTCCACCAGGTAGCTTTCAATCATCACGCCTTTGATCAGCTTACGCAGGTCAGCATTGTAATTGCGATTGTGCAGCACTTCTCCCACGATACGAATCTGCTCTTTGTGCTGCTTGCCTGAATTCGAATGGTTCGCATCAACCACCACCGCGGGGTTAGCCAGACCCTTTTCGGAATACATCTTCCACAGGCGAATGCAGTCTTCATAGTGGTAATTCGGATGCGTGGTACCGTACTTGTCCACGCCGCCGCGCAGAATCGCATGAGCCAGCGGGTTGCCATCGGTGGTCACGTCTTGCGTGCGATAGATGAAATTATGGCCGTGCTGTGCCGCGACAATCGAATTCAGCATCACCGAAAGATCGCCCGACGTGGGATTTTTCATTCCCACGGGAATATCCATGCCGCTTGCCGTTAAGCGATGCTGTTGATTTTCGACCGAACGGGCCCCCACAGCTTCATAGCTCAGAATGTCGTCGAGATAGCTGCGGTTTTCAGGGTAGAGCATCTCGTCGGCAGCGGTAAGGCCGCTTTCGCCCATCGAGCGAATATGCATGCGTCGAATGGCTTGGATGCCGGCGAATAAGTCGGGCGCCGCCTCGGGGTCGGGCTGATGGAGCATGCCCTTGTAGCCCTCGCCCGTCGTACGCGGCTTATTCGTATAGATGCGCGGGATAATGAGCAGCTTATCGCCAACCTCGCGGGCAAGCTCTCCCAGGCGGCTTGTATATTCGCAGACGGCATCTTCGTTATCGGCCGAGCACGGGCCCACAATAACCAGGAACTTGTCGGATGCGCCCGTGAAGACATCGCGAATCTCGGCGTCGCGCGCAGCCTTGAGCGCCTGAAGTTCGGACGTCAGCGGAAATTCCTCTTTCAGCTGCGCCGGCTCGGGCAGCGTCGAATTCACCTGCATTCCCATTCGAGAATCCTTCCATACAGAAAAGGGCCGCGACCGCGGCCCAGAATCGAAGCGCAAACGAGTTTGTCTATGGTAACGCAAAAGTGGGACAAAGGGCCTGACCCTTTGTCCCACGGACGATTACTTCAACAGGGCATCGACCATGCGGTTCTTGAGCTTGTTCACGGCGTCGAGTTTCCATTTCGGATAATCGAAACCGGGGTCGGTATGCTCGAAATCTTTCAGGTCGACGAGTTTCGCGCGAATCTTCGGGGTGAGCAGAGCGCGACCGATGACTACGAAATCGGTACCGATTTTCGGACCAATATTGTTCACGTATTCGTCGAAGTCGTCCATCTCCATCATCATGGGCAGGCATGCCATATTGTGATCGAACAGCGGCGCCATACGCAGAATTTCTCCCGTATCGTTATCGACAAGGAAGCCGTAATTGCCCGCATGACGATCGACGTTCGCCATCACGGCATCCATGACCACCATTTCGCGGAAGCTTTCCTCGGCACCATGTTTCGCCGCAAATTCGAGCATGTCTCGTATCTCAAAGGGTCCAGAAAAAAACCTGTGGGCAGAAACAAATCCTTCTTTCTCCGATGTAAACAGCGGACATTTACATGCAAGCTTGCCATGGAATTTCAAGATAGAACAGGGCACATGATCGATTTTTGCCGCGTCAAGCAAATCAGATGCAAGCGGTTGATTTGCAAGTTCATCCGAACACTTAGCTTTCCTTCTCGAACTCAGCCGTA
>CAVHFS010000003.1:106514-147944 GCA_963635715.1 Subdoligranulum sp. CAG:314 | reverse complement strand
GTCAAACACGGGCGCAGTTGTCGATGTTGTTCGTGCCGATGCAGGCGCGGGCGAAACGCTGCGCCGCCAAGTTGGATTCGTTGCCGGTGCCGCGGGACGAGCCCGTGACGAAAATCGAGTCGGGGCCGTATTTCTCTTTGATTTCGGTGAGCTTGCTCGCGACGAAATCGAGGGCGGTATCCCACGAGACGCGCTTGAGCGGCGCGCCCTTCTCCTCGCGCATCATGGGATGCAACACTCGAGGAGTGAGGATCTTCGTGTCGTTGATGAAGTCGTAGCCGAACCACCCCTTCAGACACAGAAAGCCCTCGTTGGTGAGACCGTTGAGCGGCTCAGCCCCCACGACGAGCTCGTTTTCGACGAGGAGGTTGAACTTACAGCCGGTGCCGCAGTACGGACACACGACCATGTGCTTCTCCATGAGTCTCCCCCTTTCTTTCCCCTGCCGCCGCTTCGTACGGCGGGCCCTGCTTATGCCAACACCGCGGCCGCCGCCGCGCGATGGTTGTTGGTATTCGCCTCGATGTCGTCGGAATCGACGATCATCAGGGCTTTCGACGTGCATGCCTCGACGCATGCCGGGCCTTGCGCGCGATCGACGCAGCGGTCGCATTTGATGACGGTGGCGCTTTGCGCCGCGCCCACGCGGATGCCGCCGAGGTTGCCCGAGTCGAAACGCGAAACCACGTTCACGGCCCCGTAGGGGCACGCCACGACGCAGCTCCTGCAGCCGATGCAGCGCTCCATGCGGACCACCACCCGGTCGCCTTCGTTGTAAAGCGCCCTGGTGGGACATGCGTTCGCGCACGGCGCGTTTTCGCAGTGATGGCACACGATGGGAGCCGTGCGGCCTGCGGCCTCGACGACGTTCAACCGGGCAACGGGCATATCGCCCGGCACGAAATGCTTCACGAGACATGCGGCCATGCAGGCTTTGCAGCCAATGCATTTGCGCGGATCGGCAATGACGAATTTATTGCCCATAGATGCCTCCCCCTTTGCTTCCCCTTTTTCAACGTTCGCCGCCCCTGGCCCGCCTGCTTCAGATGCCCCCGCTCCTTCCCGGCGCGACGCAGGACCGACTTTTCTTTAGGGTAGACTCGTTTCACAATTTCTTCAAGAAATTTTTTTCGAAATGTACGAGCCGAAATCGAGGGGAACCCACCTCATTAAATCCTATGGGGCAGATAGGCTTCGCGGGGGTTCGTGTTTTGGGCACGCAATCGCCCTCCTGAACGAAAAAGCGCCCCAGCATCGCTGCCGGGGCGCTTGCCAGATGTGCGATTTCTTCTTGGGCGCATGGGCTATTCGCCGAGCGGCTTGCCTTTCGGACCTTCCTCAAAGATGCGCCTGAATTCGCGTAATGCCTGCATATCCTGCAAATATGAGTCGACGTCGACCAAAGCGACGCTCGAGCATCCGCCCCGATTGATGAATACTGGGTCGCCAGATTCCTCAACTTGCTGCGCGATGCGATCGAAATCCGACCTGAGTTCTTCCACAGTGCACGACGAAGCCATGACGCCTCCCCACCTTGAGCTTTTAAGCCGCGGCAAAACGGCCCCCACGGTGCGAATTATAGCCATTAACAAACTTGTGTACAGGCATTTTGCAAATAGCGACCAGGCGATGGGCGGAATCCTTGTCAAAAAGGAGACAGCCTCGTCGCATATGGTGTCGCATGTGTGAAAAGCTCACGACAATGCGTTTAACTTCTGAAAAATACTGGCGAAATCGTTTTCTGATGGCCGCGAAACTACCGTTTAGAGTGTAGTATAATGTCATTACATTTTATGATGGATTACGAGTAACGAGGATAGACGAATTGGCTAAAGACGCCCTTTTGCAGGTGAGAATCAGCCCCGATTTGAAGAAAGCCGCGGAAGAAGTATTCTCTGGCATTGGAATCAGCTCGTCGGAAGCCGTGCGCATGTTTCTGGCGAAGACCGTGAGCGAGCAGCAGCTCCCATTCGACCCACGCTCCGAGCGTCCGTCGGGAAATCTCAAGGCGTTTGGTGCGTTGAATATCTTCGCGAGCCCCACGAAGCGAGGCCTCGAGCGAGATGTGTGGGTCTCCTCGCTCGACGAATACGGAAGAAAGTAGTGGAACATGGCGACGATTCTCGACGAGACGGCGATTCTGCGCTATCTCCTGAAAGACAATGCGCATCAGGCGCAGCAAGTTGCGGACGTCATCGCAAACGGCGAGGCCTACGTATATCCGGAAATCATCACGCGCGTATGCGTTGTGCTGCGAGATGTCTACCGCGTGCCGCGCTCAGTTACGGCGCGCGTGCTCGACTGGTTCCTCGACGACGTGAACGCCCCCGAAAAGCCAGAAATCAGGCTCGCCGTTCGCTATTTCGGCTCGACGAGCATGGACTTCACTGATTGCATGATGCTCGCCCGAAATGTCCGAATGGGGCATGCCATCTTAAGCTTCGATAAATCGATCACTAAAAAGGCGCTGCCGTAACGCTGGCCGATTCTTCGCATGTCCGAAGAGGCAGTTCATGCATCTTATGATGAAATAGGAACTGCGGCGAGTCCGCACGCCCACACACCCGAAACGCATGAGCCTCGTTTAAACCGCGAGGAGCATTGAGCAAGGCGGCAAAAAGACAGGACGGTACGAAGCGGTGAATTTGGATACAGCCCTCGCGTGTTTTGTTGGGTTTCTCGGGGTTGTTGGCGGAGCCACGGCATCGGAGGGCCTCCTCTGCCAGCTCTGGTCGCGAGGAGCCCTGAAGATAGGAATTTGGATTTGTATCGGCCTCTTCGTGCCGTTGGTTGCGTTGGCGGTGTGGGTCTTCGGCGGTTATGGGTCGGGCGATACGCTGGTAAACGTACTGCACGGAATTGAATTCCTGGGATGGTTCTGTCTCCCATGCGGAACGACGATGCTCATCAACACGCTCATCCTCACAGAGAGAAAAACCCAGCTATGGCGAAACATCGCCATAGCGCTGATTATCGCGTCTATGGCGATATTTGTCGCCTTCGTAGCCACGGGCCTGCAGATTATCGCCATTCTCACTTTCTTCGTCGGCGGCATCGACTTCGCCACGGCATGCCGCATCCTATGGAAGTCCTTCGATCCCGCGGATTCTCGAAGACCGCAAACAAGCCCCGGCAAAAAGAAGATAACGAGGCGCACTTTCTTCGCCCTTGGAGGCGCATGCCTTTTGGGGTACGTCGCCTCGATGGAAAGCGATGACCTTGGCTACTGGAAACGTCAAATATTCGGCGTTGACCTGAGCTTTGAGCGCGACGACTCCCTGGAGCCCCTTGCCGCCAGCGGCAATGCCTGGACAATGAAGGACGGGTATATCCAGGTTCAGCTGACGGGCGGCTCGATTGCCGGAAGAGCGATAACGCAGGCCCACATAAATTACCTCATCGGGGGACGCCGCAGAAGGCCGCACGTCAATCTGAACCTGTCGATAAATCCGGGCAGCGACGAGACCATCACGCCAGACATGCCGAAGATGCAATGGAAAATCTACGGCGAGTACTGGCAAGATGTAAGCGAAGCAAGCATTCAGGTTAGGCGGAACGGAAGATGGGACCAAGAGAGCATCGAGCAAGCTTGATGAGACCGGTCCCACATTTGCCCAGATACCTTTAGGCCCCCAGGATTTCTTCGACCGCCGCGAGCGCGCCTTCGATCGCGACCGAGCACTTTTCGCCCGTCGCGCGGGGCTTCACTTCGACCTCGCCGTTTTGCAGGCCGCGCTTGCCAACGACGACCTGCACCGGCCAGCCGATAAGGTCGGCATCGGCGAATTTCACGCCAGCGCGTTCGTTGCGATCGTCGAGCACCACTTCCCAGCCGGCGGCGGCCAGCTCATCGGCGATTTTCGCAGCGGCTTCGGTAACCTCATCAGGCTTGGCGGAAAGCGGAATCACGCACACGTGCGCAGGCGCTATGCCAACTGGCCAGATGATGCCCGCATCGTCGTGGCACTGCTCAACGGCCGCGGCTACCGTGCGGGTGACGCCCACGCCGTAGCAGCCCATGATGAACGGCTTCTCAGAACCGTCCTCGCCCATGAACGTGGCGCCCATGGCTTCGGAGTATTTCGTGCCCAGCTTGAAGATCTGGCCGGCTTCGATGCCGCGCGCGTGCTCGAGCGGCGCGCCGCACTTCGGGCATGCGTCACCAGGCTTTACCAAACACAGGCTCGTCCATGCATCCACCGAGAAATCCTCGCCCTGCTTGGCCCCCGCATAATGGAAGCCGTCGGCGTTCGCGCCCACCAGCCAGCGCTCGATGGCGCGCAGGCTCTCGTCGGCGGCGACCTTCACACCTTCGGGCAAACCGACCGGGCCCATGGACCCCTTCACGAGGCCCGCTTCCTTCATTTCCTCGTCGGTGAGCGGCTGGAACTGGCCGAGCAGATGTTCAACGGCCACTTCGTTGACCTCGTAATCGCCCGGCACGAACAGCACCCAGATGCCGCCGTCTTCGGCCTTGCACGAAAATGCCTTCACGCAGGCGTTGCTCGTCGTGCCCAAAAATGCGGCCAGCTCCTCGATGGTATGCACGCCCGGCGTCTCGATCTTCGTAAGGGCTTCGGCCCCATACGCCACGGGGTGCGGCGTTGCGGCGGCCGCCTCGACATCGGCCGCATAGCCGCAGGAGCACTGCACGAGTTCAGCCTCGCCCGCGGCGGCGAGCACCATGAATTCCTCAGACGCGTTGCCGCCGATCTGGCCCGAATCGGCCACGACGATGCGGTAATCGAAGCCCATGCGGTCGAACATATTCGTATACGCCTCGCGCATGAGGGCGTAGTTTTTATCGAGGCCCGCCTCGTCGGCGTCGAAGCTGTAGGCGTCTTTCATGATGAACTCGCGGCCGCGCATCAGCGCGAAACGCGGGCGGCGCTCGTCGCGAAACTTCAGCTGTATTTGGTAGAGGTTCTTCGGCAGGTCTTTATAGCTGCGCAGCTCGTTGCTCACCAGGTCGGTGACAACTTCCTCATGCGTGGGACCCAGGCAGAATTCGTTGTCGTGGCGGTCGGTCACGCGCAGCAGCTCCTTACCGTACACCGGCCAGCGGCCCGAGCGCTTCCACAATTCGGCGGGCTGCACGAACGGCATCAGAATCTCTTGGCCGCCGTGGGAATCCATCTCTTCGCGGATGATGGCCTCCACTTTGTTCAGCACGCGCATGCCGAGCGGCAAAAACGAATACAGACCGGCGGCTTCCTTGCGAATCATGCCGGCGCGCGTCAAAAGCTTCGCCGATGCGATATCGGCATCGGAGGGATCCTCCTTCAGCGTCGGCGCATAGATGTCGCTCATATGCAGCACGGGCTGTTTGCGAATGTTTGCCATTTAAGGCTCCTATCTACCAATCGCCTGCGGAACTCGCCCGCGGCGCACGTTAACGCCTGGCCATTCTAGCGCAGCATGGGCACGAAGCGGCGCTCTGGCGAAGGCTTCGCAGAAACCCCGCCTTCGGAAAGGCCGTCCATCACGCCAGAGCAATCCAGCTAAGACGGCGTTGCCGAAAATCGGAATCGCCCAGCCGAAACGCAAGGGCAGCGCCAATCAACGCCGCCCCGCATCGAAAACTCGCCGCAAATGCGCGGGAAGCGAAAACCGAATGCGCCCACTGACGTGGTGAAACGATTCTCGTGCTTTCCACGCGTCACCGCAGGCGGGCGAGACTGGCGGAATTGGTCAATGCCTCCCTCGACGCACTAGGACTTCCTCCCCGCGAGCGCAACCCGTATCAAGCGAAGCTGGCTGCGCTCTACGAAAGGCGATCGAGTTCGTCCATAAGGGCATCGACGATTTCGCCCTCACCCACTTTCTGCAGCACTTCTCCGCGCTTGAAGACGACGCCCGAGCCCGCGCCGCATGCCACGCCCAAATCGGCATCGGCCGCCTCGCCCGGACCGTTCACCACGCACCCCATCACAGCGACTTTCACAGGTTTCGTGCAGCTCGCCAAACGCTCGTCGACCTGCTTCGCAAGGCCGATGAGATCAACCTGGCAGCGCCCGCATGTAGGACAGCTGATGATTTCGGGGCCGCGACGGCGCAAATCGAGGGCGGAAAGCAGCATCCAGCAGGCGCGGACCTCTTCGGTAGGCTCATCGGTCAGCGAGATGCGCATCGTATCCCCAATGCCCTCGTTCAGAAGAATGCCCAGGCCGCTTGCCGATTTCACGACGCCCTGCAAAAGCGTGCCCGCCTCGGTGATGCCGATATGCAGCGGCACCTGGGGAATTTCGCGCGCGAGCGCGCGATAGGTTGAGATAGTGGCCTGCACGTCGTGCGCCTTCGCCGAGACCACGACGTCGCCGAAATCGCGCTCCTCGAAATGCCGCACGTATTCGACCGCCGACGCGGCGAGCTTTTCGGGCAACGTCAGGTCAGCACGAGCCTTTAGCGCGTCGTCGAGCGAGCCGGCGTTCACGCCCACGCGAATGGGGATGTTCGCCGCGCGAGCCGCCTCAATGACCTCGTCGGTTTTCTCCCAACCGCCGATATTGCCCGGATTGATGCGCAGCTTCGCCGCGCCGCGGCGGGCCGCCTCGATGGCGATGCCTGCGTCGAAATGCACATCGGCCACCACGGGAAGCGGACTTTTCGCGCACACTTCGGCAAATTGTCCCAGGTAGGCGCGCCGCGGAATGGCCATGCGCACCACTTCGCAACCGACGGATTCCAGCGCGCGAATCTGGCGCAGGTTCGCCTCAACATCATCGGCGGGAGCATTGAGCATCGATTGCACCACGCACGGAGCCCCGCCACCCAGAGGCACACCGCCGACGTTCACCTGTCGTGTGCGCTGATTGGGACGAACGCCCACGGTCGCCGGCGTCATGGCGCCAGCGGGCATATTCGTTTCATAAGCTTGCATTAATTCCCCTTTTGGTCGGGCATAACTGTTTGATTTTACGCCCCCTGCGCGACCATCGCCACACCAAAGCCCCAGCAGCGCAGTTTTGCCATGCGCGGCAAACCCAGATTGATCCGCAAGTTCATCCGAACACTTAGCTCTCGTTCTCGTACTCATCGGGACACGCACGGATGAGTGCGGAAACGAGCCTTCGACTGCGAACTGTTTAGTAGCTCGTTTCTCGCAGCACCAGTCGCCAAACTGGCGTTATATTGGCCCTATGCAAATCCTGTAGCCTTCTACTGCTAGTGGAAGCTTGAACCGAGCACGGTGTTGTAGCCCGTCCGATTGAGTCCGAAATCTGACCTGGACGGACTGGCGGAGCCGTGCTCAAAACCCACCCGAGCGCCACAACCAACAAGTCCCGAACCAGACCGAACTGGGAAAACGTAGGACGGGCGCTTGCGCGCCCGTCCTACCAACTGCGAAAACTTCGTTCACGCTACGAGTATTCGGCTAACAGCGAAAATCAATCCGCAGCAGTCTCGGATACCCAACAGGCGCTTCAAGGAAGCGCCAATTAAAGCCGTCTTGCGCCGCAAGTTCGCGGCGAACTCGCGAGAGACGAAAGTAAAACACGCCCAATGGCGTGGGTAAATAGGAATCGAGCATTCCGCATGCCACCGTGTGCGTGCGAGGCGGGCAATATTAGTCGGTGTTTCTTCAGCCAAGGTAAAATACACAGTCCCGCTCAACTGGACCCGAAATGTAATTGGGATATCTTTTGTATCATATGCCAAATGAGTAGCTAAAACAGACTCGGCCGACTACACTCCAGCAAGTAATTTGCATAATGCCAGGTCAACAAGCTACCGCCCGATGGCTAGTATTCGGAATCAATTCTAGCTACTCATTTGGCATAGGATATTTTAGAAACCGACCCAAAAGTCAGGGATCAACGCCCCGGATTGCGGCCCAATCCAAGATCGGCCCAGTCTATGAAGATCTCCGCGCGCAACTTACGCTCCGATTTCAGCAGGAACTCCGTTTTGGGAAGGCGGCGCTGGCCCGTTTTCTCGGAAATCAATCGAACTACCGTCCGAAAGCGCTCTGGATTGGCAATTTGCTCGTAGGTGATGGGGATCACATCGATTCCCATAGTCTCAAGCGCGAGCATCCGATTCGCATCTCCAAACGAGAAGCCACCGAGCCCATGCGCAACTCTTCCTTGGCATTCGAGAGCCACGGATCTCCCATTTTCCCTGCTGGGAAACAACAGGTCGACATAGCATTTCGCAAGACCAGAGGTTAACTGGGCAGACCTGCTCATCCGAATTTCGGCGTTATTCTCGAAACAGGAAAGCCCTTCGCCGCCGCATTTCCGAGGAAGCGACAGCAAAAGCGAAACCTGGGCCTCGAAAGGCGAAGCGACGCAGCCCGTAACCATGGAAAGCGCACGAGAAAAGCGAACCGAGCCGCGGCGACCGCGAACCGACGATTCAAATGAAACAAGGTCGGCGAAGTCGACCAAAGGAGGACGCTGCCATAAATCTGACGGTTTGCCCTCTGAGCTGCGAGTTCTGCGCCACGGCATGCCGAATGGCAAACTCTGCTCCGCATTCGACACTTCGCGCTCCCCCAGCCGCCTCGGAATACGGCACACGGAAAACCATCCGCAGGCCTCGTACATCGACATTGCCAAGTTCACGACGGAAAGGGACGACGCCATTTGGAACAAAGCGAGCTCGGGCGAGACGATGCGAGCGCCATGCGGCGTTTCGCGAATATGGCCCATTGGCAGCTCGCCGCTCCAGAGATGTTGGACGGTGCTTCGCGAGCATGTCCGTGAAGCCTGGTCGAATACGAGCGTATGCACGCAGCCCCCGAACACATCGGAACTCAATGGCTGTGCGGAAAACGAGTCGTACCTATTGCGCGGTTTGCGCAGCTCAGGATAGAGCGCCAAGATTTGCGGCGGCGTGCGGTAGTATCGGAAGGCGGATTCTCCGCAGATAATCATATCGTCCATGCGACGAAGGATACCGACGAAACCTTGCCAGAAGCTTTACGCTCCGCAGGGAATTTTCTCGCGCTTCGCTTGCTTTTCGCTCGCGCATCGCTATTGATTCCTACGAATTTTCCTTCGCTTTTCCTTGATGCTTGCCGCGAAAGCGCAAGTCGTTAATGAAAGATTCGAAGAGCGCCGCAGGCGCACGAGTCTCGACTCGAATCTATCAAGTCAAAAATTCGCAGAGAAAACCGCCAAGGAAACGCCAAGCTGAAACCATGGAGCCATATAAGCCACATAGGACCATAGAAGATATTACCGCAGGTCAAAACTGCTTCCCCACTCGCCTAACAGAACTCTGCAAGAGACCACGCAAGACGGTCCCTGCAGGTTCCTTTGCGCATCTCGGAGTTCGCTGTGCGAGCCGTTCGCGATGCGAATGCCATCTAGGGTTTTCAACAATGCGGCACGACGAGTGGGTTAGAGTCGAAGACCCGCCCGCCGCGCCATCGGAAACTCGAAAAGAGCGCCAACTCTCAGGAAAGGAAACGGAGGTTGCCCCGTCACGAGCTCACTATCCCCAACTACACCGAGCTCCGTCAACCTTCTCGAAGGTCCGCAACGCAGCGCACGCCTCTACGGGTTGCACTTCGCGCAAGGCGAATAGCCGTTGGCAATCATATCGGATCGCGTGGATTCCACCTCGCTCTTGTTGGCTTCCTTCATCTTCTTGATCTGATTGCAACTAGGAAGGTGAAACTTGCCAGTACTGGTATTCAGGATATAAGTGTGCGTCTGCCCCTCGGCAGCAGGAGCAGACTCCTCGGCGGCGGCCGCATCATCGGCTGAGCCCTCATCGCCAGCAGGCAGTAGCGGCGTCTCGGAGGAGGTGCCATCGGTGTAATCGATCGTGATGCCGGCCTGCACGTTGTACGCCCACACGCAGAACGAGAGCCCCGCTCCGTCGTCCTCGACCGAGAGAGCCTCCATCAAAACGCCGCGCGCTAGAAGCTCGTCGTCAACGAAAACTGGGGTCACGCGGTAGAGCACATGGTTGCCGGTGCGCTTGACGTAGGATGCGACGTCATCCTCATACTTCAGCATGCCGTCGGTATTCAGCGAGCGCGTGCCGGTAATCAGGTTCTTGACGTTGGCGTTCTCGTCGGTCAGCTGCCATCCTAGAAGGTGACAACGGTTATACAGGTACTTGCCCGGCATGGAATCGTACTTGACGGTCTGCCAACCGGAGGGCTTGACCTGCCCAATCTCGCCGCGCTCCTCGCCCTCGGCGGGCATAGTCTCGGTTCCCACGCTCGCCCAGGCGGCGCTGCAGCGCCCCAACTTGTCCTGGTCACCGTAGATCTCGAACCCAGGATTGTCCTTGGCGTACTGAATCTCCGCGGCGCTGAAATACGGCACATTGCCGTTCATCTGCACCGAAGCGCTGCCGCTGTAGGCAGGCACCGCAGAGTAGTCGAACGCCGCGGTCACCTCGGCTGCCTTCGAAGACGATTTCTCGACGCCAGCCTTCTTCTCCTTGTCCTCGTTCTGACTGCTGCCAGCGCTCGCAGGCTGCTCGACGGAGGTCTTCGTGGACGCCTCCGTACTCGTGGAGCTCTTGCTCGAGCCCAGCCATCCCGAAAATCCGCAGATCAGAACGACGCTCATAAGGATGCAGGGAATGGCTCCCAGGATGTTGCGCATAAGCGGGGAAATGGCCAATCCCTTCTTGATCAATTCGCTTTCAGGAGACTTTTGCATCAAGAGCCGCCAGCAAAAACGGATGCTGAGCCAAAGCCCGACGCCAACCGCGATGCACGCGGCATAGCCCAAGACGACGATAGCGACGCCAATCAAAAGTAATATGCCAACCAGATACAGGCACCCTATCCCCGCGCCCGTTTCCTTCTTCTTTGCCATGAAGCCCTTCCATTTCCCATTGCCACTCTCTTCCATAATGAGGATAGCAAGAACCCAGAAGGAGGATGGGCGTTTTCGGTCTAGGGAGGTAACCGGCGCGCGGCTCCGAGGCAAAACCCCACCGCCGCCCCAGGACCTCATCAGCCTTCCCGAACAGCCAAGCCAACGGTGACCACACTGACAGAAGAATCTAACGGCTACCACCGTCAAACCCCAGGCGAATCCGCGCCTTCCGTGAGCGACGAACGGCGGAATTGGCCAGCGTTTTCCCAGGTGAGTATGAGAGAGTACAGGCGAGCACTGGTCCCGCACGAACACGTCTCACTCAGGCTCGTCTCACGCAGGCCGCCCCGCGCAGGCTCGTTTTGCACGGAGCGTCAACCTAGCGTAGATGTGTCTTACGCGGGCGTGGCTTGCGCGGGCGCTACCAATTTCCGAAGATGAACCTTTGGATATCTTGGTTCAGCATGAGCACGAAAAAGCCTATGAACAGCGCCATACCCGCCATGGTCATGGCGTTCATCGCCTTGTATCCCACCTTGCGCTTCGTGAGCTTCTGGAAAATCTCAATCACGAAACGCCCACCGTCGAGCGGGGGTATCGGCAGCAGGTTCATGATGCCGAGCGACACCGAGATCATCGACATGAAGAAGAGGAACTCCAGCGGGCCCGCGTCGGCGTATTCCTTCGAAAGCACCGCCATGCCCATGACGCTCGTCGAATTCGAAACCGTGTCCGCAGCCGTCTGCGGATTGAACAGGCCCGCGACCGCAACCACGACCATGCCGATGTAGTTGAACCCGGCGCTGATCGCCGTGCCCACATCGACGTTCACGTGGCGCACCACCTCGCCCGCGTCGTTGACCATGTCGATGCCGAACACCGAATAGATGAGTACGAACGCCACGATGGCGAACAGCAAATTCATGAAAATGCCCGCGAGCAGAACGACCGACCTCTTCCAAAACGGCAGCGCCCGATAGGTCTGCGCGCGTTGCTCCAGGTAGAGCTCGTGAGCATCGTCAAACGCGCGCGGCGAACCCTCGGCGAAATCGATTCCGCGCTTTTTGTCTTTCACGGCTCGCGTGCGAAAAACATTGTGCTCGTCGGTCTTTTTCGGGCCAACCAAGCAGCCCCACTCTTCCAGCACGTAGAGCGCATCGACCGCCTCGTCGAGCGTGATGCCCATGGCCTCGGCAACGTCGTCGGCGAAGACGGTTCCGTTCGCATAGGCATAGGCGAGCGCCTCCTCTAAATGCGGGTTTTCCTCGCCCGGCTCCATGCCGCACACTTTGGCATAGCCGCCCAAAGGCACCGCCGTCACGCCGAATTTCGTGCCTCGCCAGGTGAAACCGACGTTCGGCCCTGGAAGGCCGATCATGAATTCCGTCACGCGAACGCCAAAGGCGCGCGCGGCGAGGAAATGCCCGCCCTCGTGGATGAACACGAGCACGGAAAGCACGATGACGATGTAGAGAACCATCAAGAGGACGTCCATGAAAGGCCTTTCTTCGGGGCCGATTGTTTTCTGCTCGATTATGCCAAGCGGGCGAGCAGCGCGAAAGGACGTTGCCATGCTGTCGACAAACGAACAAAAGCGCAAACAAGTCGGCTGACGCCCTCAGGGAAGCGGCAAATGACGAGGATGCGCTATTTCGCCCGCTCGGCCAGCCATTTCGCCGCAGCCACGCGCGCCCATGCGTCGATTTCCGCGAGCTGATCAAGGCTTTCGACCCTCTGAAGGCCGCCGCCTTGGCCCGCCTCATGAGCCTCCATGATTGCGCCCACGCAGCCGTCGATGTCCAGATACCCGCACGCATCGCGCAGAAACGCCGCCACGGCCACCTCGTTCGCCGCATTCATGATGCACGGCAGCGTGCCACCCGCCTCACCCGCATGACGAGCAAGGCCGAAACAGCGAAACGTCTCTTCGTCGACCGGATAGAACTCAAGCTTGCCGAGCTGCGTGAAGTCGAGCGGCTCGACCGGCGCATCCCAACGGTCGGGATAGCTCAGCGCGAACTGAATCGGGATGCGCATGTCGGTGGTGCCCAGATGCGCCTTCACGCTGCCGTCGGAGTATTCCACCATGGAATGGATAGCGCTTTGCGGCTGCACAACCACCTTGATGCGGTCGTACGGCATGTTGAACAGGTGGTGCGCCTCGATGACCTCGAGGCCCTTGTTCATGAGCGTCGACGAATCGATGGTGATCTTCGCGCCCATGTTCCACGTGGGATGTTTGAGCGCTTGCGCAGCCGTCATAGATTGCAGCTCGCTTCGCGTGCGCCCGCGGAAGGGCCCGCCGCTCGCCGTGACCCACAGACGCGACACCTCTTCGGCGCGCTCGCCGAGCAAGCATTGATAGATTGCCCCGTGCTCGGAATCGATGGGCATGAGCGCACCCGCCGGTCCCGTAGCGGGCGCCATGCCCGCCGCGCGGCGGGCATCATCGACCTTGGCGGCCATGGGCATGATGAGGTCGCCGCCCACGACGAGGCTTTCCTTGTTGGCGAGCGCGAGCACCTTGCCCGCCGCCAGAGTCTCGTAGCTGGTACGAAGGCCCGCGGCTCCCACCAGGGCATTCACCACCACATCGGCCTCTTCTATGGAAGCGAGCGCCGCCACGGCCTCGGGGCCGAAGCCGATTTCCACGCCGCCGTGCGCGTTCGCCAAGCACGCGTCGCTTGCCAGCTCGGCGTGGCCGAACGCGATGCGGCGCACGCCGAACTCATGCGCCTGCGCGACGACCGCGTCCACGCTCGAATTCGCGGCGAGCGCCACAACCTTGAGCTTGTCGGGGTGACGGCGAACCACATCGAGGGTCTGCGTGCCGATGGAGCCCGTCGACCCCAAAACGACGATTTTTCGAATGCCGCATTCTGGCATGATTCGACTTCCTTTCTCGCAAAAGTCGGCGAACGAAGCCCCCGACGAGCATAATCCAGACATCGGGAGCGCCCGTGGCATTTTCAACTTCATGTGCATGGCCGATCGCGCGATCTTGCTTCGCCGAACTGGCGGTTTTATCGCGCAAGACCAGCGGAATTGACCAGCGCTCCCCTAGAAAACGTAGGGAACGCACCCTCCCCCGATAAGCAGCACGGCCGCGGCGACCGACGCCAGGAACAGCGAGTCGCAGCGATCGAGCAGGCCACCATGGCCCGGCATGATGGTGCCCGAATCCTTCACGCCGGAGTTGCGTTTGATGCGGCTCTCGGCCAAATCGCCCAGCACGCCGGAAAGCCCGCACACCAACCCGAAGGCAAGCGCCTGAACGATGTCCATGGAAACGCCGGGTATCAGCATGAACAGGCACCAAATCGCCATAGAGCCGACCAGGCCGCCGATGAAGCCCTCCCAGCTTTTCTTCGGCGAAATCCGCGGCGCGAGCTTATGCTTGCCGAATTTGCTTCCCACCAGGTAGGCGAACGAATCGTTGGCCCATACGCTGCAGAATACGCCGCACACGAGCACGCCGCCCCAGATTCCCGGAAGCGACATGCGCACCAAAATGAGGCTCGACAGAAGCAGGCCCGTGTAGGCCGCCCCGAAAAAGGAAACGCCGACATCGCCGACGCGCGCACGCATGAAGAAGACGTACCACACCAAAAGGGCCACCAAAAGGGCGCCCGTCACCAAAAGCGAGCCCGAAAGGCCGAGCCGCCACATGCTGACGGGATAGGCCACGGCGGCGAGAATGCCCAGAATCTCGTTGGGCAGCTTGGCATCGCTGCGAAGCATGAAGAACAGTTCGCCCGCACAGACGCCCGAAAGCACGCAGAGCATGATCACACAGGTCACATCGCTGATAAGCGCGAGCGACACCGACAGCGCCACATAGACCGCGCCCGTGCGAAAGCGCACCTGCAGATCGGTGGGGTTTTTCAGCTTGTCGGGAGTCTTGTCGTAGGCGAACGCCTTGGCCGCGTCTTTTTTGGCCACGGCTGCCTGCTTCACCTGCTTATATTTGGCCTGAGCCTTCTCGCGAGACGTGCCGGGCCCGCTCTCCTGCGAAAGGCCGCGGGAGCCCTCGGAGGCAGCGCGGACTCGTTCCCGATTGGCGGAAGCGCCCGCTTGCTCGCGCGATTCGTTGCGCGCCGGCATAGCTAGACCCCTCCGAAACGGCGATTGCGCTTTTGGAACGAAAGCAGCGCCCGCAGGAACTCGTACCGGTCGAAATCGGGCCACAGCGTGTCGGTCACGTAGAATTCGGAATAGGCCACCTGCCACAGAAGGAAATTCGACAGGCGCAGCTCGCCGGAGGTCCGAATGACCAAATCGGGGTCGGGAACGCCCGCGGTGTAGAGCCCGAGCTCGAATTCCTCCTCGGTCATCTCGCGCGCGGGCTCGCCCGCCATCGCGCGCACCACGGCGGCGTCGACGCAGCGCTGCGCGGCGCGGAGCATTTCCTGGCGAGAGCCATAGTTAACGGCGACGAGCAGCGTCATGCCCGTGTTTTCGCGCGTCTTCTCCCATGCCTTGTCGAAGGCATCGCGCGTCTCTTGCGGCAGCATGGAGATATCGCCGATCGTGCGAACGCGCACGTTTTCGGCATGGAGGCCGTCAACCTCGGCAAGCATGGTTTTGGCGAAGAGGTCCATGAGCCCCACGACTTCCTCTTCGGGGCGCTTCCAGTTCTCCGTCGAGAAGGAATAGATGGTAAGGAAGCGCACGCCGCAATCGCTCGCCGCGCGAATGACTTCGCGCACGGCGGCGATGCCGGCTTTGTGCCCCTTCAACCGATTGAGGGCGCGCTTTTTGGCCCATCGGCCGTTTCCATCCATGATGACAGCAACATGCGTCGGCACCGCATCGGCGTCGAGCTCAGAAGGCTCAAGCCCGCAAGGCGGGCTCGGGAACATTTCATCTATAGGTTTGTGGAACATGGCAGCTCCTTCGAAATAGACCCTATACAGGGTATTCCAACGGCCAGAAATCGCGACGACAATCCCTGGCCGTTGAATTTTCGAAAGGTTAGGTTCCGCCGTTCTGCCGAACGGCGGAAGCGGTCGGCGCTGCGCGGGAATCTGGCGGCACATTTCGGCGTCGGCTTCGGCTCGCGTACCGAAGTACGCGTCGCCTCGACTTCACCCGAACTGCACTCGCCAGATTCCCGCTCGTTGACCCTCGTTCGAAAGCACGTCTTCCTTGCATCGAACAGAATTGCCGGCGCGCACGAGCCACAACTTGAGTCAGGATGCTGCGCAGCGTCGGCTGCTCCGCCGTTCGCGGAGCAGCTCAACTTTTAAATCTCCATGACGTCGGCTTCTTTTTTCTTCAGCGAGGCGTCGACTTCGGCGATGTATTTGTCGGTGAGCTTTTGCACCTGGTCTTCGGCGCGGCGAGCCTCATCTTCGGGAAGCTCGGCGTCTTTTTTGGCGCGCTCGATCTTCGTGTTGGCGTCGCGGCGCTGGTTGCGCACGGCCACGCGGGCCTCTTCGGCGTACGTGCGGCACTGTTTCACGAGCTCGCGGCGGCGCTCCTCGGTAAGCGCGGGGAATGGCAGGCGGATGACGCTGCCATCATTCGAGGGGGTCACGCCCAAATCGCTCGCGAGAATCGCCTGCTCAATGGCGCGAAGCACCGATTTGTCCCACGGCTCAACGGTGAGCATGTGGGCATCGGGGGCCTTCACGGCGGCCATCTGATTGATGGGCGTGGGAACGCCGTAATAGTCGACGCGGATCTTGTCGAGCACCATGGCGTTCGCGCGGCCCGTGCGCACGTTCGCGAAAGCCTCGTGCAAATTGCCGAGGGCCTTTTCCATGCCCGCTTTCGCGGAATCCATAATCTCTGCGGTCATAGCTTTGCCTTTCTCTGCCGCGACGCAAGGCCGCGCTCAAACGGATTAGTACACCAGCGTTCCGACGGGCTCGCCCTTCAGAATGCGGCTGATATTGCCGGGGGTCGTCATGTCGAAGACGAGCAGCGGCATCTCGTTGTCCTTGCACAGCGAAATGGCCGCGGCATCCATGACCTGCAGTTCTTTGGTGAGCACTTCAAGATAGCTAATCTTGTCGAACTTCTTCGCGTCGGGGTTCTTCGCGGGGTCGCAGTCGTAGATTCCGTCCACCTTGGTGGCCTTCATCATGCAGTCGGCGTTGATCTCGCAGGCGCGCAAGGCCGCCGTGGTGTCGGTCGTGAAATACGGGTTGCCCGTGCCGGCCGCGAAAATGACCACGCGGCCCTTCTCCATATGGCGAATGGCGCGCAGGCGAATGTAGGTTTCGGCGACCTGGTGCATCTCGATGGCCGACTGCACGCGCGAGAAAACGCCGTGGCGCTCAAGGCCGTCCTGCAGCGCGAGCGCGTTCATCACCGTCGCGAGCATGCCGATGTAGTCGGCCTGGGCGCGATCCATGCCGTTCGCGCTGCCCGCGACGCCGCGGAAGATGTTGCCGCCGCCCACGGTGATGGCCACCTGCACACCGTCGTCGACGATCTGCTTGATCTGCTCGGCGAGCTCATCGATGACCTTCGGATCGATGCCGTAACCGTTATCGCCCATGAGCGCCTCGCCGGAAAGCTTCAGCAAAACGCGATGGTATTTGTACCCGTTATCGGCAGTGGCAGCTTCTTCTGACATAAGGGCCCCTTTCAAAGTCACATGTGCTGCCTATTGTACGATAACCTTCGAAGTGCCCGCGCGGGCGCAATGCTTTTCATCAATTTCGCGGGCAAAGCATGGCGGCGCTCTGAAAGCTTCGTGGAGCGTGCGCGGCGCGGGTACAATTGGCGAAATCTCGCAAAGACCGAAATCTGAAAGGCTTCGCATGGACATCGTGGGCGGCATCGAATCGTTTTTCGCAACCGATTGGCTGAAAACCGTCATATGGGCGGTGCTGCTTCTGGCGGCGACCATGTTTTGCTCCCACGTGGTCAAGCGCGGGCTGCGCCACATGCTCGACCGCCCCGAGAACCCCCTGCCCGCATCGAGCCTCATCATCAACATCGGCCGGGGCGTGGTATGGGTCATAGGCGGAAGCATCATTTTGGAGAAATGCTTCGGCGTTAACCCGAATGCGCTGGTCACAGCCCTTGGCGTTGGCGGCGTCGCGCTCTCGCTCGGCCTGCAGGACACGCTGTCGAACCTCATCGGCGGCGTGCAGATGACCGTTTTGGGCGTGGTGCGCCCGGGAGACAACATCGAAGTCGGCGGAGACGTAGGCGTCGTGAGCGACGTGGGGCTGCGGCATACCACCATCGTCACGAAGGTCGGCGAAACGGTAGTCATCCCCAATTCGGTCATCTCGAAGACCTCGCTCACGCAGCTCGCGCCCGCGGAAGAGTTCAAGGTGCCCTTCTGCGTGGTCGGCGACGCGAACGCGCTCGACAAGACCTCGGCCGAGATCGTCGCGCGCGCGAAAGAGGCAGCCGAAAGCATCTCGCACGTAACCGCCGACCCCAAGGTGCTTTTCAGCGAAGTGAACGAGTACGGCTTCAAGGGCGCCCTCGTCATGCGCGTGCAAGACCCGAACCTCACCAGGCAGGCGGCAGATGCCGTCGTGCGCGCCATCGCCCCGCTCACCAGATAAAGGGAGCCCGCCCGAAACGCCAGGCCGCTCGCCTCGCGCAGCCTGGCGTTTTCGCATCTATACGAACACCCCGCCTTCGGCGAAAAGCACACTTCACGCCACCAGAAACCTGCCCTTCCCTCCCGCTATCTGCAAATCAGATATCTAGCTACCAGTTTTTACTGATTGACACTGCCAGGGCCCGCCCGTAGTATGTTCAACAGACAAACCGAGTAGGTAATTAGGAATTACGAAAGAGGCCACCCTTGAAACCCCTGAGACGAATGTTTCGCTCCCGGTAGATTCATACATCCCCTGCCGGGAGTTTCCCGCGAGATCCGCTCACATCCGTACTTATATATATGTAATGACTTCGCTTACCAAAGGAGCAAGACCATGTCCCAGTTCGTCAACAACCCCGAGCATACCTTCGGCTTCGATACCCTGCAGCTGCACGTTGGCCAGGAAAGCGCCGACCCCGCCAGCGACGCCCGCGCGGTGCCGATTTACCAGACCACGAGCTACGTCTTTCGCAACTCCCAGCATGCTGCCGACCGCTTCGGCCTGGCCGACGCCGGCAACATCTACGGCCGTTTGACCAACTCCACGCAGGGCGTCTTCGAAGACCGCATCGCGGCGCTCGAGGGCGGCGTTGCCGGCCTCGCCGTGGCCTCGGGAGCGGCGGCCATCACCTACACGCTGCAGGCGCTCGCCCAGAAAGGCGACCACGTCGTGGCCCAGAAGACCATCTACGGCGGCTCGTACAACCTGCTCGCCCATACGCTTTCCCAGTTCGGCGTGAGCACCACCTTCGTCGATGCTCATGATCTCGCCGAAGTCGAAGGCGCCATCCAGGACAACACCACCGTCATCTACCTGGAGACGCTCGGAAACCCGAATTCCGACATCCCCAACGTTGACGCAATTTCCGAAATCGCCAAGAAGCACGGCCTGCCCGTCGTGGTCGACAACACCTTCGGCACCCCCTACCTCTTCCGCCCGCTCGAGCATGGCGCCAACATCGTCGTGCACTCCGCCACCAAATTCATCGGCGGCCACGGCTCTTCTCTCGGCGGCGTGATCGTCGACGGCGGCAACTTCGACTGGAAGACCTCGGGCAAATACGCCGAAATCGCCGACGCCAACCCGAGCTACCACGGCGTGAGCTTCGTCGACGCCGCAGGCCCCGCGGCATTCGCCACCTACGTGCGCGCCATCTTGCTGCGCGATGAAGGCGCCTGCATCAGCCCGTTCAACGCATGGATTCTGCTCCAGGGCACCGAGACCCTCTCGCTTCGCCTCGACCGCCATGCGGAAAACACCAAGAAGGTCATCGACTTCCTCGTGAGC
Organism: Subdoligranulum sp. CAG:314; assembly: GCA_963635715.1. Taxonomy (GTDB): domain Bacteria; phylum Actinomycetota; class Coriobacteriia; order Coriobacteriales; family Eggerthellaceae; genus Slackia. The sequence continues at coordinate 128,290 of CAVHFS010000003.1, read as the reverse complement.
GACCCGCATGTCGAGAAGGTCAACCACCCGAGCCTGCCCGAGCATCCCGACCATGAGCTCTACGAGAAGTACTTCCCCAATGGCGGCGCCTCGATCTTCACGTTCGAAATCAAGGGCGGAAAAGAGGCCGCGTGGAAGTTCATCGACAGCCTGCAGATTTTTTCGCTGCTCGCCAACGTCGCTGACGTGAAGAGCCTGGCCATCCACCCCGCCACGACCACGCATTCCCAGCTCACCGACGAGGAGCTCGCCGACCAGGGCATCACGCAGTCCACGATTCGCCTGTCCATCGGCACCGAGAACGCCGAAGACATCATCTGGGATCTGCAGCAGGCATTCGCCAAGCTCGACTAGATTGATAGCTTGCTAGCTACTTAGCAAGCTAAGTATAAGGCCAAAGGCCCCAAAACGAGAAGAAGCCGACGCACCGAAAAGGGCGTCGGCTTCTTTTTACGCAAAGAAGTTGCCGGCAGCCTGGCCTGGCCTGGCCTATTCGCAGGTTCGCGCAACCAAACCCGCCTTAAAAGCGCGACAGCGCTCGCGGCGAACCAAACCTCTCTACGTTGAACCAGAAGCGCTACCTACCGAAATTAGGCATGCGCGCCGCGGCAGCGATAGTCCCGTCTGGCGCGCGCGAAATACTCGTAGTGCTGGGGGCAATGGGCGTCGCTCGCGATATAGCGATAGAGCATCTCGTCGAACATCTTTTTCGCGGGGCGCTTCTCGTGGCCCAAGCGACCGCCCGCCACGAAGTCGGCGGACGCCTGCAGGGCGCAGCCCATCTTCACGAGCCGCTCGGCGATACTCAAATCTTTCTGAATGGCGCGATAGCGTTCGGGATGCGCGATGATGACCTTGTAGCCCTTGCCCTGGAGCTCGAAGATCGTGCGCTCGTATTCCTCGAAATCGCGCGCCGTGCACTTGCTCGAAAGCTCGAGCAGAAACTCGTTGCTGCCGTCGAAATGCAGGTAGTCGGCCCACTGCATGCCCAGGCTCATGAGCTTGCGATGGTTCACCTCGAAGCCCATCTGCAAAGGGAAGCCATCAGCATGCGCCACGAGCAGCTCATAGGCGTCCCACATGGCGTCGTAGTCGAAATAGGGGTCGCGGCAATGGGGCGTGCACACGATGCTCGTGATGCCGGCGCGCTTCGCCGCCTCGAGCATCGCCAGGCTCTCGTCCAAATCGCGCGCGCCGTCGTCTACCCCGGGAAGGATATGGCAATGTATGTCGCGCACTTCGCTCACCTCATCGGCCCTTTCTTTTATCGAAACCGCCAAAGCAAAAAGAAGGCGCCCGCATCGTCTCCTGCGGGCGCCTTGCCGTTAAAACCCTGAGCCGCGCGGAACCTTCGGCAACGCCTGACCCGAATCAACATCGAAGGCATCCTGGGGAGCCTCGAAAGGCTGGGCATCTTGCTTTTTCACGCGCTTGCCCTGCTTGTTGTAGTAGGCGTAGTAATACTCGGAGCTTTCGACCTCGCAGTCGTTGAGCACCACGCCGATCACGTTGGCCTCGGCCTTGCAAAGCTGCTCGTAGGCATCTTTCACCTGGCCGCGCTTGGTGAAGTTGTCGCGCACGACGAGCACCGTAGCATCGACGAGCGTCGAGAGGATGGCGGCGTCGACGAACGTGCCCACGGGCGGCGTGTCGAAGAGCACGAAGTCGAATTCGCGGCTTGCCACGCCGATGAAGCGCCCGAAGCGCTTCGACGAAAGCAGGTCGGCCGGGTTGGGAATATGCGGCTCCGCGTCGAGGAAATACAGCCCTTCCTGCGCAGGAACGGCGACGATGGCCTGGTTCAGGCCCACCTCGTCGGCGAGCACCGCGTGCAGGCCCGCCTCGCCGTGCACGTTCAGAAGGTTCGCCAACGACCGGCGACGCATGTCGCACTCTACGAGCAGCACGTTCTTGCCACCCGCGGCGATGGCGCATGCCAGCTGCGCAGCGATCGTCGTCTTGCCCTCGTTGGGAACCGAAGAGGTCACCACGAGCGTGCGCACGGGGTCGTCAACGCTTGCGAAGCGGATGTTCGCAAGCAGCGTCTTAATCGAATTCTGGATGACTTGGGCGTTCTGCCCTTTCTTGCGAGCCATTAGTTATTTCGCCCCCTTGATCGACGGAATGCGGCCGATAACAGGCAAGCCGAGCAGCTCTTCGACGTCTTCGGCGCCGCGCACGCGCGTGTTCAGCATATCCATGAGCACCACGATGGCGATGGCCACGAATAGCCCCGCGAGAAACGCCACGGCCGTGTACATCGGACGGTTCGGGCCGGAAGGCGACGCGGGCGTGGTGGCCTCATCGATCACGTTCACGCTCTGCAGATTCATGACCGACTGGGCAACCGACGAGACGTTCTTCGCGAGCTCATTGGCGATGATGGCCGTGCTCGCGGGGTCTTCGCCCGTCACGGAAAGCGAGATGACGCGCGAGGTGGTTTCGCTCGTCACGGAAATCTTGTAGTCATTCAGACTGCTCATCTTCAGGGCGTCGGCCGTCTTTTTCGCAATCGTGTCGCTCTTGATGAGCGTCGACACGTCGTTGGCGATCATCTGCGAAGCCGAGAGGTCTTGGCTGGCGGACGAAGCGGTGGATTCGTTTTTCACCAAGACGTAGAGGCTGGTAGACGCGGTGTAGGTGTTCGCCATGAACAGGTAGCTGTACACCCCCGTCGCAAGCGCGAAGACGATGGGCAGCGCGATGACGAGCTTGAGATGCTTTTTCAGCAGCTGAAGCAGTTCGAGCAGGGTCATATCGGTTGAAGCCTTTCAGATAACGGTTCTGCGTCGCGGCGGGCCGCGCACAATGCGCGAGTATAGCATCGGGCCTGCATGCGGGCGCCGCCGACGGGCGCTCTACAGAGCAAACGAATAAACGCCCCTCCTAGTCGATCTGCGTGTAGTACACATCGAGCACGGTCTGGTACACGCTTTCGGTATCGAGGATGTATTCCACATAGACATCGCCCATTTGGTCCTCGCCGCCGAGCGTCGTCACGCTCAGGTCGCTCACGCCCGTGCCGAGCACCGAAGAGGCCAGGTAGCTGTATTCGTTCAGTCCCAGGTTTGTTATGGAGTATTCCGAGGCGGTGTTGTAGAGGTCCACGAACATGCCCACGTTGCCCTGGGCCTGCGCCACGGCCTTCGCGAAGAACGCCTTGACGTATTGAACCTGGCGAGCCTGGCGGTCGAGCGAGGAGGTAAACACGCTCGTATCGCGCCAGCGCACATAGCGAAGCGCCTCGTCGCCGCGAAGAATGGTCTGCTGGCCCTCCACGATGTCGGTATCGGGAATCGTCTGCAAGGGCGTGAGTCCCACCCCGCCGATGGCGTCGTTGAGCGGCCCCACGCCCGAAAGGTCTATGGCGAAGTAATACGTCATAGGCATGTTGTAGAGCGCGCGGGAAACGGCGGTCGTCACGTTCTGGCAGCTCTTCTCGCCGCCGTCGCCGTAGGCGAAGGCCAGGCACAGCTGCATCTTCGACTGGCCGGCGTAGGCGCTGCCCGCCCACAGCTCGGTATCGACCATGGAATCGCGCGGCACGCCGATGCCCGAGATCTTGCCCGTTTCGGTGTCCATCGCGAGCACCATGACGGCATCGGCCTGGCCTGCCGCCTCGTTGCCCTCGGCCGGGGTCTCGCGGTCGTAGCCGATAATCACGACGGAAACCATGTTTTCGTTGAGCTTGTAGGTATGCCCGTTATAGGTCACCGTATGGCCTTGGTCGTAGGTCTCGGCGGTATCTTGGATCTGGATATCTTCGGCCTGCGAAGCCTCGTGCAGGGCTTCTTCACCCGCCTTCAACATCGAATGCACGGCGAACGCGGCACCGCCCACGACGACGGCCAGCACGACGACCACGCACGCGGCGATCTTCAGGCAGCGGTTGCGTTTGGCATGGGTGCGTCGCTTTTTGCGAATGAGCACCTCCCCGCCCAAATCGAACGAGCCATCGGGGGTCTTTTTCTGCTCGGTCGCGAAATCGGAAGCGGGCACCGAACTTTCGGGCGCCGCCGAGCGCGCGTGCGAGCCGCGAGGCTTGTTTTCGTTAGTAGGTTGGCTGGTCATCTATCAAAACCCCTGTTACAAGATAGCGGGTATTGTCGCGGTTGTATGCGTCCATGCACGTGCTCAGCTGCACAATCTTGTCGCTTGGGGAAAGGGTCGCCCCCTCGCGAACGTTCACGAGCATCGACGTTGGATTGAGCACCGTCTCGAAATACTGCTCCACCACAGACGGATAGCTGAAATCGAAGGAATTCAGGATATGGCGGTCGTCGTATTGGTAGGCGGCGATGATCTGATACGTGAGGATATGCCCCGGCGTGTAGATATACATCTCGCTGTTCGCCTCGAAGAAGTCGGCATCCTCGAAGCGATGCAGCGTGGTGAAGATGGCGTCGGTCGTCGTCTGATGCCCATAGATGAGCGTAACGGGGTCGCTGAAATCCTTCGCGTTCATGCTTTGGCTGAACGCCGCCCCCTCGATCGAGTAATCGCCATCGGCATTATGGTCGAGATAATAGTTGTCGTCGCTCGCGTTTTGCAGAACGGGCAGATTCACGCTCGTGTTCGGAATGTAGAGCCATGCGTAGATGTCGGCGTTTTGCTGCTGCAGCGTAGCGAAATCGATGGGATTCTCAACGCGGCCATCGGCCTGGTCTTCGACGACAGGCGCTTGGACCTGCGGCTCGGGGGCGGCCTCCTGCTTTTGCGCTGCGAGCTCCATCTGATGCTGGTTGTAGGCGATATACCCCACGCATGCCCCCGCCGCCACAACGCACAGCGCGATTATGGCAACGAGCAGCGCGATGGAGCGGCGAGGCCGCTCGGAGGCGGGCTCGAGTGCTTTGCCGTGCTTTCCCAAGCGGGGTTCTTCGGAAGATGGTGCCACGAGATTCCTTTCGAAGTCTTCACCAATGGATCCCAAACGTTAAAGAAGGAACCCCGTTGCCGAGGTTCCTTCTTCGTAGATGCTATAGAGAAGCGCTTGCCGCTTCCACGGAGATGCCTACTCGGCGATCTTCTTGCGCAGAGCGTAGGCAGCGCAGCCAGCGCCAGCGATAGCCACAACGGCACCGCCAAAGGCGAAGCCCATATCGGCGCCCGTCTGGGGAGACTTGGCCGATTTATCGGTCTTCGCGGCAGCGGCAGCAGAAGCATCGCTCGCATCGTCCAAAACGATCGAGTAGACGGAAAGCTCGCTGACCTTCATCGTAATGGAGCCATCAGCAGCAACTTGGGCTTTCTGGACATCGCGACTGCCATTATCATGTTGGATGTACACCAAGACACTCTTGCCGGCGTACGAGGCGCCCACGTTGAAAGTGATGGTCAGAGGATGATCGCCATCAACCACAGCATCGCCTTCAGTGTGAATGTTGAAAGTTGCCAGGGGAGTGTAGCCAGCGGGAACGTTAGCAGCGGCTTCCTCGCTGTAGTTAACGACGATTTTCCCGTCGGTTCCAATGGAACCACCGCTAACGACGGCGCTCGCATCGCCCGACGGCGACGTTGCCGTGGCAGAGCCGCTGGGGCTGTCGTAGGTGTCAGCGAAAGCGAGAGACGGAAGACCCGCGGCGAGAACCGCGGCGCAGAACAAAGCTGCGAATTTCTTTTTCATTAGGGTACCTCTTCCCTTGGTTGCGCGGGCAAGGACCCAACGCTCGTTTGCCTTTAGTGCTAGGAAGACTCTAAAGCCCCATGGGGCGGCTGTCAATGCGCATTCGGTATTTCACCGAAAAATTTGCACCCCCCCCCTAACTGCGAATGCAATTCTTCACACCGCCTTCACATGCAGCCTAAACGCCGCAGGCGGCGCGGGGAATCTGCGATTCTGCAAAGCCGAGCGCGCATGCCGTCGGGCTATTCGACCGTGCCGTAGGTGTAGCCCCAGCCATGCCCGGCGATCGAAGAGTTCAGCTGTTGGCACAGGGCAATCCGCGTATAGGTTCCCGGCGGCAGAAGGGCCACGATCTCGCGCATGTCGGCGCACACGTCGAACGTCTCGCTCGCCAAGATCACGTCGAGGCGACCCACCACGCGCGCATCCCTATAGAGATAGTCCACGACGCGCTGCAGCTCGCCGTAGGATTCGCTTCGCTCGAGCAGTGCCATGGTGTTCGCCTTTCCGCTAACGCACGCAGTCGAGCCCGAAGGCGCCTGCCGCAAGGGCGCCGGTATACGCCGGCGTCGCCTCGCCCGCCGCGCGCAAGAACTGCGCACCCGCCGCGCGCAACGCGATGGCGGCGTCGGCCATGAAATCGGGCATGGCGTAGGGATTTTCGGGCACGGGCGCCCCGAGCGAGGCCCTGCGCTTCTCGGCGGGCGTCGCCTGGCGAACGGCCACTTGCACAAGTATGGGAGCGCCTGTCGCGGCGGCGAGCTCGCGCACGAAGCCGCACAAGGCGTCGGGGGCCGCCGAGCAGCGCAGGCCCACGACGTCGGCGAACGCGAGGGCTTCGAAGGCGTCGGCGAGCGGCTTGCCATCGAAGGAGCCTCGCTCATCAACGTCCACCGACGCGAACACGGGCCCCGCATATGCGCGGCGGACGCCCTCGATTCCGCAGCGAAGGTCGGCCGCCGATCGCAAGCCGTTCAAGAATATGGCGTCGAAGCCCGGGCCCTCGAAGCTCGCGAGCGACTTCTCGGCGGCGGCGCCTCCCGCGAGCAGGGCCTCGGCGGCGCGCTCGTATTGCTCGGCGGTCTGCTTGCGCGAGGCGGCCGAGGTTGCATCGAGCGGCAGGCCGCACGGGCCCACCTCGCATATCACATGCTGCGGCGCGATGGCGCGGGCATGCCCGATCGCCGATGCGGCCAGCTCGGCCGCGCGCCCCTCCATGCGCTTGTGGGCCAGGCGTGCCTCGGTGATGTCGGTTTCGGCCACCAGGCATTGCGCGCCCGCCAGCGATTCCAGGCGCAGCGCGTCGCGCATGGTTTCGGGCTCGACGAGGTTCATGTATTCGATTTCGGAATCCACATCGACGCCCTGCCTCGAAAGCGAGAACGCGAGCGGCGCGGAGAGCACGAGCATGTCTTTATGGAAACGCAGTTCGATATCGGCCATAGGGGGCGATTCCTCTCGGAGTTGGGTCGCGTGGGCGCGCGGATGCGCCGAAGTGGCGCTATTGTAGCGCACTCGTACGCCGGCGGGCAGCGGTCGAATTTCGGGGGCCAGCGGCGGCTGCGGGCGGAGCGCTTCAAGAGGCCTTCACAACTTATTGGGCATTTTTTGATTCTGTTTGAATCCAACTTCGGACAGAATGCGTATTCCTACGGCTTTGACCTGGTGTTTTCCAATTTGTAACAAAAGGAGGCCCCACCTTCACAAGCCATCCAAAAGCGACTCACAAGTTCTCGAAAACCTATTCCTATACTTGGTCTTGCAAACGCGGGGTTCCCCTCCCCGGCTTGCCTGCTTTCCCTAAGCAGAGTACGGGCGCCCTCCTCTTTTGGCGCCGTACGTCCCCTCCTTGTGTGAGGCCCGGCTCCCCTCCGGGCCTTCTTCTTTTCGGTGAGACTTTCGAAGCAGGGGGCCACCCATTTCGCCGACAAGTCTTCCCGCCTGTCCGACGAATATGCACGCGGCGCGCCTGGTATTTCATGCATATATGCAATCTTGGCTTATTCTTCACTCACATATTCTTTATTGGGTAGTTATTTCAAGGTGAACTTTTTAGCGCCGAAGTTTTATAGGCGTTGCTTATCGGTTTTACACGTAAAATCAATTCCATAGAGCAAGCTTATGAATTGATTGGGAACGCCCCGGCGATACTGTCCCGTTCCACAAAGCATCCACGCGCGGCTCATAATTTCTTGAAGGCCCGTTTGTATACTGCTCACTGCAAGCGATAAGGCTCCCCTCCTTACCTTGCCTGCTTCCCCAAAGCAGTATTGAACCGACGCGATCTGAAGCGTCGTTCATCCCCTCCTTGTGTGAGGTCTGGCTCCCCTCCAGGCCTCGATTCAAAACCAAGGCCGCTCATACGAGCGGCCTTTTTCTTTTCCTAGTTCTTAGAATGAGCTTCCGCGGAAGCGCCCGGCGCGCCGCCCTATTCGGCGGCGCTGCTCAACATTTGGCGGGCATGGTCGAGGGACGCCTGCGTCGTATCGCCCGAAAGCATGCGGGCGAGCTCGGCAACGCGGCCCTCGCCATCCAGAAGCGAAAGCGTCGTCTCGGGGATATCGCCCTCTTGGCTTTTCGCCACCAGATAGTGGCGATTCGCGCGCACGGCGACCTGAGCGAGATGCGTTACCACAATAACCTGGTGCGTCTTGGCCAAATCGGCCAAGACATCGGCGAGCGAAACGGCGACCGCGCCGCCGACGCCCGCGTCCACCTCGTCGAAGACGAGCGTCTCGCGAGGGTCGGCATTGCCCAGGGCGACCTTGCACGAAAGCATCACGCGGCTCATCTCGCCGCCCGACGCGATGCGCGATAGGGGGCGCGGCGTCATATTCGCCGAGGCGCGGTAGAGGAATTCGACCTTGCACGGCCCCTGGCTCGTCCATTTCCCCCGCTCGAGCGGCTCAATGCTCACCACGAGCTCGGCGCCGCCCATCTGGAGGCGCGCCATGCAGGCGTTCACCTGGTCGCAGAAGCGCGGCGCGGCGGTGCTCCTGAGCGACGAAAGCGCCTCGGCAGCAGCGAGAAGCTCTGCCTCGGCAGCTTCATGGGCGGCGCGCGCCGCGGCGATGACGCGCTGCGAATCGTCCACCGACTCCACGAGCTTCGCCGCAGCCTCGCGACGGTCGAGCACGTCTTGCATGCGCGGGCCGTAAAGGCGCATAAGCCCCTGCAGCGCGCTCGCCCGCTCTTGCAAACGCTCAAGCGCCTGCGGGTCGCACTCGATGCCGTCGCGATAGGAACGCAGATCGCGCGAGGCGTCCTCGAGGATATACGAGGCGTCGCTTAGGGCCGAGACGATGGGCTCGAGCGCGGAATCGGCCTGGGCGAACGCCCCGAGCGAGACGACGGCCGCATTCACCGCGTCGATCGCGCCATTATCGCTGGCAAGCCCCTGGTAGGCCGCGGCCGCCGCGCGCGCGAGCTCCTCGGCATGCTCGGCCTTCGGGAGCTCCGCCATGAGCTGGTCGTATTCGTCGGGCGCGGGGGAAATCTCGTCAATTCGGGAAAGCGTGAAACGGGCCTCCTCGAGCTGCGCCCCCGACGCGCGCGAGGCCTCCATAACCCGCTCGAGCTCGCGCGCCGCAGCGCGCTCGGCGGAAAACGCCGCCGCATAGGTGCCCTTCGCCTGGGCAAGCTCGGCGCCCGCCCAAACATCGAGCATCGAGGCGTGGTTGGCCGGCTTCAGCAGATGCTGATGCTCATGCTGGCCGCACAAATCGACCGTCGACCCGATCGTTTCGGCGAGCTGGCCGACCGTTGCCATGGAGCCGTCGATGCTCACGCGGCTTCGCCCGTCGGCGCTCACCGTGCGACGAGCCACGCACCCGTCCGCCGAGCCAGCCGTGAAAAAGCGCCCTTCCACCAGGGAAGACGACGCTCCTTCGCGCACGGTCGCGGCATCGGCGCGCTCGCCCACCAAAAGCTTGATGGCCGAGAGCAGCGCCGTTTTCCCCGCGCCCGTCTCGCCCGTGACAACGGTGAGGCCCTGCGAGGGAGAAAATGCCGCCTCGCGAATGAGCGCGACGTTTTGCACATGGACTTCGTCGAGCATTGCGACCCCTTTCTTCGCGTTCGGGCGGCGGGCCTACGCGTCGATTTTCTCGCAGATGGCGTCCACGATCTGGTCGACCGGCGAAAGCACGCCCTTGGCGACGTCGCCGCAGGCGAGCTTGCCGACGGCGGGCCCCACGAGCTGGATTCCGCGCGACTCGAGCACGGCGAGGTTCGCCTGCGTGGCGACGTTTTCGTACATGTTCGTATTCATGGCCGGGCACACGATGGCCGGACACGTGGCAGCCAAAAACGTCGAAGAGACCATGTCGTCGGCGATGCCGTGGGCCATTTTCGCGATGATGTTCGCCGTGGCGGGCGCGACGCACATCACGTCGGCCTCCTGGGCGAGCGAGATATGCTTGATGGAGGCGTCGAAGCTGTATTCGAAGGTGTCGGTGTAGACCACGCGTTTCGAAAGCGCCTCGAACGTGAGCGGCGTCACGAACTTCGTGGCGTTTTCGGTCATGATGACCTGCACATCCACCCCGCGCTTCGTAAGATCGCTCACCACTTGGCATACCTTGTACACCGCGATGCCGCCCGATACCGCGACAAGCGCACGCTTGGCCATGGGAATTCCTTTCGTCGAATGCAATGGCGAGAGTATAGCGCATACGAAAAAGGGAACCCGTTCTCGCTCGAACGGGTTCCCCGCATTCCCCCGCAGGGGTATGAGTTGCTCGGCGGCGGCCTATTCAGCCCACCGAAGCGGAAGCCTTAGAGAATCTGGTCGGTCTCTTCGAACTTCACGACGTCGACCTTTTTCACCGACTTGTAGATGGACATGATGATCCAGTACATAATGCCGGCGAAGATGAGGGAGTTCAGGCCCGGGATGCCGATGCTGTAGATCGAAGAGTACTCGCCCACGCAAAACGCCAGCACCCACACGATGATCGCGATGGGGTTCCACTTCTCGACCTTCGAGGGAAGCGTGCCCTTGGCGCGCGTCTCTTCGAGGGCGGGGCGGTTGCGTTTGAGGATGTAGTAGTCGATCACCATGATGCCTGCGACGGGCGGCAGGGCCACGCCGAGCAGGGTGAGGAACGCGGTGAAGTAGTTGATGACCTGCAGCACCGAGAGAACCGTGCCGACGATGCCGAGGATCCACAGCATGACGGAGCGGTTGATCTTCTTGTTGAAGAGGGCGTTGATCATGGTAGCCAAGCCCAAGCCCGAAGAGTAGAGGTTGATGTCGTTGAGCTTGACCGTAGAGGCGACGACGATGCACACGCCGAGCACGCCAGAAGTGGCCATCATGATGTCGGTGACGCTCGCGGTGCCAGTGGCATGGGCCAAGACCACGGCGATGAGGTTCATGCCGAGCTCGCCCAGGAAGGTGCCGATGAGGGTCATCCAGAAGACCTGGGTGCCATTCTTCAGGTAGCGGGCATAGTCGGGGGTGCAGATGGCGCCCGCGATGAAGCCGCCAGCGACCATGGTGGTGGCGGCCCCGAAGCCCAGAGCGGGGCCAGGAGCGGCGCTCGTCAGGAAGTCGGTGAGGCTGTTATCCTGCAGCACGATGACCGCCGAGGCGATGACCGCGATGATGAACAGCGGCACGAACACGGTCGCGAAGCGAGCAATCCAGCGAATGCCTGCGACGACGAGCAGCGTAACGCCGAGGCCGGTGATGATTGCCCAGATGGGATAGTTCAGCACGCCGGTGATGGTCGCCATGCCGTCGGCGAACACGCAGTTCTGCACGCCGAACCAGCCGACCATCGAGATGGCCGCCACGCCACCGAGGATTGCCGAGCCGTTCTTGCCGAGGCCCGCCCAGCGGGACAGAAGCGAGGTGGAAAGGCCTTCGCGGGCGGCGGCGGTGCCGAGCGCCCAAGAAATCACCTGCAGCAACACCGAACCCAGCATGGTGGCCCAGAAGGCCTCCCAAAACGTCATGCCGTAGCCAAGCGTCGCGCCCAGAACCAACTGGGACACGCAGCACAGCGATCCGATGCGGATCATAAGAATTTGCCAGAGCGGTTGTTTCGCTCCCTCGGGAACGCGCGACAACGAGTAGTCGTTGTCGACAGTCTTTTCGTCCGCCATGGGGAGACCCCCTTCTTTCCGGTAGTGCACCAATGTTGTCTCCGGCGGCATTCAAAGCGAGCGTCGCCATGCATCGTGGCGAATGCATGGCGACGAGCGTTTCGAACGTCGTCGATAGATGCGAATTATAGGCTAGCGCTCTACCGCGCAAGAGTAACATCCTTGTTAACAGTGCTTCTATAAGGAAAAGCCCTTATTTCCTACACGATTCATAGGTTAAAAAAGGCCCGGCAGAAGTCGGGCCTTCGAGAAATGCGCCGTAATCGGGCTACTCGACCTCGTATTGCTCCAAATCTTGCAGCGCGATGACCTCGAGGCCGAAGGGGTTTTCGCTTAGAACCTCGAGCGCGGCGGTGAAGGCGCTCGCGCCCGAAAGCGCCGTGACGCTCGTGATGCCGTGCTTGACGGCCTGCGTGCGCATGTAGTAGCCGTCGCCGCGCGTCTCGGAGCCGTACGGCGTGTTGATGATGAGCGCAATTTGGCCTTCGGCGATCATGTCGCCGATATTGGGATGCGGCTCGCTTATCTTGCGTACGACCTCGCATTTCACGTTGCCGCCGCGCAGCGTGCGCGCCGTTCCCCCGGTCGAGACGATATTGAAGCCGAGCTTCTGGATGGCGCGCGCGATGGAGAGGATATGGCGCTTGTCGCGGTCGCACACCGAGATGAACACCGTGCCCGATTTCGGCAGCTCGTAGCTCACCGCGAGCTGGCTTTTCGCATAGGCGGCCGGATAGGTTGACGCGATGCCCATGACCTCGCCGGTCGATTTCATCTCGGGGCCGAGCACCACGTTGGCGCCCGGGAAGCGGCCCCACGGCATGACGGCCTCTTTCACGCAGAAATACTTGAGGCGGCGATCGTCGGGCGGCAGGTTCAGGCTCTCTATCGTGCGCCCGCTCATGATGAGGGCCGCGCATTTCGCCAGGGGGACTCCCGTCGATTTCGAGACGAAGGGCACCGTGCGGCTCGCGCGGGGGTTGGCCTCGATTACGTAGATCGTTTCGCCCTTGATGGCGTACTGGACATTGATCAGGCCGCGCACGCCGAGGCGCAGCGCAAGGCGGCGCGTGGTGTCGCGCAGCTGCTCGACGAGGCGGTCGCTGAACGAAAACGGTGGGATGCACGTGGCCGAGTCGCCCGAATGGATGCCGGCCTCTTCGATATGCTCGAGCACGCCGCCCACATAGACCTGGCTGCCGTCGCAAAGCGCGTCCACGTCGCACTCGATGGCGCCTTCGAGGAAGCGGTCGAGATACACCGGATGGTCGGGCGAGACGCGCGTGGCAGCGACCATGTAGGTGCGCAGGTGTGCGGGGTCGTAGGCGATTTCCATGCCGCGCCCGCCGAGCACGTAGCTCGGACGCACGAGCAGCGGAAAGCCGATTCGGTCGGCGACGCGCATGGCCTCGTCGAAATCGGTGGCCATGCCGGCCGCCGGGTAGGTGATCTCCAAATCGTCGAGCACCGCGCTGAAGCGCTCGCGGTCTTCGGCCAAGTCAATCGACTCGGGGCTCGTACCCATGATGGGCACGCCCGATTCCTGCAGGGCGCGCGCGAGCTTGAGCGGCGTCTGACCGCCGAGCGTGACCACCACGCCGCTCGGCTGCTCAACGTCCACGATATCCATCACGTCTTCGTAGGTGAGCGGCTCGAAATACAGCCTGTCGCTCGTGTCGTAGTCGGTGGAGACCGTTTCGGGGTTGCAGTTCACCATGATGGTCTCGAAGCCCGCCGCGGCGAGCGCGTAGCTCGCATGCACGCAGCAATAGTCGAATTCGATGCCCTGCCCAATGCGATTGGGGCCGGCGCCCAAAATCATGGCCTTGGGCTTGCTGACGGGCAGAATCTCGCTTTCGCCGAAACCGGGGGCGGCGCCGGGGGCGGCGACGTGCGGGGTCTCGTAGATCTTGTAATGGTATTCGGTCTTGCCGGCGAATTCGGCGGCGCAGGTGTCGACCGTCTTGAACGTGGGCAGCACGCCGAGGCCCTTGCGGTACGCGCGCACGATGGGCTCTTTGGTGTTCGTGAGATAGGCGATCTGCGCGTCGGAGAGGCCGTATTGCTTCGCGATGCGCATAGCGGGCGCGTCGAGGTCTTCCAGGCGGCGGCCGCGCAGCACGTTTTGGACGGCCATCATGTCGGCGATGCGATGCAGGAACCACCTATCGATGCCGCATGCCTCGTGCACCGCGTCCACGCTCCAGCCGCGGCGCAGGGCTTCGGCCACGTAGAAGATGCGGTCTTCCGTCGGGCGGGCGACGTTTTCGGCGAAATGTTCCTCGTCGAAGTTGTCCTTGCCGTCGGCGCCGAGGCCCGCACGGCCGTTTTCGAGCGAGCGCATCGCCTTACCGAAGGCCTCCTCGAACGTGCGCCCGATGCTCATGATTTCGCCCACGGCCTTCATTCGCGTGGAAAGCGTGGTGTCGGTGCCCTTGAACTTCTCGAACGCGAAGCGCGGAACCTTCACCACGCAGTAGTCGATGGACGGCTCGAAGCACGCCGGCGTGACACGCGTGATGTCGTTCACGATTTCGTCGAGCGTATACCCCACCGCCAGGCGCGCCGCAGCCTTCGCGATGGGAAAGCCCGTCGCCTTCGAGGCGAGCGCGGAAGAGCGGCTCACGCGCGGGTTCATCTCGATGACGATGAGGCGGCCGTTTTCGGGGTTGAGGGCGAACTGCACGTTCGAGCCGCCGGTTTCGACGCCGATTTTCTCGAGGATGGCGAGCGATGCCACGCGCATGCGCTGGTACTCCACGTCGGAGAGCGTCTGCGCGGGGGCCACGGTGATCGAGTCACCCGTGTGCACGCCCATGGCGTCGACGTTTTCGATGGAGCACACGATGATGCCGTTGCCCGCGCGGTCGCGCATGACCTCCATCTCGTATTCTTTCCAGCCGATGATGCTCTCTTCCACGAGCACCTCGCCCGCGGGGGAAAGCTCGAGACCCTGGGCCACGATCTCGCGCAGCTGCTGCTGGTCGTAGGCGATGCCGCCGCCCGCGCCGCCGAGCGTGAAGCTCGGACGCAGCACGCAGGGGTAGCCCACCTTGCCGGCCAGCGCCACGGCGTCTTCCACCGAATAGGCATACCCGCTGCGGGCGCATTCCAGGCCGATTTCCTCCATGGCCTCGGCGAACAGCTTTCTATCTTCGCCGCGCTCGATGGCGGCGAGGTCGCAGCCGATCATCTCGACGCCGTATTTGTCGAGCACGCCCGATTTCGCGAGCTCAACCGCGGCGTTGAGGCCCGTTTGGCCGCCCAACGTCGGCAGCAGGGCGTCGGGGCGCTCCTTGGCGATGACCCGTTCGATGAACTCCGAGGTGATGGGCTCGACGTAGGTGCGGTCGGCCAGGCCCGGGTCGGTCATGATGGTCGCCGGATTGGAGTTGACGAGCACGACCTCGTAGCCGTCTTCCTTGAGCACCTTGCATGCTTGGGCGCCCGAATAGTCGAACTCGCAGGCCTGGCCGATGACGATGGGGCCCGACCCGATGACGAGAATGCGTTTGATGTCTTCGCGTTTCGGCATGCTAGTTCTCCTTCGAGCCGAAGACCCAGCCGGCGAGGCGGTCTTGCGAGATGTCGATGTTCAGGTAGTCGGCGTCGGCGTCCATCAGGCGCGTGAAGGCCGTGAACAGGTAGTGCGCGTCGGTGGGGCCGGGGTTGGCCTCGGGGTGGTACTGCACGCTGAACGCGTTTTGGTCGAGCAGCTGGATGCCCTCGCACGTGCCGTCGTTGAGGTTGACGTGCGTGAGGCGAATGCGCCCGAAGCGCTCGTTTTCGACCACCGGCGCGATGCGGCGAGAGGCCCAGAAGCGCAGATCGCCGTCGGCGGGATGCTCGGACACGCCGCCCGAGAGCTCGGGGATGAGCGCACCGAGGCTGGAATACACCAAGCCGAAACCGTGGTTTTGCGCCGTGATCTCCACCTGGCCGCTCACCAGGTTCATGACGGGCTGGTTGCCGCCGCGATGGCCGAACTTGAGCTTCTCCATCTGGCCCGCGCAGGCGAGGCTGATCATCTGATGCCCCAGGCAAATGCCGAAGACGGGAACCTTGCCGATGAGCTCGCGCGCCTGCTCGTAGGTTTCGCTCACGGCGTCCGGGTCCCCCGGCCCATTCGAGAGGAACACGCCGTCGGGGTTTTCCGCGAGCACTTCGGCGGCGGGCGTGTCCCACGGCACCACGGTGAGCTCGCAGCCCACGCGCACGAGCCCCGCCAGGATGGATTCCTTCACGCCGCAATCGTAGGCGATGACGCGGTAGCGCTTAGCCGCCGGCGCCGCAACGGCGAACGCCTGGCTTTCGGGAACCCGGTCGTAGGGCTGGGCCGCCGAGCGGCTCACGGTTTTCGCGAGATTCTGCCCCACGAGGCTCGGCGCGGCCGCCACCTTCTGCGAAAGCGACGCCACATCCGCGTCTTGCGTGGAGAGGATCGCCTTCTGGGCGCCGAAATCGCGGATATGGCGCACGAGGGCGCGCGTGTCGATGCCCTCGATGGCGACGATGCCCTCGCGCTCAAGAAATTCCGGCAGGCTCATCTGCGAGCGCCAGTTGGAAGGCGTGCGGCACATGTCGTGCACCACGAGCCCGCGAAGGGCCGGGGCGCCAGACTGTGTATCGTCCAAGTTCACGCCGTAGTTTCCGATTTGGGGATAGGTCATGGTGACAATCTGGCCCGCATACGAGGGGTCGGTGATGACCTCCAGGTAGCCTTCGAGCGAGGTATTGAAGCAAATCTCGCCCGTCACTTCCCCTTCGGCGCCGCATGCCCACCCAGGGAAGCACGTTCCGTCCTCCAATAACAAAATAGCCGCCCTTCGAGCCTTCTTACTCGTGGCGGCTATGAGGGAATCTGCGATTGTTTCGGCTTTGACCTCGTCTTGGCCAATCGCCAGCGTTGTCGCCTGCGGCATTGCGCCTTCGGCTTGGGATGCTATGCCCATGTTCGGCTCTCCTTTTCGGTCTCTCGGTACCGGATTAAAGGCACTTTCCGCCGCGCATGCATAAAAATGCCGCGCTTATAACGAAAAATGTATCAAACAACCCGTGTTTGCATCCAAACGATTATACAGATGAGTGGGGACACGGGATGAAACTCCCCCAATACCCCACAGCGAAAGGCGCCAGGCGGCCGCAAACGGCAGAAAACGGCCGCACCCGCGAAACGGATGCGGCCGTTGAACGTGCCGATGCTGAAAGCGAAGCCGCCCGAAGACCTACGCGTCGCGATGCTTGAGCGCCGCAGCGACGAAGCCGTTGAACAGCGGATGCGGCTTGGTGGGGCGGCTCTTGAACTCGGGATGAGCCTGGCTTGCGACGAACCACGGATGGTCGGGGAGCTCGACCATCTCGGTCAGGCGGCCGTCGGGCGACAGGCCCGAAATGACCAGACCGGCGTCTTGGAGCTGGCCGCGGTACTCGTTGTTGACCTCGTAGCGGTGGCGATGGCGCTCGTAGATGACCTCTTCGCCGTAAATCTTAAACGCCAGCGTGTCGCGGTCGAGCTTGCAGGGGTAGGCGCCCAAGCGCATGGTACCGCCCTTGTCGTCGATGTCCTTTTGGTCGGGCATGATGGAAATGACCTGGTATTCGGCGTTCTCGTCGAACTCGGAGGAGGTTGCGCCGGCAAGCCCCACGACGTCGCGCGCGAATTCGCACACCGCCGCCTGCAGGCCCAGGCAGATGCCGAAATAGGGCACGTCGTGCGTGCGCGCATAGCGAGCCGCGGCGATCTTGCCCTCGAAGGCGCGCTGGCCGAAGCCGCCCGGCACCAAGATGCCGTCCATACGCCCGAGCAGCTCCTCGGCCGTGTCGTCGTCGACCTTCTCGGCGTCGATCAGGTGCAGGTTCACATTCGTCGCGTTGGCGACGCCTGAGTGATGCAGGGCCTCCATGATGGAGAGATACGCGTCGGGGAGCTTGACATATTTGCCGACAATCGCGATATCGACCTCGCCTTCGCAGTCGGCCTGGGCGGCCAGGAACTTGCGCAGCGGCGTGAGGTCGACCTCTTCGACGGGAAGGCCCAGGCGCTCGAGCACCTTTTCGTCGAAATGCTGCTCATGCAGCGCGATGGGAACCGAATAGATGCTGGGAGCGTCGATGCAGGCGAGCACATTTCCCGGGTCGACGTCGCAGAACAGGGCGATCTTGTCGCGCACGCCCGAGGTGATTTCGTGATCGCTTCGGCAGACGATGAAATCGGGCTGCACGCCGACGCTGCGCAGCTCTTTGACCGAATGCTGGGTGGGCTTGGTCTTCACCTCGTGGGCGGCGGCGATATAGGGAACGAGCGTCACGTGCACGAAAATCACCTCGCCCGCGCCCTTCTCCTTTCGGAATTGGCGCGCGGCCTCGATGAACGGCTGGCTCTCGATGTCGCCCACCGTGCCGCCGATCTCGGAGATCACGATGTCGGCGTTGGTTTGGTTGGCGATGCGGTACAGGCGCTCTTTGATGGCGTTGGTCACATGGGGAATCACCTGCACGGTGCCGCCGAGGAAGTCGCCGCGGCGCTCGCGGGCGATGAGGCTTTGGTAGATGGAGCCCTGGGTGAAGTTGGATTCGCGCGTGAGGCTTTCGTCGATGAAGCGCTCGTAATGGCCCAGGTCCAAGTCGCCCTCGTGGCCGTCATCGGTCACGAACACCTCGCCATGCTGAAACGGGCTCATGGTGCCGGGGTCGACGTTGAGATACGGGTCGATCTTCTGCATGGTGACGTGATAGCCGCGGGCCTTCAGAAGGTGCCCGAGCGATGCTGCCGTAATGCCCTTGCCCAACGAAGAGACGACGCCGCCCGTCACGATAATATGCTTGGCCATGATGCTCCTTTGCGCGCTTGCCTGCCTTCCAAACGGCCCGCTCGCCGGCGCCGCGCGCAAACACGCCCGGGCACGGCTTCAGGCCTCACTCAAACGTTTTTCAATTTTACGCGAAAACGAGGCGCGCGCCCGCAGTCGATTCGGCGATTTCGGGCTTTTAACACGTTTGAAATGAAAACGGGCGATGCCTTTTGTTGCATCGCCCGCTCATCGGCCCAAACTTGGAGAAATCGTGCCTTGCGGCTAGCTTCGCCTGCGACGAGCGAACGCCGCTATGGCGGCGACGGCCGCGCACGCGACCACGACCGCGGCGAGCGCCGCGGCCGGCGCCTCATCGCCCGTCTTCGCAAACGTCGCCGCGCCAGAGGTGCTCTTGGTCTTCGGCTCCTCGCGCTGCACGACCTTTTCCTCGACCAGCTCGCCACGCTTGTAGTCGATCATCGAGACCGTCTTGTCGGCAACGTAGGCGTTCAGGGTATCCTTGTCGTTGACCTTCGCGGAAGCGCCGTCAACCAGCGTGATCGCCCCGTATTCGTCCACCGAGAACGTCACGTCAGCAGCCTTTGCGAAGCCATCGGGCGCCTCTACCTCGTAGAGCACGTACTGCTTGCCCGCCTCGATGCCGCTCAGCACGTGCCCGGCGCCGTTGCTCACCCATTCGTCCATGGGCTCAGACGAATCACTCAGGCGCACGGCGAGCTTCGCGCCCGAAATGCCCGCACGCGCGGAATCGACCTTGTTGACCAGCGCAGACAGCGCCTTGTCTTTGACGGGCGAGCCGTCGCCGAACTCGATCGCGGTGCCGACGCTGTACAAATCGCCCTTCGTGCCATCGGCGTAAACGAGCTGGTATTTGGTGTCGGAACCCGTACCAACGCGCTTTACCTGGAACGTTTGGGTGGGGTCGGCCGATTTCGCATAGCCTGCGGGGGCGCTGATCTCGGCGAACCAATAGTCAACGTCGGTCGAGATGGTCTCCGAGCCTTCCGTTTGCGCGAACGTCATATGCCCGTTCTCGTCGCTTTGCGCCTTGGCCACGAGCACCGCGTTGCCCTCGGCGCTCGACACGCCGTCGGCCGCGCGATACAGCCCGTACACCGCGCCCGAAAGCGCCTTGCCCGTAGACTCGTCGACCTTCGACAGGCCGAGGCTGATCGGCTTGACGCTGTTCGTGATGGTCGGATGCTCGCTTGCGGACCCCGTGGCGGGTATGACCTTGCTCGGGTTGTTCGTATCCCTATCGGCCTGGCTGGCATAGCATACGTATTCGCTCTTGGATTCCTGAAGCGTCGTCTTGCCGTCGGCGCCCGCAACTTCCTCAATCGTCGTGACGAACGTCACGACCTCCGAAGAGTACTCGACCGTCGGGTCTTTCGCCGCGCCCAGGTTTTCCCGAACCGTATACGTATACGTTCCAGGGGCCGTGAACTGCAGGCAGCACGGGTTCATGTCGTCGCCCGTGACGTTGTTGGCCTTGTCGAAGTCGACCATGCCGTATTCGTCGTTCGTGGCGGCGGACACCACGCTGCCCGTCGCGTCGTCGATGAGCTGGAAGGAGAATTCGCCATCCGCGAGGGCGCGGCCGACGAGCACCTTGTTCACCTTCGGGTCGACGTAGCAAATCTTCTCGGAATCGACGACCGGAGCGGAAATCGAGCGCACCGAATACCCCGACAAAGACAGCTCGACTTCCTGCTCGGGCGTATGCGCGTTCGTGATCGTGAAGGCGTTGTCGGAGCCAGTCACCTCGGAAGTGTAGCCTTTCGGAACATTGGGCTCACCCACGGTGTAGACGATGTCTTTGCCGTTGGCGCTTTTCGCCAGATCGGACCACTCATAGTGCCAGCTATTGCTCTCGGAAAGCTCCACGGGCTCGCCCGTAGCCACCCCGTCGGCATAGAGCTGCACCTTCACGGATTCGGGCCTGCTGCCGTCGGCGTTGTCGGAATCGCTCCAAACCTTATCCACGCTTACCTTGGTCGTCTCCGGCGTCGTGTCCGGCTTCGTAATCTTGCCGTGGAACGGACGGGTATGCGTCTCGCCGTCGACGTTGATGTTGTCGGCGATGAACGTGCCACACGCGTTGCCGTGGAGGTTGAGCGTGGCGCCCGGGGCCAGAATGCTGCTCACCATGATCATGCCGTCGATGGTCACGCCGTCGGCGTTGTAGAAATTCCAAAGGACATAGCCCGTATCGGCATCGGTTTCACCGGGATCGGCCTTTTTGCCGTCCGCCGCATTCAGGATAATCTCGTTGGGCATCGTGGTGGGCGATGCGCCCTCGCAGTTGACGTTGATGACGAGCGCGCCCGTTCCGTCCGTGGGAACGCCATTGATGTAAATCGGGTTGCCCTTGGTGTTGTCGGAACACGCAAGGTCGGACAAAGACAGCTCGACGTATGCGCAGCCAGACCCCTTCGTATAGGTGATCTTCTTGTTGTTCATGTCGGAGAAGTCGTACGTCGCTCCGCCGAGGCTCGAACGCGAGGCCAGCGTATCGGAAAGCTTCTTCGCATCGGCCTCCACGCTATCCAGGTCGATGAACGGCGCCTCGCTGGAATCGAGGTCCTGCGCGATGGTTTTCGGCCATTCGACCTTCGTCGCCGAGGTCTTCGTATTGCCGTAATTGACGATGTCGTGATTGTTCTCGTTCAGCGAGAACAAGCTGAACGTGTCGGTGTTGCTGCCGAACACGACCGCCTGGTTGTTGTTGCTGGTCGCGCCGAAGCGGGAGCCGGTGCCCTGATAGTTCTGAATATAGGAGAGCGTCGAATGACCGTAGATGCCCTCGAAGCGGTCATCGGTGCCGAAATCCTGGTTGTCCGTCATGTTTTTCGCCAGCATGTTGCCGTACACGTGGCTGCCAGCCGTGTTCAGCGTGTCGAACGCCACCAGGTGGAAGCTGCCGGCGATGCCAAGCGCATTGCCCGTGCCGTCGTAGCCCATATCGCGGTAGGCATCCCACGCGCTCGACGTGAAGCCGTTGCTCTCATCGATGGTGGTGAAGCTCACGTCACCGTTGTACCAATACGTGCCCGAGGGAAGCTGCCCGCTTGCGCCTTTGGAGTTCGCCGAATCGACGCTGGCGGGCGCAATGCCAGACTCCCCTGCGGCTTCGTCTTCGGAAGCGTTCGCGACCGAAAGCGAATTCGCCGACGCGTCGGAGCTGGCCTCGGTGGCAGCGCCCTCGTCGGCAGCGGCACCTTCGA
>CAVHFS010000003.1:0-106504 GCA_963635715.1 Subdoligranulum sp. CAG:314 | reverse complement strand
GAATTGTCCGTCGCCCACGAGAGCTTCGATATCGGAGAGAGGGCGACGACGAGGATCGCCGACATCACGATGGACGTCGCCTTCGAGCCAAGAAGTCGCACGCGACGAGGCAGCGCGCGCTTGCCCGAAGATTTCTCGGCCGCGTTTTCCGCAGATAGCATGCTCGTTTTCTTGAACTTCATCTGCCTTACGCCTCCTTCGCATCGTTGGAGTTTCGGCGTTTCTTCGATCGGGTGCGCACAACCGCGAACGCGGCGGCGCAGGCCGCGGCGGCCGCAGCCAAAACGCCGGCGATTAGCCCGCTGGGAAGGGCGGACAAGCTTTGCTCAACGTCGGCGGCAGCCGCGAGAGGCGTCTGGTCGTCGGCGATGCGCTCCTCGTATGCGCTTTCGCCCTCGGGCGTGAGCACTTCGGACGACTCGGCGACGCCGAAGCTATTCGAGGAGGAGACGACCGTGGCATACGGAGTCGCCGCGCTCAAGCCGCCGGCGTTGGCCGTCGCAGCGCTCGTCACGTTGCCGCCGCCGTCAACTTCATAGAAGCGGACTCCCCCGTCGATGACATCGGTGCGCACAACGGTGATGTCGCCTTCGGAGACGGAGCCAGGCTCGGCGTAGTAGATGGTGTACGTTCGATAGGGCGCATAGTAGCGGTGCGTGATGGCCGCATCTTGGCCCGTCAGGCGCTCATACGTTGCGCCATCGGCCTCGATTCGATCGGGCCCTTCGATGGAAAGCATATCCGAAGCGCCGCACGAGAGCACTTCGCCGCCGATTTCGTTTCCGCTGATGACGTCGA
Organism: Subdoligranulum sp. CAG:314; assembly: GCA_963635715.1. Taxonomy (GTDB): domain Bacteria; phylum Actinomycetota; class Coriobacteriia; order Coriobacteriales; family Eggerthellaceae; genus Slackia. The sequence goes on along the minus strand of CAVHFS010000003.1, from coordinate 105,706 downwards.
CGTAGCGAACGGTCACGTCGTAGGGATTAGCGGGCTGCATATCGGAGCGCGTGTAGTACACGGTATCGGAAAGCAGGCGGCCCGCCTTGAAATCGGACCAGTCGTAGCGCAAGTCGGAATCGCCGACGCGGGTGTAGGTTGCGCCGTCGCGCTCGATGGCGTCGGGCGCGCTGATCGTGGCCGCGTCCGCTTCGGTAACGCTCGCCGTTTCCGACGAATCGACCAGCACCGAGAAGCCGCCGCCGTCCGTCGGGCTGACGAGCGCGAAGTTGACGGTATACGTCAGGCCCGCGGCCTCGGGCTCATAGACCAAGGTGATTTCGGGGGCGCCATCGAAAGAGAGTTCGAGCGCCGACGCCGATTCGGCATCGTAGGAAGCCTGGCGGCTGTCGTAGCCGCCCGTGAGCACGTAGCGCTCAACCGCGCCGGATTTCGCCTGGGAGAACGTCTTCGGCGGAGCGTACGCATACCCGCCAACGCCGACCTCGACCGTATCGCGCATGAGCTGCGCGCCGTCAGCCGTCACGTAGTTGATGGACACGGTCTTAGTTTCCATGCTCGCCTCGCGGCGCTGCACGCAATGGATGACCGCCTCGGGGGAGCTCGCCGTTAAGGTGACGGTCGGCATTTTCGAAATGGGAACGTAGACCTTGCCGTTCGCCTCGAGCGTGTCGCGAACGTCGGTCGTGAGCTCTTCGCTTCCCGAAAGCGTCCCGAGCTCGTCGCGCATGAGAACCGAGCCGTCCTCGTCAACGTAGGCTACAGAGGCAGAACCCCCCCCCCATGGACTCTTCCACCAGGTTGTAATCCACATACAGCACGCCGTCTTCCAGCTGCGGCGTGGCCGTGGCGCCCGCCGATGCCAGACGGTAGGTCTTGCCGTCGCGCATAATCAGACGCGGGGCCTCGAAGGGAGCGGCCGCATCGGCCGGCACGCAGGTTCGAATGCCCACGAGGGAATCGGCGACGGTGACCAAAGGCTGGCCGTCTACGCGCATGGCGACCGCATACACGGTCGCATCCAGCAGCGAGTCGCTTTTCTGCTCGCCCACCATGGTGTAAAAGGAAATTCCGATAGACCCCGAATGGGCGGCCACATACGATGCCTTCGCCTTCAGGGAAACAACGCCCGCCTCATCGGTATCGCGGTCGTAGGTATACGGAAGGGCGCTCTGCTTGAGCGTGCCGTCAACCGACACGTCTGCATACAGGGTATCGCCGCCGAGACCCAAAACGTAGGCCAGATCGAAGGCATCGCCGCCGATGGAAAGCGTATCGATTCCGCGCATATGCACGGAGCCGTCGCTCTGGGATTGGACCGCTTGGCCGGACGAGGCCGGCCCATCGGCAAACGCCGGCGCCGCGGCAATCGGAGAAAGCGCGCACGCCAGCACAACCGCCATACCGCCGCGGGCTGCGGCCAGCGCGGCCGAACGCCTCTTCTGACACAGTTGGACTCTCTTCATAGATGAACCCCCCCCCACATGTTCACGATGCGCGCATACTCGGAATCGCCTCTTATCGCATCGCCAGCCCAACGCACATCTTCTCTTTTGCGCCAGGCACTCGAAGCTGAGAGTTTACTCCCACCGAGCACCACAGAGAACAGAAATCGTCCAATTCGAAGCAGGCATTTGCGAAATTTCACAAAAGGGACGCAGGCGCAACGCCAGCGGTGCAACCGGGGGGACATTTCCGAAAAATATGGAGCGTCGGCGGCGCACAGACGAGCCCGACGCCTCGCGGCCGAGTTTGCCTATAATGTTTCGAAATTGTTTCGCAGCGGCAGAATGAGGAGCATCCATGCGCATCGGATTCGACAACGACAAATACCTCGCCTTGCAGGCCGAGCACATTCGCGAGCGAATCGGCCAGTTCGGCGGCAAGCTCTATCTCGAATTCGGCGGCAAGCTCTTCGACGACCACCACGCGAGCCGCGTGCTTCCGGGATTTCAGCCCGACAGCAAGATCCGCATGCTCAAGCAGTTCGCCGACGACGTGGAGATCATCGTGGCGATCAACGCCGGCGACATCGAGAAGAACAAGGTGCGCGGCGATTTGGGCATCACCTACGACGAAGACGTGCTGCGCCTGCTCGATATCTTCGCGAACATGGGCTTCTCGACGGCCGGCGTGGTGATCACCCGCTACGCCAACCAGCCCTCGGCGGCGGCGTTTCGCCACAAGCTCGATTCGCTCGGCGTGAAGAGCTACCTGCACTACCCCATCGAGGGCTACCCCTACGACATGGCGCGCATCAATTCCGACGAGGGCTTCGGGAAAAACGAGTTCGTGGAGACCACGCGCCCGCTCGTCGTGGTAACGGCGCCGGGCCCTGGCTCGGGCAAGATGGCCACGGCGCTTTCGCAGCTCTACCACGAGCATAAGCGCGGCGTTGCGGCCGGCTATGCCAAATACGAGACCTTCCCCATTTGGAACTTGCCGCTGAAGCACCCCGTCAACATCGCCTACGAGGCCGCGACCGTCGACTTGGACGACGCCAACGCCATCGACCCCTTCCATTTGGAGGCCTATGGCGAAACGACCGTGAACTACAACCGCGACATCGAGATATTCCCCGTGCTGAAAAACATGCTCGAGGGCATTTTGGGGGAAAGCCCCTACCAGTCGCCCACCGACATGGGCGTGAACATGGCGGGGCTCGCCATCTGCGACGATGAGGCCTGCCGCGAAGCCGCCCAGATGGAAATCGTGCGCCGCTATTTCGCGGCCGCCGTGGACCAGCGCCGCACGGGCGCGCATCCCGAATACGTGCAGCGCCTCGAGCTTCTGATGAACCAGGCGGGCGTCGACGCGAATCTCTCGCCCGCGCGCAAGGCGGCGCTCATCAAGGAGGAGGCCACCGGGCTTCCCGCAGGCGCCATGGTGTTGCCCGACGGGCGGGTGGTCACGGGCAAGACATCGAGCTTGCTCGGCGCCGCGTCGTCGCTGCTCATGAACGCGCTCAAGGGAGTCTCTGGGGTCGACGAGGACTTGTTCGTCATCTCCGACGAGGTGATCAAGCCCATCTGCGATCTGAAGAAGAACACGCTGCACGCGAACAACCCACGGCTTCATTCCGACGAAACGCTGCTCGCGCTTTCCGTGAGCTCGGCCACCGACGAGACGGCGAAGACCCTCATCGAACACGCAGGCGACCTGCGCGGCTGCGACGCCTTCTTCAGCGTGATCATCTCGGATACCGACGAGAAGCTCTACCGCACCCTAGGAATCAACGTATGCTGCGAGCCGAAATACGAAAAGCGAAGGTTCTTCCATAAATAAAGCGCCAGTGGCGCTTTATTTCCCTGATTTCCGCGCCCGAGCGGGCGCGCCCAGCTCAGCTGGGCCCAGTGGAGGCTTATTTCTCCAACTTCTGTGCCCGAGCGGGCACTGCCCAGCTCAGCTGGGCCCAGTGGGGGCTTATTTCCCCAACTTCCGCGCCCGAGCGGGCGCCGCTCCCGCTCGGCGAAAGCCGAGGCGGGAGCCAGCCGATGCCCGCTTACGGCAAACTCACAAGTTTCCAGCATTTGGGCAAAAGGCGCCCCAAGCCACCCCGCGCCAGGCGCCGCTGCGATACAATCGTGCCATACCGAATGAGCGGCCGCGACGAGCGCCCTCTTTTTGAGGAAAGGAACCACCATGAAATGTCCCAGCTGCGGCACCGAGGCCGACGAGAGCGCGAAATTCTGCGGAGTATGCGGCGCGCCGCTTCCCAGCGCCACGGCAGCGCCCGCGTCCCCCTTCGCCGAGCCCGCATCCTCGCCCAACCAAACGAACCCCCAGCAGGCAGGCGGCGCTCCCGCAGCGCCGGCGAGTCCCTATGCGCAGCAAGCGGGCGCTCAGCCGGCATCGCCCTACGGCCAGGCGCAATACCAGCCGGGCTACGTCGGCACGACCTACCCCATGACCGATAGCGACAAGACGCTGCGCCTGATTAATTTCATCCTGTGCCTCATAACCACCATCGTATGCGCCATCGCGATCATCCCCCTCGCCTGGATGATCCCCATGACGGTCATCAGCTGGGGAATCTACAAGGGCACCAAGCGCAACACGGTCGCCTTCGGCGTATGCACGCTGCTCTTCGTGAGCGTCATCGGTGGCATCCTGCTTCTGTGCTCGACCAAAAACGAGTAAGACGCCCCGGCAAAACACGCCCCAACACGCCCCATATACTGAAAATGCCCGCCGAAGCGGGCATTTCTTATTTCCTGTCGTCGCGGAAGAACACCCGCGCGGCCTCCGAATAGAAGCCTGGGTCTTTGTAGCGAAGCAAGATGGTGGGGTTGTTGCTCTTGCGCACCAGCACGCGGTCGATGGGCTCGTCGGCGGTGATGATCTCGCCATCGACGAAGTAGCTCGCCTCGCGGCTTTCGGGGTTGGAGGACAAATCAATCTCAACCACATCGCTCGGACCTGTGATAATCGCCCGCGTCAGAAGCGAATGCGGCGCGAGGGGCACGACGACGAGCCCGCGAAACTCTGGCGAGCACAAGGGGCCGCCCGCGGAAAGGGCATACGCAGTCGATCCCGTGGCGGAAGACACCACCAAGCCGTCGCCGCGCATGTCGACCACGTGGGTTCCCGATATCTCGATTCCGAAATCGATGATGCGGCCGAGCGCGCCGCGCGTGACCGAGAATTCGTTGAGGGCGAAACGGCTCGCGATGAGCTCGCCTTCGCTCCACAGCTCAACATGCAGGCTCGAGCGCTCCTCGCGCACCACGTCGCCCGCGAGCGCCGCGGCGACGATGGGGATGACCCCGTCTTTCGAGGAGTTCACCAGAAAGCCCAGATGGCCGAAGTTGATTCCCAGAATGGGGATGCGATGCTTCCCTACCAGGCGGGCGGCGCGCAGTATCGTGCCGTCGCCGCCGAGCGAGACCACCATATCGAAGGACTTGATGTCGATGTCGTCGCACATGTCGATGACCGATTCGATAGAAAGCGGCATCGAATCGAGCTCCTGGTGGGTAATCCCCTGCGACTCCAGATACGTCGCAAGCATCATCGACGCGTCGATGGCCTCGGCGTTGGAGTTGTTGCGGATAATCAGGATGTTCATGATGCCTCAATTCGTGATATGGGCTGCTCGCGCTATGATTGCCTTTGGTTTTCACCAATACGGCGTTAAGTATACCCAATGATTAAGGGCGCAATGACCACTGAAAGCAATTCCACATCCGCAGGCGGCGAGCAGACCCGCGAAGCGAATGGCGAAAACGCCATCGCCGACGTCGGCAGCTCGGCCGCGCTTATCTCGGGCCTCGTGATCGTCTCGCGCATCACGGGATTCATGCGAACCTGGGCCATGGCGTTCGCCTTGGGTTCCACGATGCTCGCGAGCTCGTATCAGGTGGCGAACAACCTGCCGAACATGCTCTACGAACTCGTGGGCGGCGGCATGCTCGTGGCGGCCTTTCTGCCCGTGTACGTCTCCGTGAAGGAGCGCCTCGGCGCGAAGGGCGGCGACGAATACGCGAGCAACCTGCTCTCGATCACCTTCATCGCGCTGGGAATCGTCGCGCTTCTGTGCACCGTGTTCGCCCCCGCGCTCATCTATACGCAGAGCTTCATGAACGACCAGTCCTCGATGGGCGACGCGATTTTCTTCTTCCGCTTCTTCGCGATCCAAATCGTCTTCTATGGCATATCGACCATCGTAAGCGGCCTGCTCAACGCCTCGCGCGACTACCTTTGGTCGTCGGCGGCGCCCATTTTCAACAACATCATCGTCACCGCGACGTTCGTCGCATACGCGTTCGTCGCGCCGAGCGACGCGGAGCTCGCCAAGCTCGTCATCGCCATCGGCAACCCCTTGGGAGTCTTCGTCCAGATGGCCATTCAGCTGCCCGCTCTGCGCCGCAATGGCATCAAGCTGCGCTGCCGCATCGATATCCACGACCCCGCGCTGAAAGAGACCCTCTCCATCGGCGTGCCGACCGTCATCGTCATGGCCGCGGGAATGGTCATCGTCTCGGTGCAGAATTCCGCCGCCTACGCATGCCTGAGCAACGGCCCCTCCGTCATCGCCTACGCGCGACTGTGGTTCACGCTCCCCTATGCGTTTCTCACCGTGCCCATCACCACGACCATGTTCACCGAGATTTCCCATATGGCCGCGCGCGGCGACATGGAATCCTTCAAGCGGGGCGTTGTCTCGGGGAGCAAACAGATCCTTTTCTTCATGGCCCCCTTCATGCTCTATCTCATCGTGTTCGCGCAGCCACTCGTCACGCTGTACCACATTGGGGCCTTCACCCAAGAAAATATCCTGCAGATTTCGGGATACCTCATCGCGCTGGCGGTTTCCCTTCCCTTTTACGGCGTAAATACCTATCTGCAGAAGTCGTTTTCCGCGCTGCGGCTCATGAAGCCCTACTCGGCCATGATGATCGTCGCGTCGGCGATCCAGATTGCCTTCATCATGGTGTTCTCGACAGAGGCAGCGGGTCCGCTGAACATGGGCATTGCGGCCGTCGCCTTAAGCGAGGCGCTGTTCTACGCCATACTCGATGCCGCGCTTTTCGCCTACCTTCGCCGAAAGCTCGGCTCGTTCGGCTTCGGGAGCCTGGCCTTCTCGGGGCTGCGCTCGCTCGCGCTCGGTGCGGCCGGCGCCGCCGCGGGCTGGGCGATCATGCAGGCGTGCATGATTTTTGCCCCCTTGAACGGCTCCATCGTAAACGCGCTCATCTGCATCTTCGCAGGGGGAATCTGTGCGCTCGTCGTGACATTCGGCATCGCCTTGAAGATGCATCTGGAGGAGGCGAGCTTTATATCGGGCATCGTCGGCAAGATTTCGCGCAAGCTCGGCCGCGGATAGCGGGCAATCGGCGGGGGCTCGCTACCAGCTGGCCTCGATTTCGCGAATGCGCCGATAGAGCCATTCGTTTTGGGGCACCTCGATGCCATGGGCGGCGCCAAGGCAGCAGATGACGCCCGCGAACTCCTCGACCTCCGTCTTGCGGCGCGCGATGCGGTCTTGCGCCATCGACGGCATGCCCGAGGGGTCGAGACCCTCCAGAATATGCAGCATCTGGGACAGGTCGGCCTCCGTGAGCGCGATGCCCTCCGCATTGCCCACGACGCGCGCCTCGCGCATGGCGGCGATCAGGCACCGGCGCTGCTCGCTGCCTGGCTGCGTGGCGCTCGAGTAGGTTCCCCCGTAGGCCATGCATGTTTGGTTGACGCCCACGTTCATCATGAGCTTCGCCCACATGCGATGCTCGATGTCCTTCTCCACCACGTGCGCGATCTTGCAGCGATCGTAGAGATCGGCGATGTCGCTTACCGCCTCGGGGTCGGTTCCCGCGGCGGCGCCGAAGCGGATTTCGCCCGATTTCCCATAGGTGAGCTCGTTGTTCAGGAAGACAGCGTCCATCCCCTGGCAAATACCGAGCACCGTGCGGTTCCAGCCGAAGCGCTCCGCGATTTTCCGCTCGCTCGTGATGCCGTTGCACAGCGACGCGATGCGCGTCTGCGGGCCCACGACGGCCTCCATCGTGTCGAGCGCCTGGTCGAGCCCCGTGGTCTTCACCGTGAGGATTACCAGATCGGCCTTGGCGGCTTCGCTCGCGCGCACGCTTCGCAGAGCGCACGGCTCGCCGTTAATCGTCAGAGCGTCGTTCGCATGGCGCTCGAAGCGCTCGCCGTCCATCACGTATTCCACCGCATCGTCGCCGAGCGAGCGGGCGACCATGGACCCGTAAAGCAGCCCCACGCCACCCTTGCCGATAAACGCGACCTTGTTGATATGCATCGTATCCTCCCGCCCATTTCACTAAACCCATCCTACACGACTGGGCGGAGCCGGCCGAAAGGCGCGCCGATTAAGCCCTCGAAAACGCAAAAAGCCCGCTCGATCGAGCGGGCTTTGCTGTTCGGATTGGTTTGGAGCGAACTACGCCTTGGTGGCTTAGTCCTCTTCCTCCAAAGCGGCGATGACCTCGTCGGTCATGTCCATCGTGTGGTACACGTTCTGGAGGTCTTCGAGCTCCTCGAGTTTATCGACCAGACGCATAACCTTCTTGGCGTCGTTCGGGGAAACTTCGGTCGGCGTCGTGGGAATCATCGTGAGCTCGGCACCCTTAACCTCAATGTCCTGAGCCTCAAGGGCGGCCTTGACAGCCATGAGGTCGTTCGGCGCGGTGTAGACGATCCACTCGTCGCCGGCGTCCTCGTAATCGGCGCCGCCCGCCTCGGCGACGGCGAGCATGAACTCGTCCTCGTCGACCGCGTTTTGCTTATCGGCGACCTTCTTCTCGGTGGAGGGGATGATTTTCTCCACCATGATCTGGCCTTTGCGCTCGAACTGGAAGCCGACGCAGCCGGGAGTGCCCAGCGAGCCGTTGGCGTGACGGAACGCAGCTCCCACGTCGGCGGCGGTGCGGTTGCGGTTGTCGGTCAGGGCCTCGCAGTAGATGGCGACGCCCGCCGGGCCGTAGCCTTCGTAGGTGAGCGTTTCGTAGTTGGCGGCGTCTTTGCCGGTGCCGAACGCCTTGTCGATGGCCGTCTTGATCTTATCTTTGGGCAGCGAATAGCCCTTCGCCTTCTCGATAGCGGCCGCGAGCGAGGCGTTGTTGTCGGGGTTGGGGTCGCCACCCTCTTTCGCCGCCACGGTGATGTTACGGGAAAGCTTGCTGAACAGGGCCGAACGCTTGGCGTCCTGAGCAGCTTTGCGGTGCTTCGTGGTTGCCCACTTAGAGTGACCTGACATGATCGCCTCTTTCTTGCTATCGAGAGGCGCGGCGCGCCTCGGGGAAAATACCGACGCGACAGTTTAGCGCACAAGACGCCTTCATACAAGAAAACCGCAGGTATTCGCAACGAACGCGCATAAACGGCCTCTGCGGCAATCAACTTCGCAATGGTCGAGGCGTACTAGGAGATCGGCCGAAGCATCGTCGAACAGCAGAACTTCGACGAGCAGGCGGGCTTGAAGCCCTTTCGATTCTGGCGAAAACGCTTCAAAATTCGAAGCCAGACGCGGCGGTTTCGGTTTTTTCTTTAATCCGCAAATCTGTTGATGGCGCTGCGCGGCCCCGAGACAATGGCCCCACAGAAAGGGCGGGCGCGACCGTTAGGGGGACGGTTTCGCACGATGCCCGGCCTTCGATCGAGAAGAAGGGGGAAACATGTCTCGACACACGCACAGCGAAACGGGCGGAGGCATCCTGCCGAAGGGAATCGATCGTCGATCGTTTCTGAAGCTCAGCGGATCGGTGGCGGCCGCAGCGGCAGTTCCGCAGGTCCTTACCGCCTGCTCGCCGACCTCCAAAAAGGATTCCGAAGAAAAAGTCGACCCAGTGGGCTCCGCGCAGCCCGAATACGACAAAATCGGCCGCTGCACCTGCGCGCCGAACTGCGTCGGCAGCTGCGGAATCAACGCCTTCGTGAAAGACGACACCATCATCAAGGTGGAGCCGGCGGACTTTCCCGACAAAAGCTACAACCGCATCTGCCTTTGCGGAATCTCGAACGCGATGCAGCGCGTCTACTCGCCCGACAGGGTGAAATACCCCATGAAGCGAGTCGAGGGAACCGAGCGCGGCGCGGGCGAATGGGAGCGCATCAGCTGGGACGAGGCGATCGACCTCATCTACGAGAAGATGTCTTCCAACATAGAGAAATACGGCTCCACGGCGAATTCCTGGATCACGATGGTCGGCAACTACGGCATCGTCCCGCAGTGCTTCTCGGCCATGATGGCGAACACCTACGACGGAACCCAATGGACGAATTTCGGAATCATGGGCGACCTCGGCTGCAACATGGGCTGGATGCCCACGATGGGAATCCAGCAAGACGCCGCCGGCTGGGAAGACATGCTCGGCTCGAAATCGGTCATCATGTTCGGCTGCAACTACGCCGAGACCAACAAGCAGGAAATGCATTTCATCTTCGACGCCCAAGAGGCGGGCGCGAAAATCATCGTTGTCGATCCGCGCTGTTCGCGCACGGCGGCCAAGGCGGACTGGTGGATCCCCATTCGCCCTGGCACCGACGCGGCGCTCATGCTCGGCATGATGAAATGGATTATCGACAACGGCAAGATTGACGAGGGCTATATCCGCTCGACGACGAATGGCGCGTTCCTCGTCGACAAATCGAGCCGCAAGCTCGTCATGTCGGGCGATCACTACCTCGTCTGGGACGAGAAGGCGAACAAGGCCGTCGAGGTTTCCGCGCTCGACGATTCGCTCAAACCCGCCTACCCCTCGGTTACGGTTTCGGGAGACACCCCCAAGGAATGCGAGGTTCCCGAGACCGCGGCCATAACGGGAACGTACACGATCGAAGTCGGCGGATCGAAGGTCGAGGCCTCGCCCGCGTTTCAGTTCATCGTCGATTCCGTGCAGCAATACACGCCGGAATACGCGAGCTCCATCTGCGAAGTTCCCGCCGACGACATCGTCAAGCTGGCGAAGATCTACACGGAAGAGACGCCGTCGAAAATCCAGATCAGCCAAGGGACGAACCGCTATTGGAACGGGCATCTGCCCACCCGCGCCGCAATCCAGATGGCCGCGATCACCGGCAACGTGGGAAAGCAGTACGCGAACGTGAACTGGGCCGGCGGCGGCCTCATGCGAATCCTGTTCTCGGTAACGGGAACGTCGCCCTACGAAGGGCACAAAGCCACCCAGCAGCCCGGCACGCAATGGATGAACCTCGTCGCCAACCAGCAGCCCTACCCCGTTAAGCTTATCTGGTTCAACAATTACGGCTGGGGCACGCAAAGCCCCGAGGGCAACAAGCTCATCAACGAAACGCTGCCGCAGCTCGATTTCGTCATCACATCCGAGCAGATGATGAACTCTGGCGCCGAGATGAGCGACCTGGTTTTGCCGATCTGCTCTTACTACGAAGAGCCGTTCGAAGTCATCACCGCGTGGTCGAACTTCTACGTTCAGGCCCGCGAGCAGGTGATTTCTCAGATGTACGAGTCGAAGACCGACTACCAGATCGGCCAGATGCTCGCCGAGAGATTCGGCATCCTCGATAAGACCGATTGGAAATACGACATCGAGGAATGGCAACGCAAGTTCACCATCGAGGGAAACATCGCGCCCGAATTCAGCAGCATCAACTTCGACGAGCTCAAGGAAAAGCAGGTCGTACGCGCCAACTTCCCCGACCCGTATATCCCCTTCACGAGCCAGCGCTTCATGACCCCTTCGGGAAAGCTCGAGATTTACACTGACTCGCTCGTCGAATTCGGCGAAGAGGTGGCCGTTCATTACGAACCCGCCGAGTCCAACCGAAACGAGAAGGCGAGCACCTACCCGCTGACCTTCATGAACGCCCGCACCGTGTTTACCACGCACGGGCAGCACGTGAACCTTCCCTGGATTCGCGAAGTCGTGCCCGACCCCTGGATCGAAATCTCCACGACCGACGCGAGCGAGCGCGGAATCGAAAGCGGAGACACCGTGAGGGTCTTCAACGACCGCGGCGAATACAAAGTAAAGGCGCTGGTGACGGAGGAAATCAAGCCTGGCTGCGTCAATCAGCGGCAGGGTTGGTGGCCGAAGGATTTCGTCGACGGCACCCACTATCGCGCTTTGCTCCAGATGGACCTGAACCCTGCCCAAGACGCGATCTTCGAGACGAACTTCGCCCCGTATGACAACCTTGTCCAGATCGAGAAAGCATAAGGAGGCCACCGATGACCAAATATGGATTCGCCATCAACCTGCATCGCTGCATCGGATGCAGGACGTGCACCGTGAGCTGCAAAATGGAAAACCATGTCGCCGATGGCATTTTCCGCATTCCCGTATACAACGACGTGGGCGAAGCCGAAGGGTCGCTCGACGCCCCTTCGGGCACGTACCCCAACGTCTCATTCCTCTGGCGCCCCACCCCGTGCCAGCATTGCGACAACCCGCCCTGCGTGGAGGTTTGCCCGACAGGGGCGACGACCAAGCGCGAAGACGGTGTCGTAGTCGTGGACAAAGAGGTCTGCATCGGCTGCGAGAAATGCGCCGAGGCATGCCCCTACCACGCGCGCAGCCTCGACGCGGATGCGCAGGTCATTGACAAGTGCGAGATGTGCATCCATCGCCTTTCCAATGGCGAAGAGAAGACCATGTGCCAGCTGTGCTGCCCCAACCGCGCGATAGTCGTGGGCAATTTGGACGACCCCGATTCCGAGATATCGAAAATCGTCGCGCAACACGATTGCGAGCAGCTGCTCGCCGATAAGGGCACGGGACCCAACGTTTATTACTGGCGCTCGGTCAAATAAGGATACGCCTTCGGGGCATGTCGCTTGCGACATGCCCCCTCGCGGGAAGGACCGCTATGTCGAACATGGAAGAACAAGCCCGGCAAGCCCGCGCCGAAGCGGCGCTCACGGCGCTTATCTCGCGGTGCCTTTTGCGCCCCTCGCTCGATTTCGCTGAAGAGGCGCAGCGCGGCGAGACCGCCGACAAATTCGACGAAATGCTGAGCGGCTGCCCCGATGAGCAGGTCGCCGCAGCGCTTGGCGATTTGCGCCGATTCTGCGACGAGGCCGCAGGCGTTGCCACCAACGATGCGCGCCTCATGCTCGAAACCGATTACAACCGCCTTTTCGTGGGGCCAAACAAATTGCTCGCCGTGCCGTACGAGTCTTTCTACAAGACGGCGAAAGACGAGCATGGACGAGGCCGCCTTCGGGGGCCGTCGGAGCGCGAAGTGACGGCGTTTTACCAGGAGAATGGTTTCGCGATGCCGGAGCATTTCGTCGATTTCGCCGACCATATCGCCATCGAGCTCGAATTTCTCGGCGCCATGGCCGACAAAGAAGCAGACGCCCTGCTCGCGGGCGATGCGGAGAAGGCCGCAGGCATTCGCGAGGCAGCCGATTCTTTCCGCGAGAAGCACCCCGCAAGCTGGATCGACGAGTTCGCGCGCGACGTTCGCGCGGGAGCCCGCAGGGCTTTCTACCCGGCGGTCGCCACCATCGCCCAGCAGACGATTCTGCGCTGACGGGCGCCTGGGCTTAGCAGGCAGGACCCGCGCAATCGGAAAACGCTATACGCAATCGCGAGAGATTGGCGGCGCCGATATGAGCGCCGCCTCGAATTTCGAAAAGGCATCGATTACGTCGTGCGCCTCGAAAAGACGGGCGTTCGTGCACCCGGCGTTGTCGACGATTCGCACAATGTCGGCGTCGCCGAGTCGCTTGAACGCATCGTTGACCGCGCTGAACTGCTTGCCCGTTAGGCGACACGCCGTCTCCACCGTAAGCAAGGGATAGCCCGGGAGCAGCTCGAGGATGCGCTGCGTCGCGGAGCCTTCGCTCACCTTTCCGAGCCTTTCTCGCCACACCGCGCTCAGCCTGCCGAAAATCGTCAGGTAGTCGTCTTTTACCTGCCATGCCGCGGAAATGCTTTCCGCGCAAAACTCAATCCAATTGTTAATCGCGAAAGGCATCCCGGCGCTTTCCACGGCCTCCTTCTGTGTATAGGGCAACAGGCTTTTGGCATGGTGCCGCGTGTCGATCGCAGGAAGCAGCGCAATGGCGGGAATGCTGCCGCTCGTGACGTTTCGCGCGCGCAGAAGCGCATGGCACAGCGCTCGACCCGTTCGGTCCATCGACCTTTTGAACGGCTTGATGCTTTCGAATTGGAAATGCATGTAGCCCGTTTGCGCGAGCGGGGAAAAGCGCGGCGTGTTGATGAAGTCGCACAGGTCCTCGATGTACGGAAGCACCTCGCCCGCGCGAGGAGGGGCGAACGACGGCGAGCCCGCCTTTTCTTCGGCGAAATCGCACGAACGAAAGCGCAGCCCCGTTTCGCTGGCCGACTTGTTGTAGAGGCATCGGGAGTGCACCTCGAGGATAAACTCAGGCGTAAAGCGATAGCCGGGCGTGACGGCGTTTTGGATCCAGCGCAAGGTTTCGAGGTAATAGAATGCCTCGAGCGAGGCCGATTTCGTGCAAAAGCCGCTTTCGCTGAAGGGGCGGGAGAAATAGTCCAGGTTTTTGCCCGCGAAGAGCGACTCTATAACGAGCAGCTCGTAGGCATCGGGCGAAAGGCCATCGATTCGCACGGTCGCAATCGCCTCGAGGCGCGAAATCGCATGGGCGATGGCAAGTCCCGATTCCGAATTCGAAAGCTGCTGATCGATGAGGAGCAGCTTGCGCTCGGCCTCGAAGGCGTCGGCGGCGGTTTTGCCGGAAAGATAGAATTGCTGCCCTTTGAGCATTTTCGGAGTGAACATGGCAACTCCCCTCAAAATTCCCATGCCTCATGCCTTGCCCAATAATGGTAGCCCTTCAGACGCGCCGCGGACGCTTTTTCGGTTTTTTCAAAATCCCGCAATAGGTGGGCAGCCTTGGAAGGCGAAAGCGGCGCACGAAGCGAGCCGCGGCGCCGTCGCCTCCCTTCCCTTAAAACAACTTCGTGATCTTAAGCGGCTGCTTCGCGGCGCGGATGATGTCCTCGTTGCCGAACACGCATACGCCGCCCTTATCGGCGACCTTCTGCAGCACGGGTGCACACGCGCGAATGGCCTCGGGCGTGGCCGCAAGCTTTTCGGCGCGCAGCTTCTCGCGCCAACCAGCGGCGCGGCCGCACAGAAAGGCGCCGTCTTCGCGACGGGCGATGGCGCGCGGCTTGGCTGGCGCATCGTGCGCGGCGACCGTCGCCACGATATAGCCCTCCATCTCGTCGCTGGTCGGATCGAAGGCCGCCAGCCAATCGGCAGCCGCGTCGAAGCGCGCCAGCGTTCCATCGACGCCCGGATCGCGATACGAGTAGAAGCGCGCGAAGCCCTCTTCGCCGCGGCGGAAGCCAACGCCGTATGCCCCGCCCTTCACACGCACCTCATTCCACAGGTAGTCAAACGAAAGCGCGTTGGCGATGACCGACCACAGCCCCGAATGGGCCGCCACGTCAAGCGTGGGAACGCCCTTGGCGGAATAACTCACGTCGCACGGAACGATGAACGCCTCGCAACGCGGTTGCGGTTCGGGAATCGCCAAACCGAAGTTTTGATCAGGGAAAACGTCACCCGCAACGGCGCGATCGTCGCGCGCCAGGCCCATATCGCCCGCGCCCGCCCAAAACGCGTCGCATTCCGCAGCCGAACCGGTGAAGCTCGCCAAAACAGGCCCGCCGAAGACCTGCGCGCGCGCGGCCTCGAGCTTCGCGGCCAGCGAATCGAAGCGGTCATCATAATGCTCGATAAGGTCTTTCAAGAACAGATAGAAATCGACCCCGGCCAGCTTCTGGCGCAGCATGCCCGCGCGGAAATACGATGCGGCCAGGCGATTCGTCGCGCTGGTATGGCCCTCGTTGGCAAACGACTGCTCCATGCCGATGCGACGCTGCACCAGCACGTCCAAGATCTTCTGCTTCGCGTCGAATTTCGTTGACTCCCACACCTCGCGCGGGATACTGGACAGATGCCCCGCCTCTTCGGCGAGCGCGCTCGCCGAAAGCGTCACGCGCAACGACACGCGATCGGGATTGCCCGGCGCCGCATACGCGTCGGGGAAGAAGCGCATCGAGCCCAAATGCTGGCGCATGAACACGTCGAGCTCGGCGGCCGAACGCTGCGCCGTGTCGAGCTTACCGAGCAGCATGCACAAAACGCCGAGATACGGCAAATCGTCGAAGGCAAGACCGTTCGCATCGAAATACAGATAAAGGTAGTTGATATGGCGACTCGGCAGCTCGTGGCGCATGCACGGCAACGGCAAAGACGCATCGAGCTTAGCGGGGGCATCGGGCTTGGCGTCGCCGATGTCGGCCACGCCCAGACGCGGCAACGTCGCCAGCGCCTCGGGCGTATCGGGGGCCTCCTGCATGGCACGCAGCTCGGCCACATCGTCGCGAATAGCCTGCTTGGCGCCCTCGTCAAGGCTCTCGAGCTTTTCGGCGAGCTCGCGCTCCTCTTCGCTTTCCCCTTCGGACGCCGCGGGCTTCACCTCGAGAAGTGCCTTATGGCCCGATTTCGCGACGAGTTCGTCAAGCACGCGCTCGAAATAGCCCGCGCCGAGTCCCTCGCGCATATGGGCGAGCGCGTCTTCGTAGCGAAGGTAGGTCGTCGCCATGTCGTCGCCGTAGAGCCATCCCGAAAGCGCGTTCATCGCAAGCACGACGCCGTCGGCCATACCGCGGTCGCGTTCGCGCAGCTCGAAAGACAGCTGGGCGAGCGAAGCCTCAAGCACGTCGCGGGGAATGCCGTCGCGCACAAGACGGGCGGCCTCAGTTTCGACGATGTCCATGAAGCGGCGCTTCGCACCGGGCTTGGCGCCCCGAAGCTCGAACAGCGCAACCGGCATGGCCTGGGAATCCATGAGAAACGCCGTGGCGTCCCCGCCGATACCCGCATCGAGCACGGCGCGCTTGATGGGCGATTCGTTGCCGCCCATAAGCGCGTCCATCAAAACGTCAACGGCGAGCACGCGCTCGAAGTCGCGCGCCTCGCCAATCGCGTAGCCCAGGCCGACGCATGCGTTCTCCGGCGAGGTGTCCATGCTAATCTCACCGTCGAGCGAGATCGCGGGCGCGCATTCGCCCATGGGGTTCGGCAAGGCGTCCGTCCTTGGGCGGCAGTCGGAGGCCGAAAGGTAGCGGCTGTCCAGAAAGCCCAGCATGCGGTCCGCGTCGACGGCGCCGTACAAGACGATATAGGAATTGTCCAGGCGATAATGGCGCGCATGGGTATCCAGGTAGCTCTCGTAGGTGAGCTGCGGAATAGCCCGCGGGTCTCCGCCCGATTCGAACGCGTAGCACGTGCCTGGGAACAACGCCGTGTTCATATTGCGGTACAGCACGCTTTCTGGGTCGGAAAGCGCGCCCTTCATCTCGTTGAACACCACGCCGTTGTAGCGGAGGCGCTCGGGCGCGCCCGCAGCCTCATCGGCGTCGTCAAGCTCGTAGTGCCAGCCCTCCTGCTCGAACACCGCGCGCTTGCCATAGATGGCTGGGTGCAGCACGGCATCCATGTACACGTCGACCAGATTCTCCAAGTCCTGATCGTTGGTGCTGGCCACCGGATACATGGTCTTGTCGGGGAACGTGAGCGCATTCAGAAACGTCTGCATCGAGGTCTTCAGCAGATTGACGAACGGCTCTTTCACCGGGAACTTGTCCGACCCGCACAACACGGAATGCTCGAGGATATGGAACACGCCCGTGTCGTCGACAGGCGGGGTCTTAAACGAGATGGAAAACGCTTTATTCTCGTCTTCGTTTCGCAAAAACAGCAGGCGGGCGCCGCTTTTTTCGTGGCGCATCACAATCGCGTCGCCGTCGATTTCGGGCAGCAGCTCCACCGATTCCACCGCGAAGCCGTTCGCGGCGGCGGCCCGCTCAACCGACGATTCATCAAAAAACAGGGCCTGGGCGTCCCTTGATTGATCGGCCATGAGAAGTCCTTTCGACAAGCGCCGGCGCTCGGCGGCGCTGCGCGAACGCATTTGAATACCGCCCGCGAGTGTAGCACAAGGAAACTTCAAGCCGATGTCGATAGGCGCCTAGGGGCAATCCGCCCCTAGCAGAAGCGCTCGCTGAGTCCCTTTATCAATTGTTTGATGATCGGCCAGATTGGCACTGCGCCAAACGCGGCGGAAAGAATACGAAAAGGGTCAGGCGGCCCGCACGCAAGCCTAGCGTGCCTTGCAGCTGGCTCTTTTAGGCGATTGCGATCAGCTCGTTGTCGCACGCGCGGCGAATGAACGCCGAGCGGGAGATGCCCTCGGCCGCCGCCGCACGGTCGATTGCCGCGAGCTCGAAATCGAACAGCTTGAACGAAGTCGTCCTCATCTTCTCCTGCGGGCGGCCGTCGATCGGCGCGCCGAACTCCATCCCCGACAAATCGCCCGTCTCGTACCTCTCGGCGTCGACCTCCACCTCGTCGAGCGTGGTTCCGAACATCTCGCAGAGCTCCATGTCGTTCATCGCTTCCTCCTTCCGAAGCCCAGCTCTCGCTTTATCCTCTCCTGCGGCGGGGTCTGCGCATGGAGACGCAACCGTAAATTGAACAGATTCTAGAGGGACAGCGGCGCAAAAACGCGGTCGATGCGACTGTCGATTTCATGGACGAATACGCTGACATGTTCGATGAGCTCGCCACAAGCCCCACGCCGTCATGGAGCTGCAGCCCAGCGAGCACCTATCCTCGTAGATAGCGGCCTTCCAACACGTCGCGGACTTTTTCGGGATCGACTTCGGCGAGCGGCTTGAGGGGTTCGGGGGCCGCTTGGGCATCACCGATACGGCGCTCCCACAGATGCACGTCGTGCCACGTTCCCAGCTTGAAGCTCGCCGCCTTCAGCGTGCCAACGAGCTCGAAGCCCATCGCCTCGTGAAGATGGTCGCTCTTGTCGTTGGGGCACACGACCTTTCCGACGAGCACGCGCACGCCTTGAAGCTCGAGCAGCTCGACGAGCTTCGAGTAAATCGCCCGGCCAAGGCCCCTCCCCCGATGGTCCGTCGAAAAATACACCGAAAGCTCCACCGACCATGCATAGGCCGCCCGGCTGAACAGACGCGTGGCGTATGCATAGCCCACCGGACGCCCGTCTTCCTCGCACACGATGTAGGGATACACCCCATAGCGCTCGACTATGCGCTGGCGAAACTCCTCAAGCGAGGGCACCTCGGTTTCGTTGGTGACCGTGGTCGCGATATACGGCTCGTATATCTTCAGCAGCGCCTCGGCGTCGTCGGGGGTGGCGAGGCGATATGTATGCACTGGTTCTGTCATTCCGATTCTTTCTATGCAATTTTCAGCATATTTATGCAGCTGATAGAGACTACTGCGTTACGAGCCCGTTAACAAGGGACAAATGGGGCCATCCGCGCAAACAACGGATACGAAGCTCGCCCGAAAGGCGAAGAACCCAGCGCAACTCGGCAAACGGAGTCCACCCGAAGGCAACCGAACGGTTGCAGTTGCCGACGAGACGCCCACGCGACGAGCAGCGATGCTACGATTTCGCGAGTTGAATCTCAATATTTCCCAAAGTAGCACGAATCGCGCTTGCGAACGCCGCGGAAGGGCCAAGGCGCCTCAGCGGCCGCCAAAAGCCTGTTCGCGCGATGGCGCCTCGCATCCGAAGTCGAGCATGCTTGGGGGAACCGTTCGCAAGCGCAATTTTGCGCCGAAAAAGGAGCGCACATGGACATCAAGGTCATTGATGAGAACCGCTCGCCCATCGAAGTGGAAATCTCGCTTTCCGCCGAGGAGAGCGCCGTTTTGGCCAGGGGCGCGTGGCAGCGCATGGCGCGCGTGCTGAAAAGCGACGACGAGCACGTTCGCGAAAAAGTCGAGCGCATGTTCACCCGCCGCGAGAAGGCTCAGGCGCTCGCGGGTGTCGTCATGGCGAACGCCGCCCAGCAGGCCTTCGATACGCTCGGCATCGCGTTTCTGCTCACGCCGAAATTCAAACTGCCCGACGAGTGGGACGAGGAAGACGCCCTCGCCTTCACCGCGCGGGCCTTCCCCGTTCCCGATATGGAGCTCGACCTGGAAACGCCCATCGAGCGAGACGAGGACGAGACGCCCGAGGCCGCCGCGCGAAGGGCGCTGCGACAGCGGCTGCACGGGAGCATGCCGCAAGCGCTCGTTGAGCAGGCCGTTAAGGAGCGGCGGGAGAAGTTTCGCAGCGAGCTGGCAGCCGCGGGACAGACGTATCGCGAGTATCGCATCGAACACGGCGTGAAGCCGAGCGATGTTGAGGAGCGCCTCGAGAGTGAGGCGAAAGACAAGCTCGCCGAAGACATCGCGCTCGACCTCGTATTCCTTCGGAAGGGCCTCGAGGCGAACGAGAACGACGAGTTCTTGGCGCTTTCGAGCCTGAAGCCTGGCAGCGAGGCCGAGCTGAAGCGCGAATTCCTCGAGACAGGCCATGCATGCCTGCTGCGTCAAGAGGCGCGGCGCGGCGCGGCGGCGCGCTGGGCAGCCGAAAACCTGGTCGCGTAGCGGTTTCGGCGGCGCGGCGGCGCCTTTGCGAGCGCATTTTCAATCGACCACGCAAAAGAGAGGCCCGCTTCTGCGGGCCCCTTGCAAATCTGGTTCGCGCATGCGATCTGCCGAGACGCTACGCTTCCAAGATTTCCTTGACCTTCGCCTGGTCGAGCTGCGAAATGGGCACGACAGGCTCGGGCGCGCCGTCGAAATCGCCGATATTTTTCTGCCAATGGTTGATTGAACGCCATTCGCCGTTTTTGAATCCGACATTTTCGAGCGTAGCCATGAGCTTGAAGCCCATGCGATTGTGCAGGCGATCGCTTGCGGGGTTAGGATAAGTCACCTTGCCGTGGACGGTGCGAACGCCCTGCAACCTCAGCAGCTCGATGAGCTTAGCGTAGATTTGCGCGCCCATGCCTCGACCTCGATGGTCGCAGGCGAAATAGACTGACAGCTCGACCGCCCATGCATAGGCCGCGCGCTCGTACAGACGGCTCGCGTAGGCGTAGCCTATCGGCTCGCCGTCTTCCTCGCAGACGATATAGGGGTACATATCAACGCGGTCCTCGATGCGACGGCGGAATTCCTCGACCGTGGGAACGTCGTATTCGAAGGTGACCGTCGTCTCGACGTAGGGCGCGTAAATCGCCTGCAACGCAGCAGCGTCGTCGGGTGTGGCAAGACGGAATGCGTAAACGGGTTCGGGCATCTCGGTCCTTTCTTCCAAAAAAATATGGCTACGCAACCGAATGGGCGAACGACGCAACGAGTCGGACGCGTCTTGCATGGCGAAACTGAGTTTCCTAAGGGGGCGCCAATTTAGAGCGTCTGCCCTACGTGCGTGGAGCAAACGAAACCGGCGGGGCCTCCCTGGCCCAAGACGCATCCGACTCGCGGTTCGAATTCGTGTTGCCAGCCAAGTATAAATTGAAGGGCGGCGATGGCAAGAGCGAAACGGGCGCGTTTGGAAATCGTTGCCGCCAACGCGGACCAAGAGCGCGGCGGAAAGCCCAAACGGCAAGCGCCGCCAACTAGAGCCGACCACCGCCGACCAATGCGGCGAAAAAAATTTCAAAAAGCTCTAGCGAATTATTTCCTGCTGTGTATAATGGTTCTTGTAATTATTCCTGATTGAGAATAATTCGGAACAGCAAGGAACGCCCTACCCCCTTGTTCCAAGCTGGTTCTTCCTTTAAGCGCTTTCTTCTTCGGGGGCCGCAAGGCCAGGAAAGCGCGGCGGGGCAACTCGCCAACAGTAAACCCTGCGTATCGCCCACCCCCAAGATACGCAGGGTTAATTTTTGGAACGGGAGATTCTCCCAACTTCTTCCCACAATAGAAACCACGCTTGATTTTCCCAAATGGGAATAAAGCGCACCTTTTACTCATTATTTTCCCATTTGGGAAAACGAGGAGGCGATGTTGGCGAATCTTCCCGAATGGGAAAATGCTCGCAGTTGCGTGCCGTCAATCGGGCTTCACATAACAGTCTCCGGCTTTTCGAAGGTGGCCTTGCAGGCGTCGCCTGGATGGCGCAGATCTCCGAGCTTTTGCCTCGGCGGCAATCGCAAAAAAACGGGGAGCCCTCATTTAAAGAGGACTCCCCTTAACCTGCATATATACACCAAGCGACCTGGACTTTTATTTCTTCTTCGGCAGAAGAGGCATCTCTATCGCTTTGCCGGGACACGCATCAACGCATGCGCGGCATTTGAGGCACTCATTGAAATTCGCGCCGAGCTCGGGATGCCGAGGGTCGATGGACACCTCGCACGCATCGCGGCATTTTCCGCATTTCGCCCCGTTTCTTTCGAGGTATTTTTCCTCATCGACCGTCGGACGAAACGTTCTGCTGTTCAGCAAACCCACGAGGCTCATGAGCGCCGAAAGCGGGCAAATCTTCGAGCGCCACTTGCCGTGGGACGGCGATAGCGTGCGAGTGGGCTGTTTGGAAGACGTCGCCGATATGGGCGCCCAACTGCTCATCGCGAGCGGAATGGTCAATGGTTTCACGCCGCGCCCAAGCGCGCTCGACGCCACCAAGACCATGCCAGACAAGCGAGACCGAATCATCGCGAAGGAAGCCGATTTGCTCGCGTTCGCATGCTCGCGCTGCCAAGGCTCAGCCTACGCCACGGGCTTCGAGCTTATCGAGGCGTCAATCGCCGAGAAATTCAAGCTCAGCGTAGACCGCATCTTCATCATGGAAGGCGTGCGCGTCGCGAAAGCGCAACCGAGCGCCGTGCTGGACGAACTCGAAACCAGGGAATAGGCATTCCCTTCGCGTCTATGAAAATGGCCGGCTTTCCTAAGAAAACCGGCCCAATCGAGCGAAACCGCACGTGCGCCCACTCGGCAACGTAACCAAACAAAGCCCCATACGAAAGGCAACTATGCCGCAGTTTCTTCGAGAGGATCGTCTACGGAAGGCGCCTCGTACGCCGTAAAAGGATCTATGTCGATGCACGTCGTTGGGTCGTAATGCCCACTTACATCCCAAGCAACCGTATCGTTGAGCACCGTAAGCGCGCTGGCGAAGAACTCGTCATCAGCGAGGCGCTCGAAAACTCCGCCACCTTCAATCACGGGCTTCATGTCAACCTGCGTAATTTTGCCATCGCTGAAATAAGCGAATACCGTGCTATCTGGCCCAGCAACGGCCTGAACAACAGCAGGAAAATAAGCGGAGACTATAAGACGCACCTTCCCTAGAGGGGCTGAACGGGATTCAGAGGTTTATTCTCGCGAGCAAGCTCCCAATTCTGCATGAGTTCATCGCGATGAAGCTCATTCCAGGCGAGAAGCAGTTTCAATTGCCGCGCAGGCAATGACCCCTGGATAACACAACCAGCGACGATATCGATTAAACACTTCATTCCAGCATATTCGGCATGAAAGTGCGGCGGATTATGATTGCTGTAATACATCGTGATCTTAATCCCACGAAACAGAGGAATCTCTGGCATTGGAGAACCTCGTTTCCATCGAAGATTTTCTGCTACCGTAGCACGACTGCGGCGGCGAAAGAAAGAAGCATCGAGATATAGCTGGGGCCGACCAGGGCAGCGGATTGAGAACCACCGTCTATTTACTTTTGAAAGATTGTCCAGCGCAATCAGAACGCGCGAAAGCGTTCGTAGCGTTGCTGGAGAAGCTCTTCGACCGCCAGGCTGGAGAGCTCGTCGAGGGCCGCCTCCACGTAGGCGACCACATTCGCGATGGCCACGTCGGGGCTGGCCGACGCCGATTCCTCGCCTTCCTCGAGCACCGCGTCGATAATGCCCATGTCGAAGATGTCGTAGGCGTTCATGCGCATAACGGCCGCAGCCTCGGGGGCACGTGAGCGGTCTTTCCACAGGATTGACGCGAAGCCCTCGGGCGAGAGCACCGAATACACCGCGTGCTCCTGCATGGCCACGCGGTCGGCCAGCGCCAGCGCCAGCGCGCCGCCGCTGCCGCCCTCGCCCACGAGCACGCTCACGATGGGCACGCGCAACCCCGCCATGGCGTACAGGTTGTCGGCAATGGCGTTGCCCTGCCCGCGCTCTTCGGCCTCTTTGCCGCAGAACGCGCCCTGCGTGTCCACGAAGCACACCACGGGACGGCCGAAACGTTCGGCCTGACGCATAAGACGCAGGCTTTTGCGATAACCCTCGGGCTGCGGACAGCCGAAGTTGCGTTTGATACGGTCGTCCAGGTCGCGTCCCTTTTCCTGCGCGATGAGCGTTGCCGGGCAACCCGCCACCCAGCCAATGCCCGCCACGATGGCCGCGTCGTCGGCGAAGGCGCGGTCGCCGTGGCATTCGAAGAAGCCCTCACAGCTCGCCTCAACATAGCGCCCCGCCGTGGGCCGACGGATATCGCGCGCGGTTTGCACGCTGGCCCATGCGGGGTTTTCCTCGGCTGCGGCTTGCTTTGCCGCATGAGGCCGTGCCGTGAACTGCTCGATTTCCGCCTTGTGCGCTCTGCGCGCGGCCGCATTGCGCACGCCCGCCGCCACGGCATTCGGCACGACGGCCGCGACTTTCGTCGCAACGGCGCGAACGCCCGCCAAAATATCACTCTCATCTGCAGAAACTTTCGCGCCTGACGCCGCAAGCTCGTTTTTCGTAGGATTCGCGGCCAACGAGGCAAGCACCGCATCGAAGCCTCGCGGCGCACCAGAGCTGGGCTTGGCGTGCAGCGCGAGCAGGTTCGCAAGCGTCTCGCGAATGCGAGAACGCTCGACGATAGCGTCAATCAAGCCATGCTCGAGCGCGAATTCCGCCGTTTGGAATTCCTTAGGAAGTTCCTGGCGAATGGTGTCTTGAATAACGCGACGGCCCGCAAAGCCGATTAATGCCTGGGGCTCGGAAATAATCACGTCACCCTGCATGGCGAAGCTCGCCGTAACGCCACCCGTGGTGGGGTCGGTAATCACCGAGAAATACGGCAGGCCCGCCTCGCCATGACGCTGAATCGCAGCCGAAATCTTCGCCATTTGCATAAGCGATACCAGGCCCTCTTGCATGCGCGCGCCACCCGAACACGTAAACAGAATAAGCGGAAGTTCCTGGTCGGTCGCATATTCCGTCAAGCGCGTGATGCGCTCGCCCACGACCGAGCCCATCGAGCCCATGAAAAACGTCGAATCCATCACGCCGATGGCAACACGAATGCCGGCGATGCTTCCCACGCCGCAGCGCACGCCCTCGCGCAGGCCCGTCCTCTTGCGCATGTCGGCGATTTTATCCATATACCCCGGGAAATTAAGCGGGTCGGTTTCGGGCACGTCAGCCTCGTCGGCCTCGAACCAGCACTCGAAGCTCTCCGCATCGAGCACGTCGGCCAGACGCTCGGCCGACGTCATGCGAAAATGATGGCCACACTCAGGGCACATCTTATGGTTTGCCCGAACGCGAGCAGCATCGGATATGCGCCGGCATTTCGGACATATGGTCCACGAATCGTCGCTTACGTGCACCGCCGAGTCTTGCGCGGGAGCACACGTGCGCCATACGCGCGTCATGCCGCCGAACGACGCGTCGATGGATGCCGCTGGCGCGCTGTACACCGCACGTCCTTCGTCGGCCGCCATAGCAAGGAATCGCTCATCGACGGATAGATGCGATTCCACCAGCAAAATCGACTGAGCATCGGCTGATTCCGCGGCCGAAAGCACGCGATAGCTGTCGCCAAGGGCGCCAGTTTCGCGGCTTTTCCCTACGCAGACCGATTGCGGGGCAAGCCTCACATGGCTCGCGGCGGCGACGTCTTCGGTGTAGGCGACGCAGGGCGCAATGCCCGCCGCCATGCAGCCCGCCACCACCGACTCGGCTGTGGCGCCAGCATCAACAACCAGCGCACGCACGACACCTTCCGCACGCACATCGACCAGGCTCTTCCTAGAGGCCAACGGCGCATACGCCGCCACCGATTCACCTTCGCAGGCAAACGCGTCGGCACTTTCTGCGTCAGGGGCAACAGCAGCTGGTTTGTCGCCGATGGTCACATATGCCGTTTTCTTCGAACGCAGCATGGATGCATGCTCCTATCAAATTCGTGGATCAAGGCAGGTCGAAGGGACGGTCCCTTGACCCAGATTTGAGCGTACAACTGCCTTCGAGGGAGCACGCCCAATTTGATCAATTACGCCAGCACGTACTTCTGAACCGCGGAGGCGGCGAGCGAATCGCCCACATAGGCGGCGACATCAGCCACCACCATGCGCGACGAAGCCTTCGCGATATTCGCCTCCAAGCGCAGCGTATCGCCTGGCCGCACCTGATGGCGGAATTTCGCTTTATCGACCCCCGTCAGAAAGCCGATAGCGCCCTCGTCGCCGCGCGATCGCAGCACGCAGAAACTCGCCGCCTGGGCAAGCGCCTCCATGACGATGACGCCTGGCAAAACGGGATGTTCGGGAAAATGTCCTTTGAACAGAGGCAATTCAGGGTCGACGTCAAGTTCCGCCACAATATGCACGCCTGGATCGCACTCAACGACGCGCGTCAGCCATAAAAACGGGTCGCGATGCGGAAGAACCGCCATAATCTCGTCGCGTCCACACGGATACGTTATTGCCATGGGGATAAACCTCTTTCAACGGCGAATCGGACAGGGACGAAGCAAAAGTCAGCGAGCAAGGACTCTAACGGAGCAGATTGTCTTGGGGCTTGAGCGAATTGGCCTTGGGGCCATTCGCGAAAGCCACGAGGCAAGATGCCCGTTAGAGCCCCGCGCAGCGTCGGCCGCTCGCTGGCTATCGCGCCTCAAAAGGCGCGATAGCCAGCGAGCCATTGTGACCGCCAAAACCCAACGAGTTCGACAGCGCCACTTTCTGCTCGTAACCCTCGATGGGCGCGAGCGCCACATTCACGCCGCACTCGGGGTCGACTTCGCGGGTGCCGGCCGTCGACGGCACGCAATCGTTCGCAACCGAAAGCGCGCACACGATGGCCTCGAGCGCGCCCGCCGCGCCAAGCGTGTGCCCGATGGACCCCTTCACCGAGGTCACGGGCACTTTCGACGCGCAATCTTCGCCGACCAGCGCCTTCAGCGCAGCCGATTCCATAGCGTCGTTCGCATGCGTCGACGTGCCATGGGCGTTGAGATGCCCCAAATCGTCGGGCGCAAACCCGCCTTCGGCAAGCGCTTGGCGCATCGCGCGCACCGCGCCCTCGCCCGACGGCTCGGGTGCCGTCATGTGGTAGGCGTCGGCCGTTGATCCGAAGCCCGCAACCTCGGCCAGGATGTTCGCGCCGCGCGAGACGGCATGCTCCATCGACTCCAGCACCAACGCGCCCGCGCCCTCGCCCGGCACGAAGCCACCGCGATTCACGTCGAACGGCATCGACGCCGTCGTGGGGTCAGTCGATTTCGAAAGCGCTCCCAAATTGCCGAAGCCCGCCAAACAAATGGGCGAGATGGATTCCTCGCTACCGCCCGCCAGCGCCACGTCGGCATAGCCGTGGCGAATGAGGCGATACGCCTCGCCAACGCAATGCGTGCCCGTAGCGCACGCCGTGACGACGGACAGGCAATCGGCCTTCAAACCGAAACGAATGGAGAGGTTGCCCGCGGCCATGTTCTCGATCATCGTAGGAATGAATAGGGGGTTCACACGTTTGGGGCCGCGCTCGGACAACGCCTCGCAGCCACGCTGGAATTCCCGCAGACCGCCGATGCCGCTGCCCCACACGCACGCCGCGCGCGTGGCGTCTTCCGTCTGCATATCGATACCAGCCTGCGCCCACGACTCGTCGGCCGCCACGATGGCGTACTGAACGAACGGGGCGAAGCGGCGCGCTTCCTTTTTGGTGAGGCCGCATGCCACCGCATCGAAATTCGGAATCTCAGCAGCCAATTTGCCGGGAAATTCACTGGCATCGAAGCGCGTGATGGGGCCTATGCATTGCTTGCCGCCCATCACGGCATCCCATAGCGCAGACACGCCGATGCCCGCGGGGGAAACGGCGCCCATGCCGGTAATTACCACCCGCTGCGTGCCGTCCTGCTTCAAAAACCGTTCGTTTTCGCACGTCATAGCGCAAGCCCCCCATCGATTTCGATAACCTGCCCCGTGATATAGGCCGCCGTGTCGCTTGCGAGAAATGCCACGAGGTTTGCTACCTCCGAAGCCTCGCCGAAGCGGCGCGCGGGGATATTGCCGAGAACCTGAGCGCGAATTTTGTCGGGAACCGCATCGGTCATGTCGGTCTTAATGAACCCGGGCGCCACCGCATTAACCGTGACGCCGCGACCCGCAACTTCGCGCGCAAGCGATTTGGTAAGCCCCACAATGCCCGCCTTCGACGCCGCATAATTCGCCTGGCCCACGTTGCCGTGCAGTCCAGAGATGCTCGACATGCTCACGATGCGACCCGAGCGCGCCTTGCACATGACAGGCAGCACGGCCTTGCAGCAGTTGAACGCGCCCTTCAGGTTCACGGCGATCACGCGGTCAAAGTCGGCCTCATCCATGCGCAAGAACAGCGCGTCGCGCGTGATGCCCGCGTTGTTCACGAGCACGCGCACGGGACCGAGCGCCGACGTGGCCTGCTCGATAAGCGATGAGGCAGCCTCAAAGCTCGATACATCAGCCTCGATGGCCACAGCCCGCACGCCGTAGCGTTCGCGCAGTTTCGACGCCACCGCTTCGGCCGCGTCACGACTTGCCGCGTGCGAGTGGTTCACGGCGACGTTCAATCCCTGGGCGGCGAGCGCCTCGCACACTGCGGCGCCGATGCCACGGGCGCCGCCAGTCACGACCGCGCAACCACACGCGGCGGAGTTCGTTTCATTTGACATGGGCTATTCCTTATTCGAAAAATCAATCGCCACCTGCGCGATTTCGCTGGGCGTTACGGGAGCCGCGCGAAGCGCGTCGGGCTCGATACGACGCACGAGCTTCGACAGCACCCCGCCGAACCCGCACTCGATAAACGCGTCGACACCTTGCATCGAAAGCCACCGAACGCTTTGCTCAAACAACACGGGCGATGACACCTGCGCGGCCAGATGCGCGCGGGCATCGGCAGCGCGAAGCGGGCGAGCGTCGGTGTTGCACACGAGTGGTACGCGCGGTTCACGGAATTCGACGCCCTCGAGAAATTCCGCCAGCGCGTCGGCGGCCGTCTGCATGAGCGGGCTGTGGAATGCGCCCGACGTGGCGAGCATCGACGCCTTATGGCGCGGGCGCTCCCGCCACAGCGCCGCTGCTCGCTCGACTGCCGCAGCGTCCCCAGAAACAACCGTTTGGCCAGGGGCGTTGTAGTTCGCACGAACCAGCACCTCGTCGCCAGCGACCTGCAGGCACACATCACGCGCCTCGTTCATGTCGCCGCCGAGCAGCGCGCACATGCTTCCGGGCCGCGCCGCGGCAGCTTCGGCCATGGCCTTCGCGCGAAACGCCGCGATGCGAAACGCGTCGATTTCATCTACCATGCCCGCCACCGCCAGCGCCGCAATCTGCCCCAACGAGAAACCCGCCACATACGAGGGCGAAACGCCACGCGCCTCGAGCGATTTGGCGACCGCCACCGAAAGCGCGCACATGGCGGGCTGCGCATACGCCGTATCGCGCAACGTTTCAGCCGAAGCGTTCAGACACACGTCGGCCACGTCGAAGCCGAAGGCCTCGGTTGCTGCAGCGAACGTCTCGGCCACTTCGGGCGCGCCCGGTTCGATGAGCGCCGCACCCATGCCAGGCTTTTGCGCGCCCTGACCGCTGAGGAGGAATGCGATCTTCGCCATCGCTACTCCCCCTCTTCCGTCGCGCATGCCATACGACCTGCGCGTTCCGCATTCGCATCGGCAAGTTGCTGCAGGCTGAAGCCTCCACGCACTTCGGCGTCTGACATCAAATCGGCGATCGCCTGAGGCGCGGTTTTGCGCGCATGCACAAGCGCCGCCGACTGGCCTGCCATCAGGGAGCCGCCATCGACGTCGCCTTCAACCGCACGACGAAGCGATCCAGCGTACATACCCTCGAGCTGCTCGGGCGTTGTTCCGGCCGCGCCTTCGAGCCTGCGCATTTCGCGTGCCCACTTATTCTTCAGGCCGCGCACGGGGTGTCCGCCTCCACGACCTGTGACCACCGTGTCGGAGTCTTTCGCCTTCAGCACACGCTGCTTATACGCATCGGCTATACCGCACTCCTCAACCGTGAGGAATCGCGTGCCCACTTGCACGCCCTCGGCACCCAACGCGAACGCGGCCGCCATGCCGCGCCCATCGGCAATACCGCCGGCGGCGATTACGGGAATGTTCACGGCGTCGCACACGCTGGGGACGAGCGCCATCGTGGCGAGTTCACCGATATGGCCGCCCGCCTCGCAACCCTCGGCGACCACGGCGTCTGCCCCCAAACGTTCCATACGCTGAGCGAGGGCAGAAGATGCCACCACCGGCACCACCTTGATGCCCGCCGCCTTCCAATCGGCGATGAAGTTCGCGGGGCTGCCCGCGCCCGTCGTCACCACGTTAATGCGCAGCTTCGCCAGAAGCTCGGCCACCTCACCCGCCTGCGGATCCATAAGCATGACGTTCGCACCAATGGGAGCGTCACCTGCGATTTCTCGCGCGACATGCACCTGTTCCTCGACCCAAGAAAGCGGCGCGCCTCCGCACGCGATAATACCCAGGCCGCCCGCCGCGGACACAGAGCCAGCAAGTTTGCCGTCGGCGATGCGAGCCATGGCACCCTGAAGGATGGGTACGCGAATGCCCAGCAATTCAGTGATGCGAGTTTTCATAAACGGTTCCTCTCGAAATTCGCCCCATCCCGCCGGGGCGAAGCCGCGCGGAGCATTTCGCTCAACTCAAACAGTCCTGAGCTCGCACGAACAGCCCACTGGGCTGTTCGGCTCGTGCGGAACTCGCGCTCAACGCCCCACGCGGCTTCGCCCCTGCTCGAGCCTTGCGGAAAAGTTATTTCAAACCCTCGATGTACTCGCACAGCTTGCCGACCGTATCGAGCCCCTCGGGTTCGCCGAATTCGACGCCGAAGCGATTCTCGATTTCGCACACCAGCTCAACCATGTCGAGCGAGTCGATGCCGAGCGACTCGAACGTCGAATCGGGATTTACGGCCTCGGGATTGATGTCGAGATTTTCATTCAGAATCTCCTTGATGGTTTCGATAGTCTGCATTTTATTCGCCTTTCTAATTGTTTGATTCTCAAACTTATTTTATTCAAAAAAGAGAGGGCGCATTGCCATTCCCTTTTGGTCGCACGAAAGCGCCTCTACGCCGATGACGCTATTTGCTGGCGTGCTCCTCGAAAAACGTCTTCACCTTCAGAAGGCCGCGCGCAAACGCGTCTTCCTCTTCGGGAGTCAGCTCGCCAAGCGCCGCATCGACCATCTCGCGATGAAACATCTCATGCGCGCGATAGGCCTTGCGCCCGTCTTTCGTGAGCGATACCAGCACCTGACGGCGATCGGCATCGCTGCGCGTGCGCGCGACAAAGCCCTTGGACACAAGCTTGCCCACCGACGAAGTGAGCGTAGCGAGCGTCACGCCCAGGCGGCCAGCCACCACATTCATGGGACTCGCGCCGTCCAAGCCGATCGCATGAATGGTGTGGATCTCCGAAATCGTGAGCCCGCGAGTCAGGCGATTCTTCAAGGCGCCCTCTTCAACACGCAAGATGCTGTTGAACGTATCGACCAGCAGGTCGTTCACCTCGCGCCTGCGTTCTTTCGTCTGATCTGCGTCCACATTGGGCCTTTCTATTCGCGGCGCGCCGCCGGCGCCATAGCGACGCCAATCGCGCCCATGCCGAGATGGGTTGCGATAGTCGCACCGCACGAGTCGATCGATACCACCTCGAAGTCTACCGCAGCCTCACGCAAAGCATCCCTCAGAGCTTCGATAAGCTTCATATTTCGGCAATGAATGAACCGCAGCTGAACCGTACCGTGTTCGGCCGCGTAGCGTCCAATATAGGCAGCGACCTCCCTCACCACGCCCTTCGACCCTTTGGCTTTTCCGATGACGCCCACCTTGCCCTCGGCCTCGTCGAGCGTGAGCAGCATGCGAATGCCGAGCATGCCCGCCTGCTTGGCGGCCTCTTCGGGAAAGCGTCCGCCGCGCACAAGGTTGGTGAGGTCTTCCGGAACAAGCACCACGCGCTCGCAGTCGCGGAACGAGACCAGAGCAGCGCACATTTCATCGAGCGATGCGACCGATTCGCGCAGATCGCAGGCGTAATCGACCAAAAGCCCCAACTCAGCCGTGGTGCAACGGGTGTCGAGCACGCGCACGTCGAGAGGCGCATCCGCAGCGGCAATGCTCGCCGATTGCGGAGTGCCCGATAGCGGTGCGGCAATATGCAGGCACACGGCCCCTTCATAGCCTTCAGCCGCCAAGCGCTCGAACACGCGCGCAAAGTCCATGGGCGAGGGCTGCGAGGTAGTGGGCAGGTTTTCGGCCGCGATCATGCGGTCGTAGAACTGCTCAGTGGAAATTTCGATTTGATCGGCGAAGCTTTCGCCGTCGACCTGGATTTTCAACGGAACCATTTCCACGTTGCGTGCGGCATACTCCTCGAATTTCCAGTCGCACGTGGAATCGGTAACGATTGCGATTTTCACGAACTTACTCCTTCCGCTAAACGGCTACACGAACGATGCGAATCGAGGCCACAAATCGGACGTAGAGCCGAAACCGAGAGCGCCGGCCCGAGCCTAGACAAATCCGAACCCGCCGAGCCGAAACGCGGCCTCGCCTCTCGCATGAAGCGGAAGCAAAGCCTTGCATCGAGCAATACCGCGTGATTGTCACACAGGGCATTCCTCGGGCGGCCCTTCCGCGCGCGTCCCTCGAAATTGAAAAAGACGCCCGCGGAAAAGCACGGTTCGGAAGTATAAAACGCATTTACTTAGTTCGTCAAACTATTTATTTCGATTTTGGAGCGTACGTGAATGGTTCAGAAAGGAAAGAAAATTCGACCTCTCAGATTTTGCGGCAGCTGGTTTTTTCGAAAGAAGTAATGCGCGAGGGATGCACGTTGCCCCTCCCCTTTTCGAACTTGTTCATTTTCTGCACAAACAAGAAAAAGGCCGGGGGAACATGCCTCCGGCCTTGAATCAGCTGCGGAATAGCCAGCTATGCCGCCTGGCCCGCATGCGGCGTCGCGACCGCGCCCTCGGCCAGTGCCTCCTCGATTTCTTCCGCATCGTCGGCACATGCAAGCTTCGGCAGGCACAGCGTGAGCCCCGCCACCGCAAGCGTCATCGCGATATAGCACACCTGCACCATGTCGTAGTTCATGGAGCCATCGGCGCCCGTGATAAGCGGACCCACCACGAACGACGGGATAAGGAACGCAAGCGCATTTTGCACCGTGGCATGCAAGCCGCCCGCTGCGCCCAGATTCTCGCGCGCGATGTCGGGCAGCTGCGCGGGCAGCGCCTTGGTTAGCGGAAGGTAGCCTCCCACCAGGCACGACGCAACGGCCACGCCGACAACGCACAGCGACGCGTCCAAGCCCCAGTAGTACAGCACCGCACCAGCTGCCACGGCCACGGCCAAGCCAACAATCCACGCCTTCTCTCCGTGAACCTTCGCGATAATCGCGGGGAACAAGATACCGCCGAGCGAACACGTGATATTGCACAGCGACGCAGCCAGGGCAGCCGTGGTCACATCGATGCCCTTCGCGCCCGAAAGCCACGCAACCAGATTGCCGTTGTTCACAGAGCCAGCAGCCATCACCAATCCGATGATGGCGCACGCAACCCACAAATTGCGGCTACGCACCACCACGCCGAGCTGCTTGGCAACGGGCTCAACCACGGGCTGCTCGTCGCTGGGATGCTTGCGATAGAACAACGCCCACGCAGCCAACGTGACAGCCGACAGAACGGCCACGATGATGAACATCGGCCGAGCCGTGGTGAAGCTGCTGGCCAGCGGAATGAAGATGGCTGCGCCAACCGTGGCGCACGCGAGATAGGCGCCCATGGCCACATTCACCATATTACGTGGGAACCACAGGCGCATGATTTTCGCCACGTTGGCGTTGAGCGCCGCCAGACCGAAGCCGTAAACCGTGGACGTTACGAGCATGCCGGCGAAATCGGCCGTGAACACGCGAACCACAGAGCCCGCCAGCGACAACGCCAGACCGATGAGCATCGCGCGCCTAATGCCCTGGCGATCGGCCAAAACGCCCATCGCCAGACAGCCCAGAAAACCAGCCAAATACGGGCAGCTATTCAGCATGACAAACTGCTGCGCGGTGAAACCATATTCGCCGCCCGCAGAAACAGGCGTCATAAGAAATCCCGCCATGCCCGAGAAAATAAGCGTGGCGCCATTTACGACGATGACGGCCAACCCGCACAAGGCGAGGATGACCCAACGGTACCAGTACGCGCTGGTACGCGACACAGATTGGGTATTCATTTTTCTCCTAAAGAATGCGGCCAGACGAGGGTCAGAAAAGAAGGGCCGAGGAGCGAAGCCGCCCCGGCCCGGCAGAACATGATGGGCGGGAGCCTATTTGCCCCAAACCTCTTCGGCGATCTCGCGCACGAGGGCGACCTTGGCCCACTGCTGCTCTTCGGTGAGCTTGTTGCCGATTTCGCAGCTCGCGAAGCCGCACTGCGGGGAGAGATACAGATTCTCCAGCGGCACGTACTTCTCGGCCTCGTGGATGCGGGCGATAACGACCGCCTTGTCTTCAAGCTCGGGGCGCTTCGTGGTGATCAGACCCAAAACCACCTTCTTGCCCGGCGCAACCTGGGCAAGCGGCTCGAAGCCACCGGAGCGCTCGTCGTCGAACTCCAAGTAGAACGCATCGGCGTTCTCGGTGCTGAACAGGGGGTTCGCAACCGTGTCGTAGGCGCCCGACGAGAAGAACGTGGAGTGGTAGTTGCCGCGACACACATGCGTGTTGATAACCAGATCGTCGCCAGGTTTGGAGGCGATGACGCGGTTGTTGATGGACACGAGCAGGTTCATGTACGCATCCAGCTCTTCGTCGGTGGAAAGGCCCGTGAGCTGGCGAGCCATCTCGGGGTTCACAAAGCCGCCCCAGGTGCAGTCGTCGAGCTGCA
Source organism: Subdoligranulum sp. CAG:314 (assembly GCA_963635715.1). Taxonomy (GTDB): domain Bacteria; phylum Actinomycetota; class Coriobacteriia; order Coriobacteriales; family Eggerthellaceae; genus Slackia. The sequence continues at coordinate 71,242 of CAVHFS010000003.1, read as the reverse complement.
GGTTGCGGCCGCCCGCTGCGTAGAAGTCGGCGACGAACTTGGAGTACGCCGCGACCACGTCGTCAGCGAACGCCTCGACGGTGCCGTAGTACGAAAGCGTGTTTTCCAGCTGCTCGGCGCCGGTGAACACAGCGTAGAACTGGCCGGGGGCCGGAATGGTGAGCTTGGCGACGGTGTTCTCGTCTTCCTGAGCCTGCACAAAGCGGAAGTGCTCGATGAACGGGTGGTTCTCGACGGACAGCTTGCCCTCGATGGTCACGTCGTCGATGGCCGCGGCCTCGCCCTCAAACGTGGTGTTGCCCGACTCGGACTTGACGCGCGCGACGCCGTTGATGTTCCACATGAAGTCGAGATGCCAGGTCAGGCGGCGGAACTCGCCGTCAGTGATGACGTGCAGGCCAGCGGCCTTCTCCTTGGCGATGAGGTCGAGGATCGCCTTGTCCTCGGTGGCCTTCAGCTCTTCGGCGGAAAGCTCGCCGCGCTCGAATGCGGCGCGGGCCTGGCGCAGGTACGCTGGACGCAGAAAGCTGCCGACCACGTCATAGCGCTGGGGTGCGTGCAAAGTGCTCATAGGTGAAATCTCCTTCGGTATGATTATCGACTGCAACCATCCTACTGAAGGAGTGGGCAATTGCAAAATATGAGTTTTTGTTGCCTAGCGATAGATTTTTCCTATAGCGAAGCACCTGCACAAGCACTAACCGCGGTCGTCTCACGCCTCCTGATCGGCGATGTCGTCCGATCGTTCAGACATCGCGGCAATGTGCGCATTATGACGAGCTCCGCAGCTGTCGCCGCTCGAGGGGGGCCAGACAAGGAGCTTCGACTCACTATTCGGTTGACCCACTCGAAAAACCATCCGGCAAATCCTCTTCGTACCAGCTTTCGATAGTTAACCCAGGAACTCGCTTGAATTCACGGTCATTATTGCTTACGAGCACTGCGTCGTAAGCAAGTGCTGTTGCGGCAATTAACATGTCATTTGGGCCGATCTTGCGACCCTCTGCCTCAAGCCGCGACCGTAAAAACGCGTACTTCAACGCGCAACGAGAATCGAACGAAATAATTTTGAACGGCAGCAAGAACGTCTCGAGCACGCGACGATTTTTTGCGGGATCCTTGCTCTTTTCCGCACCCGTACGCAGTTCAGCCTCGACAATCGCGGGGACCGCATACAGTCGCGGATCGCCGCCCTTCAGCACTTCATACCCATAAGGAAGTCGGCCGCGCATGAAATCGATGCAAATGCAAGAATCAAGAAGGTACATGGCCGCCCCTAATCATCGAAAGACGGCAGGGGGCCATCAAGTTCGGCGTCGAGCTTCTCGGACAGCGAAAAATCAGGCGTTGCCGCCCCATATGTGCCCCAGAAAGACGAAGGCCACGCACTTATGCCCTCGGATAGCCTCGTCCGAGCGAAACGCGAAATCGATACTCCCTGCCGCGACGATTCATTTCGAACTTTTTCCATGGTCGCATCGTCAAGATAGAGCGAAAGCTGCGGCATGCCAATCCCCCCCTCATTTCAAGTATATTCGCAAGTATACTTGAAATGAGGAGATAACGAGAAACAATTGTTTCGGAAATTATCCAAGACCAGCCCCATGCTCGCCTTGAAACTTCTAAGGGCCTCAAAGTGCCTTCAGCGCGGCCATCACGTCGGCGATGGCGTAGAGCGAGCCGAAGCAGCACACCACGCCATCGGGGCCGGCGGCATCCACGGCGCGCTGCACCGCGTCGGCAATCGACGGGCACGCCTGCACCTGCAAACGCTGCACGCAGTAGTCGTGCACGCCCTCGTACTCCGCCTCGCGTTCGCGAATAGCGTCCGCCAGCTCATCGGCGTGCAGCGCGCGCTCGTTGTCAGGCGGCTCGGCGCAGAAATAGCGCGCGGCCAGCGGCAGCGTGGCATCGATCATGGCGCGATAGTTCTTATCGCGCAGCACATTCATCACAAACGTCACCCCGCCTTGCGGGAAATACTCGCGCAGACTGGCCGCCAACACGTTGGCTCCTTGTTCGTTGTGGCCGCCATCCACAATGACCGTGGGGCTATCGCGCACTACCTCGAAACGGCCCTGCCACGCCGTAGCCTCCAAGCCCGCTTTGATGGCCTCGTCAGAGATATCGAACCCCCGCGCGCGCAGCGTGCGCGCGATTTCGATAGCCATCACGGCATTGTTCGGCTGGTACGTTCCCGCAAGCTTCAGGCGAACATCGGTGAAGCCGTCGTAGGAAAACACCTGGCGCAGGCCTTCGGCATGCGCATGCACGCGTCCGAAACGCGGCACGCTCACTGGTGCTCCCACCTCGCGCGCGCGCTGCATGATAACCGCCTCGGCCTCGGGCGTTTGCTTGTAGCACACCACGGGCACGCCTGGCTTGATGATGCCCGCCTTCTCATGCGCGATCTTCGCAAGAGTATCGCCCAGCACATGTGTGTGGTCGAGCGCGATGGACGTGATGGCGCATACCTCGGGCGTAACGACATTCGTGGAATCGAGTCTGCCGCCCAGGCCCACTTCAAGAACCACGGCCGTGCAGCCGACCTGCGCGAAATGCAACAGCGCCGCCACCGTGATAAGCTCGAACGCCGTGGGCTGCTCGGCCATCTGCTCGGCAGCGCCGCGCACCTCAAGCGCCACGGCGAGCAAATCGTCATCGGAGATGTCTTCGCGATTCACCTGAATGCGTTCGTTGAACCGCAGCACGTACGGCGACGTGAACAGGCCCACCTTATAGCCTGCCGCCTGCAAGATTCCCGCCGTGAACGCGCACGTCGACCCCTTGCCGTTCGTACCCGCAACGTGCACGATACGCAGCGTGTCCTGCGGGCGTCCCAGGCGATCGAGCAGCTCCTCGGTACGATGCAGACCCAAGCGCACATCGCGCCACGCGCCCTGCTGCAAATACGCTTTCGGATCGAATTCTTCAGTCATGCGTCTTCCTTAGAAGGAGAGGTAATCTTGTCAGCCGCATTGTACAGTAGTGATTTTCTGTACTAAAAACATTCAAAGGCTTATAATTTCTGTACTAGAAACATTTTCGATAGATTTATTTCTGTTTTGAAATCAATGAGGCAAACCATGCTGAAACGCAAGATGACCGAACGCATACGGAGCTGGGAGATCGCCATGCCCCGAAAGGCTCTTCTCATCCTTGGGGCGCGCCAAACGGGCAAGACATTCATCGTTCGGTCGTACGCGGCAGAACGAAGGGCGCCCTTCGTTGAGGTGAATTTCCTCGAAGACAAGGATGACGCCGAATTCCTTAGCGCCGCGACGAGCGCGAAAGAACTCCTCTCGCGCCTTTCCCTCATCACTGGCCATTCCATCGAACCAGGAACGCTTATCTTTTTCGACGAAATACAGCAGGCGGGGCAAAATGCCGTAACTCTCTCTAAATTCATCGTCGAAGACGGACGCTATAAATTGGTGCTGTCGGGCTCGCTCCTCGGCACATATCTCAAGGGCGTCACCTCGTTCCCCGTCGGATATGCCCATATCGAACGCATGTATCCGCTCGATTTCGAAGAATTCTGCTGGGCAATGAGAGTTCCAGAGGGTATCATCGGCCGCATTCGCCAAAGCTACGCAGCTCTTGAGCCGCTCGACGAGACGCTTCATCAGCGACTTGTCAATCTATACCGACGCTACATTGCCATCGGTGGCATGCCCGAAGCTGTCCAAAGTTTCGTCGAAAACGACCAGAGCCTTGGCTCGGCACGCGCCGTAAACGCCGACATCGTCCAACAATACCGATACGACATCGCCAAATACGCAGGCAACCGCGCCATGCAAATCCAGACCATCTTCGACAACATCCCTTCCCAGCTTGCAAAGGTCAATAAGAGATTCATGATGATGTCGGTCAAAAAGAATGGCACCTACGAGCGCTTGCGCGATGATTTTTCGTGGCTCATCGATGCAGGCGTCGCGCTTCCCGCACACATTGCGACCGAGCCGAAATATCCCCTTTTACGCACGAAGGTCGCCGAAAAGTTCAAATTGTACAGTTGCGACTGCGGCATGCTTCTCGCGCAATACCCAACAGCAGCCACCATGAAGATCATCTCTGGAGACGGGGACGCCAATTTCGGCGCAGTGTACGAGAACGCAATCGCGCAGGAGCTCGCCGCCGCCAGGTTCCCCCTGTATTACTACAACAACAATCGAAAAGGCGAAGTCGACTTCCTCATGGAAACGCAAAATGGATCGGTTGTCCCCATCGAGGTGAAGTCGGGAAAAGACTATAAGCTCCATGTGGCGCTGAACAACCTTCTCGGCAGCCGAGAATATGGAATCGAATACGCAATCGTCTTGTCCGAACATAATCTTTCGGTCGGCGAATGCAAAGGAAAGCCAGTGCGCTATCTGCCGCTCTATATGACGCTCTGCTTCGCTGACGAAAAACAACAGGATTTCAGCGATGTGCATCTCGAAAAAATCGCCTTCGACGAATTCTAGTGCCCGTCGAACAGAGCCCATAGAATCTGCAACGGAATCGGGGGCACTACCCTAAACCGAGCGGCCGAGAGGCGCCCTCCTGGATCGCGCGGTTCATTTACAATCGGTTCCTACCCTTTCAGCAGTTCGCCCAGATGGCGGAAGTCAGCCTCAATGGCCACCTGCTTCGTTTGGTCATACAGCGCCGCCGCTGGGTGATACACGGGAAACACCTTGAAGCGCCCCGCCATGGCCACTTGGCCGTGCAAACGCGTAATGCCGCGCTCGGTCTTCAGAATGAACTTCGTGGAGAAATTCCCCATCGTCACCAGAAATTCCGGCCCAATGGCACGCACCTGATCGCGCAGATACGGCGTGCAGATGGCGATTTCGTCGGGATGCGGGTCCCGATTCGACGGCGGGCGGCACTTCAGCACGTTCGCAATGAACACGTCTTCGCGCGAAAGCCCCGCAAGCGCCAGCAAATCGGTGAGATAGTGCCCCGCCGCGCCCACGAACGGCCGCCCCTGCAAATCCTCGTTTTTGCCGGGAGCCTCGCCGATAAGCATCACGCGCGCCTCGGGATTGCCGAAACCAGGCACCACATTCGTGCGGCCTTCGCACAGCGCGCAGCGGCGGCATTGCCCGATAGCCGCCGCGATATCGGTCAGCAGCTCGGCCGAACCCTCGCCTGCTTCCGCTTGTATGGTGACGAAGCGATTGTTCACGACGCCCATCGCGCACGCCTCCTTAGCGCGTGTACACCTTCGGCATGCGCAGACCGAAAACGCAGCACAGCTCATGCGGAATCGTATCGAGCGCGGCGGCCATGTCGTCGATGGTTATCTGGGCGCCGCCTTGGCTTCCCACCAGCAAAACCTCATCGCCGATCTGCGGGTCGAGGCGCGGGCGCGACCCATGGCTTCGCATATCCACTTCGAACATGCACTGATCCATGCAGATATTGCCCACCTGATTGCACAGCTGGCCGCCGTAGATTACCTGGGCGCGACTCGAAAGCGCGCGATTGTAGCCATCGGCATAGCCTATCGGCAACGTGCAGATCTTCGCGCTGCCAGTCGAGCGGTAATGCAGGCCGTAGCTCACGCCCTCGCTCATGGGTGGTTGGCTCACGTTCGTGATGCGCGCATGCACGCTCATGGCCGGCCGCAGGTCGAAATAGCCCACGGTTTCGGGGCACGGGTGAAAGCCGTACAGCGAAATGCCGAAGCGCGCCATATCCAAATGCGTGTCGGGGTAGCGGAGAAGCGCCGCGGAGTTCGCGCAATGCACGATGCCCGGGTTGATGCCCGCAACGCGCAGCTCGGCAATCGTTTCGGTGAAGCGGCGGAACTGCATATTGAAATCGAGCGTCTCGGGACAGTCGGCCGTGGCGAAATGGGTGAAGGTGCCCACATGCTCGAGCGCGCGATGGAAGCTAATCTGGCGCACGAAATCGACCGCCTCGTCGAAGCGCACGCCGATGCGGTTCATACCCGTATTCAGCGCCAGGTGAAACGGCGCGCGCAGCCCGTGCGCATCGGCGGCCTCGCCATAGGCGATGGCGAATTCGGCCGTGTACACGCTCGGCATGATGTTGTAATTGAGCAGAAGCGGAATGGCCGTCGCGGGCGGCTCAGAAAGCAAGAGCACGGGCGCCGTGATGCCCGCTTCGCGCAGCTTCACGCCTTCCTGCACGGTGGCCACCGCGAGCTGGGCGGCTCCCGCGGAAAGCGCGGTCTTCGCAACCTCAACCGATCCATGACCGTATGCGTCGGCCTTCACCACAGCCAAAAGGCGGCAACCGGGCTTCAGGCGACGCTTCGCGACGGCGATGTTGTTGCGAATAGCCCCCAAATCGATTTCCACCCACGACCAGCGACGGTCTTGCCCAGCGATTTCAGCCAAACGCTCGGGAGAGAAATCGTCCGCGTTCGCCGTCGTGCGGGCCTCCTTGGGCGCCGTGTCGCGCAGCAAACTGGAAACGTCTTGCTGCTTGGCCGGCCGGCTTCCGCCAACCTGCGCGCCGAATGCATTGAAACCCGTCATGAGCGATCCTATCTTCCCTGTACAAGCAATGCGTCCATCTTAGGACGTTTTTCCCAGATAAGCTCGCACAGCCTACGAAAACAGGTAAAACGCGGCGATTTCCCGCCTGGCTAAACGCATTCCAGCCAGCAGCAAAAACTTCCATTCATGTGACGACTTACACACTATTCCTTTGGTATTGCGCGTATATCTGCACATAAATGGAAGTTTCTTCGAATTGGAGCCTGCGTGACGCGGTTCATGGGAGCCGATTGAACATGGCAAACCATCAGCAATCCATTCAAAAGAAGAAGGCGCCATATGGCGCCTTCTTCGCATAGGGGTTGTCTATGCATGAGCGGGATCGTTGTCGATTCCAGCAAGATGCTCGCCAATCATTTTGCCCATCACGAGGCAATGCCCATGGCTGTTGCCCTGCAGACTAATCGGATAGTCAATAGCGTACATGTCACCAGCGCAATTGCCAATCGCGTACAAACCAGAAATAGCATTGTTGTCTTTATCCACGACCGCGAAATCGTCATCGATATGAATGCCGCTCATGCTCGTAAGATACGAAGGCACGCAACGGCACGCATAGAAGGGCCCTTGTTTCAAAGGATAGAGCAAATTGGGATTCTTGTAGAAATCCACATCCTTCCCCGTCTCGCAGAAACCGTTGTAGCGCTCGGCTTCGCCAAGAAACGCCTTCTTGTCTATGCCCATCTTATCTGCGAGTTCTTCGAGCGTGTCAGCCTTCATGTAAAGGTCGGGTTGAGCCTCAAGACCCACTTCAATATCGGCAGCGTACGCTGCAGCTTCATCTTCCGGAGTCGCATCATAGCCAAGGTAATAGCCCCAGAAGCCACCGCCGCCATATTGGAGGCTGTCAGCAAGGTCGCTTTGCCAATTCGCATCGAACACCGACCACGCCTCGGTGTAGCCTTTGTCCAACACGGCTTTGCAAATCTGCGGCGCCCAGCAGCCCTCGTTCGCAATGCGTTTTCCATCGGCGGTAACCATAAAGAAGGGGCCCCTGAATCCTGCGCCGCCTTCGAAATCAAGGCAGGTCGCCCACGGCCCTTCCTGCAAAGAGCCGCCAGCCCAACAAGCCATATTATGGCCATCGCCCACATTGTAAGAGCAGGGCTGAATGTTCGCGGCATTCTTAACGCTGCCGAAAAACGCCTCTTTGTATTCGTCGCTATGGCACACGTCGCCCGTCGCAAGAACGACGGCCTTGCTCGCATTGTACTGGACATGCTTCCCATCGCACTCGCAAACGACACCCGTCACCGCACCGCTTTCATCCTGCACAAGCTGCGCAGCCCTCGTGTTGTAGGCTATACGAGCACCCTTTTCCTGAGCTTCCATGGCAACCATACGCACGACGAAATCGAAACCGCCAAGAATTGATTGCGCTTGATCCTCGAAGCCATCGTCAAGATCCACGCCCCAGAACCAGTGGTAGTCGACACACTCGTGCCACACCTTTCCAGGAGCGCCATTGAAAACCTGAACAGTCGCGCCATATTTGTCACCAAGGTCGAGAAGCCAATTCATGCAGCGCTCGGAATTGCGGAAGAATTTGCTGACGAGAGTGTGACGAACGCGACCGCCCGTCGCGGTCAGCCAATATTGGAGCTCGCGATCGGGATCGATAGTGTTGCCGATTTCATCGAGCATACGCGACCCGAGCGCGCCATACCCGCAGCTGTTTCCATGGGGCCGATCGCCCGCCTCTACGACAACGACGTCCAAGCCGTTCTCGGCACAGCTAAGCGCCGCGATGCATCCCGCGGAGCCTCCGCCAACAACAACGACTTCGGCGTCGACGCTTTCGTCGATATCGCTAATGGCCTCAGGCTTCACCTCCCACGTATGGAGCTTTTCCTCGCTCGCCTTTGAGGAATCGCCCTTGCTTGATGGCGCGGCGGCACATCCCGTCACACCAAGCGCGGCAGCGCCAGCGGCCATAAAAGCCGAACCCTTGAGCATGTCGCGGCGCGAGATAAGTTTTGCATTCGTTCCCATAATTTCCTCCCTGTGGTCCCATTGGAACAACGACAGAGAGAACATAGACCTGAACTGCGATTTTCTCATCACCCGATATGGGTGGTGACCCCGACTCTTCCCACCTGTGCTTGGTGAAATCGACCAGTCTGCTATTGGCCATTCTTCTCGCGGATGCTTTCGGCCAAATCAACAAGCTCTTGCCTCGAATGGACGCCGACCTTTCGATAAATGCTCTTCAGGTGACCATCGAAGCCGCCCAGGCGAAGGAAAAGCCGAAGTGGTACCACTTAAGCGAAGAGAAAATCCGATGCGGCTCACGGCACCTCCAAACAAGAAACCTCAAACGGCAACGCATTCCAGAAGCCCGTCATTGCACGGAGTCCAAGTCAAAATTCGCCCCAGACCAGCAGAGGCGCCTCCAACGGGAAGCGCCTCTGCCAATATTGGGAATCCGAACTCAAACTTACCCGTTTTTGCGGGCGTAAAGTTTGTTGTTGGTGTCGAGCCACGTTTCCACGGTGCCGGTGTCGAAGCCGTCTTCCTCGGAGATGACGACCGCGTACATCTCTTCCTCGGCGAGCACCGCGTCGAGCGCGTCGGTCAGCTGGATTTCGCCGCCGACCGTAGGCTTGGCGTCGGCCAGAAGCTCCATAACGCGCGGCGAGAGCAAATAGCGGCCGAACACCGACAGATTCGACGGAGCATCTTCCAGCGACGGCTTTTCTACCAGGCCGTTCACCTTCCACACGCCGTCTTCGCCCTCGACCTGCGCGCCGTCGACGATGCCGAAGCGATGCACCTGCTCATCGGGAACGGGCAGCACGGCGATGACGCTCGCGCCGCCATGGGCGCGCGAGACCTCCAGCATGCGCGGACAGATGTTGTTATCGGGCACGATGACGTCGCCCAGCAGCACGAAGAACGGCTCGCCAGCGGTTTTCTCGGCCGCGCAATGGATGGCATGGCCCAGGCCAAGCGGCTCGTCTTGGTAGACGTAGGACACATTCAGATCGCCCACGCGCTCCACCTCGTCGGCGTAGGCGTCTTTACCGCGCTCACGCAGCGTAGCCACCAGCGCCGCGTCGGGCGAGAAATGCTTCTCGATGGACTTCTTATCGCGGCTGTTCACGATGACGACCTCGTCGGCGCCAGAAGCCAGGCCCTCTTCGACCACGTACTGGATAACGGGGCGGTCGACGACCAACAGCATCTCTTTCGGCTGGGCCTTCGTGGCGGGAAGAAAGCGCGTGCCCATGCCCGCGGCGGGAATCAAAGCCTTCAACGTGAGCTCCTATCTTGGAAAACACCGGGCCGCGCGCGGCGGCCCTCTTGGTTTGCGTGGGTGTATTGTACTGCACTTGCCCGCCGCCTGGAGAAAGCCCAGAAATGCTGCACGGGAAGGCAGCAAGCCCGAACACAAGAAAGGGAGGGTGCGCGACCCTCCCTTTGAACGCCCGTCAACCGCAAGCAAGCCTCTAAGCTTTCAACCCCGCAATGGTCTTGCCCGCCAGATAGCCGAACGTCACGCAATTCGCACCGAGATTATGGCCAGGCATCATAAAGTTGTAGCTTCCGTAGAACATATCGCCCGATATGGTGCCCACAGCATACAGCCCATCGATAATCTCATCGTTTTCATCAAGCACATGCAGCGAGGCATCGGTACGAAGGCCGCCCGTTATGATGAGCACCGAAATAGCCGTGCTCGAGCCGTAGAATGGGCCAGCCTCGTCGATGGGCACCATGAGGTCGGCCCTCTTGAAGAACTCAGTATCCTCGCCAGCGCGCGCCATTTCGTTGTACCGAGCGACCGTCTCTTTCAGGTTCTCGGCTTTTATCCCCAGCTTTTCGGCCAGCGCATCGAGCGTATCGGCTTTGAAAAAGCCGTTCACATAGCGGCCGCCTTCCATTCCGCTGCGCGTTTCCTCTTCCGCGCTTCCGGCGACCTGCTCTTCCCAGCCCGCAATGACCTCTTCGGGCGTCGAGATGAATTCGCCATCGCCCCACCAGGCACCATGCACCTGCCACGGCTGCATGGCTTCGGCGTAGTTCGCCGTCCAAATCGCCGCAGCGAAGCGATCGGGCTGCTGCGCCTGCTGATAGGTGAGCTGAGACGCAAGCAAATCCTCGCTGCAGAAGCGTTTCCCATCGGCGTTCACGATAAGCCCCGTATGTACTTGGTAGTCTTTGCTCGACGGGAACAGCGCCGAAAGGGCCATGACGGCGTTCGGCGTATTCTTCTGCCATGCCGCGCCAGCCCAAAGGCCCATCTTGTGCCCAGAGCCATCGCAAATCCCCATTCCGCCATCGGTGAGCTTCAAGGCATTCGGGCAGTATTTCTCCACCATCTCGGAATCTCCACCGAAATCGCCCGTCGCAAGCACGACGGCCTTCTTACCGACGTATTTCACATAGCCATCTTTGCCGTCGGCGATCACTGCGCTTACGCGGCCCTTGCCGTCGTCATCGCGCACCAACTGTTTGGCCGTAACGCCGTATTGGATATCGGCGCCCGCGTCGAGCGCGCATTGGGCGAGCGTTTTCACGACCAATGGCTGACCGGCGCCCGCCGTGGTCACGTCATCGCCGATCCAGCCATGGGCGCCAACAGCCAGGCTCGAGATGCCGTCGGGGTCCTCGTAGCTCTTCTCGATGACCGTTCTGTAGCCCGCCGACTCCATCTTATCGATGAGCCAGTTCATCGCCGTTTCGCTATTCTGCGCGAAAGCGGCCCATTTCGACTCGTTGACCTGGAACGACGATGCAACGAGCTCCTTCTTATATAAAGACGGTATGTCGTTGCGAAGCCCCAACGCCTCCATGGCCTTGGAATTCACGGCGAAGTTCGATCCGCCTATCCCCGATGGGCCATCGCTTGCCGCAATAACGATTACGTCGAGCCCCTCTTCCAGCGCGGAATTCGCGCAGCACAGGCCCGCCGTTCCCGCGCCGACCACGACCACGTCCGTTTCCACGGTTGACGCAATATCGGAATCGGATATCGAATCCGGCGCCGTTTCGAACGAATATTTTTTCCCGGAAGCCGCGGCTTGCTCGGACGTATTCGACTGTCCGCCCTGCTGCCCCGATGGAGCACAACCAATTGCCCCGGCGGTCATTGCGACTGCGGCCGTAGCCACGCCGCCTTTCAAAAAATCCCTGCGGTTCATATCGTAAGACATAGCATCCTCTTTCTACGAATATCGGCGCGGCCTTGCGACCGCGCCGCGATACTGGAGCCCCTGCGTCTGGGAGGAATGCGCAAGGGCGCGGGAGGTCGTTATTGCAACTTGGAGATGACGGTCCCCTTCGCCAAGGCTTCGCCCACCAGCTGTCCGAACGTGATGGCGCGGCCGTGGCTGATGCCGGGGTAATGCACCGGATAGCTAACGCCGAAGAAATCGCCCTGCATATTGCCAACGGCAAACAGCCCGTCGATGGGCGCATCGTCTTCGGTGCAGACCTGCGAGTTTTTGTCGACATGCAAGCCAAACGGAATCACGAGCACCGAGCATAGGTTGCGCACCGCATAAAACGGAGGCGTCTGCACCTTGGAAAGAAAACGCCCAGGTACACCGAATTGGGAGTCTTCGCCCTTGTCATACCAGCCATTGAAGACCTCGACCTCCGAGGCGAACGTATCGGCGGGAACCCCCATTTTGCCCGCGAGCTCTTCAAGCGTGTCGGCACGGAGAAGCGTGCCATCGGCGACCTTTTCGTCGATGGCCTGAGACAGCCCCTCGAGCACCGATTGGTACGTCGTGGGCAGCTGCTTTTGCATGTAGGTCTCATAATCCGCATCGAACACCGACCAGGCGATATTGCCCGCGGCATTCATGCGGGCGTTAGTGAGATATGGCTCGAATGGCATCTCGGAGGCATAGCGATGGCCATTTCCATCAACGGCGAGCCAGCACATGACGAATGAACTCAGATTGAAGCTCACCGAATCGATGGTCCATTGGTGAATCATCGGCGCCGCTCCCGACTTCGAAAACGCCGCGCCAGCCCAGGCACCCATAAGCATGCCTTCGCCTTTATTGCCGCCCGCGGGCATGTAGCACGCCCCGTCGGCACGCTTTGCAATGGGCGCGAAGCAGTCGACCATCTCTTCGTTGCCGCTGATGTCGCCCGTAGCGAGAATGACGCCTTTCTTCGCCGTAAATTGGACATGCGATCCGCTCTCAGACGTGACGATTACGCCCGTGATGCCCGAAGCCGCATCGCCCACCAGCTGCTCAGCATGCGTGTTGAAGAAAAACTCCGCCCCGTTGGCCTCGGCCGAATCGACAAGCGCCTCGCCCAAGTAATATTGCGTGGCCTTGCCGTCCTCGCGCCAATAGCCACTATCGTGGCCGTTGGTGAACGTCACGGCATCGGGATACACGCGCAAGCGCTCGTCCAGCTCGTCCCATCCGTATTTCGCCGTGGGAGACGTCGCCGCGAGCATGTCGACGCCGCGGGCCGAAACCAGACTGTCGAGGTAATCAAAAACCTTGCCCGACTTTGACGCCCAGGTATATATGAGATCGTAGTTCGTTGTCTGCTGCGAAAACTGCATGAGCAGGCGCGCCGCATTCTCGGGCGAGATTTCCTGGTAGCCCTCCTCCTCATGGAGTTGGTAGCTGCAATTGATAGTGCCGTTGTCGGCACCGCGCAGCGAAATGTCGTTCGATTGCTCGATGACGGCGACATGGGCGCCATTGCGCGCGGCGGCCTCTGCGGCATTGATTCCCGCCATGCCAGCGCCGACAACCACGATGTCGAACTCTTTCGTTTCGGCAATATCGGTAATGGCGGCTGGCCTGACCTCCCATGTATGGCGCGCATCCGAAGCCGAAGCATCAGGCGTCTTAGCAGAAGAATCGGAACCCGAAGCCTCCTTGGAGGCACTTGGCGAGCATCCAGCCAAAGCCGCAAGCGCCGCAGCTCCCCCGGCGGCTCCTGCACACTTCAAAAACCCGCGACGATTCATCGCGAAATTGCTGCTTTCCATTCCCTTCCCCTTTCCTCGGTTTGGCCCGCGGAAACCTATCGCCCAGGTCGCCGCGAGCCAAACGATATGGAGAAAAGGGGTCTTTGCACTAGGCATATTTGGGGCGAATGCCGAATTCACCCCTTTAGGGTCATAGGGCAAAACCGCAGAACGGGCGATAATACGCAAAGAGGCGCGAGCACAAACGACCCACTTTTAACTTTCGAAAGAGGAATGCGCATGCCGAAATCTTTAGAAAAATTCGCCGCATACGCCGCCCGAAAGCCACCGCGACTTTTTGCTCCCACCATCGCGATAGGCATGACCTGCCACTGGCTTTGGTCATATATCGCGACCGTAGCGCCGATGAGTGTCTTTTTCTGGGATACGCAAAAGACCGACGCCGCCTATTCGCTGTTCTACCCCATTTCGATCATTACGCTCATTGTTGCCATCGCGATAGGAGCCCTAAGCTTTTCACGCACATCGCAATTGGACGCCCGCGAAGAACAGCGCCTGTTTCGGCGTGTCGCGCTTATCGGCTCAGCCCTTACGTGCATATCGACGTTCTTGCTCATTTGGGGGCAATCTGAAACCGCAGCGGGAACGATACTTCTTATACTCGCTGGACTTGGCACGGGAATAGGGTCGGGGATAATGCTCCCTCTTTGCTGGTCGGGAGTCTTCCAGTTCCTTGACGCCAAACGCATGCTCGCGACTTTCGCGGCATCAACCGTTGCGTCTTTCTTCGCATTATTAATAGTCAAACTCTTTCCTCGCGAGGCGGTGGCCATCACGACATGCATACTCCCCCTTGCCGAGCTGGCATGCTTCGCCGCAGCCTATTCCATGAGAGACTCCCGAAACAAGCCGAAAACCCTGGCGTATTGCGACATACGAACCTCACAGGCACTTCTCAGAATAGGCTTGCCCTCCGTCATTTTCGGCATGATATTGGGGCTTTTGCAGGAACTATCGGTCACGAAAATCATCAGTTCAGGGGACGAGACGAGCCAGGCCGTCCTGGTCATCGGGTCGCTGTTCGCCGCCTCTCTCGTTTTGTGCAGCTTCGTGCTGTTCGGCCGCGGCGAACGACGAGCACTGGCCCAGGTGCTTTTCCTCGTCACAATCATTTCCCTCAGCCTCGTTTTCTCCTATCGGGTTTCCGAGGAATTCACGCTGATGACGGTAATCACGGCAAGCGTCAGCCTCCACCTTATGGCATGGGTATTCGCCCTTGAAACAGTCCGACAAGGAGGCATACCCGCGCGCCTATCGTTTGCGATTTTGTACGGCTTCATGTGCATCGGCACGGTGCTTTCCGTCCTACCCATAAAGCTTTCGCCCTCTATCGATGAATTGCTGAGCAGCAGCGCGATCTGGCCCGTTGCGATTGTTGCCTCGTTTGTGATTGCCTATAACTTTTGGCCCAGCAAAAAAGACATCGAACGACGCATAGTCGTCAATGGCGATCGAACGAGCGACGATGAGCACGATGCCTTCCGCCTCGCTTGCCAAGACATTGCGCAGCAGCATGCGCTTTCGCCGAGAGAAACCGAGGTCTTGGAACTTATCGCGCAGGGCCGATCGGTCGCATACATCGGAGAAGCGCTCTACATTTCGCCCAATACGGCCAAAAGCCACCGCAGGCGCCTCTATGAAAAGCTTGGCGTGCACAAAAACCAAGAGGTTATCAGCCTCGTGCAAACGGCGATGGGCAGCGAGGCGTCCATCCAGAACGACTAGCAACGCAAAAGCGGCAGCACCATTCGCATGCGTAGCCGTTTCATGGAGGCGCCAGGGCAGCACCCAGCGCCTCGGTCATTTCACTACGCGCCGTTTCACGGATGCTTACAATACAGACTACGACCAAAAAAGCAGACGGGCAATCGGTGTTCGCGACAACAGCTCGACAACGGAGGGGTACCTAAGATGGAAGTTCGCAAGGCAAAGAAATCCGATATCGACAGCATCGAGACAATCTACGAGCGAATCCACGACTCTGAAGAAAAGGGAGCAGCGACAATCGGCTGGATTCGCGGCGTGTATCCCACCAGGAAAACAGCAGAGGATGCCCTGAATCGCGACGATTTGTTCGTCATAGAAGACGATGGCAAAGTTGCGGCGGCGGCGATCATCAACCAAATCCAGGTTCCCGAATACAAAGATGCCAAGTGGGCACACGATGCGGCGGACGACGAGGTCATGGTGCTGCATACCCTCGTCGTGGACCCGCTCGAAGGGGGCAAGGGCCTCGGGCGAGCCTTCGTCGCATTCTACGAAAGCTATGCCGAGCAACAGGGCTGTCCAGAATTGCGCATGGACACCAATGCCAAAAACGCCAGAGCGCGAAAGCTGTACCAATGTCTCGGCTATGAGGAGGTCGACATCGTGCCCTCCGTCTTCAATGGCATTCCCGATGTGAAGTTGGTGTGCCTCGAAAAGCACCTTGGATAGGCGCTCAAACAAAACAGGGCGGATGGGGGCAAACGCCCCCATCACCGTCTATGCCGAGTGCACCGCCTCGGCCATTTTGCGCACGTAGTCGGCCACATAGGGCACCGCGTCTTTGCCATGCTCGGCCAAGATTTTGACGATTGCCGACCCGACGATGGCGCCATCCGACTTCGAGGCCATGTTCGCCGCCTGCTCGGGCGTCGATATGCCGAAGCCAACCGCGCACGGCACGTCGGTCGCCTCCCGAACAAGCTCCACCATGCCAGCGATATCGGTCGTGATGTCCGTTCGCACGCCGGTGACGCCGAGCGAGCTCACGCAATAGACGAATCCCGCAGCGTCGGAGGCTATCTCGCGAGTACGCTCATGCGAAGTGGGCGCGATAAGGCTCACGAGCTCAAGCCCGCAAGCGGCAAGCGGCTCGGCGAATTCGGGTTTTTCCTCGTGCGGCACATCGGGCAGAATCACGCCGTTGGCCCCTGCGGCGGCCGCGGCAGCCGCGAAGCGCTCGAGACCGTAGGAGAACAGCACGTTCGAATAGGTCATGAACACCAGGGGCAACTCAACGCCGCGCTGCCTCAGGCGACGCACCAGCTCGAAGGCATCGTCGGTCGTCACTCCACCCGCAAGCGCGCGGATATTGGCCTGCTGAATCACAGGGCCTTCCGCCGTGGGGTCGGAAAACGGAATGCCGATTTCAATGAGGTCGGCGCCGGCGGCGGCCATGGCGACGATGGCCTCCTCGGTCACCTCGACCGTCGGGTCGCCGCAGGTGATAAACGGAATGAACGCCTTCTTCCGCGAACCGTCGGCTGCGGTGAATGCCGAAGCTATGCTAGTCATGAAGGTCCTCCCCCCGATAGCGGGCGATGGCGGCGACGTCTTTGTCGCCGCGGCCCGAAAGCGTGATAAGTACGATTTGGTCTTTGCCCATGTCGGGCGCAATTTTCATGGCGTGGGCGATGGCGTGGGCGCTTTCGATAGCGGGAATGATGCCCTCGGTGCGGCTGAGGTACTCGAACGCATCCACCGCCTCGTCGTCGGTCACAGGCACATATTCGGCTCGGCCCTGGTCTTTGAGCATGGCATGCTCGGGACCAACGCCCGGGTAGTCAAGCCCCGCCGAAATGCTGTACACCGGCGCAATCTGGCCGTATTCGTCTTGGCAGAAGTAGCTCTTCATGCCGTGAAAGATTCCGAGCTTGCCCGTGGCCATGGTGGCCGCCGTCTCTTGCGTATCGACCCCGCGGCCCGCCGCCTCGCAGCCGATGAGGCGCACGCCCTCGTCGCCGATGAAATGGTAGAAGCTGCCGATGGCGTTCGACCCGCCGCCCACGCAGGCGAGCACGGCGTCGGGGAGCTTGCCCTCGGCCTCGAGAATCTGCTCACGCGCCTCGTGACTGATCACGGCCTGAAAGTCGCGCACCATCGTGGGGAACGGATGCGGGCCCATGACAGACCCCAGGCAATAATGGGTGTCGTCGATGCGATTGGTCCATTCGCGGAACGTCTCGGATACGGCGTCTTTCAGCGTTCCCGTGCCCGACGAAACGCCCACTACTTCACTTCCCAAAAGGCGCATGCGATACACGTTGAGGGCCTGGCGCTCCATGTCTTCGGTGCCCATGTACACGCGGCACTCCATGCCGAGCAGCGCCGCCGCCGTTGCCGTGGCCACGCCGTGCTGCCCCGCGCCCGTTTCGGCTATCAGGCGGGTCTTGCCCATCTTCTTAGCCAAAAGCGCCTGGCCGAGCGCGTTGTTGATCTTATGCGCGCCTCCGTGGTTGAGGTCCTCGCGCTTCAGGTAGATCTTCGCTCCGCCCAAATCGCGCGTCATATTCTCCGCGAAATACAGACGGCTCGGACGGCCCACGTAATCGTTCAGCAAATCGGTAAGTTCGGCGTTGAACTGCGGGTCGACCTTATAGTGCTCGTAGGCCTGCTCCAGCTCGATGACCGCGTTCATCAGCGTTTCGGGAATGTATTGCCCGCCGTGGATGCCGAAGCGCCCACGGGAGTGCGGCGAATTGCTCATTGGTTTTCCTTTCTTCCTGCGGTGCGCGCGGCGATGACCGCACGCTTCATTTTCTCTGGGTCTTTCACAGCGGCGGTTTCGATGCCAGAACTCATGTCCACACCCCACGGATGCACGGCCTCTATCGCGTGCGCGACGTTTTCGGGCGCAATACCCCCCGCCAATATAAACGGCCTCTCGGGGCGGCTCGGCGCGCCAGGGGCCAAAAGAGACCATTCGAAGCTGCGCCCCGACCCCTGGCCGCTATCAAGCAGCACCATGTCGGCCGCGCTCGCCTGCGCGGCTTCCAGGTCGGAAGCATCGCGCACGCGAAACGCCTGGATGATGCGCGCTCGGCCGCCGAGCGCCCCGCGAAGGCGCGCCACATATGCCGAATCCTCCGTCCCATGAAGCTGGACAGCATCGATGGCGCCTGCCGCCACGAGCGATTCGATGGCTTCGATATCCTCGTCAACGAACACGCCCACGCGCTCAATCCCGCTGCCAGCGAGGCGTTTTCCCAGCTCGATGGCGCTCTCAACGGAAACAGATCGGTGCGACTTGGGAAAGTCGACGATGAAGCCACACATGTCGGGGGCGGCGTCGAGTACGGAATCGATATCCTCGTCCCTCGAAAGCCCGCACAGCTTCACCTTCGTTTGGCGCTGTGCGACTGCCGCGCAGACGCCCAACCCATTCGCAAGACGCGCCTCGCCCGAGCCGTCCACACCGCGCAAGCAGTTGAGCATTGCGCGTTTGTCGGGCGAGCGCATGAGCGTCTCGCCGATGAGCACTGCGTCGACCTTCGCGTCCTCGAGGCGCGCCACGTCGGCTCGAGTTTCCACGCCCGATTCCGAAACGAACACCCGCCGCGCGCCGACGAGCGGACGCAGATCGACGCTTCGGCCGAAATCGACCTCGAACGTGCGCAGATCGCGGTTGTTCACTCCGACGATTCGAGCACCAGCCTCAATGGCGCGCGGCACTTCCTCTGGCTCATATGCCTCGACCAGTGCGGAAATCCCCAGCTCATGAGCAAGGCGAACGAAATGGGCAAGCTCTTCGTCGCTTAAGATGGCGCAGATGAGCAGCACCGCCGAGGCACCGATGGCTCGAGCCTGATAGACCATGTACTCATCGACCACGAAATCTTTGCGAAGCACGGGAATGCCCACCGCGCCGGCGATGGCCGACAAATATGCATCTGAGCCCTGAAACCAGAACGGCTCGGTGAGGCAGCTGATTGCCGAAGCGCCCGCCGCCTCGTATTCGCGCGCGATGGCAACAGGGTCGAATTCCTCGCTTATCAGGCCTTTCGACGGAGATGCACGTTTCACCTCGCAGATAAACGACATGCCTTGGCCGCGCAAGGCGCGCTCGAAGGGGAACTCGAACTCGCCCGTACCCGACGTCGAAAGCTCAGCGTCCGCAACCGCCCGTGCGCGGGCTACCATCTCTTCGAGCGAGACTTCCTGCTTCTCCATGGCGACGCGCTCGCGCGTTCGCGCGGCGATCTTCTCCAAAATGTTCGCGTCACCGGCCATTATGCGTTGCTCTCCGCGATGAAGGCGTCGAGGGTTTTCGCAGCCGCGCTGGAATCAACCGCCTGAGCCGCCGCCAAAACTCCCGCGGCAATCGACTCCGCAATGCCAGCCGCATACAGCGCCGCGCCAGCGTTGAGCAAAGCGGCATCTCGCTTGGGACCCGTCAACTCTCCGGCGAGAATCGCGCGCACGGTCGCCGCGTTCTCCTCGGGAGTGCCGCCTTCCAAATCGGCCTTCGCGCAGCGGGCAAAGCCGAAATCCTCGGGGGCGATCGTGTACGCCTTCGTCTCGCCATCGGAAAGCTCGCACACGGCGGTCTCGGCGGAGAGGCTGATCTCGTCCATGCGGTCGCGGCCGTAAACCACGAGCGCTCGCTTCACCCCCAAATTCGCAAGGACCTTCGCCACGGGCTCGACGAGATACTCGTCATAAACGCCCAGCAGGAAATACTCGGGGCACGCAGGGTTGGTGAGCGGCCCCAAAATATTGAACACCGTGCGAATCCCCAGCTCTTTGCGAATGGGACCGACGTATTTCATCGCAGCGTGGTAGCGCTGCGCGAAGAGAAACGCCATTCCGCAGCCGGCGAGCTCGGATGCGACCTTCTCGGGCGACTGGTCGAGGTTCACGCCCAAAGCCTCCAGGCAATCGGCCGTGCCGCACTTCGAGCTGGCAGCGCGGTTGCCGTGCTTGGTCACCTTCGCGCCGGCCGCCGCGCATATGATGGCCGCCGTGGTCGATATGTTGAACGTGTTCGACTTATCGCCGCCCGTGCCGACGATTTCGAGCGTCTCGATTCCCTCGTGAGGCACCGACGTCGCGAGCTCGCGCATGGCTGCCGCGCAGCCCGAGATTTCGTCGATCGTCTCGGCCTTGGTCGATTTCGTCGAAAGGGCCGCGAGGAACGCCGCGTTCTGCGTCGCGCTCGTCTGCCCGCTCATGATTTCGTGCATGGCCTCATAGGCCTCGTCGTAGGTGAGGTCTCCCTTGTCGACGATCTTCTCGATGGCTTCCTTGATCATTTCCGTTCCTTTCGCATATATCCCGTTATCGAATGAAGTATTGCCAGTTGAACGCTCGTTTTTAGGACTCTGACAGGCGAAACGCCGCGCATATGTCGATGAAGTTGCGCGCCATGGTCTCGCCGTCGGGCGTGAGAATCGACTCAGGATGAAACTGCACCCCGAAGGTCGGCGCACTTACATGCTCCACGGCCATGACCTCGCGCTGCGCATCCGCTGTTCGGGCCGTCACGCGAAGGCAGGGCGGAAGGCTCGCCTCCTGCGCCTCGAGCGAGTGATAGCGCGCGACCTCGAAATGCTCGGGCAGCCCCGAAAACAAACGCGCTCCCGGCTCGGCGGCGACGATCGATGACTTGCCGTGCATGAGCTGCGCGGCATAACCGACCGTGCCGCCGAGCGCCTCGCAGATGGCCTGATGCCCCAGGCACACGCCCAAAATGGGCACGCGGCCGGTGAGCTTTCGCACCACGTCTTCGCAGATGCCCGCCTCATCGGGCCTGCCCGGCCCAGGCGAGAGCACGATGCCCGTCGGCGCGAGCTCCGCAAGCTCTTCGGTCGAGAGGGCGTCGTTTCGCAGCACGCGAATATCGGGCTCGAGACTGCCGATCAGCTGATAGAGGTTGTACGAAAAGCTGTCGTAGTTGTCGATGAGCACGATCATGCGATGCCCCCTTCCGCCGCGCGAATGGCCTCGACGACCGCGCGCGCCTTGTTCTGGCATTCCGCGAATTCCTTCGCGGGCACCGAGTCGGCCACGATTCCGGCGCCCGACTGCACGCATACCTCGCCGTTTTTCTTATAGGCCAGCCGAATGCCGATGCAGGTGTCCAGGTTGCCCGAGAAGTCCAAATACCCGATGGCACCGCCGTAGATGCCGCGCTTGGCACCCTCGAGCTCCGAGATAATCTGACATGCGCGAAGCTTCGGAGCGCCCGAGAGCGTTCCCGCGGGCAAGATGGAATCAATGACGTCTATGGCGTCTTTGTCGGGCGCAAGCTCACCACGCACGGTCGAGCCGATATGCATCACGTGGCTGAAACGCAGCACGTCGTGATAGCTCTCAACCGAAACGCTGCCGATAGACGACACGCGTCCGATGTCGTTGCGCCCCAGGTCAACGAGCATGTTGTGCTCGGCGAGTTCCTTCTCGTCGGCGAGCAGGTCGCGCTCGTTTTCCGCATCTTCGGCGGGCGTCTTGCCGCGCGGGCGCGTGCCCGCGAGCGGATAGGTATACAGGGCCCCGTCTTCGAGTCTGGCGAGCGTCTCCGGGCTCGCCGCGGCGATTTCGATGTTATCCGAACTGATGAATGCCATATAAGGAGAGGGATTCGAACAACGCAAAACGCGGTATACGTCGAAGAGGCTTCCCTGAGCGGGCGCCGTCAAGGGGTCCGAGAGCACCACCTGGAAGATCTCGCCCTCGCGGATTCGCTCCTGCGCCGTGCGCACCATCTGCTCGTAGCGCTGCTGACTGTAGACGCACGAAAGCTCGCCCGAAAGCCTCAGCGGCTCGAAATCGTATGTTTCATCGCCTTCGAGAATCTCCTGCATGCGATCGAGTTTGCGCACGGCGCGCTCGTATTCGGCGGCGGTATCGCCTGAAGCGACGTCGACCGAAGACACCAGAATCACCTTCTGGCGATACGAGTCGAAGCAGATCACGCTGTCGAAAAGCATGAGGTCGCAATCGAGGAAATCCTCGCGCGCCATACCCTCGCGGCGCAGACACGGCTCGGCATATTTGAGATAGTCGTACGAGAAATACCCGACGAGGCCACCCGTGAAGGGCGGAAAGCCAGGCAGTCGAACGGAGGAATGCTCGGCGATGAGCTGCCGCAGGGCATCGCCCGGATGATCAACGTGCGTTCGCGTGACGACGGGGCTTTCCCCCTCGATGTCGCGCGTTACGACAAGCTCGCCGTTTTCGCAGGTCACTTCAGCCGACGGCGAGAGCCCGATGAAACTGTAGCGGCCCCAGCGGGCGTCAGACTCGGCGCTTTCGAACAAAAAGCAGTGGTTCGATGCGGCACGCACGCGACGCATGGCCTCAATCGTCGTGAATGCGTCGCCCATGAGTTCGCGACGAATGGGCACGCAGCGGCACTCGTTTTCGGCAGCGATGCGCTCGACGTCTTCAAGCGACGGCAGCGCGCTCCCAAGCGCGGCTTGACGGCCTTCGCTCATATGCTCCTCCTCTTCGTTTTGAGGAGGGCAACAAAAAAAGCCCGTCCTCAGCCTGCAAAAAAGCCAAGGACGAGCTTGCATTCAAACCCGCGGTACCACCTTGATTCACGGCTCGCGCCGTGCGCTTAGCGAGGCGCCTTCACGCCCCCGGCAACTCACGTATGCCCTAACGTCGCAGCCTACTCGGAAAACCCTTTCGGTGCGCCCTCGACGGCCCATTCGACGTTCCGCTTTCGTCCTGGCTCGCACCGCCCCAGGCTCGCTCATCGCGCGCTTACGCCTACTTTCCGTCTCATCGGTTTGCAACGCTCTCACGTTGGGCACTACTATACACTAAAGTGGCGAAGCGACGTTGGAAATTTTTTCTTCCAACATAAAATTGCGGACGGCTCCTGTCCGCTTGGAGCCGCCCGCATGCCTTCGCGAATTTCCCGAAAACCCTAAATGATGATGCTCGCCCCGGGCATACCGAGAATCGCCGACACGCTTTCGACGTGCAGATCGGGCGTGCCGTCGGCGATGCAGAGCGTCTCGGCGTCGCGCAGGTAGCGCGCCAAACCGGTCTCCTCGACGATGCCAAGGCCGCCATGCAGCCAGATGCACTGCTTCGTCACATCGACCGCCGTTTCGCATGTGCTGTACTTCGCCGTGCTGATGAGCGCCTTCGCCTGCGCGCCGAGCGCCTTGTCGCCAGTCGCGATTACCTTGTCGGCCGTGGCGAGCGCCTCGAAGATAAGCGCGCGGCACTTCTCTATCTCGCCCCACATGCGGGCGATGCGGTGGCGGACCACCTGGCACTCGCCGATCGGAGCGCTGTCATGGGTGCGCTGCTTCACGAATTCCATGGTCTTGCCCAAAGCGGCTTCGGCACAGCCGAGCGCGACCGCCGCGCACAGCGCATTGCCTGGGCCCATGCCGTCGAGCGGGTTTTTCGGGAAGCTGTAGGAATCGGGCACGCGCACATCGGTCAGGAAATACGACCCCGAGCAGTTGCCGTTCAGGCCGATTTTCTTCTCGATGTGCTTATCATCGACGCCCGCGTCTTTCGTCTCCACAAAGAAGCAGCGCATCTCGCGTTCTTCGGTCATGCCCAAAAACGCGACCAGGTCGGCCTTCGAGGTGTTGGTCACGTACAGCTTGCTGCCGTTGAGCACCCACTCGTCGCCTTCCTTTTTCGCCATGACGGGCCACTCGGAAAGGTTCGTCGAGCCCTGCGGCGGCGTGATGCCTGCGCCCATGATCGTCCAGCCGGTCATAACGCCAGGCAGGTACTTCTTCAGAAGCTCGACGCGATTCGGCGACTCCATCAGGTAGCTCGACATGCAGGAATCAACGTAGTAGCTGATGGCGAACGCGGGAGAAACCTTGGCGATCTCTTCGGTCACAACGCCCACGGCGGTAAGCCCCAGGCCCGCGCCGCCGATTTTCTCGGGCACGATAAGACCCAAAAACCCAAGCTCGCCCGCCTTCAAATACAGCTCGCGCGGAAACTCGTTTTCCTTCTCCATATGCGCAACGGCCGGCGCCACATACTGTTGGGCGAACTCGCGCGCGCTTTCCTGCAGCAGTTCCATGTCTTCGTTGAGAAATATCGACATTGCCATCCTCCTTGTCGTATAGAGGCGCCGCCCCGCCCCACATACGCGGCGGCGCCTGCGTTGGAATTTCGCAGATTACGCTTTCATGGTCAGTCGGTCGACGTTGTCGCCGCCGCCCGTGATTCCCCGCTCAGCGAGCTTTTCCGCATAGAAGGCGAAGTCGACGACCGCCTGATCGCAGGGCTGGCCGTTGTTATTCAAGGCATCGGCCTGCGTGGTCACGACGCGCTCGGTCAGGTCGGCGTGCGGCAGCAGATAGAAGCGCCCCTCGTCGATTTGGTCGAGCACGATGGTCGCGACCTCTTTCGCGGTGAGCATTCCCAAACGGTCGCCCGCCTCGGTATGGGCTTGGGACACGGGCATTTCCTTGCCGTCGCCCGAAATGTTGTGGTACTTATCGCCACGACGAAGCGAAGAGTTCGCGATCTCGCTCTCAAAGACGCCCGGAAGCGACACGTTGTACTTCACCTTCTCGAGGTTGAACTTGAGCGCTTCCGCCTGATAGCTCTCGCACAGACGAACGAGCGCGGTCTTCGTGACCGAATACGGCGACCAGCCGCTGAAAGCCGACACGCCGGCGGTCGAGGCCGTCGTCACGATGCGGCCGCCCGTCTCCTGCGTGAACATGAGGCCGCTGAACGTGCGCAGGCCGTAGAGCGAACCCCAGAAGTTCGTGTCGACGATCCATTTCCAGTCTTCGATGGTGGTCTTCATGAGGGCATTGGGCTGCAGCATGACGCCGGCGTTGTTGAACAGGTAATCGACCTGGCCGTATTCGCCCTTAACGGCGAACGCGAGGCTTTTCCAACCCTCTTCGGAGGTGATGTCTTGTTGGATGAATTTGACGTCGAAGCCCTTCTCTTTGAGTTCGGCCTCCACCGCTTCGCCCTTCGACGCGGTGCGGGCCGTAATCACCACGCGAGCGCCGCGCTCGCCCAAAACGTCGGCGAGGGCATAGCCCAAACCCGTGGTGCCGCCCGTGATGACAACGACTTTCCCCTTGTAGTCTTCCATGGTTTTCCTCCTTGGCAAAAAACCTGCGCGAGACGCGGCATCCGAACGCCGCCTCGCTTCCTACAAGTGAAAAGGTAGCCGCCAACCGAAGCAAAATCGATTTCCAATACGAGCGCGCCGTTCAGAAGTTGAACACCGCTCGCCAATTGTCCAAGTCTCAGACGATGCCCCGCCGACTGTTTAGCCTTACAATTTCGAGAAGAGGGGAAGCTGGGAAGAAAGGGCTGCGATGAGGCGAAACGACCTTATGAAGCGAGAGATGTCGCGCGCTTTGAAAGAGCTCGCCAAAACGAGCGACCTCAAAACCATTTCGGTGACGCAGCTCACGGATTACTGCGGCATGAGCCGAGGAACCTTCTACAACCATTTCCTCGACATATACGACCTCATCAACTGGACATTCGAGACCGACGTCGTTGAGCCTTTGCAGCAATACATCGCCGGCCACGACAAAACCTGGGCGGGCATCACGCAGCAATGCCTCGAGAAGATGTACGCCGAGCGGAGCTTCTATACGCAGGCCGTGCGGCGGCGCGGACAGAATTCGCTGCGCGATTATATGCGCCAGCGCAACCTCGACAGTTGGAAGATGCTCATCGCGAAATACATGGGCGACAACAAGACTTTCGACCCCGACGTGCTCGATTTCATCGAACGCTACACGTCGCAGGCCGTGGGAAACATGATCATCAAATGGGCTGAAGACGGCATGCCCATACCGCCCGAGAAAATGGCCTACATGGACAAAGTAGCCACACGCGGCATCTACGGCCTCATCGATGCGGCAAACGAGTCGCGGAGCTAGAATCAGCGGCACAAATCTCTCAGCAGAAACCTCCACGCAGGAACGACCTCGATATTCACGCCATCTTTTTCGACGGAATTCCATCTATTTGTCGAGTATAGTCGACAAATTGTGCCTTAATCTGTCGAACATACTCGACAGATTTACGTATTGCCGCGTGCTATTTTTTCGCAGCGAGCAGCTCTTCGACATGCTCCTCCAGCGCGTCGAGCTTCTTTTCGGTGCCTTTCAGCTTCGTCATGGTGATGATGACGTATGCCATAAGAATGACGAAGATGAGCGCGTAGGCGGCGATTACGAACGGCGCGCCCGTGAGCACGGTGGAATAGATTTCAGACAAAACGGCGTTCATTTAATCCTCCAAAGCGTCGGAGAGACGGGCAATTTTATCTTGCATGACCTGCGTGCGCAGGCGGAAGCGGTACAGGCCGAAGGCGACGAGCGCCATGCCGAACAGCGACAGCAAAAACGGCAGCAGCATGTCGGGAGACAGGCCGGAATCGGTGCGGAAGATAACCGGATGCACGCTCGAGGGAATAAGGCGCGTGATCATGAAGCAGATGGGCACGTCGATGAAGATGAGAATGCCGAACACGCCAGCGTACGTGGCGCGACGCTCGGGATCTTCCACGGCGTTGCGCAGGATGAAATACGCGATAACCATGAGCATGAGGATGAAATACGTGGTTAGACGCGGCTCCCACGTCCACCACACGCCCCACTCGTAGCGCGTCCACAAGTCCCCGCTGACCATCGTGCACAGGATGAAAACGAGCGCGACCTCCATGCACAGCTTCGCACGCACATCGAAGCATGCGCGCTTCGTCATAAGGAAGCGAATGCCATAATAGGCCGAAAACGCCACCGCGCCGAAACTCGCCACGGCAACCGGCACGTGCCAGTAGAAGATCTTCTGCGAAATGAGAAGCTTGTTCGCCACCACAGTGCCAGCAATAACCTGCGGCTCGTTCACCGCGGCTCCGTTCACGAGCGGAGCTAGCGTAAAAGCCAGCACGAAGCCCGCCACAGCGAGCAACGCACCGAGCGCCATCATCCAAGGCGCCACAGCATCGAGCTTGCCGCCGACCTTGGGTTCCTTAAAAGGCTTATCGGCCATGTCACCAACCCTTCCCTGTTCGTCTTACGTAACTTATAGCATAAATCCGCATTCCGCCGCGGCTTCGACTTGGCTCCGCGGGTCTTCTGAAACCACAGCAGGCTACCGTTCGGCTTCGCCTCACTATGCGCCTGCTTGGCGGTGTTTCACTTTTGAATGAATATCAGAAGTGAACACCGACGGTTTCGAAAGGCCCGCGAAGCCAAGCCGAAGCCACTCGCCAACCTTTCATCGCGGTCGGTGGTCTGGCGGGCGAATCCCGTCTAGGGTCGTCGGTGTTCAAAACGATCTCAACCTAAAGTTGAACACCGCCAGGCGAGCGCATAGTGAGCGAAGCGAACAGTAGCGAGCCGTGGCCCTAGACGGGACTCGCCCGCCAGACCACCGACCGCCAACGATTAAGCGCTCACCACGAAGTCGTAGAGCACCCACGACACCAAAATCATGATGACGTCGTAGCCGCACGCCAAAGCCATCGACGTGACGAAGGACTCCATCGCATCGCCGCCGATGATGGCGCCGGTCGTCGCCGACACGCACGCCCACAGAAGCGGAAACATCAACGGTATGAACAGCACCGCCAACATCACGTCTTTGCCGCGCGTGTTGATGGTGATAGTCGAAAGAAGCGTGCCGATTCCCGCAATGCCAATGGTGCCCACCAAAAGCGGCGCGAGCATAAGCGGCCAGGTATCGGCAGCGCCAACCGTTCCCAGGAAGAAGAAAAAGAACAGCGGCACGCAAATCACTTCAACGACCAGCAAGAACACCAAATTCGCCGTCGCCTTCGCCAAAAAGATCACCGAACGGTCCATCGGGACGAGCAGAATGCCCTCCAAGCAGCCGTTTTCCTTCTCGTGCGAAAACGAGCGGTTCAGCCCCAGGAGACTCGTGAACAGCACGACCGCCCACAAAAGACCGCCCGCCATCTGCTGGATGTCGAGCTGGCTTCCCGCCTGGGCGAGCGAGGCGCCGTACACCACGAGCACGAGCAGGGCATACAACCCCATCGATGTGATCATCTCTTTGGTATGCAGCTCCTGGGAGAGATCTTTGCGAAGCAGGGCTTTATAGTGCGCCCAGGTTGAGGGCCTCTTCATGGCAACGGCCATCTACGCCACCCCCATTCCCACGGTCTCGCGGTAGAGCTGCCTGAATTCGCCGAAGTCTATCTCGTCTTTGGGCGCATAGCTCACCACGCGCCCGCGAGCGAGCACGAGGGCGTGCGTGCATACGTCGAAGCCCTTCTGCAAATCGTGGCTCACCATGACGAACGTGCGGCCATCGCGCAGCTTGTCGATAAGGCCGTCGAAAATTTCGACCGCATGCGGGTCGAGCCCGGCATAGGGCTCGTCGAGAAACACGATGTCGGGATCGTTCATAAGCGCCCGCGCGATAGAGAGGCGCTGCGTCATGCCGCGCGAGAAGGTGCGCACGACGTCGAAGCGACGATGGTCGAGCTCAACGGCGCGCAGCAATTCGCGCACGCGGGCCTCGGGGTCGGCCACGCCGTAGAGCCTCGCGGTGAACATGAGGTTTTCCATGGCCGTAAGGTCGGGGTAGAGCATCGGGTTGTGCGAGATGAGCCCGATATGCTCGCGCACCTTGTCGGGGTCTTCCTTCGCATCGAAGCCCGCCACGTGCACTTCGCCCGAAGTCGCCTTCGAAAGCGTCGCCAGCGTGCGTACAAGCGTAGTCTTCCCGGCCCCGTTCGGCCCGAAAATCGAGAGAAACGCGCCAGCGGGAACTTCGATGGTCACCTTGTCGAGCGCCCGACGCTCGCCGAAAACCTTCGTGAGCTTCTTCGTTTGAATAGCGGCCTGCATAACGTCGCCCTATTCCGCTTCCGTCATCGGCTCAAGCGCACCAGCATCGACAGGCTCTTCGTCCGCCGCGGCGGCATTGCCGGCAGCTTTTTTCGCCTTCGGCTTATGGCGTCCGAACGTCGCGATGGCGGTGCCCAAAACGAGCATCACGAACCCGACCCACACAACGGGCACCAGCGGGTTCACACGAATATCCATAGAGAGCTGCCCCGCATCGTTGACGCCACGGTAGACCACGAACAAATCGTGCGCCGGCATGCTGATGATGCTCGCGTTGAGCTTGGTCTGCTGCGTGGCCGTCTGCATCGTGACCGAAGGGTTCACATGCCCGATGAAATCGCCGCTGTTCGTGTCGTACACGTCAAAGCCGACGGTGTATTCGACCTGCTTGTTGTTCGACGATTGAACGATTTCGCTCGAAGTGAAACGCAGCTCGTAATTCTGGATGGTGATGGAGCCGCCCGTATCGGTGTCGGAGTCGTAGTCGACGTAGCCGGTCTGCTCGGTGATATACATCGACGATCCGATGAGGCCCACCAAGATGACCGCCATCGAAAGGTGCGTAATGTAGCCGCCGAAGCGCGACGCGTCGTTTCGCAGGCCGCCAAAAAACGCCGCGACGGGGTTTTTGCCCGTGGCTTTCGCGCGCGACGCGGCCGCACGACCAATCATAAAGAGCGTGTTGAAGAACAGCAAGCTCGCCACGGCGAACCCGACCACGGCGATACCGTTGTAGTACCACACGGGCCCCTCGGAAAGAAGCTCGGAGGCTTCGTCTCCCCCAGCCTGGATGATGGCGTCATAAGCCGGATAGAGCTCCGTCGCGAAAAACGCCATGAGCGCCACGAAGAGCACCGCGGCGAGCGCTGCGGGAATGCGCGCCTTTTTCCAGAACGCCTTCGGGTCGGTCTTCACCCAGGAAAGCAGCGGGCATACCGCGATGATCGCGCAGTACACCACGCCAAGCGGCCGCGCGATGGCGTTGTACGTGCCTGCCGACAAACTCTTGCCACCAAAGGGAAGCCAGCTCGGCAACGCGCTCGCCACCGTGAGGTAGCACAGCACGATCGTGAAGACGAGCATGATGACGTTGTTGAAGTAATACGCCGCGTCGCGCGAGACGAGCGACTCCATGATGTCGCCCTCACCTGGGCAGAAGGTCTTCCAGCGCACGAGCAGGCCGACGATGCCCGCAAGCAGCGATACCGCGATCAGCGACGCGAACAGCACGAGCGACACGGGATCGCTCGCGAAGGCGTGCACCGACTGGATGATGCCCGAACGGGTGATGAACGTGCCAGTGATGACGAACGCGAACGTGATGCACGCGCACATCACAGCCCAGCGCTTAAACGCCGCGCGCTGGCGATATACCGTGAGGCTGTGCACCAGGGCGAGCGCCATGCACCACGACAGAAGGCTCGCGTTCTCGACGGCGTCCCATCCCCAGTAGCCGCCCCAACCGAGCACCACGTAGGCCCAGATGCAGCCAAGGCCGATGCCGATGCCCAAGAATAGCCAAGAGAACATGGCGAAGCGACGCGAGAGCTCGACCCATTTCTTCGAAGGGTCGTTCACGATGAGCGCGGCGATCGCGTAGGCGAACGGAATCGTGAGGCCCGCGTAGCCGATGAACAGCGTAGGCGGATGCACGGCCTGCGCCCAATGCTCGAGCAGCGAATTCATGCCCTGAAGCTCGCCCGTCGTAGTCAGGCGGCCCGAAGAGTCGATGTAGGGCGAAGCCGTGGCAATGAAGGGCATGTTGTCTTCCGAGAAGAGCATAAGCGCCACGAAGGCGACGAGAACGAGCCCCGAAACGAAGAGCGCCATGCAGTCGATGGGCTCGTCGCGCTTCATCACGCGCGCGCACAGCACCACGTTGAATGCCGAGATGAGCCATGCCCAGAACAGAAGCGAGCCCTCGCGGCCGGCCCAAAGGCCCG
The DNA here is from genome assembly GCA_963635715.1 of Subdoligranulum sp. CAG:314. Classification (GTDB taxonomy): domain Bacteria; phylum Actinomycetota; class Coriobacteriia; order Coriobacteriales; family Eggerthellaceae; genus Slackia. Next base: position 40,254 of record CAVHFS010000003.1, on the reverse strand, counting down.
CAAATCGATACAGCACGCCAAGCGCGCCGTCTGCCTCGGAGTGCTCGAGCAGCACATATTCGATGGAGTAGTCGCCCACCATGAAGCAATAAATCAGCAGGCAGCAGCAGAACGTGAGCGCGATGAAAGCGAGTATGTGGGCCACCGCGCCCGCCCATGCGAACGTGTCGGCCGAGCCCGCGCGCTTTCCGCCGCGCATAATCTGCGAAACGAGCAGGCAGATAGACCCGATGGCCACGCCCGCGAAGGCGATGATCAACCCAAAAAGACCGAGTGTAGACATTCCGAACTAACCCTCCTGCGCGACGTCGGTGGCGTTAAACGAGCCCGCAACGCCAAGCGAGCCAGTGATTACGACCGAGCTTCCCTCGGAGATGCCGCTCGGCAGCGCTCCGTCGTATTCGACGGAGATTTCGACGGATTCATCGGAATCGTCCACGACGACAAAGCGCGGGGCGCTCGATTCGGCGGCCGAGGTGAGCGTGCCCGACTTGATCTTGCCCTTGAGCTTCACCGTGGTGTTGACCATGGAATCGCCGTAGTCGAGCAGCTTGGCCACCGAAAGCGCGTCAGTCGCACTCTCGTATTTCGAGGGACACTTGGTCACAAGTTCGCTGCAGTCGAGCTCGAGCCCCGATTCCCCTTCGACGACCCTGCCCGTGCAAATCGCGGTCACGCCGTTGCCGAAGGTCGACGAGGCGGCTCCGCTATAGCTCACGTGGAGCTTTTGCGCCGGGTCTCCCCCGTCGGGGTCGTAGATGTCGAACGTGAGCACGCCGTCGACCGTCGCGAACGAATTGTCGACTACGTTGCCGGAAACCTGCACGCGCTCGCCCGTGTTGCCCGATTCGAGGGCCTCTTTCACCGATACGGTCTTGGCAGCGCTGCCCGACCCCACAACCGCGAGCACGATGGCGAGCACCACGACGATGACGCCCGTGACCACGATCAGCCTTCGTTTTGTTTTGGTATTCATCCAGCCCGTTCCTCTTGCTGTCTTGCGGCGCGCGCCGCCCCCTTCCACACGAGCGCATACGCTTGGCGCAACCTTCGCTCGCATCGCAAAGCTCCGCCAAGCAAGGCCTGGGCAGAGCACTTCAACATGCCATTATGCAAAAAAAGGACCCACCATCGAGGTGGGTCCTTTTCGTTCCATGCGCTTTCGGGAAACTACGCAGATTGCAGTACCCGATTCAAGCTTCGGAAAATCCCAGATTAGAGGCTCTGAGTCTTCTTGGCTTCGCTTGCGGTCAGCCAGCCGTCAGGAATCGGCGCGTCGCTGTGGCACTGCGAGCAGTAGTTCACAGACTGCGAATGTCCCTTGTGGCACTGGGTGCACGCATACTCGCCGTGCTGGGCAACGTGCGGGTTGCGCGTGCTGGACAGATCGGCGGTCAGCGAAACCAGGTCGTCGCGCGTCATGACGGAGCCATCGGCGTTGGTGTGGCAGCCGGAGTTCAGGCAGAACTCGTCGTCCTCGGCGCCACGGGCCGCAACGAGCTCGCTGATGTCGCGAGTCTCGAGCACGGTGTAACCCTGCTTGTTGTCGCCAGCTACTTCGTAGTTGCCAGAAATCCAGTTCATGCCCTCAGTGATCTGCTCGCTGATGACCGGCTGGTGGCAGCCGAGGCAGCCCGTACCGGCCTCAGTCTTGTGCAGATAGGCCATCATGGCGTTTTTCTGATCGTCAGACGTCAGCTCGTTGCCATATTTGTCGTAGTCGCCCGAGTCGTACGTCTCGTAGTAGGCGTCCATCGGCGTGTGGCAGATGGCGGCGCAGAAGCTGGGCTGCTCATGCCAGACCCAGAAGCCGGCGCCCGCGGCAACGACGACGACGGCGACAACGCCAACGACGATCGGCCACTTCTTCTTGCCCTGCTTCGGAGCTTTGGTATCCGCGGCAGACGCAACTTCAGTCTTCTCCTCTTCAGCCATGGATACCCCCTTTCTTTTGATTGCTTCCTTCACTTCCCCGTATTCCGTGTGCAGGTTGGAGGGGATGCCCAAAGCATCTTGGAAAGCTGTACACGAAATACATCGGTGACTTTATCACAATTCCTTAAAAACCTGCCCAAATTCCTATCACCCATTTGGGGGGAAATTGCGTCAAATTGCGTATGAGCGCCTCAATATCACAGGTTATGAGGTGGCATCCATGCCTCCCACCAGCGTATTGACGAAGCCTGCTGCTATGCACATTTGAATTTGTTTGTCAAAGGAAACTTTACGGCTTGCCCAGCCGAGACGAACCAGACGCACGCACCGTTTCTCGCAAGCGGAACCCGACCGCGGCGCGAATAGACCGCATGGCCATATTGCAAGAAGATTCGCGATATAGTTGCGAAAGACGATTCGCGTGCCGCCCTCGGCGATGCGCGCGCGAAAACGGCCCGCCACCTAGAAAGAGGAATGCGCGATGATTTCGATCGACCCAGAGTCGAAGGAGCCGCTCTATCTACAAATCTATAATGCCATTCGATTGGACATCACCGAGGCGGCCCTGAAAGAAGGCGATCGACTCGTGCCCATCCGCAAGCTCGCCGAAAGCCTGGGCGTTTCGCGCAACACCGTCGAAAACGCCTACACGCAGCTGCTCGCTGAAGGCTACGTGGTAAGCCGCGCAGGGTCGGGCTATGTGGTGTGCGACGTGGATTTCTCGCCCATCTCGGCCGCGAGCGCCGAGCAAGACGAGCTCGATGCCGCGAAGAAGTCCGGCCGCAAGCCAGCCGCCATCGGACGCGCGAACCCATCGCTTCCCGAAACGAAAGCGCCCGCCGAAATCGATTTCGACTTCACCTATGGCGACCGACCGCGGGGCAGTTTCCCCTGCACCGCATGGCGCAAGCTCACGAGCGACGCGCTGTTTTCGGCCGATTGCCGCGCGAATGCCTATGGCGATGCGCTCGGGGAAATGGAACTGCGTCGCGAAATCGCACGCCGCATCCATGCGACTCGCGGAGTGAATTGCAGCCCCGAGCAGGTCGTGCTGCAAGCCGGAACCCAGGCGGCCCTTGGCAACCTGCTCGAGCTGTTCGACCCCGCCCGAGATGCAATCGCCCTTGAAAACCCTGGCTACGACGGAGCGACCGCCGTCTTTTCCAACCGAGGCTTTCGCACGATACCCCTGCCCCTTTCGACGAGGCATAGCAGTCAAGACCAAAACAACTACATCGAAGCCCTCTATGCAAGCAGCGCGAAGCTCGCCTTCTGCACGCCGTCGAACCAGTTCCCGCTCGGCATGACCATGCCGCTTTCCATAAGGGTGCAGCTCATAAAGTGGGCGGCGGAATGCGATGGCTACATTCTGGAAGACGACTATTGCCGAGAGTTTCGCTACGCCGAAAGGCCCATCCCAAGCCTCCAATCGCTCGACACGCGAAACCGCGTTGTCTACATGGGCACATTCTCCAAGGTGCTCTCCCCCGCATTGCGCATGAGCTATCTGATCCTGCCGCCGCAGCTGCTCGGCCACTGGCGTGAGAAATTCGCGCGCCACTATTGTCCCGTGCCGTGGCTTTCCCAGAAGGTGCTGTATCTCTTTATGAAGGAAGGCTATTGGGACCGATATGCGCATGCCACCATGGCCGCCTACCGCAAACGCCACAGCATGCTGATGGGGTCATTGGAGCGGGAAATGGGCGACAAAATCGAGATATTCGGCGGAACGGCGGGGCTGCACTTGCTTGTGGCAGCGCGCGATGGACGCAGCGAAGGCGAACTTCTGGCCGCGGCCGAGAAAAACGGCGTGCGCGTGTATCCGACCAGCGGCTACTGGCTGCCACGCCACGAAACCGACCCGTGCGGCCGCTGCGTGCTCGTGGGTTTTTCGAGCATCGAGCCCGAACTGATTCCCGAAGGCATCCATCGCCTCGCACAAGCGTGGTTTCCCGAGAAATAACTTCGGCCGATTTCAAAGACGCCACAAATGCTCAGCCTGTCGGCGTCACCTGTCTCAAACGGCTTCTCTAGCAATTCTTGACCTGGTCTTTCGCGCATCTTGCTAGATATCTTCCAGACACGTCGACAATAGCGCCCAGCACGTGCGGCATTTTTGTATACAAACAAGCGTTTCGCAGGCCAAATCGCTGCCCATGGCTACCGTGCGGCTCAAAATCTAAAGTGCGAACGAAGAAAAAGGCCGCGAATCGCTTCACGGCCTTTTGAGGGAGGGCAAGTTCGTCGCCAGCACGGCGGAAAGGCGTTTTCGGCCTTCCGCGCGCGCAGCGTTCGTTTTTACGCCAGCAGCGCCAGCGCTTCGTCGACGGCCTTCTCGGATTTGTCGAGCGTCTCGTCAGAGAGCTGCGAGTTATGCGCGCCATCGCCGTTTTCGACCATCACGAAATCCCAGTAGAACTGCGCATTGCGATGCAGCTTCTGGCATTGGGTAAGCTTGTCGCCCGTCAGCGTCCCAGCGGCAACCTGATCGACCATGGTGTTGGCGAGCTGCTCGATCTTCTTGGAAATCGCTTGCACGCGCTCTTCCTGATGCGCCTGGATTTCCGCGACTTCAGACTTCAGATCGGAGTGGCATTTCGAGCAGTCGTTGGCCAGCAGATCTTCGTTTTCGAGCGGGCTTTTCCACTCGTGGTTCACATACACCGTACCGTCTTCGGCGGTCGATTTGCCCATGTGGCAATCGGCGCAGGTGTAGCCGAGGTTGGTCATGTAGGAGCCCTTGCCGCCGTAGTTCGTCTCGAACTCAGGATGCTGCACCTTAATCATGGGCGTGTCGGTGCCGGGGTACTTCCAGTCGCTGAAGCCCATCGCGTCGTAGTAGGCCAGGATGGCGTCGGGCGTCATCTGCTCGCGGCCGGAATACGGGTTCGCGGGCACTTTGGTTTCGGTGTTGAAGTAGTACTCGTTGTGGCACTGGCCGCACACCTGGGCGTCCTTCGGAATCGTGTCGGCATCGACCCCGAGCGAGTTGAAGAAGAACTTGCTCGCCACGGTGTTGGACTTGGGGTCGTTCTCGTGGCAGTTATAGCAGCTGATGGGCTCGTCGAACTGGTCGATCATGTCGTTGAACTTCTCGGTGTACACGCTATCGCCTTCAGAATTCACCAATGCGGTGAACTGGGGCGTTTTGCAGGTAATGCAATTGGCCAGCTGCTCTTTTTTCTGCGTGCGCAGCGTTTCCTTTACGGAATCGAGCGTGTACAGATGGCCGGCGGCCTGGTCGTAGTCGAGCGAGAACGCGTAGCCTTTGTACATGGTGTTAAGCGCCGGATAGGTTTCCAGATAGTTCTTTTTGCCAGAATCTGGCGAGTTTGACTCGTTGGCCATATAGCTGGCGTATTCGTTCGGATAGATATCTTTCCAGGACTCGGCCTCTACCACACCGTATTCGTCGGCCTCGGGCGTGGCATGCTTGGCGGTGGCGTTTGGCGACGTTGTGGTGGTCGTCTTTTCGCTCTTCGCGGCGGGCGCGCAAGCCACAAGGCCCACGACCAGCCCAAACGAAACGATCGCTGTTCCCCATAGGGCTACCGCCGTTTTCTTCGCCTTTCTGTTTTTCATGGGATTCCCCTTCCCTTCAGACTTATTCGGGAATGCAGGCCCTCCCAAAATCATTCCCTCTTCGGGGAAATATACGTTGAAAAACGTACCTATCAAAGGGACGCTTTCCAACGATTTCATGGGGACAATTCATTGCAGGCGGGGCGGGCGCTCTATTGAAAGAATCGGACGCTTTGCATGGGAGACAAAACCGAACGGTCCCGCAAAGCTGGCCCAAGCGTCAATGGCAGAAAAGCCACTGGTAGGGCCTTTTGCGGCCTGTTTCGCGCAATTTGGCAGAAATCGCCGCCATAGGGCCCCGCAATTCATGAGTCGCATACGGTATTTTCGCAAAACACCAGGTCATAAAACGACATCCGCCAAGATATGGCCAGACAGGCATAAATCCATGCCGCGAAAAGGCCCTATCGTTGCACTTTTTGCCACAACGTCCCCGCAATGCAGCCCTGCCCAACAGCGCTCCGCGGCGCCACGAGAGCCAAGCTCCAGCTTGCTCCAGCTTCGCCATCGGAAGCGCCGCCACGCCGAACCTCTTAGTAGTCGTTGGCCGCTGGGGAATTCATCCAATCTTGGTAGAACGCCTCGTATTCGCCGGCGAGCACGGCCTCGCGCGCCTTGGCCATGAGGTCGATCAGGAAATGCAGGTTGTGAATCGACAGCAGAATGCCGCCGAGCATCTCGCCCTGTTTCACCAGATGGCGAAGGTATGCGCGCGTGTAGTTCGTGCACGTGGGGCAGCTGCACTGCGGGTCAAGCGGCGTGAAGTCTTCCTTGTATTTCGCATTGCGCATATTCATGCGGCCCGTATGCGAGAACGCCGTGCCCATGCGAGCCGTGCGGGTGGGCAACACGCAGTCGAACATGTCCACGCCCTCGCGCACCGCGCGCACCAGCGTGGTGGGGTTGCCCACGCCCATCAGGTAGCGCGGTTTGTTCGCGGGCAGCGCCTGGCACACGTCTCCGAGCGTCTCGAACATCACGTCGTGCGGCTCGCCAACCGAATAGCCCCCGATGCCGAAGCCTTGGAAGCCCTTGTGACCGGCGGCGCGGCTGGCGGCGTCGATCTCCAGCAGATGGCGCACGCTCTCCAAACGCAAATCGAGATGCATGCCGCCCTGCACGATGCCGAACAGCGCCTGATCCTCGCGCGTGTGCGCAGCGCAGCAACGCTCGGCCCATTCCCACGACAGCTTCGTGGACGCGGCCACGGCCTCTTTCGGCGACGGATAACCGATGCATTGGTCGAGCTGCATCACGATATCGGCGCCGATACGCTGTTGGATATCCATATTGACCTCGGGCGTCCAGCGATGCTTGCTGCCATCGTAGTCGCGCGCGTGAAACGTCACGCCGTCGGCGTCGGTCTTCATCATATGGTCGAGGCTGAACAGCTGAAACCCACCCGAATCGGTGAGCATAGGCCCGTCGTAGTTCATGAATTTCTGCACGCCGCCGGCTTTTTCGACGATGTCGACGCCCGGGCGCATATATAAATGATACGTATTCGCGAGCACCACCTGGCTATTGAGCGCGCGCAGCTGCGGCGTGGTGATGCCCTTCACCGTGGCATGCGTGCCCACAGGCATGAACATGGGCGTATGCACGGTGCCGTGCGCGGTCTCGAACGTGAGCGCACGAGCGTTTCCGCAGGTGGCATCTATATTTACATCGAAAAGGGCCATAGGGGGTTCCTTCCTTGAAGCAGAAACGAGCCGCTTTTGCAGCAAAGTCAGCGAGCGGAAGCCCGGTGCCCCGAATTGGGCTGAAAGAGGAGCGACGCGTACTTCGGTACGCGAGCGACGATTGAAGCCCAAGTTGGGGTGCCCGGCTTTCGCGCAGCGTCGGCATAATACTTTTGCCGTAGGCAAAAGTATTACCTGATAAACATGGCGTCGCCGAAACTGAGCATGCGGTAGTCGTTTTCAATCGCATGCTTGTAGGCGGCCATGATGTTCTCGCGGCTCGAAAACGCGCTTACGAGCATCATGAGCGTAGAGCGCGGCACATGGAAGTTCGTGACCAGCGCATCCACCACGCCGAATTCGTAGCCCGGCAGAATATAGAGGCTCGTGGCCTCGCGGCTGCGCGCGCGAAGGCGTCCCAGCTCGCGGTCGTAGGCGCTTTCCAGGCTGCGCACACTCGTGGTTCCCACCGCAATCACGCGATTGCCGCGCGAATGGGCGGCGTCGCACGCATCCACGGTCTCCTGCGGCACCGTGTAGAACTCGGTATGGATGGCGTGCTTCTCGGGGTCGTCCTCATCGACGATGCGGAAGGTGTCCAAGCCCACCTCAAGCTCGACGGTATGCCACTCAACGCCCTTTGCCTTCAGGCGCTCGATGAGCTCGGGCGTGAAATGCAGCCCCGCGGTGGGCGCGGCGGCAGAGCTTTCGCGACGCGAATACACCGTTTGGTAGAGTTCCTCGTCGCCGGCGTAGTGCTTGATATAGGGCGGAAGCGGCGTATGGCCCACAGCGTGCAGCGCCTCGTCGAGCGAGGGGCGCGCGGTGGTCAGGCGCGCGATACGCTCGCCGCGGCCCGAGTCGGCTCCCCAATCGACGATTTCCGCCGAAAGGGCCACGATACCCTCGGCGTCGCAAAAATCGACGACGGCGCCGCCTCCAGGCTTCAGGCGCTTGCCCGGACGCACGAGCACCTCCCAAACGGCCTGTTGGTTGCTGCCAAGCGCGCCATCGGGACCAGCGACCGCCATGTATGGCGCGGCCTTATCGCCCATGCGCTGCCGAAGCAGGAACACCTCGGCCTGCCCGCCCGTGCCGCGCTTTGCGCCCAAAAGGCGCGCCGGCATGACGCGAGTCTCGTTGGCCACCAGCACGTCGCCTGGATTCAGGTAATCGAAGATATCGCGGAAAATGTGATCTTCCAGCTCGCCCGTCTCGCGCTCCATCACGAGCATCTTGCACGCATCGCGAACCGCCGCAGGCTCCTGGGCGATGCAGCGCTCAGGCAAATCGTAATCGAAGTCGTCGGTTTTCATGTTGTAGGTCCTATTCGGCTTTTGCATCGTCGTCCCGATGCGCCTGTTTGTATGCCTTCAGCGCCGCGCGCTGGGCTGCGCGTTTGTTCGCGTAGGCCTGCTTCTCGGCGCGTTTCTTCTGCCGGGCCGCTTGCTCAGCGGCGCGTACGGGAGCCTCGGCCGCCTCCTTGGCCACCTTCGCCGCGGCGCGTTCGGCCTTGCGGGCCTCGCGCTCCTCTTGCGCCTCCACCTTGGAAAATGCGCACCCACAGTAGTTTTGCCGGTACATTCCCATGGCTTTGCTGCGCCGCGTGGCCTGCGCATAGTGCTCGCGATAATCGCGAAACACCGCCGCGAGACCCGCGCGTTCGCATGCTCGCTCGAGCTCTTCGCGAATGATTTGCGTATATTGATAGGGGCTCACCGTGAGCGTTGTGGCCACACCCTCGAAGCCGTGGGCCGCCGCATACTCGCACGCCTCTTCCAAACGCAACCTATAGCATGCCCGACAGCGGTTTGGCCGCTGCGCCTGGTCGGCACCGAACACGCCCGCCGCGCGCGCCCACCCCTGCGGATCGTAAACGCCCTCGACCACGGAAATGCCCTGGTCCTGCGCGAAATCGAGCAGAACATCGCGACGATGCTCGTATTCCTGCGCTGGGTGGATGTTCGAGTTCATATACGCAATGGCGATTTCATGCCCCTCTTCGAGCAGCAGCCGCAAGGGCTCAAGCGTGCACGGGCAGCAGCACGCATGCAAAAGCAGCTTCACCCGCAGCACCTCCATCACGACTCGTCAACGAATTCGGGTTCGCATTACCCCATCTCACAAGCCGTCTATACTACCATTTCGCAGCAATCCGCGCAGCCGCATGCATCCGCGCGGCGCCTATTTCGAACAGATTCGAGGAATCCTTCATGCCACGCCCATACGACATCGTCTTTTTCGACCTTGACGGCACGCTTCTGCCCATCGACACGCACGATTTCATGAGAAGCTACCTCGCCTCGCTTGGCGCATTCGCAGCCAAAATGGGCATCAATGCCGAGCGCTGCACGAATGCGGTACTGGCGGGCGTGAAGGCCATGGCGCAGACCACGGGAGAGAAGTCGAACCACGACGTATTCTGGGAAGCGTTCGCCGAAGCGTCGGGGTTCGGCGAGACCGAGGCGGCCGATATGTTCGAGCGCTACTACGCGGGGCCGTTTCGCCAGCTGGGCGACGGTGTGCAGCCCAACCCGCATGCCGCGCGCGCCGTGGCCGCGCTGAAGTCGAAGGGGTATCGAATGGCCATCGCGACCATGCCCATGTTTCCGCTCGACGCCGTGCATGAGCGCATTCGCTGGGCAGGCTTGGACGCAAGCGATTTCGAATTCGTCACCGATTACGAAACCTGCAATGCCGTAAAGCCCATGAGACGCTACTACGAAGGCTGCCTTGCGCGGGCGGGCGTCTCCGGCAGCTCGGCGCTCATGGTGGGCAACCATACCCGGGAAGACGGCCTGGCCACCTCCGTCGGGTGCGATATCTATTTCGTGACCGACCATCTCATCGAATCGGAAGAGGGACTCGACGTCTCCGAGCACAAGCACGGCACCATGGAGGAGTTCTCCGACTGGTGCGAAGCGCTGCCGAGCGCAATGTAACGGAAGGAACATAGACGCAGCAGAAGACGGGCGCTCACCCGTCTTCTGTTTTTCATCGGACGATTCAGACGCAAAACCGACGCAAATTTTTGCGTCGGTTTTTTCGTATAGCGCAACATGTTCCCACCAGGTCTTTTCAACTTTCCGAAAACTTCCCGTTCCGCCTTCCATGTAATGGGTGAGATGCGGATACCGGCGACGCGCTCAAAAGCATCCCCGCCGGGAAAAGGAGCGAGCCATGGTTGAGCAGACGTTTGAATGCAGCAATTGCAAAGAAGTGTTCGTGAAGGCCCACACCGACGAAGTGCTTTGGACCCAATGCCCGTATTGCGGCGGCCGCTCGTATCTGTACTAGGCAGCCTGGTCGGCGAGCGACGACTCGGCGGCTGACGGCGCGAGCATGCGAAGCGCGGCCCTGCGACAACGCCACCGCGCTTCGAGCACGACGGAGCCGCCGAGCGATTCCGATCCCAAGATTTCCGGAAAATTCGCCGACCGCCTTCCATGTCCTGGGCAAAGGCCCAGGACGTCGCACGAAAACCGAAAGGAGAAACCATGGGCAAAGCCAAAAAACCAACCTCCATCACGACCATCGAGGACTGCGAGGCCGCGCTCGAATGGATCGACCTCGAGCTCGTTAAGCTCGACAAGTCCATCCGCATCACGAACATGGCCATCTTCTCCCCGAAGAAATGGGCCACGACCCTCACGGGATGGCTGTGGGCCAAGCAGGTCACCCAAAGCGACGACAACGTCTGCGACAGCCCCTTCCTCACCAAGCTCGAAAGCTCCGCGCGAGCCGACGAGTCGCTGAACCTCATCGAGCTTTCCAATGCGACGAGCACGGCCAAGGAAGTGCGCGCGGTATGCGACGAGAAATGCGCGGCCATAGAGCTTTCGATTAAGAAGGCAAACGCCGTCGCCAACGAGCCGATCTCGGTGGACGACAAAAACACCGAGGGAATGGACGAGGAGCAGCGCGAGGCGATTCGCCAGCACGACATCGCCGTCGAAGCGTCCAAACGCAAAGGAGCCGTCGCTCGTCTGGAAGCGGAACTCGCCCAGTGGAGCGCTATGCGCGGTCGTGCCGAGCGCATGGTCAGCCGCACGGTAGAGGCCCTCGATGCGCGCCGCGCCTTCATCCGCACGAATTACCAGGGACAAAGCGACGCTCATCTGAAATGGGCAGCGCGCTCGAAGAACCTACGCCCGCCGTTCAATCTCACGGGCGTTTTGGCCCTCGATCATCCGACACACGAAACGAAGGAGCGCTAAATGAAGCTGTTCTCGAAGAAATCAACCCTGCCGAAAGGCCCGGGCTTCATCGCGGCGCATCCCTGCGCGGGAAAGGTCGACATCGCCAACCCCGCGGCGAGCATCGAGTTCTTGGCGCCCGCAGCACCCGACTACAACGCCCTGCAGCAAAGCCAGCTCGCCCGCGCCAATTCGTACGCGACCTTCTACAAAACCGGCGAGGGCCTCTTCTTTCACGAGAGCGTCTACGCCGCAGAAGGGCACCTGGCCGCCATCGAGGAGGCCCTCACGCGCTACGCCGACGCAATGGACTCAACCTATCGCGGTGCGCTGCGCGCCGAAATCCACGAGGCGCAGCAGCGCTTGGCGCGCATCTCGGAAAAGCCCAAAACGAAGGCGTCACGCCCGACGCCTCAGCGTTTCTAAGACAAGCGAAAACCTCGAAGGGAGTACCCGCTCATGAAAAACAAAATCGCAACCGGCGCGCTTTTGACGCTTTTGGCCCTGGCCAACGCCGCGCTTGACTATTCCGCCCTCTGCCTCTTCTTCGACGTCGACCCCTTCGGAGCGTTCGCGCCGAGCAACTTCTTCGCCCTCTGCGTCTCCCTCGCGCAATCGATGCTCTTGGTGGCCCTGCCGTCTGTGGCTGCCGAGAAGATGGCCTGCCGCGAAAAAGGCGCCGCGGTGCTCGCCATGGCCTCGGCGCTGCTCGTGGCACTGTTCGGTTCGTTTCTGCGTGCGACAACCGAGGCATCGAGCACCACAACGAGCATCTCGGGCGACGTCGTTTCGGGCCTTTCCGCAGACGGCATCGCATTTTGCCTGATCATGGCAGGAATCGGAATCGGAGAGGCGCTCGTGGCGTATCTCATCAAGAGCATCGGCATCAAAAACGAGGCTCGCGCGCTTTCCGCCGAAATCGCCCGCCTCGAATTGCTCGAGGCCCATATCGACGACGCCATCGCCGCCGCGGCAGACGTCGCCCTCTCGACGGGCCGCCAGTCGATCGCCGCCGCCAAGCAGTCGTGCGAGCAGGTCTACCAGGGACTCGTCGCGAAATCCGACGACAGCTACAACTCCTTCATCGGCTACGCCGACCAGATCGAAGTCGAGCGCGAGCGCGAGCTTGTCGAAATCGAGCATATCTCCGAGAGCTTCGCGGCGCGTATTCGCGAAAAAGCCCGCACTTCGAAGCCGAACGCCGAACAGAGCCCGCTCACCGAAGCGAAACCGTCCGAAATGCGCAACGAGCACACCGCCACCGCACATACCCGCACAGCTGGCGCCGAAAGCGCTCAGGCCGCCTAGCCTCAAGGAAAGGAAACCAACAATGATTGCCACGAAAGCCCGCCGCGCCGCACTCGGCGCATGCATCGCCATAACCATCGCCGCACTCCCCTTCATCTCGGGCTGCGCAGGCGGCTCATCCTCGCAAGAAAACGCTGCCCTGGGCGGCTATTCGGTAGCTCCCTCGTCGGTGGACTCGTCGAGCATCACCCAGCCCGAAAGCTGCATGATCATCACGGCCGCAGCGCAAAACCAGGCTTTCAAGATCCCAGCGACCGCCTTATCGCACGCGAAAGCCGCAATCGAGCAGGGCAACTATGCCGGCTACGTAAGCGCCGATGAAAGCGCCTCGCCCCATGGCAAAGTGTTCTCGACGACGAAGAACTCCGAAGCGGGCAAACTCAAGGAGCTCGAATCGTTCGAGGCGGAGTACTTCTCCGCCGCATGCGCCGAGCGCAGCGAGAACGGCGGCATCGACTTGCTCTCGGCCATGAACGACGCGGCGGACACGCTTCGCGCAAACTCCGGCGAATCGGGCCTCGTCGTCTGCGTCATCGCCAGCGGCATTAACGATGCGGGGGTCCTTCGCACCACGCAAGACCTCGTGGACGCCGACCCCAACGCAATCGTGAGCCAGCTTCTCTCCCTCAGCGCGATCTCGAACTACGAAGGCGTCACGTTTCGATTCTACGGCCTCGGCCAAGCCACGGGCAGCGAGCAGGATATTCCCGCATCCGTGCAGGCCAAGCTGAAGGCGCTGTATGCGGCCATCGTAGAGGCGGGCGGCGGCACGGCCGTCGTGGAAAGCGACGTGCTGTCGCCTTTGGGCTGCGACGCCGATCTGCCCGAAGTCGCCGCCGTCAGCTTCGAGAAGGACGCGCTTTCCATCCCCCATGTTGAGCGCGGACAATCGGCCCAGGTGACCCTCGACGAAGCCAAGCTCGCATTTCTGGGCGACTCTTCGGAATTCGCCAATGCCAGCCAGGCCGAAAGCACGCTTTCCGAACTCGCCCGCGCCATCGTGAGCAACGGCTACGTCGCACGCGTCGAGGGCTTCACGGCGACATCGCCCGAATGGTCCCACGACGATTTGGCGAGCCTGAGCCAGGCGCGCGCCGACGCCGTGAAGTCCGCGCTCGTCTCGATGGGCGTCGACGCCTCGAAAATAGAGGCCGTGGGTCGCGCCGACGACGGAGCGACGAGCATGGTGAGCGGCGCGTTCGACGAGGCTGCGGCGAGCGCCGACCGCAAAGTGGTGGTCACGCTGTCGCTGGCATAGCGAAATCTCCGCGAATAGCGAGGATGAGCCATGAAAACCGCCAGCGAGCAGGCGACGAAGCGAAACGAGCAGAGCCACCCCCGCTGCATCGTCTTCTACACCAGCCGCGAGCTAACGCGCATCGAAGCCGCACCAAACCCCTCGGCAAGCGAGCGGCGCGATGGCGAAAAGCCCTTCGGCTGCCTGGGAGTTCGCCCCGACGAGAGCGACCGACGCCGCTGGATCGCAACCAATCGGGGCAAGCGGGCCATCTTCGTGCAGCAACCAGGATTTTTCTCGACGAGGGTGGCCAAGATAAACCCCGGATGCTCAATCGCCCTCGTCGAGGGAAGCCGCATCGCTGTATCGCCCCATTCAACCTGGATCAATGTGGCTTGCGGCTAAGGAAATTTCCTTCCCACCCACACAGCAAGGGCCGGCGGCATTTCCGAAGCCACCAGCCCTCTTTCTTTTTCTCTTTCGGCACGCGAGCGAAATGCCCGCGCTCGTTCATCAGAAGCAGAACGCCAACGAGACGCCAAGCGGGAAGCTGGAGATCGTTCCATATCCGACAGCGCCTGTGCTGCCTGGGCAATACACCTCGGCGAAACTGCCGGGCCAGTTCTTATTCAACAGCGGAGAACGATTCCACCATCTGAGCATACCCCCTTGCAAGCCCGAGGGATTGTTGCCGGCGCGCGTTAAGAGCTTAAGGCATTCCCATTTTCCCCCTTCGTACGTGATGCCTTTGTTGGCCCAATATTGATACTGGGAGCCCTCATAAGCCGTCGAATCTTTGACTCCGACGCCGGTAAGCTCGCTGTAGGCCAGCAGCCAGAATTTATTCTGGGAATACGTCAGCTCAACGCTCAGGTCCCCTTCGCTGGAGGCTTTGCTCACCGTCAGAATCTTATCGGTAAATTCCGAGTCGAAATTCTCGTAAATGGCACCGCCCGGCTGCATGCTCGCGCGCAGCTCGGCCGCCGCCCAACCGCCGGTATTGGTGCTATCTTCCTTGCCTTCGGGCAGGCTGTTCATGGCAGCCGCTTCCGTCAGAAGATGCGTTGCTTGGAATGTGATGTTGCAGCCCTCTTTGTCATGATTGCCAACTTGGATCACGCGGAACTCCACGTACCTGTTCGCATCCTGGGCCTCACCGGTAACGTCTGCCGTCGAACCGTTCCAGCGCGTGTACAAGTGAAGCGAATCATCGGAGAGGTAGGTGTTGTATTCGTCGATGACGGCGGAATCGCCGCTCTTGATTGCCTCAATATCAGCATCTATCTGGGACATAGTCTTGACAACGCCCGCAGTGGGGTCTTGCGCGTCGGCAGCGGCCATCCAGTAGCCCTTAACGCTCCACTTGGCATACAGCGTCACATCGGAGGTGATGGGCGCGGCGAAGTCGAAGGCCTGCGTGTAATCCTTGTCGGCGTACCAGCCGACGAAGTCGTAGTCGTCGCTAGCGGGCGTCGCCGGCACGACTGCCGCGTCGCCTTCCTGAACGACCTGGCTGTCAACCGAGCAATCGACGCCGCATGTATCGAAGGCGACCGTGCAGGTGGTGACGAGGATAGTTGCCTTCATCGGCAAGGTGAGCTTGCCGCCGTTCGATTTCAAATCCTGCAGCAGCTGCGCGCTCACATCTTTGGTGGACCATTCGCCGGCATATTCGTCGCCCGCTTCGATCGTCGAGGCGGGAGCCGTCGCGCTCCAGCCGTTCAGGCTTTCGGGAGCCTGGATGCTTTTCACATGAATCGACGCGGTGGAACCGTTCGCGATCTTGAAGCTGCTCGACACGACTTTGCCGTTTTCGTCGACGACCACCTGTCCGCTGCAGGCGACACCCGCCAGCTCCTCGGCTGCGTATGCCACATTGACGGCGAACTGCCCGAAGGAAAGGGCCGCGGCGAGTGCGCAGGCGATTACAACGGCCAAAAGCCCTTTTTGCGACGACGATGCCTGTCCGCAAGCACCGCAGACGCCGCTTACGGTCTTGCGGCTCGCCCTCATGGCAGCAACGGCGCCCAAGCCCACCAAGGCAACGCCGAGCATCAACCACAAAACGGCATCGCCGGTTTTTGCCAGGGTCGCCGCGGCCGACGATGCCGACGCCGCCTGCGAGCTTTGCAGGGAAACAGCAACGTTCCCTTCGATTTCGTACGTGCTCTCGCTCGCAAAGGCGAGCGCCGGCGTGCATAAGGCCGCCAAAAAGGCACAGCCAAGCACCGATGAGACGTTCCTCCAACGATTAGAAAGCATATCCGACCCCTTCCAATGGGCTGATTGCGCAAGGCGGAGCGGAAGGCCCGTCCCCGCAAAAGACTTATCGCAAGTATAGGGCTTGCGGCCCGTCGCTCGCCCGGCTTTCTGGGGAAACGCCAGTTAGGGCCGCCTGCCGCACGTGCGCGGCCTGGCGGAATGATCCAAGCCCCCTAAATATCGCGCACGCGAATGCGGCAGCTGCCGTTTCGCTCGGCGAGTTCCACCGAGCCATCGGGGTTCTCGATAACGCAAAACCCGAGCACAATCACGTCCCCAGGCCGAACGGGCACGCCCCGCTCGTACCACGAAACTCCCGATTTCGTCGCCACGGAAGCGCCCGTTCGCTTGGCGACTTCGAGAATCGCCTGATCATCGGTCTGGCACGACCGTCCGAACGACGTCTCGCGAACGTCGGCGCAGTTGTTGGCGCCGAAGCCGGCGATGACATACGAGTCGCTTCCGTTTCCGTCCCTATCGGGCTTCACCACGAGCGTGCCGTTGCTCGAGGCCAAATCGAAAACCCTCCAGCCAGCGCCGGCGCTGTATTCGAACAGCGCATGCTCCCGCGAAATGGGGTCTTCGGCCCGCATGTCCGAAGAATCCGCGCCAGCGCAGCGAGCGTCTTCCCTTTGGCCAGGCAAATCGATTGCCCCGCAGGCTTCGCGGCCCTCGAAATCCGCGCGCCTGCCGCCAACGATGCGGCGCGCGTCTTTCTCGAAGAGATGCCCCACGCCGACGAGCGGACGCGTCCAGGGATGCACGCGCACGATGCCGCCTTGCTCAAGATAGGTTCGAACGCCGCCATTCACAAGGCTCGCGTCGAAAGCGAGCGCAACCGACGACCCATCCGTCGAAGGGCCTCCGCCTTGGATCGCTTGCACGCCGCCCCCCGTAGAAAGGCCGTCGCGCGCAAGCGCGGCCGCCTCGTCGTCTTCGGCCTCAATCCCGAACATCCACGACAACATAAGGCGCATCGCGCGCTCCAGGCAGCTGCGCGAATCGCCTTCTCGCAACGCGGCGCGGCGCAACAGCTTCTCGATGGAATAGGCCCGCGCAGCCGATTCGCCATGCGCGCGCACGCCCGTCGCCGCGGCATCATGCTCGAGCGCCTCTTTGAGTTCGGCGCAGAATTCATCCACTTCCCCCGGCGTGCCCTCTTCGAAGAAAAACTGCCACAGTAGATCCTCCTCCGCGAGCACTCGGCCCGCGGGCTGTGTTCGCGCGAACTCCAGCGGGTCTTCGCAATACGAATCGTAGGCTTCCAAGCGATCGCCCTGGTCCTTGGCTCGCTTGGCGAAATCGGACTTGGAGGAGGCGGGCCTTGAGAGCTTGCTTATCTCCCAGAGCGGCCTGGAAAGCCCCGCGGAGCTATTCCCCGACATATCGTCGGTCGAAACCGCGAACGGCAGAAGCGCCGAATAGCAGTCGTCGCGCGAAACGCCCTGGTACCCAGCATCGGCAGGGGCGACCTTTGCGCCGCGCGCGCGCTTTTTCACGCGCGGCTGTATCTCGGACAGGCGCAAAGCGAGCATGTCGCATAGCCAGTAATCCGAATGCGCGCTCGAATTCTTCGAGCTCAGCCATGTGGAGGTCTCGGGGCTGCCCGAATACACCTCGGCCTCGCCGCCGATGACGAAGCGCCGCCGCAAGCGCAGCTCGATGCGGCGCACCCTGTCGGGATACAGCGACAGCCCGAACGATTCGCGAATTTCGCGCGCCGTCGCCTCGAGCGTTGCGGGTTGCGCGTCCTCATCCACGAGGGGCCTTATGCGCGCCTCGTACACCGCGCGCTCCAAGGGGGTCATCTCGCGCTCCAAACGATTTCGGAAGACGAGCGCATCGGGCGCAGGCCGTTCCGCTCGCAAAGGCGCGGCGGCTTCCCTGTCGGCCGAAAGCGAAAATGACGGGTGTTCGGGCCCAGAGGAAGGCTCCAGCACCACATCGCAGCGCCCGTCGCGTCCGCGCTCGAGAATGTCGCGCACGGCTTGTCGGGAAAGGTCTTTGGTGAGGGATTTCTCGCCAAGCAGCGCGCACAGCTCGTCTTCGCCTGGATGGCGCCGCCCGCCCAAAGAGGCCTCGAGGCTTCGATAGGCTTGGATTATCTCGTGATACTGATGGGCCTCGTGTTTGGTCGAAAGGCCCGTTCGATCCGCATACCACTGGTAGAACCACTCGCCGAGGGGCTTTTTGGCGTTCAGGGCGACCCAGGCGTTGAATGTGCCCCTGCTCGCGTCGAAGGTGCGGATGGACGCCTTTATCGCGCGGCGCACGTTTTCGCGATAGGCGTCTTCGAGTCCATAGGCGCGATACATGCCGCGCCAGCCCTTCGTGGCGGCATATGCCGCATCGAGATGCGCCTCCACCAGGCATTCCGTTGCCTGATCGCCCGTCTTCGACAGAAAAGCCAGCACTGCCTCGTCGCCCTTGTCCAGCCAGTCGTCGTTCACGAGCTCGGCGCCCAGACGGCGCTTTTGCGCGATGGCATTCGTTTGGCGCATGCTCGAAGCCAAAACCTTGGCGTATCGCGAGCTCTCCCATTCCTGAGCGAGGGATTGCTGCCGTTTCGTAGATTGGCGCAAGGCGGCGCGGCGCGCGCGGCGGGCAGCCTTCCCATCGGAGCCATCCGCCGGCTGTTCGCGCAGGTCTTCGCCAGAATCGTCGCACGCCATGAAGCCGCCCTTCGTCGTTCGGTATCGCCACGCTTTCATTATAAAGACCGCGCACTGGTTTCGCGGCCGAACCTCGTCTTCGCGACGCCAACCGCGCAATTGAGCCCAGGCTCCCAACTTTCCGAAAAATTGCCCGATGCGCCGGCATGTAAAGGCAAACCGAGCAGAAAGGAAACCCATGAACAACTTCGCAGACAAATTCGGAGGGAAGCGATCGAGCGGCCCGCTCAACCCAACGCAACGACAGTAGCAGCGAGAAAGGAAGGCCATGCAAGAGAAATACGGCGGAATCGGAACGGACAAAGGATTCGTTATGCACGACCCAGAAGAAAAGACCTCGGAGGAAAGCGATTACGACTGCGGCTTTTTCGACGATGACGATTTCAACGACGTCGATGAGTTCCTCGTTAAGGCGCGCGCCGTGAAGGCGGGCATCTCACGCACGCTGGAAGCCCTCTTCGACGGATTCATGTCCCGCTCGATGGGAGAGGCGGACTTCCTCGTAACGGGCGCGATGCTTCTCTTTGGCGCGAAGATCATCTCGGCGCAGTTCATCGATACGAGCTTTTTGGAGGAGCTCAACGCCGTGTCCTTTTTCCTGGCGATCGCCGCGCTCGGCATATGCGCCTTCTACCAGAAGGCACCGGCGAACCCGATCGTCGCGCTGTGCATCGCATGCTCGCCCGCCATCATCGAAATCGTCGTGCCCTGCACCGTTCGGGGAATCGACTCCGACGCATACATCGCCATTGCGAACTGGGCCGTCGGCTGCGGCGTGGGAGGCGCCATTTTGGGGCTCGCGGCGTATCTGACAAGCGATGACGCCGAAAACGAAGAGGGCGAGGACTCCTGCCTAAGGCGCATGCTCATCGGCCTTGCGTGGGGCGTGGCGATCGGCGCTGTCGCGGCGTTCCTCGCCGAGATGCTGCCCTATATAACCAGAGAGATCGCTTCGAGCTCGACACCGAGCTACCTTGACTGGATTTAGATGACGCTTAATCGTACTGATGGAAGCCACCTGTTCGTGACAGCAGCGGATCTGCATCCGCCCGATTAATCGACGAGGACTTTTTCGACGGCTGCGTGCCAGGTTGAAAGTTTTGCCGTGCGCTCGGGGTCTATCATCTGCGGCAGGAAGTGGTCGTCGCGCTCGCGCAGAGCACGAAGCTCGGCCGTATCGCGCCAAAATCCCGTGGAAAGCCCCGCCAGAAACGCCGCGCCCAAACCCGTGCTTTCGAGTACTTTCGGACGATTGAGCTGGGCATTCAGTATATCTGCCTGAAACTGCATGAGGAAGTCGTTGGCCGACGCTCCCCCATCGACGTTGAGCTGCTCAATCTGACGACCGGAATCTCTCTCCATAGTGCGCGCGACGTCGGCCACCTGATAGGCCATCGATTCGAGCGCGGCGCGCGCGATATGCGCCCTGTTCGCTCCGCGCGTAAGGCCGAAAATGGCCCCGCGCGCCTCGGCGTCCCAATACGGCGCGCCGAGCCCCGTGAACGCCGGCACAATCACGACGCCCGCTGTATCGGGGACGCTGCGCGCGAGGCTCTCGGTTTCGGCAGAGCTGTCGATAATCCCCAGCTCGTCGCGCAGCCACTGCACGACGGCGCCGCACACGAAGATGCTGCCCTCGAGGGCATATTCGAGTCCCTCCGAGCCAGGCGCGCTCGCGGCGATGGTCGTGACCAGGCCGTTTTCCGACATTACGGCATCGTGGCCCGTGTGCAGCAGCATGAAGCCGCCCGTACCGTAGGTGTTTTTCGCCCTGCCGGGCGTAAAGCAGCACTGCCCGAAGAGCGCCGCCTGCTGGTCGCCCGCCACGCCGCGAATGGGAATGCCCGCAGGCAGACCCGCGCGCGCCGTCACGCCGAAATCGCCCGAGCTCGGGCGCACCTCGGGAAGCATCGAGGCAGGAATGCCGAACAGGTTGAGCAGCTCTTCGTCCCACGCTCCTGCATGAATGTCGAAGAGCATGGTGCGGCTCGCATTGGTCACGTCGGTCGCGTGCACAGCGCCGCCCGTGAGCTGCCAGATGAGCCACGTGTCAACCGTTCCGAACGCGAGTTTGCCCGCCTGGGCCGCCTCGCGCGCTCCGGGCGTGTTGTCGAGCAGCCATTTGATTTTGCTCGCCGAGAAATAGGCATCGGGAATAAGGCCCGTCTTTCGGCGAATACGCTCGCGCACGCCAGGCGCTGCGCAGAGCTCTTCGACGATTTCGGTCGTTCGGCGGCATTGCCACACGATGGCGTTGCCGATAGGCGCTCCAGTTTCGCGGTCCCACACGATGGTGGTCTCTCGCTGGTTGGTGATGCCGATGGAGTCGATTTCATCGGGGGACGCGCCCGTCGAGACAAGCACCTCGGTCATCACGCCGAGCTGCGACGACGCTATCTCGAGCGGATCGTGCTCAACCCAGCCGGGCTTCGGATAAATCTGACGAAACGGATGCTGCGCTATGCCTACGGGGTTGCCGTCGTGGTCGAAAAGGATGGCGCGCGACGAAGTCGTGCCCTGATCGAGCGCGAGGATGTATTTCTTCGACATGAATCCTCCGAGCGTTTTCTGCCTGGGATGGGCCCGCTTCGGTCGAGTTCTGCCACGCGAACGACGCATTAAGCGCCGTTCGGTTCATGCGGAATCCATCGGATTCTCATTCTGAGCAGAAAGCGTCACACGAAGCAAACGTGGGGCCGACAAAATTACGAGATG
Organism: Subdoligranulum sp. CAG:314; assembly: GCA_963635715.1. GTDB lineage: Bacteria > Actinomycetota > Coriobacteriia > Coriobacteriales > Eggerthellaceae > Slackia. The sequence goes on along the minus strand of CAVHFS010000003.1, from coordinate 18,665 downwards.
CCGTAGGCCTCGTACATGGCGAGCGTCGCCTTGATGGCGACCTGCTGGGCGAACAGCTGATTCGCCTGAGGGTCGGCCGACCCGCTCTGCTCGATGTCGGCGAGCTTCTCGTTCACGGCCTCGAGCTGACCCTCCAAATCTTGGTGCATGTCTTCGTAGGCAGACAGCCGGCGAAGCGCCGCCTCCTGATAGCGCGGCTGGACCTCCACGTTTCCATCGGCGGAGACTTCGGTCAAACGATGCATGTCGTTTCCTCTTCCCTTCGAGGGCTCTTGGCTGCCATGCGCCAACTCTTTTGGCGCATGGACGTTTCGATCATTGTAGCGAATGCGATGCCGCACGCGGCGGCCCTGGCGAAATACCGACGCGAGCGCCCTTAAATCCCCCGCTTCGCAAGCCATTCGTTGATGTCGGCCATCACCTGCGCGCGGTCTGGCTCATTGAGAATCTCGTGGCGCATGCCTGGGTACAATCGCATGTCAACCGCCTCCACACCAGCCGCGCGATACTGCGCGACCGCCTTCTGCACGCCGCGCCCGCAATCGCCCACCGGGTCTTGGCCGCCAGCGATGAACAGCAGCGGCAAGCCCTTGGGCACCCGCTCCGCGCTTCGCGAACGAACCACGTCCGCCGTGAGCGCCGTGAGCGTGGCATATCCGCCCGCCGTGAACATCTGCCCGCATGCGGGATCGGCGATATAGGCGTCGACCACCGCGGGATCGCACGAGAGCCAATCGAAGTCGGTGCGCGCGCCCTTCACGGCCTTCGAATACGCGCCGTCGGCCAAAGCGTGCAGCAGCTCGCTTTTGTAGCGCTCGCCGTGCAGGCGCGCGAGCGTCTTCGCCAGGGCGTTGCCCGCCAAAGACAGCGCCCGCGGCTGCTGGCCCGTTCCGCACAGAATTGCCGCCGCAAGCCCATCGCCGAACTCGGCGATGTATTTGCGCGTGACGAAGCTGCCCATGGAGTGGCCGAACATGACGTAGGGCGCATCGGGGAATCTCGCCGAAACTTCTTCGCGCAACGCATGGACATCCCCAACGAGCACCTCGGCGCCGCGACGCGCGGGCATATGACCCAAACTGCTCGCATCGCTCGCGCTTTCGCCGTGGCCCACATGATCGTTCGCGCACACGACGAAGCCGCTTTCCACGAGGAAATTCGCAAAAGCCTCGTAGCGTCCCACGTGCTCGGACATGCCATGTACAATCTGGACGATGCCCCGAGGGGTGCCGGCGTTTCCGTCTTGTTCGTTGGGTTCCCACACGAGCGCGCGGATAGTCGATTTCCGATCGCAGCTCGCGTAGCTTAGCGTGGTGGTTTTCATGCGGCTCCTTTCGAGTCGTTTACGTGATGGTAGCGCAAACGCCCTCCCCGCGCTGCGGAGGCGCACAGGTATTGCGAAACTGTGTGGTCTTGGGGTTTCGGTTGACTTTGAGCCAGCTCCAACGTTTAAGGTTTTCCCAAGCTATCCGTGAAGGGGGATTTCATGCGAGAAGATTTCGCGAACACCTGCAAGCTCGGCTTCGGATGCATGCGCCTGCCGCTGACCGACGCAAGCGACCAGAAGAGCATCGACATCGAGCAGTTCAAAACGATGGTCGACGAGTTCATCGCCGGCGGCGGCACGTATTTCGATACGGCGTTCGTCTACCACGAAGGCGCAAGCGAAACCGCATTGAAAGAGGCGCTGACCAGCCGATACCCGCGCGATTCCTACACCATCGCCACGAAATGCCTCGCCTGGGCGGCACCCGACGAGGCAACCGCGAAATCGAACCTGCAGACGTCGCTCGACCGCATGGGCATCGATTACGTCGACTTCTATCTGCTGCACAACGTCGGCGGACCGCGCACGGCCGTCTTCGACAAGTTCGGCATGTGGGATTTCGTGAAGGAAATGAAGGCCCAGGGCAAAATCAAAAACGTGGGCTTCTCGATGCACGACGACGCGAAATGCCTGGACGAGCTTTTGACGGCGCACCCCGACGTGGACTTCGTGCAGCTGCAGGTGAACTACCTGGATTGGGACGACCCCGTAGTGCAATCGCGGCGCCTCATGAAAGTCGCGCAGAAGCACGACGTTCCCGTGGTCATCATGGAGCCCGCGCGCGGCGGCCAGCTCGTGAACCTGCCCGAGCGCGTAGCGAGCGTCTTCAAGCAGGCGGCGCCCGAGGAAAGCCTCGCGTCGTGGGCATATCGCTTCTGCTACACACAGCCCAACGTCATCGCCGTGCTTTCGGGCATGAGCACCCCCGATCAGGTTCGCGAAAACGTGGCCGACTACCGCAAGCACGGCACCGAGCCGTTCTCGGCAAGCGAGCAGGAGGCCTTCGACGCCGCCGTGGAGGCACTGCATGCCGTGCCGACCGTGCCGTGCACGAACTGCCGCTATTGCGTGAAGGATTGCCCGCAAGGCGTGGCCATCCCCAACGTCATGGGGCTTTTGAACCTCGAGGCCTACACGGGCAATCGCGAATTCGCAAAGCAGCAATATTCCTGGCAGGCCAAAGAGCCCGCGAGCGCTTGCGTAAAATGCGGCGCCTGCGAGGACATGTGCCCGCAAAAGATCGACATCATCAACCAACTCGAAATCGCAGCCGAGCGCTACGAATAGGCAAACGAGGGAGGAAGCCATCCTACGCCGGCTTCCTCCCGCTATCGAGCCTTTCGACAATCCACGTTTTGATAACGGCCTGGCGGCCGACCCCGATGCGCCTCGCCTCTTCGTCGAGCGCATCGATAACCCATTGGGGGAAATCGACGTTCACGCGCTTCGTCGCGAACCCATCATGAGTTTCGGCATGCTCGAAATCGAATTCCTCGGTTATATCTTCCCCATTGTCAAATTTTTCAAGTAGCTCATCGCTGCATTTTCTTTCGCTCATACCATGCCGCCTCTTTCGCAGTCGCACGCCTTACCGAAATGATGCGCACAATGAAACCCCGATACGTAACGATGGCCGTCCAACATTTTCTTTGAGCCACACCGACGACGGCAAAACGTTTTTCGTCTTTTTTCTTCGCAGGCGCGCGAACGTGAAAACCCCGCCAAATCTCTTGCGCCTCATCGAAGTCGATGCCGTGCTTTGCTAGGTTCGCTTCGCTTTTCGTATCGTCATATTCGAATTGTATCTCTTTAAATATATTATATCCATACCTTTGCGCAATCATTTTTCTACCTTTCAAGCATAATTATCAGTACGAACGCACATGAAAGGAAGGGCGCGAAGGGAAACGTCGATACAGGTGATTTCGCAGAAAAGCGAAGCGCGCACCAAGCGAGCGCAAGCAGGCACGCGAGCCCGAGCACGGCAAAGCCCGCTTCGACACCCGCAAACAGGCCCATAGGGAAGAGAAGCTTCACGTCTCCCCCGCCGAGGGAGCCCGCGCCCGCAAAGCGGTCCAAGACCAGCGAGCACGCAAGCGCAAAGCCAGAGACGAGAAACGCCTGAACCACGCGGCCTACAACGAAAGAAGCGCCCGCAAAAGGAACCGAAAGCGCCACGGACGCGCACCATGCCGCGATGCCCACCACAACTGCGGCGTTCGGAATGATGCGTCGGCGAACGTCAACAACGCTCGCCCACGCGAGCACGCCAAGAAACGCCAGCAACCCGATGTCAAGCGATACCGGCAAGTTTTAGATCTTCCTCGACGAGACGGCGCAGATAATCTGAGCGCTTAAGCCCAAGCTGGTCGCAACGCGCATCGATAGCCGCGATGACGCTTTCCGGCTCCTTGAAGCCCACCTGTTTCATCGTTTGCCCCTTTCCCAAGCGATGCCATGCTATGGCGCGAACCTTGCCCGAACTTTGTGCGTCCGCATGCAAAAAGCCGCGCGTTTCCTTGCGAAAACATCGCGGCTTTCCTGCCAAAATTGCGCGCTATTCGATTGTTTTCCGCACTAAGGAAGCGCCGACAAGGACGCCCTGCCCTTATCGTGCGGAGCGATTGACCATCGGCGCCCCTAGAGCAACGCCTTGAAATCCGAGGCCGTGATGGCGCCTGCGCGCAGAATCTGCGGATGGTCTTGCGTGCAGTCCACGATGGTCGAAGACACCCCCGAGCGCGGCACGTCGTCGCCGAGCACGACAGCCGCCTGCTCGGCGAAAGCGGGGTCGATGTCGGGCATCGTCTTCGGAGGGCGGCCGCCCTGAAAATTCGCGCTCGACGTGGCCAGGGGAAACCCGACGCGCTCGATAAGGGCGAGCGCCACCGGATCGTTCGGCATGCGCAGCGCGATCGTGTCGTCTTTCGCGCGAAACGCCGCAGGCACGTTGTCGCCTGCCTTCACGATGAGCGTGAGCGGCCCCGGCCAAAATTGGCTCGCCATATCGATCGCGAGCTGCGACAAGTCGCGCCCGTACAGCGAAAGCGCGCCTTTGTTGCCGACGAGCCACGGAATGGCCTTGCCGGCGTCGCGGCGCTTCGCCGAAAAAATCGCCTGAGGCGACGGCGCGAGCCCCACGGCCACGCCGACGCCATACACAGTATCGGTGGGAAAAACGACCATCCGACCTGCGGCGAGCGCGGCAACCGCGCTCGCAAGCTTCCCCTCATCAACCATAGCTCACCCTCCTCGAAGAAGCGCCCGCTAAATGGCCGAGCCCAATTCGCCTGCGGCCTTCACCTTCACGCGATTGGTATGGCCGGGATAATACTGCAGCGGCACGTCTTCGGAATCGATGATCTCGACCGTCTCGCGCACAGCGCCTGCGGCAACCGCCGCCTCGGTCGCTGCGGCGCGGGCAGCCTTGAGCGCCTCGTCGCGCGGAGTCACGTCGTAATCAACGAGCGCCTCATAGGTGCCGCTCACCTTCGAAATCGCCGAGCCGATCGCGTTCGCGCAGCCCGAGAACTCCGGCTTGACGCACTTCGCCGTTCCCGCAAGGTCGGTCGGCAGAATAACGCAGCCGCCGCCAACCAAAATGGCGTCGATGTCGTCGTTGGACACCTTCATCATGTCGATGCCCTCTTCGACCATCTCGCGCATAACGTCCATGGCCTTCTTGGCGAATTCCTCGTCGATGTGCGCAACCTTAAAGGCGTCTCCCACCTCGGCCATGCCCAAACGCACGGCGATGTCGGTCGCGGTAAGCGTGTCGCCGCCGAACACGAGCGCCTTCTGGGTGATGAGATAGCCCACCGAATCGGGGCCAACAGTCACGCTGCCATCTTGCGCCTGGCGAACGATGGAGCCGCCGCCAAGGCCGATGGAGATAACGTCGGGCATGCGGAAGTTCGTTCGCACGCCGCCGATGGTCACGGCAACGCCGCTCTCACGCGGGAAGCCGTTCTGCAAAACGCCGAGGTCGGTGGTGGTTCCGCCCACGTCGATGACGATGGCGTCATCCATGCGGCTTAGATAGCTCGCGCCGCGGATGGAGTTCGTCGGGCCGCAGGCGATAGTGAGAATCGGATAGCGGCGGGCATGGTCGATGGTCATGAGCGTGCCGTCGTTTTGCGAGAGATAGACGTCCGCCTCGGTGATGCCGCGCTCGGCGAGGCTTTTAGCGAAGCCTTCGGTGAAGCGCTCGGCAACGCGGCACAAAGCGGCGTTCAGAATGGTCGCGTTCTCGCGCTCCACAAGGCCCATCGAACCGATCTCGCTCGAAATGCTCACGCGCACGTCGTCGCCGAGCACCTCCTGAGCAATCTTGGCGGCAGCGAGCTCGTCATCGTTTCGCACGCCGGCGAACACGCAGCTGATAGCGACCGATTCGACCTTGCCCTTTACGCTTTCGAAGAATGAGCGGCACGCCGCCTCGTCGAATTCGGCCAGGCGCTTGCCGTCGAATTCGAACCCGCCGCCGATGATGGCCGAGTCGACGGCGACCGCCGAGATGTCGTCAGACCAGTCGACCATGGGGGGAATTCCCACGGAAGCGGGCGCGCCGATGCGCAGGATGGCGATAGGCGCGAGGCCCTTGCGCTCCACGATGGCGTTCGTGCACTGCGTGGTGCCGAGCATCGCCTGCTTGATGAGCTTGCGGTCGACGCCGCTCTGCTCGAGCACAGCGTCCATCGCGCCCATGATTCCCTCGTAGATGTCGCCCGACGTGGGGTGCTTCACTGCGGCGACGACCTTGAGATTCTCGTCGATCAAGACGGCGTCGGTATTCGTGCCGCCTACGTCGATTCCAAGTTTGTACATGTTTCCTCAGCTTTCTAAAAGGCGATTTGTCGAATGCGTACGCGCCATGCATTCGGTGGTGGAGTTCCGCAAAACGCGGCGCGCCTACCGCTCGCTTCGCTCGCTATGCGTTGCGCCTCGTTTTTCCAGCTTTTGAATAAAGAAGTTTGAGAAAAACGAAGTTTTGCTCCACCCCACCACCGAATGCGCGGAAGCGGGTTACTGCTGGCAGCGCTCCTCGACGGGGATGTAATCGGTGTCGAGGCCGAAATAGCGCGGTCCCACCAAATCCAAGCCCGCCTGCGTGCGCCACAGGTGATAGCACTCAAGCCCCACGGCCAAAACGCGCTTGCCGTATTTGAGGGCGTCGGTCGGCACCGGCGTGAACGTCTCGGTGTCCACCAGGCAGATGAGGTCGGGCGCAGTCGCCAGAATCTTGCCGTTGACGGTCGCGCACAGGTTCTCATTCTGGAATTCGATTTCCGCCGTGCCGCCACGGTCTTCGCCTATGCCCTCGAGCACCACTTTGCCGAAGTTGAATCCGCCGCGCGTCTCGCGCAGCACGTCGGCGATCTTGCCCTTGAAGAGGCGATGCCCATGCGTGTAATCCAGGAAGTACTGCTCAGGCGTCATGCCTTCCGGACAGTTCTTGATGCCGCGGATGGCGCGGCCGAGCTCCTGGCTGCGCGTGACGATGCCCTTCACGCCGTATTCGCGCACCTGCGAGGCGGTCATGACGTACTCGACGCTCACCACCGTGCCGCCGCACGCCGTGCAACCCGCGCGGCAGATATTTTCCACCCACTTGTTGTTGATGGTCTCCATGAGGCCCATGTTGCCCTTTTCGTCGATGAAGAGCATGGGGCTTGCCGACACGCCGCCGATGGTGAAGGTGACCATCTGGATTTCGGGGAACGCGCGGCCCATGCCGTCGACGTCGACCATGGGAAGGCCGAGGCGCGCCGCCGCCGCGATGGGCAGCATGGAGTTCACGCCGCCCGCCTCGATGGGCATGATGGCCGTGATGGGCTTGCCGTAATAGTCGCCGACCATGCCGACAAGCTTGGTGAACTCGTTCGAGCCGACGCCTTTCTCGGTGAGGATGCTCGGAGCGCCCACACTCGCCACGGGCACTACGATGTCGTCGTCGGAAAGCTCGTCGACCCCGATAAGCGGAACCTCGCCGCATTCTTTCACGGCGCCGATGGCGAGCAGCTTGCCGATGTAGGGGTCACCGCCGCCGCCCGCGCCCAAAAGCGCGGCGCCGAGCGCTATGTCTTCGATATCGCTTATGCCTATCTTACGCATGAGCGGCCTCCTTGCCTTTGAACTGGGCATAACGCTCTTCAAGCGGCACGTATTCCACGCCTTCGAGCCCGAACCACGCAGGTCCCGCGAGCTCGAGCCCGCGCGGAGTGCGCCAAGCGGGATCGCACGGCAGTCCCACCACGAGCGCGCGCTTGCCGTATTTCAGATTCTCGGTGGTGATGGGCACGAAGGTCTCGGAATCAACCAGACAGATGAGGTCGGGCACCGTGGCGACGATTTCGCCGGCGACTTCGGCGTAGATGTTCTCATTCTGGAATTCAACCACGGCGGATTCGCCCTTGTTCTCGCCGATGCCCTCGAGCGTGGCGCGGCCGAAGTTGAAGCCGCCGCGCGTCTCGCGCAGCACGTCGACGATTTTGCCCTTGAAGAGCTTGTAGGCACCGCTTTGCGACAAGAAGAACTCCTCGGGATTGTCGGCCTCAGTCGCCGTGCGAATGATGCGGCCGAGCTTCTGCGCGTAATCGACGGTGCCCACCACGACGCTCGTCTTCATCTTCGCGCCGCTCATCGGCGAGGCGAGCGTGGTCACCTGGCCGCCGCACGCGGTCGTGATCTCGCGCCCGATGGATTCGGTCCAGTCGTTATTTATAGTGTTGAGCACCGTGCAGTTGCCCTTCTCGTCGGCAATCACGAAGGGGTTCGTGGAAACGCCGTTGAGCGTGAAGGTATCTTGCTGAATGCCGGGGAACGCGCGGCCCATGCCATCGGCGTTAATGAGCGGCAAGCCCGCCTGCGCCGCCGCCGAAATGGGAACCATCGAGTTCATGCCGCCCGCCTCGGAAAGCAGAAACGCGTCGAGGCTGCGCCCCAGCATGCGCTCCATCATGGCGCGGACCTTGGGGTACTCGATGCCGTTGGTGCCCTTCTCGAGCGACACGCTCGGGGCCCCCACGCCGCAGATGGGCGCCACGGTCCATTCGTCGGGAACCTCGTCGATGTCGTACAAATCGACGGGGCCGTGCTTTTTCACGGCCGCAATCGCCTCGAGGCGCCCCATATACGGGTCGCCGCCGCCGCCCGATCCCAAAAGCGACGATCCCAGCGCGATATCGTCGATGTCTTCGATGCCAATCTTGCGCACGCTATCACTCCCCTATCTCGTGTCGGGCGGCACTGCTGCGCGCCCCTTGCAAAAGAGGCCGCCCGAACGGACGGCCTCGAATGTATGGCCTCTGCCTATTTTATTGCTCGCCCTTCTTGGTGAACAGCACGATGCTGCCATCGAAGGAGGGAAGTTTCATGGCCTTGTAGATAAGCACATAAAGAACCATGGAAACAACGATGCCGTTGACGGGGCCGATGAAGAACGGCATGTCGAGCATCTCGAGCGGGGTTCCGACGAACGTGCCGCCCGTAACCATGGCGAACACGGCGCCGATGATGAAGCTCAGCAAGCCAGGCACCGAGATTCCCTCTTGCGGCTTGAAGTTCTCGGCGCGGCCCTTGCGGATGAAGAAGTAGTCGGCGATCATCGTGCCGGCGAGCGCCGGAACCATGGCCGAGAGAAACGTCAGAAACGTCTCGAAGTAATCCATGATGCCCACAGCGGCGAGCACGAGGCCAATGGCGCCCGCGATGGCGGTGGTAACCTTGTAGCTCTCTTCGCCCTTGCCCGCCATGGCGGTGAAGGCCAGGCCAGCGGAATACGCATTGCCAACGTTAACGGCCCAGGTGGAAGCCACGATGGCAACCACGGAGATAAGCGCGAGCCCCATGCTGGAGAGCACGACCGTCACATCGCCGCCCGAATCGGGAACGACGATGGCGAGCAGCGCGCCCATAAGCAGGACGACGATATTGACGGGCCACACGCCGATGATGCTCGAGAGCACCGCAGCCTTGCGGTCTTTGGCGTAGCGGGTGAAGTCGCCCACGCCTGCGCCGCCGACGGCGAACAGACCAACGGAAATGCTGATGCCCGCGGAAAGGCCCATGGCCTCCATCGGCACGTAGTTGAAGATGGAGTCGGTGCCTGCGCCCGAGATGGACACGATCAGGCCGTACATGCAGATGACGAACAGCAGCACCGCGGACACGGTGTTGACCCACTTCACGCCCTCGAAGCCGTAAATCGCCGAAATGAGCATGAGCGCACCGAGCACGACCGAGGCGATCCATACGGGAACCTCGAAGCCGGTGAGCTCGAGCCAAGCGACCGAGAACGACGCACCGCACAAAGCGGCCTGCACGCCGAACCAGCCCACAAGTGAGATGCCCATGATGAAGCCGACGATGTAGCGGCCGCCCTTCTTGCCGAGCGCGGCGGTCGACAAAGGCGCGGTGGGCAGACCCACGTCGGCCGACTCCATGGCGACGAAGCACATGTAGGCCACGATGATGCCGAAGCCGATGAATGCCGCCAAGAAGCTGTCGAAAAGCGTGAGCCCGGCGCCGAGCGCGGCGCCCGTGATAAGCGTGGAGACGTTGAAGCCGTTGCCGATCCAGATGCGGGCAATCGACCACCAGCCCTGGCGCTCGGATTCCGAGACATACAAGCCCTCGGATTCGAAGCTCATGGCCTCCGTTTCAGAAGACATCTTACTTTCCTTCTTTCCCTCTAGGTAAATAACTTCGGCAGTCTAGCACAGCGAAGGCCCATATTAGTAACGGCCGTGTTAATACCAGATAGGCATGCACGATTTCGTATAAATCGGGCGACTTCGGTGGTTTTTTGCATATGGGATATATGGGGCGAAGGCTGCAGGGCCCATGGCAAATGCCGCCATGGCTTTCCCAGGAAAACGCCGATCAACCCGCCTCGCTCTGGCCTACCCCAGCCCGAATTTACTCCGCACTCGTTCGAGTTTGCGCCGCCACGGCGCATAGAGCGCCAGCAGAAACACAACCGTGGCCACGCCGTGAACGATGTCGAAGGGAAGCGCCGCAGCATATACCGAAAGGATTCCCGCCAAGCCAGACACCTGGGCATGAAAGAAGCTCAGAATGCTCCAGGCGTTCAAGATGAACCCATATCCCAGGCAGGCGACGAACCCGTACACATACACCAAAAACGGATGCGCATCGACAAGGCGCCCGCCAAAATCGAGCGCGGTCTCTCCCTGCCTTGAGGCACGCGAGGGCACCATGGCGAGCAGGCCGGCGCCATAGCCCACCAGGCCCCAGGCATACATCTGCCAGGGCGTCCAGGCTCCCTGCCCGAAGAAGAAATTCGAGGCGAGCGCCGCGAGCGCCCCCACCATGAAACCGCTTTTCCGGCCGAACGCGACCCCCGCGATAATGGCGATGGCGCTCACCGGCTTGAAATCGGGAATGGGGGCGAACAGGATGCGCCCGGCGGCGGCGAGCGCCGCGAGCACAACCGTCGGCATGATGTCGCGCAAACGCGGACGCGATGCCTCGTAGCTCGCGAAAAACACGCCGAGACTCGCGAGCACCACGAGAAACGAGAGCAACGCCGTCTGCTCGACCTCGGCCACCGCGCACGCCACGAGCACGACGGGCGTGGCCACAAGCGAGATGACTTCCGCCGCCAGGCGCGCGGGTTTCGCGATGGGCGCATCGTTTGCGCGAACTTCCCTTCGAATGCCCATGGCGCCTAAGCCCCTGCGACGATTTCGCCGAACAGGCGGCTTGCGGAATTCGGGCGATACACAAGATTGTTCTGGAAAAACTCGCGGGCAGGCTCCGTGCAGGCGACCTCGCCATCGAAGAGCATCGAGACGACGTCCGCGCACACGAGCGCGAAATCCAGATCGTGCGTCACCAAGATGATGGTCGTACCGGCGTCTGCGAGATCTCGAACGATGCGCGAGAGCTCCGCCGTCGAAGCGGGGTCGAGCCCTTTGGTGGGCTCGTCCAGAAACAGCAGGTTGGGCTTGGCGAGCAACAATTTCGCGATGGCGAGCTTTTGCTGCTGGCCGCCCGAAAGGTCATAAGGGTGGCGGCGGGCGAAATCGGCCAGCCCGAAGCGAGCCGCCGCGGCTTGGGCTGCGGCTTCATCGTAGCCGCAGCGGGGCGCCCATTCCATGAGCTCTTCGCGCACGCTGTCACACACGAAAAGCGCCTTCGGGTCTTGGGGAAGCATCGCCTGCGATGCGGCGAGCGCGTTGCGCACCTTGCCACGCTGCGGGCGCTTCACGCCGGCGAGGCAGCGCAGGAGCGTCGTCTTGCCGCAACCGTTGCCGCCGACGAAGGCATGCACGCTGCCGGAGGCGATATCCAAATCGATTCCGCGCAACACCCAAGGCTCGCGCCGATCGAATCGGAAATGAAGGTCGCGCACGCAAAGAGCCGTCTCGGCTCGCGAGAGCGAAGAGGCGCGCTCGCGAGTTCGAGGGGAAAGCGCCTCCTGGGCGGCGTCCTTCGTCGCCGCGGGGCACGACTCGCTCAGGTCAATGCGTTGCGTGAGATAGGGTTCCATGTCTTCGGGCGAATGCGTCGCCACGACCACCGTGATGCCGAGCTCGCGGTTCACGCGCCCGAGCAGAAACAGGAACTGCTTCACGGCATTCGGATCGAGTTGTGCGGTGGGTTCGTCGAGCAAAAGCACACTCGGACGAAGCGCAAGCGCGCTTGCCAAGTTCACCAGCTGTTTTTGGCCGCCCGAAAGCTCGTCGGTCTTTTTGCGCACCCACGGACCAATGCCGAAGAAATGGGCGATTTCGGCAACGCGCCGGCGCATCTCTTCGCGCGGAGTCCCGAGGTTTTCGAGCCCAAACGCGAGCTCGTGCCACACGGTATCGCATACGATTTGCGCAGCAGGATCTTGCATCACAAAGCCGATCGATTGCGCCGACTCCAAAGCGGTGAACCCCCCATCGCCCCGCTCGGCGCCGCAAACCGCGCGGCCCAACACCGAAGCGCTGCCGCGATATTCGCCCACAGGGGCAAGCTCGGGCTTGAGCGAGCGCAAGAGCGTAGTCTTGCCCGACCCCGTCGAACCTACGGCCACGCAGAACGCGCCGCGCTCGATGACGATATCGGGCCAGGCGATATATGAAGCCGAATCGCCATCGCTGGGCGGGTACGCGAACGCAAAGTCGCGCGTCTGCACCGCAGGCGCGTTCGTATCGGTCATCATTCGCACGACCTCCAATCGAGCCAGTCGCGCAGCCAGAGCGCGGGCGGCACCGCCATAAGCAAGGCGTAGGGAGCAAAAAACCACCATGCACCCACATCGCGCATGGTGGGATAGAACGAATACTGGGAAAGCTCCGCCCATGCGCACAGCGCGCTGGCCGCCGCAAGCGCGAGCACCGCGGCGACGACGACCGCGTCGCGGCCTCCGAAATGAAAGCGCGTATACGTTGTGCGCCGAGCACCGCAATCGTAGCCTCGGGCGCGCATGGCGTCGCTGCGCTCCAGGGCATCTTCCATACCCCAGCCCATCAGCACGCTGACGATGCGCATGCGGCCGCCCGCTTCGTCGCGCTTGCCGCGCGGCGCGGCGGCGCTCACGCAATCCTGCACGTCGGCGATGGCGCGACCGCGCGAGACGAATTGCGGCACCAGGCGCAGCACTTGCGAGACCATAAGCGAAACGGTGGGCAGAAAGTTGCCGAACAGCGCCAGCGAGTTTTCCGAATCCATACAGGCGGAATACGATGCGAACCACAGAAACACCGACGCGAACATACCGCCCGAGCATAGGCCATACGCCAGCGCTTCGGCGTAGACGGCACGAGTGCCGATGCGAAACAACTCGGTTGAGCCCGATGCGACGAAAAACGGGTTCGCCGCGGCAACCACCAAACACAAAGGCACCACCCAGCGAAGCGAGAGCAGCGTTGCGCGTCCGCCGCGGCATACGCACGAACACGCGAGCGCACCCATAAGCGAGAGCGCCGTGAACACGGGGTGCAGGCACGCCATCGACAACGCGAGCGCACTTGCCAAAAAGGCGAACGCCACCGCTGGATGATATGTCTGAAAAACGTTGGTCATGAGGATTCTTGTCTGCGCTCAGCCGCGCGTTATTTGACGAAGAGGGGTCGACGGACGCCTAAGTAGAATGCGGCGACACCATCAACCGCTGAAGGGCGTTAGCCCTGAACAAGGTAACGCCCTTCATCATGGAGATAGAACTATCCCGTTACGTAATACCAGTTCACGACGTCGCCGTCGGAGAGCTTGTAGTTGCTGCACGATGTCATGGGCACGTTGCCGTTGACGGAATACATCCAGCCGCTGCTCGCGCCGTGCTCTTTTTCGGCCAGCCCGCCGATAGCGGCGACGTAAATCCCGTACTGCGTTTGCGAGGCGCTCACCGAAAGCCCGCAGGCGCACAGCGCGTCATAGACCGTTGCCCCCGCCGAAAACGTGGGCGACGCCGAGCCCGAGACGGGGTTTCCCACCGCCGAGCTCGAAACCGACACCGTCACGGAGACGGTGTCGCGCGGCGCCTCGCCCGACGAAGCGCCACCCGCATCCGAAGCATTGCCTGAGCCCGAGGATGAAGAAGCGCCCGCCGAAGTGCCGTTGCCCGCGTCGGAAGACGATGCGGAGCCGGCCGAAACGCCCGATGCCCCAGTCGTTTCGCTTTGGGCGTCGCCGCCCTTCGACTCCGATGACCCCTCGTCAGAAGAGCCCTCTTGGGTCTCGGCAGATTCGGACGCCTTCGTTTCTTCGCCGCCTTGAGCAGCATCGGAGGTCTGCGCATCGTGCGACACCGCCGCCGTTTGCGAAGCATCTGAAGCGCCGCCTGGCTGCGCGACATTCGCCAAGGCGAAGACACCGATGCCTATAAGCACCGCCGAAGCAAGCGCCAACACAGCCATGCCGACGCGCTCTTTCGGCGAAAGGCCACGGCGATCCGTGCGAGAGTTCCGCAGGCCTGGATCGTCTTGCGACGCGCCGACCGTCAACGCGGCGGCACGCGCCGAATCGCGCGATTCCTCTCGCTTGTCCTCGTTATCCGAAACGCCCATAGCCTGCGCGAAACCCTCGCTTTCTGAAAACTCCCTTAAGAGTCTTGCTCATCTTTCTTGCGACGCTTGGCCAAAATCAGCCAGAAAAATGCACCCGCAAGCCCCACGATGCCCACACCGAGCACGATATAGGGCCATATGGGCGAGCCGTCGCCCGAAGCCTCGCCCTCGTTCGAGCCTTCGACGGAAGCTCCCTTGGAGGAATCTTTGCCCTTCGCGGCCGACTCGCTCGTCGCAGAGCCATTCGAAGCAGAGCTCTGCTTCGATGCGCCAGCGCTTTCGGAAGCGCCCTCGTCCGCCGCCTTGGCCGAAGCCGTCGCGATCGGCGTGTTCGAAGGCGCAACCACTCCGCCGCTCGTCTCGCCGGAAGTCTCGTCCGATTCGTTATTCGAGCCGTTCTGGTCGTCGTCGCTTGAGGCGGGCGCCCATTTGGCGTACAGCGTCAGGTCGGACGTCACAGGCGCTCCGAACTCATAGGCCTGCGTGCATGCGGCGTCGGTATACCAGCCGCAAAAGACATACCCAGAGCGCTCGGGGCTAGCTGGGGCCTGAAGGGCCGAGCCGTCGGCGGGCGTCTGCGAGTCCACCGCCGAGCCGCCCTGCGAATCGAACGTCACGCGATGGCTTTGGGACTTCACGCAGAAGAGATTGCCCGAGTCGTTGGTGTAGTACAGGTTGCCGGCGGCGTCGCAAACGACCGACGCCATGCAGTACTGGGCAAGGCCGCGGCCCGGGATGTAGACTTCCGTCGCCTCGCTGTCGCCAAGCTTATACATGTAGACGCCGCCACCCGAACCATAGGTGCTGTTGGGCCAGTAACCCTCCGAGTCGCTCGCACCGTTGCAGGTGAAGTACACATACGTCTCGCCGTTGCGGCTTGCCACGAGCGGCGTGCTCTTGGACTCGGCCATGAGTTCAGTACCATCAGCCTTAGTGATCTGCTGAACAGTCATATCGGACAGGTTCACGACGGAGAGCAAGCCCTTGGCGGTCCAGGTGTTGGTCGTTGCGCCTCCGATGAAGGCGTAGTCGCCGCTGAACGTCGGCGTCGAGGTCGAATAGCCCGCGAACTTGACGCTGGCAACTTCGGTGATGGAACCGCCCTCTGCCACACTCAGCTTGTGAAGCGTGCCGTCGTCGCGCGTGACCGCGTATACATAGCCATCACGAACGACGAGCGACGAGCGAATATGGGCCGAGCCGAGGCTGATCGAGGCGACGAGCTGGGAGAGATCGGCGGAATACACGCGCACTTTGCCAAAGTCGCCACCAACGACGTAATAGCCGTTGACCATGACACCGCCGGCCCAGTAATAACCGCCATCGGTTGCGCTCGCGCTGCCCGCGACGGCACCCGTCTCGATGTTGACACGCTTAACGGTTCCGTTCTGCACCGTGTTCGACGCGCCAAAGAGGTCAACGGTGTTGATGTAGACGTAGCCGTCGCTCACAGTGAGCGACGAGACGTTCTGCTTGGTGAACGCCTCGGTGTACCACAGCGTTTCGAGCGTCGTGGCCGAGATCGCCTGCAGGTAGCCGCCCGCCAGCGGAACGATGATGATGCCATCCGAGCAAATTGGTCGGCACGTCGAATCCATAGTCGATCCGAGCTCGACGGTCTTCTCGACCTTGCCCGTCGCCGAGTCGATTACTTTAAGCGTGGCGTTCCAGGTCTTCCCGCCATACACCGACGCACCCGTCACGAGGTAAATCTTGCCCCCGATGATGAGCGGGTCGGAAACGGAGAGATATCCACCGGCTTCCTTCTGCTCGTCGGTGAGCAGCTGCGTTGCCCACGATGCTTCCTTGGTGGGGTTCGTCGGCGTGAGCGGCTCGCTCTCAACACCTGCCCCGCCGTTGTTGAAACCGTTCCACACCACATCGACGGCAGGATGTTCGGCCGAGGGGTTCACCTCAGGCGTATCGGTTTCTTTCCGCGTTCCGTCGCCCTTGACGTAGCGGAACTCGACGAAGTCGCCGTTCTTCAGGTAGTACTGCGGGGCACCGACGCTCGCATAGTCGTCGTTAACATAGAACGACCAGTAGCTATACGGCGCACTGCTCGTGGTGTCCAGGACGCGCCCGTCGGACATCGTCGCCGAGGTGAGGCCCCATGCGCCTACCACCAAATCGGTGCAGCCGGCCTTCTTCATCAGCTCGTCGAGCACGTCCTCGGCAGTCGCGTCGTCATCATAGGCGAGCGAGACTTCAGTCAGGGGAACGACCGTCTGAGCCGTGTAGTTGCCGTCAGCATCGGAGGCCGACACGCCCGTAACTTTGGCGGTCACCGTGATGGTCTTGCCCTCGTCCGGATCGGCCTCGTCAATCGAGCCCTTCACGGTAAGCGCGACGCTCACCTCTTGGTTGGCGAGCTTGGCGTAGGTCTCGTTTTGGGGATAGCGCTCGGCATAGCGGGCGTATTTCTCGCTCGAAAGCTTGGCCGAAACGCTGACCTTCGTGTTGTACTCGGGCTGCGTAACGAGCAGGTTCTCATGGGAGACGACGCTCGGCTTGCTCGACTTAAAGAGACGCCAGCCCTGCGTGCCCATGTCGTCGTAGCCATCGAGCTCAACAGGCACGATGCCAGAACCGGCGGCGGAGGCATCGGTCGTGTTGTAGGCCCAGGCGAGCTTCCCGTCGGAATCCAGATATGCCTTCTGGAACGCGTGCAGATTAGACGTAACCGCGTCGGCGTCCTGGCCGTTCAGGATTGCGGCGGCATAGCCGGTCTTCGCGGCCTCCATGAGCGCGAGCTCAGCGGCAAGGTCGTCGGCGTTCTGCGGAGCAATCGCATAGTCGAGGGTCTTCGAAGCCGCGACCTCGGAGTTGGACTTGTCCGTCACCGTGCAGGTGATCTTAACCGAAGCGGCCTCGACGCCAGGCTCGGGCTGGTAAACCGTTCCCTTGTAGCCGTTGAAGGTCACGTCATCGGTACTGGCAGAGTAGCTGACCTGGTAATACTTGCCGTCCACGCCAATGGTCGCAGGGCGCGGCATCTGCAGGTCGGCAGTGAGGCCGTCCTTATCGGCAACCGTCGTGGTGCCGGAGTAGGTTACCTTGTCATAGGTAAACGCCGCGTCGACCTTCGCTTGCAGCGCCTTCGTGTCGGCGGCGACCTTCTCGGGGTCGCCCTTAACGGTGATTGCGAAGTCCTCCGTGCCAGAAAGGTCCACGCTGCTCACATTGGAGAGGAGCTTCACGGTCGCCGTGAGCGTGATATCGCGGTCGCTCGAAGCGCGAGTAATCTTGCCCGTGGAATCACTCCAACCGGATGCGCTTATCCACACATGGTCGGTGTCGGAGCTTTTCCAAGTGACTTCGAACTTGTTGGCCGAACCCGCACGGTACGGCAGCGTGAAGTTCTGCGTCACGGATTCGGCGGAATCGCCAGACGCGTAAGTCACCGTCAAATCGGCGGCCGTATCGTCAAGCAGCTTCTGGAGCTTGGCCTCGTCCCAGGCGATCTGGACGGTTTTGCTCGGCTGGTAGTACTCCGTCTCTTCCCCACGCGAAAGCATGAAGACGACCTCGGCCGAGCGCAGCCCGTCGAGGTTGTAGCCCGTGTATTCGTTGGGGTCCATGTAGAAGAAGGTCACGTTGCCGTTTTCCGAATCTTGCGAATCGGAAATGCCGACGCTGGCGGCCTTGTCAGTCGTGCCGAACAAGACCCCGCCCTCGGCGACGCTTACGTCAATGCCTTCGTAGCCGAGGCGCGCGAGCTCGGCCTTGAGCGTATCGTTGACGTTGGCGCCATTAGCGTTATAGGCAACCGAGAGCCGCGTATTGGCCTCGCCGAGTTTTTGCACGGCTGCTGCAAGCGAATCTTTGGCAAGCACCGCGTTTGCGAACGAAGCCGAAACGCTCGAGGCGCTCGTCGCAACGGCCTTCACGTATTTGCCCGCAACGCTCTCGGGAAGGGTGATTTCGCTGCCCGAAACGCCTTCGATCGGGAGATATTCCCCATCGATCGCATCGGCGGCGTACCAGGCGATGCTCGCCTCGCTCGTCACGTCGATTCCGTTGGTCGACGAACCGTCAGCGCGAACCGCTTGTACCTGGGCCTTTACCGTGTCGCCCGTCACAAGTTGCGTGGAATCGCTATTGGCCGCGGGCGTGGTGATAACGCGCAGCAGATCGTAGGTGCCCTTGGGCGTCACGCTTCCAGACGATACCCACTGAACCGTATTGTCGAGCGCATAGGCAGTGAGCTTGAGTTTCTTGCCGACGAGCGAGGAATCAAGGGTGAGCGCGCCAGTATCGCTATCAATGCCAGCCGTGACCTCAGCCCAAGTAGCGCCATTGTCTGAGCTTGCATA
>CAVHFS010000002.1:58326-152181 GCA_963635715.1 Subdoligranulum sp. CAG:314 | reverse complement strand
CAGCATGTTTTTCCCCTCCTTTTATGTTCAATCCTATTATATAGCAGGGAAATGGGTAAATCAACACAAAAACTTTTTCTGCGGCTATTGACAAACGGGCGGCGGGGATTTATAATCCACACAAACCTACAAGAAAGGTTGGTATAAAGATGAACTTCCGCATGGCCCTCCGATGTTGCCGTGCGCAGAGAAACACCGGAACACCAAATAACAGCATAAAATGTTTAGGAGGAATCATCCATGAGTAAGATCTATACATCAGCCGACCAGCTGATCGGCAAGACGCCGCTGCTGGAGCTGGTACACATTGAAAAGTCCGAAGGTCTGGAAGCGAAGGTGCTGGGCAAGCTCGAGTACTTTAACCCTGCCGGAAGCGTAAAGGACCGCATCGCCAAGGCGATGATCGACGACGCGGAGCAGAAGGGGCTGCTGAAGCCCGGCTCCGTGATCATTGAGCCGACCTCCGGCAACACGGGCATCGGCCTTGCTTCCGTGGCCGCCGCCCGCGGCTACCGCATCATCATCGTCATGCCGGAGACCATGAGCGTAGAGCGCCGCCAGCTGATGAAGGCCTACGGCGCGGAGCTCGTGCTCACCGAGGGCGCGAAGGGCATGAAGGGCGCCATCGCGAAGGCCGAAGAGCTCGCGGCGGAAATCCCCAATAGCTTCATTCCCGGCCAATTCGTCAATCCCGCCAATCCCCAGGCCCACGAGAAGAGCACTGGGCCTGAAATCTGGGCTGACACCGAAGGCAAGGTCGACGTCTTTGTGGCGGGCGTTGGCACCGGCGGTACCGTGACCGGCGTCGGCAAATACCTGAAGTCGCAAAACCCCGAAGTGAAGGTCGTTGCCGTGGAGCCCGCAAGCTCTCCCGTGCTCTCCAAGGGAACCGCGGGCGCCCACAAAATCCAGGGTATCGGCGCCGGCTTCGTTCCCGATACGCTTGACACGGGCATCTATGACGAGATCATCGCCGTCGAAAACGACGATGCTTTCGAAACGGGCCGACTCGTCGGCCATTCGGAGGGCGTTCTTGTGGGCATTTCCTCGGGTGCTGCCGTCTGGGCCGCCATCGAGCTCGCCAAGCGTCCCGAAAACGAGGGCAAGACCATTGTCGCGCTTCTCGCCGACACTGGTGAGCGCTACCTGTCCACGCCGCTGTTCAGCGAATAGGACTCCTCCGATAGAAGCCGCCCGCGCATTGCGAAGCAATCTATAGATACCAGCCGCGAACCCCTCGTCGTTCGCGGCTTTTTTATGCGCTCGTCGTGGTCAAATCGTCGCAAATCGCACGCCCCCTTTGCGAAGCGATACGATAATGGCCCGTAGACAGTATCAATTCCCTTTCATGCAAAGGACATCGCCGTGCACGCCCCTCTCTGCAACGCCTATCTCGACAACGCAGCCACCATGCCGACGCTTCCGGAAGTCATCGACGTCATGAACGAGGTCATGCGCGACGCATGGGGGAATCCCTCGTCGGAATACGAAATCGGCCGCGTGGCGAAAGAGGCGCTCGAACGCGCCCGCGCCGAGATTGCGGAATGCCTCGGAGTCGACGCTGACGAGATTTATTTCACGTCGGGCTCCACCGAATCGAATAACCTTGCCGTGCGAGGCGCATGCATGGCCCGCAAAAAGGAAACCCGGCGAATCATAACCTCGTCGCTCGAGCACGCCTCAGTCACACGCTCGATTCGCGGGATGCGTCGCGAAGGCTGGGAAGTGGTCCATATCGACGATGTTGCTGGGCAATTCGATATGGAGAAGCTCAGAGAAGAGCTCGCAACGCCCACGACGCTCCTTTCAGTCATGTATGTGCAAAACGAGCTCGGCTGGATTATGCCCATCGAAGAGATAGTTGCCGCTCGCAATGAGCTTGCGCCGGGCACGCTCGTGCACTGCGACGCCACGCAGGCATTCGGGAAGATCCCCGTCAAGCCGCGCGAGCTCGGCGTCGACCTGCTCACCATAGCTGCCCATAAAATCGGCGGCCCGCGGGGCATCGGCGCACTTTACGTGAAACGCGGAACGAAGATGTTCACAAACGCCTTCGGCGGCGGGCAAGAGCAGGGGCTCAGATCGGGCACCGAGCCGGTGTTTTTGGCGGCGGGTTTCGCGGTGGCCGCGAAGAAGGCGACGCGCAACATCGAGGGCAACCTCAACCATGCCTATGGATTGAAGAAGCGCCTGCTCGAAGGCCTACGCGAAGCGGCCCCCGACGCCATCGTGAATTCCCGCGACGACGGCTCGCCTTATATCGTCAGCATTTCGCTGCCGGGAATCTTCAACCAAGACCTGGTCGATTTCCTAAGCCAGCGCGGCGTTTTCGTATCGAAGGCCTCGGCGTGCACGAACAACCATACCACCGTGCCCAAGGGCACCTGGCGTAAGAAGCACCCCCTGAGCCTGCAGGCCGCGGGAATTCCGCTCTCGCAAGGCAAGTCGACCATTCGAATCAGCTTCGCTCCCTCGACAACCGCGGCCCAAGTGGATATGCTCCTTCAGGGAATCAAAGATTTTCAGTAGAAGCATCGCGAAAAGAGCGCCAAAAATGCCAACCATCAATCCCGAATACGTAAAGGTCGCCTCGGAGATGATCGACGCGAGCCCCTTCCTTAGACTGCTCGGAACCTCTACCGAGCTTCTCGAGGTTGGCCGCTATCGCTGCAAGCTCGACCTCGACCGATGCCATATGAATATGTTCGGCGGCATCAATGGGGGAGTGAACGCGGCCCTGCTCGACTCTGTGACCTATTGGTGCCTTCTGTGCAGCATGCCCGAAGACATGGGATACACGACCATCGACCTCTCGGTGAACGACATGCGGGCGGCGCACGGCGGGGTAGTGTACGCCGAAGGAACCGTCATAAAGCACGGGCGAACCATCAGCCTCACTGAAGGACGCGTAACCGATGAAGAGGGCAAACTCATAGCCTATGGCACCTCGAAGCTGTTCGCCTCGCCGACCATCCAGCCGATGTCTTTGGCGGCCGAGTATCTGGGCTTTGGCGCCATGCCGAAGAAATTCATCGATGAGGGAAGCGCCCATTAAAGCCATTTCGCCTTGGGCGCCAATCGCATCCGAAAAAGCATAGGCTCTCTGCCGTATTTCGTCGCCGTTCTATGACGCATACTTGTGCATCTTGCTACGAAACGCCTACGCACCTGGAAACGCATCCGCAATGAAACTAAGGTGAGGCCATTGGATATCTGCGGATTGTCGAAGGGTAAACATGGAATCGAACGCCCTCATCGAGGCTATTGAGAAGCAAGCGAGCGAAATGCCCGACGCCATCGCCTTTGAGACGCAGGGGCACGCCATGACATACGGCGAACTCTCTTCCGCATCGAACGTTATCGCCGCTCAGCTGCGCCGCATGTGCGACGACCGGCACCCCGTAGCCGTATTCGGGCACAAGAATTTCCTCATGGTGGCGAGCTTCATCGGATGCCTGAAAAGCGGCCATGCCTATGTTCCCGTCGACGTTGAGCTGCCCGCGTCGCGCATCGCCGACATACTCTCGCAGCTCGACGAGCCGTTCGTCATCGCGGCCGCACCGCTCTCTGATGCGCTTGGCCCCTATGTGGCCACCGATCGCATTCTGGACGTTTCCGCATACGAAACGCCCGCGTCGCTGATCGAGGCGAACCCCAACCAGCTGGCAATCGACCCGTCGCTCTGCGTATCGGGCGAAGAAACCCAGTACATCATTTTCACATCGGGCTCCACGGGAAAGCCGAAGGGCATCGAGGTATCTGCGAACAACGTCGCGCATTTCATGGAGTGGGTGCAGACGTTTCCCGTCGTTCGGGAAGGCGGTCAGAAGTTTCTCGACCAGCCGCCGTATTCATTCGATCTCTCGGAATACGAGCTCGTGGGAGCCCTTTCAACTGGGGGATGCCTGCATGCCGTGTCGCACGAACTCACGAACAACACGAAGGCGCTCTTCGCCGATTTGTCTTCATCCGATATTTCGGTATGGGTCTCGACGCCCTCTTTCGCCGACCTCTGTCTCATAGACGCCTCTTTCTCCGAGGCGCTGCTTCCTCATATCAGGCTCTTTCTGTTTTGCGGCGAGGCGCTTCGCCGCAGCACCGCCGAGGCGCTGCGCGAGCGTTTCCCACAGGCGATCGTCGCGAACAGCTACGGCCCGACCGAATCGACCGTCGCCGTCACGTTTTGCGAAATCGATGGGGACGCGCTTGCGCAAGACGAGTCGCTTCCCGTGGGAACGCCGCGCCGCGGCACCGAGATTCGCATCTGTGACCCCGAAACGGGCAAAGCGCGGCGCACCGGCGAAGTAGGGGAGATCGTCATCGCAGGCGACACGGTAGCGAAAGGCTATGTGCACAACTCCGAGAAAACAAAGGCGTCGTTTTTCGCCTCGAAGCTCGCCTGTGGAACGCCCGTTCGTGCCTATCGCACAGGCGATGCGGGATACCTGGACGAGCACGGGGTGCTGCACTGCGAAGGACGGTTCGATTCGCTGATTAAGCTACACGGCTACAGAATCGAGCTCGAAGACGTCGAAGAGAACATCCGCTCGCTGCGCGGCGTAACGCAGGCGTGCGTCGTGCCCGTTGAGCATCACGGAAACATCGCGTATTTGAAGGCCTTCGTCGTCATCGAGAAGCATCCCGATGGGACGCCCGCCTATGAGCAAATCGAAGGCGAGCAGCAGACAGACGACGATGCCAAGGCCATCGAAATCCCCACGAAACTGGAAATAGAGCGCGCCTTGAAATCGGCGCTCGCGCTGCGAATTCCCGAATACATGGTTCCCCGCCGCTTTGCGCTCTGCGACGAGATGCCGCTTACCCCCAACGGTAAAATCGACTGCAAAGCGCTCGCCGCCACCACGAAACACCGCGCATAAGCCGAGGCATCGCCATGTCGTTTTACGCAGATCCGAGCTTCTTCGTGCTGCTCGCTGTCGCCATCATCGGCGCAGCAATCGGCGGTTTGCTCGAGAAAAACCTCAAATGGTACGGGCTTGCGGCCTCCGTCGCGTTCATCGCGATGCTGTTCATGGGCGATGCGCGCCAGCTCGCATGCTGCGCGCTGTTCGTTGGCTCGGCGGGGTTTGGCTGCGCTTTGCTGCAAGGTTCGCCGAAATCGAAATGGCGATTCCGCACCGCGCTTGCCCTGACGCTTTACCCTCTCGTCGTATGCAAAGTCTCCGGCGCATTCGACGCGAGCATCCTGGGGTTTGCGGGGATATCGTATCTCACGTTCAAGGCGCTGCAGGTCGCCATCGAAATGCACGACGGCATCATCGAGAAGATCTCGCCTACCGACTGGGCCTGCTTCATCTTGTTCTTTCCTGTCTTCACCTCGGGCCCAATCGACCGAAGCAGGCGATTCCTCGAAGACTTGCACGCAACACCTTCCCGCGACGAATACGCAGGGCTGCTCGCCCGAGGAATCCTGCTTCTTGCGGCGGGCATGATTTACAAGATGATCATAGCGGCCTATATCTTTCGCATCTACGACCCCCACGGCTGGGGGAGCGGCTCTTTCGGCGCCGAGCTGTGGCAGCAGATCGTCATCGCTTACGAGTACGGTCTATACCTGTTCTTCGATTTCGCGGGGTACAGCCTCATGGCCATGGGCGCCAGCTATTGCTTCGGCATTCGCACACCGCGCAACTTTCGCGCGCCGTTTTTGGCGAC
Source organism: Subdoligranulum sp. CAG:314 (assembly GCA_963635715.1). GTDB lineage: Bacteria > Actinomycetota > Coriobacteriia > Coriobacteriales > Eggerthellaceae > Slackia. The sequence goes on along the minus strand of CAVHFS010000002.1, from coordinate 146,505 downwards.
TGACATCAAGGATTTCTGGAATCGCTGGCACATCACGCTTTCGTTTTGGCTGCGCGATTTCGTCTTCATGCGCTTTTCCCGCTTCGCCCTTAAGAAGAAGCTCTTCAAGAAGCGCCTTCGCGTGGCCCAATGCGGCTTCATGGTGAATATGTTGCTCATGGGCGCGTGGCATGGCCTTACGGCGGACTATCTGTTGTATGGACTCTTCCATGGCGCGCTTCTGGCGGCAACCGAGGCATTCCAGAAGACGAAGTTCTACAAGGCCCATAAAAAGCAGCTCGCCTTTAAGCTCGCATCGTGGTTCATCACCATGCAGGCGGTGTTTTTTGGATTCGCACTCTTCTCGGGGCAGATTACGAGATTGGCGAGCGGGTAGCGCGGCTCAAGCGCGATTGACGCTATGCTGAAGGCGGGCAATCGAATTCCGCAACACTTCAAAACTTTGCAAGATAAGCAAGATAGAAGAGAAAGGACAGGCAATGGCTGAGTTCACCCATGAAGAGGTCGAAGAAAAGATGCTCGACATGCTCGAAGAGGTCTGCGGCGACGAAGAGGTTCGAGAGCATCGCGACGAGGATTTGTTCGAGCTTGGGTTCCTCGATTCCATGGCGGCGGTCGAACTGCTCGTCGACATCGAAGACGAGTTCGGCGTCTCCATCGCGCCGACCGAAGTGGAGCGCACCCAAATGAACACCGTGAACCTGATTATCGCGCGTGTAGAAGAGCGCCTGTAAGGCCGAAGCGCGGCGCATACGAGAAAAGACGCATGAAACAACCGAGCGAACATACGCAATCGAAACGCATTTCAGGAACAGCCCTGCTCAAAGGCGTCCTTGCGGGCCTGCTCGCATTCGCCGGCATCTTCGCCGCCATAGAGCTTGCGCTCCCTCGGCAAACCGACCAGGCCGATCAGACTCGCCTGTACGATTACGTCTATTCGGGCACGAAATCGGAAAGCGTAGGCTTTACGACCAGCAATATGAGCAGCGACGGCATCCTCACATTCGGAACTTCGGAGCTCTACATATCCATGCCGCTCGTCAACCAGTGCCCACAAAAAGTCTTCGGCGAAAGCGTGAGCGGCCTCGATCTCACCTATGTGGGCGAGGCCTTCGACCAAAGCCTGTGGCAGGCCATCGCTGCAGGCGCGTATGCCCCTTCTTCGAAAAGCAATAAGGCGGTACTCATGCTCTCGCCGCAATGGTTTTTCAAGGGCAACGGCCAGCAGTCGAAGTTCTCGTCAAAATTCTCGTACTCGCTCTACAAGGCATTCCTCGAAAACGACTCGGTCAGCGAAAGCACCAAGGCCTATGTGCGCCAGCGCATATCGGCGCTTGGGGTCGATAGCACGCAGATTTCCGCCGCAAACGACGACACCCCCATCGACGCTATAAACGACGCCGTCTACCAAATCGCCAACGACCTGCGCATACGCAGCAAAATCGGAGCCCTGGTGAACGGATCGCCCAAAAAATCGCAAACCCGCACGACAGGGGAGCCGACAGGCGAGCCCGATTGGAATGCGCTGCTCGACGAAGCCCGCGCGCAAGGCGAGCAATCGTGCACGAACAACGATTACGGCATCTACGATGCCTATTGGGAGAAGAACTCGCAATATCGCAGCGAGCAGGGGCAGGATTTCACGCACGCCGACGACGAGTGGGCCGATTTCCAGTGCTTCCTGCAAGTTTGCAAAGAGTCGGGCCTCGATGTGCTCGTGGTGATTTTGCCGATGCACGGATCGTGGTACGACAACGTCGGCATCGATTCCGACACGCGAGCGGAATTCTACGAGCATGCGCGCACGCTGTGCGACGAGGAGGGCGTCTCCTATGCCGACTTCTCGACCTGCGAATACGAGAAGTATTTCCTCTGCGACACCGTGCACCCTGGCTGGATTGGCTGGGTACGCATCGAACATGTCATATACGACTTCGCCAACGAACGCGACAACGCATTCCTCGGCGGCGCAGGATTCGGCGAGGCCGAAGGCCTCAGCGCCGAGACAGACGAGGGGAGCGACGAATGAAGCCATCGACAGGCCATCGCAACGGCATAAAGCTTCACGAGATATCGCTCAAAATCCAGCGCTTCGCTTCCGAGCATACCCTTGCGACATGCGTCGGCGCAGGCGTGTTTGTGCTGGCGGCAGGTTCGGTTCTGCTTTGGTACGAGGTATTTTCGGGCCTTGCCGAGCCTATTCAGTTCATCTATGCGGAATTTTAGGCGGCGAAATTTCCGTTTGGCTTTTTTCGAAGACATACGCAATAGATTTTCGGAATGCACCCTGCGTGTTCTGATGGCACTCATCTTCACCGCTACGTTACTGTGTCTCCGCGTCCCGAACCAGGCCATAGCGAGCGAGCCGGAAAATGAAATGATGCTCGCAAGCGAAACGCTCGTGAAGCCGCTTTCGATAGGCTTCGATTCCGACGCTTTATCGGACGCTCTCGACGCATATCTCGACGAAAACGCGGCGAAGACCCATGAGCCGGGCATTGCCGTCGCCGTTGTCACCAACCAAGGCATTGCCTACCTTCGCACATTCGGCACCTGCGAAAACGCAAGCGATGCCTTCTATATTGGATCGCTCAGCAAATCTATGTGCGCCGTCGCCATTATGCAGCTCGTCGAACAGGGGAGAATCGACCTCGATGCGCCGGCGTGCTCCTATGTCTCGGGATATCTGATATCGCCCGACGTAACCGTTCGGATGCTTCTCAACCAGACAAGCGGCTTCGGCTACTACGAATCCCTCAACCAGGCGACGGTAGGCGATAGCTTCGGCGAATTCTCCTATTCGAATGCGAACTACGACCTTCTTGGCCGAATTGTCGAGGAGGTGTCGGGCGAGGCGTATTCGGACTACCTGGCGCGACATATTTTCGCACCGCTCAATATGATTGATTCGTCTGCGCAAGGTCTCCGTACGAGCGACGTCCTCGGAAATGCCGATGATGATGCGCTCGACGAATTCGAAGGCGGAAGCGATATCGAGGACGAGGTGGCATATTCCGACACCAGAAAAGTGCTCGGACACAGGAATTATTTCGGCACATATGTGCAAGACAATTTCCAGCACAGGGAAAATGACGACGCATGGGGAGGGCCCTCCTCTGGGTATGTGTCCTCGAGCATTCGCGACATGGCGAATTATCTGCAAATGTACCTGGATGGCGGGAAAAGCGTGATCGATTCCGACAGCGTCATGCAGATTTTCATGAGCCGCGTGCCCGACCCAGACGGCGATTCCTATTACGGTATGGGGTGGACATCCTATTATTGGGACGATGAACTGGTATTTTGCCACGACGGCGATGTGGAGACGAACGTTGCCAGCATGTCGATTCTACCCGAACGGGGAATCGGGATCGTCGTGCTCGGCGATGGCTACGACGAGATTGCGGGCAATTCGCTCTTTTTCGATTTATCGAGCGGCATCCTCGATATCGTCATGGGCTATGAGCCTATCGATTTAGACGAGAATGAGTACGAAGCGGCTCACGCTGAAATTAACGCCGCTTGGGCGAAACTCTGGATCGCCTGCGCGTTACCGCTTATCGTGCTGCCAGTTTGGCATCGCATCGCCAGAAAACTCCGGGAGAAAGCGGGGAAGATTCCATTCGCATGCGCATCGTGTTTGGGGCTGCTTCTCTTCGTATTCGCGATTGCATGGCTTTGCAGCATTCCCAAAGGCTTCGAAATGCCGTGGCGCGATATCTCGACATTCGACCCATCAATAGTCTGCGGTCTGGCCATCGCCATTGGGCTTTTGGCTTTATCGATGGCAGCAAGGGTATTCATGGTGTTCCTCATGCGCAAGAGAGCTCACGGTCGAACCTAAGAAGAGCCTGGAGGGCGCTACAAAGAGTTGGCGACAGGCGAAAGGCGTCTTCTCCACCTTGCTTTACATAACATATATTATCGAGCATTATTAATAATGCTCGATAATATAGACAGGCTGCAGGACAACGTCGGCATCTCACGAAATCGGGACGAAGCCGCAATTTGGCCCCGACAATACCAGCTCGGACATCATAAATGCTATTCACTTAAAGCTGATTGACGGGCCTTCGACTAGAACACCGACGACGAACTTGTGGTGACGTTCGAAATTTGATCGTAGAGAACGGGCGCCAAAAAGAGCGCAGTCAAAATATTCGCGATGAATGCGACGAGCGATACCACCACCGCGATTTTCGCAAGCTTGTACGCATTCTCGACATACGGGTCGCTCGAAGCCGAGCCGTTCATCTTGCGCGCACTCGAGAGCGCAACGAAACCAAGGGCGAAACCTACGATGTCGAGCAAAGCGCCACCGATGACGAGGCTGACTCCAGCGCACACGATGCCGCCGATAGCGAGATTGCGGCAAGTCGACTTGTTCATCTTCATGAAAATCCTCCCCGTTCGAAAGAAAAATAAAATCGAACATTTGTACATAATAAAAGGGAAGTTGCTCCTTTTATGATACCATTGCCCATAAGCAGAACACCAAGACTGAAACCTCGTTGACGCAATGTGGAGTTCGCCGTGTGCGCAGATGAACGGACATATTTCCAACCGTGGAGCGGAAGGGCTATACTCCTTGTGGACCTCGATGCCTTTTTCGCATCGGTCGAGCAGCTCGACCACCCTGCTTGGCGAGGAAAGCCCGTCATCGTTGGGGGCGATGCCGATAAGCACGGTGTCGTTTCAACGGCGAGCTACGAGGCCAGAAAATACGGAGTCCACTCGGCCATGGCCTCTTCGGCGGCAAAAGAGCTTTGCCCGCAGGCGATTTGGACCCATGGGCATTTCGATCGCTATCGGGAGGTTTCAAAGGCCGTCATGGCGATTCTCCATGACGAAAGCCCTCATGTTCAGCAAGTAAGCATCGACGAGGCTTTCGTGGATGTCTCTCCCACCGAGGTGAATTTCGAGCACCCCGCGGCCATTGCCGAAAGAATCCAAAAGCGCGTCGCCAAGCTTGGCGTTACGTGCTCGATCGGCCTCGGAACGAGCAAAACCGTGGCGAAAATCGCGTCGGATCGCGACAAGCCACGAGGTCTCACCATCGTATATCCAGGCTCTGAGCTGGCGTTTCTCTCTCCCCTTCCCATACGGTGCATGTCGGGCGTCGGCAAGCGCTCCGAAGAGGAATTGCTGCGTCATGGCATTCGCACGCTCGGCGACATGGCGAATGCGCCCGAGAGCCTGTTGAAATCCATATACGGAAAAAACGGCGAGATGATGCGCCGCCGCTGCCTCGGCCTTGACGAAACCGCCGTAGAGCAAGATTCGTCGGTCAAATCAGTCTCGAACGAAATGACGTTTTCGGAAGACCTCACCACGATAAGCGAAATCGAGAACGCGGCAAATATGCTCGCCGCAAAGGTCGCCCGGAGACTACGTAGAAAGGGCCTGAAAGGTGCAACCATCGCCGTGAAGCTGCGCTTTTCCGACCGCACCTCGAAGAGCATGCAGACGCAGCTTAGCCGCCACGAAGACAACGAGCATGTCTTCATGCCCGAAATTCATCACATGATAAACCAGCTGTGGAAACCGGGAATGCGCGTGAGACTCGTCGGCGTGGCCGTTACGCGCTTCGAAGACGAAGGCCCAGTCCAGGAGGCGCTTTTCGACGCGAACGCCTTCGACACCAGCCGATCCGAAGAGCAGAGTAAGCCCACCATCAGCAAAAACGCGGGCAAACGGCTGTCGAAGGCGACGGACAAGGTCAAAGACCGCTTCGGCGAAGGCGCCGTCTTTTTCGGACGCGACCTGCGTTTTAAAGAGAAAACCACGGGCACGGCGGCGAAAAACCCCGCCGACTATCTCAAATAAGGCTGGCGCTTAAATGAAGCCCGCGGCTGCTAGTTGAACTTGAAGATCTTCTGAGCCATGCGATATGCCGCCAGACCGAATTGGCGGCCGGCCTCCGTGGGGATGTTCGTTCCCCAATTGAGCACCGTTCTCTTCACGCGTTTGTAGAGGCATTCGTCTTTCTCTTCGAGATACGCCCAGATGGCGGCGCGCTCGTTTTCGTTTTGCTCGGTCTTTTCCATACGAAGGAAGATGGAGCAGATGCACATCATCATCGAAAGGTAGTTCAGCATATAGCGCTCGAGCTTCGCCGAATCGATCTCGGCCTCGCACATCGCGTCGATCATGATGCGCGTCACGCGGAGCTGCTGATCGCGACGGGAATACATGACCTTCTCGTTCACGCTTTGGTCTTCGCGCCCGATGAAGTAACGATACATGTCCACATCGAGGTAATACATGGTGCGAACATGCGGCAGCGGAACGTAGACGAAGATATTGTCGACGTAGAACGTATGCTCGGGCAGCTTCAGTCCCAAATCTTGCAGAAGCTCGGTGCGATAGATCACGGAATGCATCAGCAGATATTGCGACTGCTTAAAGTGTTTCACATCATCCCAGCCGAATTCCTCGCCGACGGGAAACACGTTCTTATAGCCCATGACGGTTCGCGTGCCCTCGTGGACTTTCTCGTACACGTAGTTGCCGATGACCATATCGGTAGGTTCGGCGAGCTCCATCTGCCTGCGCAGGTAGGCCATCACCTCGCCCATGGCCTCTTTGTCGAGCCAGTCGTCCGAATCGACCACCTTGAAATAGCGGCCTTCGGCATTGGCAAGGCCCGTGTTCACCGCGGCGCCATGGCCGCCATTGGGCTGATGAATGGCACGAATGGTATCGGGGAATTTCTCTTGCCAGGCATCGGCGATTTCGGCTGTGTTGTCTTTCGTGGAGCCGTCGTCGACGATGAGGATTTCGATATCGCCCCTTCCGTCATCGCATGCCAGCAACGATTCTATGCATTTATCCATATAGGCGGCTGAATTGTAACAAGGAACGGCAAAAGAGATGGTCTTCATGGACAGATTCCCTTCGAGGCCGCGCGGGCCAGGCGACACCTGTATCGGCGATGCGAAAAGCGAACGATATGCGCCTTTCGCAGCAACGATACCCAAAACGCAGTTGATTATACGAAAGCGAGCGTAGCCGCCCGGCCGCCCGCCATTCATCCTATGAAATCACCAGAATGGGGAAACCTCGGCCGCGCGCGGGCATCCTGCATTATTATGGGCAGCATATGAGCCGCACGAGAAAGGACGCTGCATGGCGACGTTTTTGCATACCATGATCGACCGAGCGAAGGCCGACAAGAAGACCATCGTTTTGCCCGAGGGAAACGACGAGCGCATTCTTCAGGCCGCCGAAAAGGCGCTTAAAGAGGGCCTTGCCAATATCGTGATCGTCGGCAAGCCCGAAGAAATCGCAGCGAAAGGCTACGATTTGGAAGGCGCGACCATCGTCGACAATACCGAAGGCGAGCTGCGCCAAGAGATGGCCAACGCCTTCTACGAGCTGCGCAAGAGCAAAGGCGTCACGCCCGAACAGGCCGATGCCCAGATGGACGACGTTATGTATTTCGGCACCATGCTGCTGAAGTGCGGCCGCGCCGACGGCCTGGTGGGCGGCGCCTGCCATGCCACCAAAGATGTGCTGCATCCGGCGCTGCGCATTATCAAGACCGCCCCGGGCAGCAAGCTCGTGAGCTCGTTTTTCGTGATGGAAGTGCCCGATTGCGAGTTCGGCGACGAGGGCACCTTCATGTTCAGCGACTGCGCGGTATGCATCCAGCCCAATGCTGAGGACCTTTCCGAAATCGCCGTGTCTACCGCGAAATCCTACGAAAAGCTCCTGGGCGCTGAGCCCCGCGTGGCAATGCTTTCCCATTCAAGCTACGGATCGGTGAAAGACGACGATACGCAGAAGGTCGTCGAGGCGCTGGCTCTGGCCAAAGCGAAGGCTCCCGAATATTCCATCGACGGCGAGCTTCAGGCCGACGCCGCCCTGGTGCCGAGCGTTGCGGCGAGCAAAGCCCCCGACTCCCCCGTTGCCGGCAAGGCGAACGTGCTGGTATTCCCCGATTTGGATGCGGCCAACATTGGCTATAAGCTTGTCCAGCGACTGGCGAAGGCCGACGCCTACGGCCCCATCACGCAGGGCTTGGGCGCTCCGATGAACGATCTCTCGCGCGGATGCTCCGCCGACGACGTTTTCGGCGTTATCGCCATCACCGCTGTTCAGGCGCAGCAAGCCTAGAGACAGCCGAAACCCAAAACCGCAAGGGGCCGCACGATGCGGCCCCTTCATTTTTCTGGGAAAATCGCTTCCCTATTTCCAATCGCGGCCGCGCCGCTCGAAATCGGCGCGGTTCGAAACGCCGACCTTCGCGAAGGAGTTCTTCGCATGGAACTTTACGGTTCGCTCGGACAGTTCGAGCCGCTCGGCGATTTCGCGATATTTCAGCCCTTCGAGAATACACGAAGCCACGCGCTGCTCCTGCAGAGTGAAGCCGAACGAATCGAGAAACGCGCCCGCACGGTCGTCCGACTCATCGAGACCCACAGGAACCACCGAATCGCCGCGCGCGCCCGCCGAGGTGGCGCATGCGTAGAAGAGCGCGAAGAAGGCGATGAGCGCCGAAGCCGCCGTGGCGACCACGGGGAAGCTCAGCGTGAAATTATTGTTCACGATCATGCCCACTCCCCTAGCAGCAACGCCGTCGCCAAGCAGCAGCCCAATGCAGGCAATCGGAAGCGCGCGATCGCCCACGCGGCGAACAAGCAGGCATGCCGTTGCCCAGCAGAGCGCGACGCAGCACGTCTCGGCGGCCATGACCATGCTCAAAGGCAAGATGATAGAGCCCAAAACGCCCGTCGAGAACAAAAACAGCCCCACAAGCAAAAACGCAAGTGATGCGAGGAAAAACGCGCGCACGTCCGAGCGTCGGGCGCATATCGACCACACCAAAAGCACGATAAGCGCCACCGTGGCGATAACGAGCCACCAGCGAACAATCGTCTGCGATTGGAAGATGTAGGGATTGGTGGCCAACCCCACGAAAAGAGCGCTCACCATGCAGCATGCGAACAGCGCGGAAAGAAACGGCCATGGAAGTTGCCTGCGCGGCGCGTCTGCGCCGGCAATGGCATTTTGGCTGGGGGCCTCAGGCGCGGGAGCGAAGGCAAGAGCCCCCGAAGCAATCGGCAGCGCAACGCAGAGGAGCGCGACAAGCGCCTCGCCCAAGCAAAGGCAAGCCAAGGCCACAAGCATAGAGGCGATCATGGCGCATACGGCGCATTTGAAGGAGAAGCGAACGCGCTCGCCCGCAATGCGCCGAACCCAAAACACGCCCGCGTAAGCCGACGCAATGCCGAACGCCACAGACGAAAGCGCCGCGAACAGCGGCGTTCCGATGAGGAAATACGCAACAAGCAGCGCGCTCGACACGAAATAGGCGCAGGCGACGAGTACGTTTTCGGCCAATCCGAAAGGTTTGCGCAAAGCGAAACTCGATTCCCCCTGCTCGGCGGACGAACCGAACGCCTCGGCGGCCATGAGCGCCAAAAGCGTTACCGCATGCGCAATCGCGGCGAACAGCGCATGGTTATAGATTCCCACGTCGCTGAGCACCAGGTTGCCCCAATAGAGGCATATCCAAGCGAGCGCAGCCGAAAAACCCGCCGCGCACCACGTTTTCGCGTGGGGTGCGCCTGCGGGCTCATCGTTTTCGCTGGCGTCGCATTGCGTCGCCAGATTCATATGTCCAAGCAATCTTTCCACTCAGGGGCAATTATACTCAAAACCACATAATGCGCCCGCATTCACTCAAAAAGCAGCGGAGCTAACGCAGCTGCGAGACGTCGACGCCAGCCGTTTCCAGAATATCGGCCAAAGCGTCGTCGGAAAGCTCCATTCTGTAGAACAGCTCGTAGAATTCCCGCGTCTCGGCCACCATGTCCACATCGTCGCAGTATTCGGGATAGACGAGCTTCATCACGAGCATGCAGCCCAGAAGGCGCACGACCGAAGGCGGACGACCGAACCACGCAAACGGGCTCTGGGGCAAGCGCCACACGCGCCCCTCGCGAACGGCGGAGACGTTGGCCCAGTCGGAATCTTCCCGAATTTCGCCATAGAGATTCGAGCTTTCCGAATCGCTCATGGAGTATTCGCTCACCAAAACCGCATAGGGGTTCCATTGGATAATCTGCTCGAGGTTCACGCTCGGCATACCCATGCCTTTGCCCTCGGTGCCAGGCAAATAGGCCACGTTGTCGATGCCGAGAAGCTCGAGCGCATCAGTCACATGCATGCTGCCAACAGGGTCGGTAGACAGGCCGCCAACGCCCTGCGCAATGTAGACGCTGCGGCGCTGGTCGCTCGGCACGGCAGCGGCCACCTCGCGGATGCGGGCGAGCTTCGCGTCGCAATAAGCGGCGAGCTCTTCGGCGCGGCCGCCCCGACCAAGCAGCGGCCCCACATAGCGATACATCTCGGCGCAGTTGCGAATGTCGTAATTGATGAGCAACACGGGGCAGCCGGTCTCGTCGCGCACGGCATCGGCCATATCGCGCCCCACATCGTCGGCAGTCCAATAGCACAGAATGGCATCAGGGCTTTGCCGCACGATCTCCTCGTCGTTGGGCGTGGCGCCCGAGCCCATCCACACGCCGAGCGACGGAAGGTTCAGATACACTTCGGGGATGTATTTGCGGTTGTCGCCCGTCGGCTTGAAGTTCCACCCCACCAATACGTCGGGATCGAGCAGATACAGGTCGACCGTGCCTATTGGGTTGCTGCAAAAGACGCGCGAAACCGTTTCGGGAACGGCCACCTCGCGCCCGCCCATATCGGTCACGGTGCGTAGATTGCCGCGCAGCACATTGCAGCCCGAAAGCGCCGGCGCGAAACCGAACAGCGCAGCACCCGCGCACAGCGACGCCGCACCCCGAAGAAATTGCCGCCTGCCGATTACTTGGGCGCCCAGGGCGGAACTTTCCGCATCCGCGCGAAGCTCCGCTTCGTCAGATGCCACCCCGTCGCACGCATTCGCATTCGCAGAACCATCGCGAAGCGCCAAACGGCACCCACCATTGCCTTTATCACGATTCATCGCGAACCCCCTTGTCGTTCAAGCCAATCATCGGCATGCAGGCCATCGAGCTCACCCCGCGCGATTGCACGCAGTCGACCGCCACCGGCACTCCATAGAGCGACTCCATCAGACCTTCCGTCAAAACGTCGCGCGCGCGCCCGCGGGCAGCCACGCCGCCCGACCCCAAGCACAGCACATCACCATCGAGCAGAAACGCATGGTTCGGGTCGTGCGTGGTCATGATGACGGCCATGCCCCCCGCCGCAACCTCGAGCACCTGTTCGAGCAGACGAGCCTGATTGCCGAAATCGAGGCTCGCGCACGGCTCATCCATCACCAAAACACGCGGCGCCTGGGCCAGTGCTCGGGCTATGAGCACCATCTGCCGCTCGCCGCCCGAGAGGCTCGCGTAATCGCGGCACGAGAGATGCGCTATCCCCATGCGCTCTATCGCCTCGTCCGCCGCGCGAACATCGTTCGCCCCAGGCGAGGAAAGCCCCGATAGATGCGGCGTTCTGCCCATGAGCACCACGTCGCGCACTGAATAGGAAAACGCAGGCGCATGCAGCTGAGGAATATAGCCCACTTCGCGCGCGAACTCGCGACGACCCAAACTGCTCGCTGGCTTTCCGCCGATGAGCACGTCGCCCGAAAGAGCGGGCAGAAAGCCCAGCATGGTTTTGAACAGGGTGGTCTTCCCCACGCCGTTCGGCCCCAGAAGCGCAAGCACCTGCCCGCTTGCCAGCGCCACATCCACCCCGGAAAGAACCGCACGCGTGCCGTACCCGCAGGAAAGGGCGCGCGCCTCAAGCGCAAAATCGGAATGTTCGCAGGTCGCGGCGTTTTTCTTCGACATCACGACCTCCTTTGCCGACATATGAGCCATACGAACAGCGGCGCGCCGATGACCGCCGTGAGAATTGAAAGAGGAATCTCGGTGGTGTACACGCTTCGGCATACGTCGTCCACAATCAGAAGGAAGCTCGCCCCCAGCAAAAAGCTCGCGGGCACGAGCACCCGATGATCGGGTCCCACCAGAAAACGAGCCAGATGGGGAATGATGAGCCCCACCCAACCGACCATGCCCGCCACCGAAACGGCCGACGACGTGATCAGCGTGGCCGCAAGCACCACGGCGAGCCTCGTTCGACGAACATCCACGCCGAGCGATGAGGCCTCCTCATCGCCGAGGGTCATCACGTTCAGCCTCCAGCGGAGCGCCCACAGAGCCGCACCACCTATGGCCAACGGCGCCAAAAGCCACGGCAGATCGTCCTCGTGCACATTTGCCAAACCGCCCATCAGCCAAAACGTGATTTCCGGCAACTGGGAGTTCGGGTCGGCGACGAATTTCACGGCCGAAGTGAACGCCGTGAAAAGCTGCTGAACCACCATGCCACATAAAACCAAGACCAGCACGGCGTTCATTCCGCGCGACACGCGCCGCGAAAGCGTATAGGCGCACGCCACGGCAAGGCAGCCGAAGAAAAACGCGCTGGCCTGCACGCCCGCGCCGCCGAGCGAAAGAAGAAGTCCGAGCGCCGCGCCGAAGCCCGCGCCCGCCGATGCGCCCAGCAAATCGGGCGACACCATGGGATTGCGAAACAGCCCCTGATAGGCGCAGCCCGCAACCGCGAGCATGGCCCCTACGCACGCCGCCGCCACGACGCGAGGAAGCCGCAGATGAAACAACACGTTGAACGCTGTCGGGTCGCCCTGCGGGTCGAACAGCGCGGCGAGGGCCGCCGCATCGAATTCATAGCGGCCCACGGCGAGCGATGCGAGAAACGCCGCGGCGAGCACCGCGACAAGCGCCGCGAACGAAGCCGCGATGCGTCGGGGGCTCGGCGTGTCGCCGCCCGACCCCTCATGCATGCGCATATCGGCCATGAAACCTCCTCTTCAATCCAATCGAAGGCGGGCCAAAGGGGCTCCCCTTCGACCCGCAACTTCGCCTAGCTCAGCGAAATCTCCAGCTCTCCGCTGCCCGCTTCGCCCTGGGCGGGCAACGCGCCGAACCCCTCGCACAAACGCGGCGACAACTGCCCGACTTCGGCCGATACCGCGCGAACCGTAACCGAAGCGCCGTCGGCCACCGCCAGCAAATCGTTGCCGTAATTCGTATTCACCGTATCGGCGAAGCGCTGCGCAACCGTGCTTGGCAAATCGCGCGCGAATTCATGGTTGTGCATCATCACAATGGGCAGGCCATCGCCTATATAGAACCACGTGCAGCAGCGCAGCTTGGCGAACTGGACGAAATCGATGGTCGCCCATGCGCCCTGCGCGCCGTCGGTCACCGACGCAGGGGGCGAATCTGAGCCGCCCGATGCGGAAACGGAAATCTCTATGCCCGAAGGAACGGTGAACTCGCAGGGTTCGCTGAGAACCGCGCTGCTCGCCGACCCCGCCGCCGATACATGCGCCAGCCCGCCGTCGGCAGAGGCCGCGGAAATGCGAACGTCGCCGTCGTAGAGCGCGTAATACACCGACGAGCTCGTACCGCCGGCGCCCGCCGCAGGCACGAGGCGCACCACCAAATCGTTCCCTTCGACGAACGCCTCGACCGAGATGGTTTTCGAATCGGGCGCTTCGCCGTTCAGCGTCACGTCCAAATCGGAAGCAACATCGCCCTTCGCCTCGATGGGCGCGTCGAAGGAAATGCGGGCTTCAATGTATTGCGAGGCCTCGGTGAGCTCGCTTCCGGCCGAGCATGCCATAGACGCCACGCGCGGTGATCCGCTGTCGACGGTCGCCTTCGCGGCGCACCCCGAAAGAAGGGCCGCCTGCGCAACCGCCATGACAAGCGCAACGGTTGCCGCAACCAGGAATTTCTTCGATATGCGCATACGCAGAGAGACCTTTCTCTAACGGAATCGTCCTACCAGGTGAGCCAAGGGGAGCGTCCCTTTGACTCACCTTTGAATCGGGTCAACATTAGCCAGCCACGCGCACGAGCCATTCGGGTGCGTCTTCAGCGGGAATGAACAGATAGGCGTACTTCGTCTGACCCGCAAGCTTGCACGATACCAAATAACCGCCGCCATCCATGTAATAAGCATTGCGGCACAAAGGCGTGAGCTCGGCGATCTGGCTCGCATCGGTCGTAGAGAATTTCGTTCCCCAGTCCATCATGGCCACGAACTGCGAGGCATTGTCGGCGGCGTACCCCATGAAATACGCGCTCGTGGGCGTGGTCACCTTGTTCATGGCCTCGTAGGGGGCATAGCGCTGGAACGTCATGCTTTCGATCTGCGAGGCGTCGGGCGCTCCCACGTACGAGGAAAGCCCCTTCGACTCGAGCCACGCCAATGTATTCGTGAATTCGTCGGTCAGATACACCACCGAGTTCTCGATGCCGTAGGCGAACGTATTCGCCGCGCTTTCCCCCGAACGGGTGAACATGAGCACGCCGCGGCTCGCCGATGCAGGATGGTAGCGGTCTTGCGCGCTTTGCGACGCCACGTCTTGCGCCAGCGCCGCCAGCAGCTCGGCGCGCGCCTTCGCGTCGCAATTCACGAGCATGGGCTTGGCGTACAGCCCGTCGCTTATGTAGATATCGCCCAAAGCGAACGCCTGGCGCGCCGAAGAGGACCCGACCGCCTGCGATTCGTCGTCATCGAGCAGACTCACATCGCCCGAAACCACCGCGCGGGAAAGCTCGGCGGCCTGGCTCGTGTCGTCGAGCGCAGCGAGCTGGTAGAGTTCGTCATAAGTGGCGCGGTCGTAATAGCGCACCAGCTCGCTTCCATCGGCGAGCGTGTAGCGAATCACCACGTCGTAGGGCACAACGGAATTGCCGAAATCCATTCGATCCGCCGCAAGCTCGGCATGCCCCGTATCAATAAGCTGCTGATGCACATCTCGCACGGTAGCGATGGCGTCTTCGTCATCGAACGAATACTCCGCGCTGAAGTAATACGACCCGTCGCCCGCCTGGGCCGATTCAAACGGCCCCGCCAAATAACTCGGCGTGCCCGCATAGGAAACCTCCACGCTGCGCACGTCCGACGCGGCGGGCACCGCGCCCGCGTACCCGAAGCCGCCGAAAGCGACCGCGGCAAGCGCCGCGGCGACGGCGACGGTCTGCGCGCCCACGATGCAAAGCGTGCGGCCCCAGCCGGCGCGCCCGCGCAAGGGCCCGCGCAGAAGCGCGAGCGCCACAATCCACAGCGCGACGAAAGCGGCCACGCTCGCCGCAATCGTATTCACGCTGGCAAGCAGGGTGAACGTTGCACCGAACGCGGCGAGGCCCACCACGACGCCCACTACGACGGAAAGCGCAGGCGAAAGCCCCGCTATGCCCGCGCGCTCGCCCTGACGGCGGCACGTGGCGAGCATCGCCAAAGCCAAAAGCGCCACAAGCACCGCGAACCAAACCCCCACCAGCAGCCAATTGCCGCTTTCGGGCGCATACACCGGGTGCTGTACGATGAATTGCATATGGTTTGCGGCTTCCTCGGCGAAAAACAGCGCAGGGTTCGCCCAGGAAATCGCCTGGAGTAGCGCGGGAGCCACCTGAGTGCTGCCGCCGTAGAGCGTGGCGCCGAAGGCGTTGCCCACAAGCAGGTATTGCATAACGGCGTTCAGGCCCCATGCGCCAACCGAGACGCTCGCCAGAAGCGAGGCGCCAAACATGGACGCCTCGGCCTGGGTGCCGGCCAATGCACACGACAGCGCGCCCACCGCGCATCCCACGCCGGCGGTCACCAAAAGCCCCGCGAGCACGTATGCCCACGAGGAGAACAGGCCCGCCCACACATCGAGCGCGACGATATTCACCACGAGCGACGCCGCCATAGGAATGGCTATGCCCAAAACCACGCAGGCCAAACACGCGCCCATGCGGCTCGCAAACAAAACGCCGCGCGACATCGGCAGCGAGAGCACGGCCGTCGCCTCGCGCTTCACCAGCATGAAGCGAAAACCGCGCACGCCGACGATAAGGCCGAACGCCGCCGCCCCGACCACCACGGGATAGGTGAGCTCTTCGGCCCAGAAGCGAAATTTCATCTGGTCGTGCGTGTAGTCCAAATTAAAAACCGAGGTATCGGGAATGGCCGCAGTGGAAACGGGCATCGCCACGCAGAACACGGCAATTGCCGCCAAAAGCAGCGGCACCAGCTGGCGCGCGGCAACCGCAAAATCGTGGCGCGCAATCGAGGGGCGCGCCGCCTGCTTCGCCTTGCCCGCCTTGCACTCGGTGTGCGTTGTGCCTTTGGGCGCGCCCGCCTTCGCGGCGGCCGATTCGTGCGCGTGCCTCTTCGAGCCTGCGAGTGCCGAGGAAGCAAGCACGTCCCGCTCGCCCGAAGGCGCGGCCCCATTGCTACCAGATAAAGACTTTTTCGAGGTCAAGGTCGCTCACCTGCCCTTCTTCGAGGAAAATCTCTTCAAGCGACTGGCCAGGGTATTTCCCATGAAGCCCATCGATGCTCTCGTCGAAAATCAGATGGCGACCTTCGATCATGCCCAGCCTGTCGGCAACATCCTCCAGCTCTCGCAGGTTATGCGAGCTCAGGATGACGCTGGCATTGCGCACGCGCGCATACTGGCGAAGCAGGCGCTTGAGCAGGATGCGCTTCGAGAGGTCGAGGCCATCGAAGCTCTCGTCCAAAAGCATGGTGCGGGCGCCTGTGGCAAGCCCCAAAAGAATGGCGGTTTGGCGCTGCATGCCCTTCGAGAATCCGCCGATTTTCGCGCGGCCGTCGAGCTTGAACAGGCGAAGCAGGTTGCGATAGGTGCCGTCCGACCATTCGGGATAGTAGCCCGCATAGTAGTCGCGCATGGAATTCGGCGTTGCCTGCGGCAGAAAATACGGCTCGTCGGCCACGATGAACGGCGTGCGTTCGGGCGTGCGCTGCCCATGGGCGGAGCGCCCATCCACGAGCACGCTGCCCACATCGGGCAGATAGACCGCCGCCACCGTTTTCAGCAGCGTGGTCTTGCCCGCGCCGTTATAGCCCACCAGACCGAATACACAGCCGTCAGGCACCGTGAACGTGATATTTTCTATGGCGACGAAGCTTCCGTAGCGTTTCGTGACGCCCTGAATCTCTAGCATTGGGCGCTCCCCTCCTCGCTCAGACGACCATTTTCCAGCCGAAGCACGCGATCGGCCGCGGCGGCGAGGCGCTCGTCGTGCGTGGCCACGAGCACCGCATGACCCTCGGCCGCGAATTCCCGCAGGATAGACGCCACCGCATCGGCGTTGGGCTCGTCCAAATCGTTGGTCGGCTCGTCGGCGATAATCGCCAGAGGGTCCAACACGAGCGCGCGAGCCAACGCCACGCGCCGTTTCTGCCCCACCGAGAGCTGATGGGGGAAATGGTTCGCGCGATGTGCGATGCCGAGCCGCTCGACCAACTTAGCCGCTCGGTCTGCCGCCGCACCCATATCTGCGCCGCCGAAGCATGCCGGCACCAGCACGTTGTCTATGGCCCGCAGCGAGCCTATGAGCTGGGTATGCTGGAACACGAACCCGAAGGCGCGAGCGCGCTCGGCCGAAGCCTCCGCATCGTTCGCGCCCGTCATGTCGACCCCTTCGACGCGCACGCTTCCCGCCGAAGGCGTGAGCAGAAGCCCCGCCACCGACAGAAGCGTGGACTTGCCGCAGCCGCTTTCGCCCACGACGGCCACGAAATCGCCCGGCGAAAGCGAGAGATCGCAGCCGGCCAGAATGGTTTCGCCGTCGTATTCCTTCATCACGCCCGATAGCTCCAAGATGGGAGCCGCGTGTTGTTCGTCGGTCATCGCCCGCTCCCTTCTAATCGATATCGCCCGTTTGCATGGCTGAAGACGGATCTATGCGACCCGCCCGAGAAAGCGGCCACGCCACGGCGGCCAGCGCGAGCAACGCAAACAGCACGGCAACGCCCGCGCCCAGGCCAACGCACAGCCCTATGCTTGGCGCCACGTACGGAAACGAGCCGCCCGCCGCCAAAAGGCCAGGCACCAACGCATACAGCCCTGCGCCGAGCGCAAGCCCAAGGACGATTCCCGCGCCAACCAGCACTGCGGCTTCGCCCACGATGAGTTTCGCGATCTCGCCGCGCGAGGCGCCGAGTGCCCGGTAAAGCGCGAGCTCGCTTCGGCGATCCCACGCAAGGCTGAAGAAGCGCGCGAACAGCTGGAACAGCGTCGCCGCAACCAAAAGCGCCGCCGCGCCCGCCATAATGGCGAACAACGAGCCCAGCTGCGTATCCATGCGCTCGACGACGGCGCTTCCCTGCACCACCGCGATGCCTTCCAAAGACGAAAGCTCGGCGGCAACCTCGTCTTCGCGGCCGTCTTCCGCATCCACCAAAACGCAGCTCACCAGGGTGTCGGGGTCGCCGTATTGCTCCCACAGATACGACAGCTCGGGCGTTTGCTTCACGTAATCGCGCACCTGTTGGATACTCATGAGCACCGAGCCGTCTATGTCGGTGCCCGTCGGCTCGATGGAGGCCGCCAGTTGCACGGCATGGCCCAACACGGTACCGCCGCTCACGAAATCGGGCGCCATGGTGGCGCCTGCGATGATCTGCCCATCGGAGAGGCCGTCTATATCCACATTCAACCACGGCTTTATGGCCCAGTCGGTGTCGAAATCGAACCCGATAAGGCGACTCGGCTGCTCGGATGAGCAGCAGCTCTTGTCGAGCGTT
The DNA here is from genome assembly GCA_963635715.1 of Subdoligranulum sp. CAG:314. Taxonomy (GTDB): domain Bacteria; phylum Actinomycetota; class Coriobacteriia; order Coriobacteriales; family Eggerthellaceae; genus Slackia. The sequence goes on along the minus strand of CAVHFS010000002.1, from coordinate 127,902 downwards.
TGCCCATAGAACTGGGCGCTCACGCGCTCGACGCCGTCGATGGCGCGAATGCGCTTCACCACGTCTTCGCTCATATACATATTGGCGGGAACGCCCGTGAACAGAAGCGAATTCTCGTCGAGGCCCACCGCCGCATCGGCGGGAATGGCCATGAGGTCGGCGCCCATGCGCTTGGCGCTTTTATCGAGCCCAGCCTGCACGCCCGCATAGCTGCACGCGAGCGCGAACACCACCGCGCACGAGATAGCCACCGACGCCAGCGTGGCGACCGATTGCACACGCCGCATTTGTATGGCGTGCTTGATAAGGGTGAACATGCGAAACTCTCCTCAAACTCACAGCCCGCGTTTGGGCAGATTGGCGACGTTCGGGTCGGCCTTCGCAGCCGCCACGATGCACAGAATCACAGAAACCGCGGCCAAGCAGGAAACGGCGGCGGCCGTCGTGTGGCAATGCATTTCGGAGCCGCCGCACAGCCCGATGAATGCATACATGCAAGCAACGGCCAGCACTTGCCCCAGAGCGCAGCCCGCCGCGAGCCAGCGCCTGCCGATTTTGCATTTCACGAACGCCAAGCCCAGAAAATCGAAGGCAGCCAGGGCCTCGATAAGCGCGGCAGCGATCATGGACCAATGGCATTTCATGGGCATGCATGAGCCGGCCGCCGTTTCAACACAGCTTTCGCAACCGCCCGAAACGATGGCGACCAACGCCGCCGCAGCGGCAACCAGCGCGCCCATCACGCCCAGAATCTTGAACGCCTTCAAAGACATACGTCACTCCCCCTTCGCGGCGCGACGCCGCTCCGAAAGCCTACCCACCAAACCGCGCACCGCAAGAACCATCGCGCGCAGGACGAACACCACAGCGGCAACAACCGCAGCGGCAGCGGCCAGCAACGCCGCAATCTTCACCGCATCGAGCACGCCGAAGCCAGCTACATGCACCGTAGTTTCGGCCACGGCATCGGCATGGTGGGGCAGATGCGCCACCACCGTGGCGCGCGTTTCCCCCGAACCCAGCGGAATAAGATAGACGGTGCCGAACAGCTCAACCGCGCATGCAACATTTGAATCGTCGAATTCCACCGTGTACGTCGGCTTCGCCTCTTGCGTTCCGTTGCAGGCGCATGCCCCGTATTCGTCCACGCGCCCGCAAAGGCACGGGTCCTGGCCGCACATCTCGGTCATGCCGCACGGAATGCCTACCTGGATGCTCTGTGGGTCGCATGTCGCCGGCAGCGCCAGCGCATCTACGCGAGAAAGATCCAGCTCGCCTTCGACGGAAACCGCCATCTCCAAATCGGTCACGGGCCCCCGCGACGCTGCGGCATACGCCAGCGCGCACCACAAAGAGCATGCCAGCGCAACGGCAAGCGCGCACGCGCCCGCACGCCAGCGCATTACTTCTCGCCTTCCGAAATATCGTCATCGGCGCCAGCAGCATCGGCAACAAGATCATCCTCGGCCTCGCCGTCAACGGCCAAGGCGGCTTTCCTGCGACGAACAACCACCACGCCCGCAACAGCCGCAACCGCAACAACGGCGATCACCGCGATGGCAACCACATACGGCGTGCCGCTTTCCGCATGCACGTTCACCTGCGAGGCATCGGTTTCCCCAGCGCCTGAGCCAGAGGCAGCACTCGCAGGCATCTCCAAAGCGGAAAGGTCGTCTTTCGAAAGGGCCCATACGCTGCAGTGGTCTATGCTGAACGTGGCGTACCCATCGGAAACCTTCACGCCATCTTGCACGCGTTCGAATTTCTTAGTCTGCTCGTTGTAGGTATACAGGCCAAGCTCGTCACCGTCGGAAAACATGTCGCTTGCACGCACGAACACCTCGGCCTTGGCGGGAAGCGAGCCCGAATGGGCGAAATCCATCACAATCGCTTTGTCAACGCTGGCCAGAAGCTTTGACACATCGCCCGTACCGTGCTTGCTCACCGTTACCGTGGGGTCGATGTTCAAATCGGCACCCTCGGCAATGTCTTCGCCCTTGAACGTCCAGCTGATAGAGGGCGAGCCCAACGTGCCGCCACTCCAGAACGTCACCGTTCCCTTGGTGCCTACGACCTTGCCCAGCTCTTCGGCGGCGGTAGCGGAATCTTTCGCCTCCACCACGATAGTCTTGGAGCCGTCTTCGGCCTCCAGCTCCACGACCTGGTTTTCGCCGCCGCTTGCCTCGGCCGCAGCGGCTGCGGCAGCCGTAGCCGACGTGCCACCCACAGCGGTCACGCTCACCGCACCGCTCGCAGAAGAGCCCGAACCCGAACCGCCCGAGGAGCCACTCGAAGAAGACGAGCTGTTATTGCTGGGGGTTGGATCGGGCGTAGAAGCAGGATCCGACACGTATACCGTCATGGAGGCATAGCTGTCGACATGCTTGGAAAGAGAGGCCGTTACTGTGAGAGTGGCCGAACCCGCAGAATACGCATCGATATACAACACCCCGCCATCTTCCGACGCCCGAGCAACCGAAGGATTCGACGAAGAAACCGCGATTTTCGTAGATTCCGGGCGGTACGACGTTCCGGCACACGTGCACCAACCCGCCTCGTTCAGACATCCACCCAGTTCACCTGTCTCTGGATTCACCAAACCGCCGCATGCCTGCGGGCATGCCGACATACCGCAGCCCGGAAGTTGATCTTCGCTCCACATGCCTACGGAAATGCCCACAGTGGTCGATTGCCCCGTGGTAAGCGACACCGATCCAGCACCCAACGACACCCCTACGCCTGGCTTGCTGAAATATGCCAGAGCGGCACTCGGAAAGCACACGCTCCACACCACAGCAACCGCCAGCACGGCCGTCGCCAGCTTTGCGATGTGTCGACCAAAACCTCTTTGCGCACTCATTTATTTATCCCCCTCTTCGCTTGCGACGGATTCATTGGATTCACTAGATTCAGACTGAACACCAGCCGTAACATCAGACTTCTTGCGCGAACGAATAAAGCCATACGCAACGCCCGCAGCTACCGCAACGACGACAGCAACGCCCGCCGCAATCGCGGCAATAGGCAACCCTTTCTCGTTAGAGGATTCGTCCCCTGCAGGGTCATTGGTGCTGGCCTGGAATTCTTTGCTTTGTGCAGCTTCGGCGGCTTGCTTCGCCACGGGCCCAGCGAGCGTGGCGTCATCGGAAAGCACGTACACGCCGCCATGGTCGATCTTCGTCGTGGCGTAGCCCTCGGTCACTTCGATGTTTTCGGCAACCATCACCAACTCACGGGCTTTTTCATCCCAGTAATACAGATTCACCCTATCTTCGCCGCTGAATACAGAAGCAACCTGATAGGCAAACGTCGCAGGCGCAGGAAATGCATAAGATGCAAATTTGAACGAAATACTCTTCTTGCCATTCAAATATGCCGCCAACTCATCATCTTCATCGGAAGCAACGCTTACCCCAAAGTCAAAGTCTGCTGCCTTCGCAGCAGCTTCGGCAGAAACGTCGGCACCCGCAAACGACCACATAAAATCGGCCGATTCGATAGAGTCGCCATGCCAAAAACATACGGTTTTATTGGTTCCAGCAACGGCGCCCAACGCCTCGGCGGGATCGGCTTCACCGATTTTTGCAAGCTGCATTTCCTCAACTTCGGCCTCGGCGCCCTCCTCAACTTTCGCCGCATTACCACCGGCCACCAAAGCCGAGAGGACATGCGCCGTGGAAGAGGTGGATGTCACGCCCGATTGGCTCACCGACACGCTGCCGGCAACGTTGGCACCCGACCCAGAGGAAGACCCAGAAACACCAGAATCGGAAGAACCCGACGAGGGCGTGGGTTGAACTTGTTGCGGCGCAGACACATTCACCGTCACATAGGCATAGGCAGACGTCCATAGACGCAAACTCCCTACTACCTCGATCGTGGCAGTACCAGCGGAGTAAGCGTCGACATACAACACGCCATTGTAATATGTCGCGCGAGCAACCGACGGATTCGACGATGACGCCGTTGCCGACGATTTGTACGTTCTGCGCGCGCTCGAAATGCACGTGCACTGACCCTCATCATCCAGGCAGCCCTGCCCGTTGGGGCCGCAGCCCGAAGGACAATACGAAGTGGAACAATTGGGAGTCTGGTAATCTGAGGCAGGTGACACCGTGCACGCAACCGAGGTTGATTCCCCCGCGGCAAGTGAAAGCGATCCCGGAACAGACACGCTCATAGAGCCACGATTCACCACGGCCTGCGCCGAAGGGGCCATACCTGGCGCAGACAAACATGCCATGAGCACCGAAGCGCCTAAAACGGCAGACAACAGAAATGAAAGAACCTCGCGCGAAGCGGAACGAAACGCTGACATGGGATTTCCCTCCTCGTTGAAGAAACGCGAAAAGGGCATTCCGAATTCACCTGGTAGACCCCTTCGGAATTACGAAGGTTGCCAAAGGAGCCTACCAGACGAAACATCGATGGCGGGACGCAAGAATCGCGCCCCGCCAATCGTTTGTAAATCGGTATGCGAATGCCCTTGGTTTACAGGCTATTCAGAATACGTACCGAATTTACGACGCAATGCAGCGATGGCCACGCCGAGCGCACCAAGTGCACCGACAGCCGCCGTCGTCGCGGGAATGGCAGCGGAAGCCGCATCGTCGCCCGTTTGCGGCATGGCTGCAGTCTGCTGCTGCGCAGCGGCATTCACCTGGTTGGCTTGTTGCAAAGCCTGCTGAGCCGCAGGTTGCAAGTTGCCGCCAGTTTGCTGCGAGCTAGGAGTCGTCGACTGCGACGAATCAACAACCTTAAACGTCAGAGTCTTCGTACCGAAGACGCTCGATTCGTCGCCCGTAATGGTCGCCGTATACGTGCCAGGGGCCGTAATGCCGCTTAACGTGTTGCCCGCAGCGTCCTTGTAAACAACGCTGGCAAGACCATTGCCAACCGTAAGCTGGCGATCCAGCGAGCCGTTCAGGCTGCGATCGGTAAAGTGGGCAATAATGTTCGGCTCGACCTCGGAACCCGTATAGGCAACATCGGTGATGCGGATATCGTTATAGCCAGCGCCATTGGCGGCAACCTGATTGCCGAAGAGAGATTCGGTATCAGCGCCATCGAGCACAACAAACGGAATGAAATTGCTGTCCGAGTCTGCCGCGTAAGAAATGAGCGGATTCTGAGCAAAAGCAAGGCCGTAATAATTCACCCCGGTAAGCGGCGCCAATATGCCCTTGCCGTCTACACCAATACCCGACCACATGCCGAACGCGGGCATGGAGTAAATCGTACCAGTAGCCCCAGTTGTCACGCTATATTTCGCAATTTGGCATTGTGAATTGAACACGTAGATGTCTTTAAGCGAAGAGCACCCGAAGAACGCGCCCGTTTGAATCGATTTAACGTTTTTGGGAATGGAAATCGTAGTGATTTTATTCAGGCCGCTGAAGAGATAAGAGCCAATGGTGTCGGCCGAATAATTGGTGAGCGACAAAGAGAGAATCTGGGAGAAGACGCCCTGATTCGCTTGCGAAGGATTTCCGAGCGATTCAGCGTCGGTAGCGGTGAAAATCTGTCCACCAGACGATGCCGTCGAATCATCAGTAAACCAGTAGTCCCAATATGTCTTCTGCGACGAATCGTTAGGAACAAGGTCTTTAAGCTTGCTATTCGCGAAAAGGTTCTTCGGAGCCACAAACGACGTAAGGCCCGTACCCGAGAAAGCTCCCGAACCTATAACTTCAAGAGAATCGGGAGCATCAAAGTTCATGAGCGAAGAGCAATTATCGAACGCGTGACGTCCGATGCCCTGCAATCCTTCCGGCGCTTCAACGTTCTCCAACGACGTACAATTTGCAAAGGCATAGTCGCCAAACCCAAGAACGGCAGTTGGTATCGTCGTAATTCCGCCAGGAGTTATAAGCGTATCGAATAAATCGCTGTAATTATCGAGCTGAACAAGATTCTTTGACAGGGTTACTTTTTTAAGCCCCGTGCAGCCATTGAACGAGCTCTCTCCGAGGCTCATAACGCAGTCGGGAAGTTCCACGCTTGCCAAAGAAATACAACTCTGGAATGCTTTTTTCCCAATAGAGGAAATCCCATCGAAATCGAAGCTCTCAAGCTTGCTGCATCCCTCAAACGTAGAATCCGGCACGGCAGTGATTGTCTTTGGCCACGTAATCGACCCAAGCGACGTGCACCCAGAGAAAATACCCTTACCGACGGACGAAACGGAAGCAGGCAATTGCATGTTGATAAGAGAGCTGCAATCCCTAAATGCATAATCACCAATCGACAGCATCGACGAAGGGAGAATGATGTCCGTAAGCAATGCGCAACCGTCAAAAGCCTTGGCGTCAATCTTCGTGCAACCCTCGTCGACAACGAAAGTGCCTTCCATTCTCTTCGGAACCGAAATCAAAGTTGACCCATCGTCAGAATATGTAGCTACAGTCTTAGAAACCTTTATATATGGAGTATCGTCGCTAGCATGCCCTTTCTTGAATAATGAGCCATATGTGGCAGAGCTGGGATCAGTATCAATTTCGAAACTCGAATTTCCTTCGGCGATGACGACTTTGTCAACGGAATCTTCATCAAAAAGACTGACGCCACCAAACCTCGTCAAGGTAGAGGGAATACGCACCTCGCTGAAAGAATGACCTTTCATCGAGGCGCTGAATCTCTCAGCGCCCTCAGGAATCGTGAGCACGCCCCCGTCGTTACTTTCCAAATATCTCAAGATAATGGTGTGATTTAAATTGGAATATAAAAAACCATCCCCAACTAATCCGGAAGGACATCTTACTTCTGGAGCATTTTTATACTGATCGGGAAGGGACGTATTGATTTCGATAACCGAATCAGGCATTGAAAAACTGTTTACAGTAATACCCCTGAATACATTAGTGTCAAATTTACCGACTTTTGTTGCGCCGTCGGCAATTTCAATATCAACAGGCGAGCTTGTATCGATGCCAAATTTGGAAGGATAGTCTAACCTATCAAACTGAATGGATTTACTCGGGTCGATTGCGGTTAAAACAATCTTGTTTCCCGTAGTAACACTTGTATAGTTACCCTTCGTAGAGGTGTATTCAACCGACTCGGACTGGACAGCCACACCCGTCAACAGAATTTCCTCGTCCGCACCGAGCAAGGAGGGCTCTTGAACTTCATTTACTTCTAAATCTGTCGACCCATACCCCGAATCCTGGGCAGCCAACAGCTCATTGCCATTCAATTCGAAATCATTTTCGTCATTCATAGATGCGGAATCCGAAAGGAGTTCAATATTGTCCTCGGAGACTGCTTTTTCGGAATCAATTTCGGATGCGAATCCATAGCAAGGCACGCACGACAAAACCAGGGCAGCTGTAAGGCCGACGGAGCCCATTTGGCGAGCATGAGCGACTACATTGCGTCGAGCAGGAAAGCGAAAATCCTCAGCCATCATCCCCCACCTTTCAAAAAGAAGACAGGGAGGGACGTTCATGCCACACGCTTTGCTTTCCGTGCTAAGGCATGAAAAAAAAGGGGGGGGGTGAAAGCCGATATGGCAATCGCCCCTTTTCATCCCTCCCTTTGGCGCATATACGAACACCAAAAAGAGGGGGGACTCAGGGCCGCAGCCCCAACTCCCCCCTTATTAGATGAATGTCCTGCGCCTACCGATAAGACAAATTAATCCTGCCAGATGGGCTCGTAAATATCGCCCACAGCAAGAGAATTGGCATTCAGGTAATCGCAGTCGTACATATAGACCTTGATGTTCGAGCAGCTACCAGAAGCCTTGGTAATTTGGAAAACGCCATCGCCAGAATCCGTGAACGCATAGCCGTTCGCAGCCTTGCTGGCGGCAGTATTGCCAGCGGACACAATTGCGGCAGCGTAGTCGGCAACGGTCTGGGTCATGAAGCTATGCGAATGGATGGTGATGCCGCCGTTGCTGAACGTACCAGATCCAGCAAAAATCGCCTTCTCCTGAGAAACGCCATCCACGGTCACGATATCGGTAATCAGAATGTGATTCATGCCGCGTGCCTGAGCGCGCGTATCAACGCTGAAAATCGCAACGCTAGAAGTCGAGGCGCTCGACTTGCTGATCGTAATACCGTTGTTGACGAGGGTTTCGACGGCGGCATCGCCCATAGCGGCTGCAATGGTTGCATTGTCGCTGGCATTAGCGGCGATATTCAGTTTGCCATTGTAGTTTGCGGTCATGCCAGCCGTATTGGGGGCGATGGTAAACGCAACAACATCGCTACCGACCTCAACGTTGGTCACATCGCGATTGTACGAGGTGGAGTTGATTGCATTTCCCGCAATGGTGGTATTCGCTTCGAGATACGCCTCCATCACATCCGCAGCGACATCAGGCGCGCCATTGGCAAATTCCATTGTCACATTAATGTACTGCGCACTGTTATCGTACGTCGGATCGTCGGCATATGCCGTCACCGTAACATTGCTGTTCCACGGCACCGTCGCCGCGAACGCGGGCACTACGCCAACGGCGAGCGCCATTGCGAAAGCAACGATCGTCGCAAACGCGAACGTCGTCACCTTCTTTTGGGTTTTCTGGATTACGTCCATACTCCCCTCCTTTTCTGGCCTTTCGGCCATCGATGTATTATCCCCCTGCTTATCCACAAGCAACCTGCATGCGGGCTCTCGTAAAGGCTCGCACAACATGCGAGTACAACAGCAACAAACCTCGCGAAGCAGCTGAAGGCGGCAGAGGGAATCTGCGGATTAGGAACCAGCAAGACCACGACAACAGTTTTTCAGCGGGGGGTGCGTACTCGACTGTTTTCGCGCCTTACTATTTCCAACCGAGAATATTCTTAGCGATAAACCCACCTAAAAACAACCTGTACCTTAAGGTACAGGTTCGCGCGACCTGGGGTTTTACGAAAAAAATTTTTTGAGAATTCCGAAAGCGGCGGCAAACGGCGCAAGATTCGCCCGATTTTGGCTCGATCGAAGGGAAGGGGAAGTTTCCGCGAAAGCGCATCAATGGACTGAAAAGCGACCGAAATAGTCAGGATTTCGCTCCAATATGATGTTTCTTATGATGCTTGAGGACGGCGGCAAGCGGATTTCGGTAGCCGAAAATGAGACTGGCCCACTTGCGAGTATGGCGTATCCTACACCCCCAACAGCGCTGCCGGAATTACGTGCACGCCGTCGTCGCGAGTATAGGCAAGGTTCCCGCGGCCGACTACCACAGCGAGAAACGCGGGCCGCGCATTTTGAGCCGAGGGGTTGGCACAAACCTTGTCGCGCAACCGCAGCAGACTCCTCGCCCCATCGTCGGCCAACTACGCAATTCCCCTGTGAGCTTCAGTCTATCGAGCAAGTCGAGGCAAGCGGCTTTTTACGCCTTTCCCATTCGGCAAAATACGTGAATTCGAAACGGCAAAATACGGATAAATGAATCGGTAAATTACGGGATTTCTCAAACAAGTTCCATGGAGTCCCCCTCATCTGCGTTAGCTTTTTCAGCATGCGTTAGCTTTTTCAGCATGCGTTAGCTTTTTCAGCTTCAGTTAGCTTTTTTAGCATACGTTGGGCCGCTGTGTAAATTTATGCGTATCGGCGAAATGCGCGAGGCTTTTTGCTTTATGCTCTTCGGCAAGGCAATTTGCCAGCAAATCGGCCGAGGCGCGTGTTCGACATTTCGCACATGCTGCCTTTATTCGTTCCAATGGCCTAGAAGGAGATTCTCATGTCTACGCAACGCAAGATCGGTATCATCGGGCTTGGCCATGTGGGCGCACACGTTGCCAACAGCCTGCTTTTGCAGGGCATTGCCGATGAGCTTTATTTTGTGGGAATCGACGACCAGAAAAATATCTCCGAGGCACAAGACCTCAGCGATTCGCTGAGCTTCGTGCCGTACAACACGCGCATCGTCAACTGTAGCGACCGCTACGAAGACCTCGCCGAATGCGACATCATCGTCAACTGCGCGGGGAACGTGGCGCTTGTGGCGCAAAGCCGCGACGGCGAGCTATTCGCTGGCACCGATTCCGCCCGTACCTTCACAGAGAGGATCATGGGCGCAGGATTTAGCGGAATCCTGGTGAATGTCGCCAACCCCTGCGATGTCATATGCACCGCCATTTGGCACCTTACTGGCTACGACCCTGCGAAAATCATCGGCACTGGCTGCGGGCTCGATTCGGCGCGCCTGCGTACCGAAATCTCGAAGGCGACGGGGGTGAGCCCCAAATCGGTCCATGCCCACGTCATAGGCGAGCATGGGGCATCGCAGGTCGCCGCATGGAAATCGGCCACGATCGCCGGCGTGAGCATCAATACGCTCGCCAAGGAGCATCCCGAAAAGTACGGCTTCGACCAGGCGGAAGTAGAAGAGCTTGCCCGCCAGGGCGGCTACGTCACCTTCGCGGGAAAGGGATGCACCGAATACGCCGTGGCAAACTGCACCGCACGCATCTGCGCCGCCATTCTGCATAACGAGCATGCCGTTATCCCCGCTTCGACTTTAATGACCGGCCAGTATGGCGAAGAGGGCATCTTCACCTCACTTCCCTGCCTGATAGGAGCCGATGGCATCGAGCAGGTGTTCACACCCGAACTTTCCGAAGACGAAACCCAGCGCTTCCATGCCAGCTGCGACCACATTCGAAGCAACATCTCCAAGCTAACCTGGTGGTAAAGAGAGGCGCCCTTTGCGACTCACAGCATTTCCAACCCTTGCAGGGCGTCTATGCGAACGCATGACGACGTGCGAAACGCCTTGACATCCCGCGACACGATATAGTCGCAAAAAACCGCCTCGGCCGCCGCTCTTACGAGCCCGTCTTCGAAATCGGGCTCATCGGATGCAAGCGCCTCGTCGACCACCATCGCGCTAAGGGGCACTATTTCGAAGACCTCCCTCATTTTGCCGATGAGCCTTCGCGCGGTTGGCTCGTCCCCGTAATGACGATTGAATACGTAGTAGACGTCTTTCAAAGACGAAGCAAAAACGAATATGGCGGAACGTTCGTCGTCGCAAAGCACCGAAACGAGCTTGACCGCCGCATTATGCTGAGGACGAGACGGAATTGCGAAATCGAGCAAAACGTTCGTATCGAAGAGATATCTAGACATATCGCTGTCCCAGAAGCTCACGATCGTCTTCCTTTGAATCGCCCCGCTCCCATGCGACATTGGGCAGGCCATCTAAAATATCGAGAAGGCCGCCCAATGATTCCTTCTTGTTGTTCCGCTTTATCACGGAAAACGTTATCTCCCCTTCGGCCGGAGTCGAGATTCGCAAAGTGTCCCCCGCTTTTATTCCGAATTGTTTTCGCCACTCAGACGGAAGGACCACAGCCGCGCTGTTGCCGTTTCTCAAAACCGTGCATGTCTCGTTCATAACGCCACCTCCAATACGTCAGTACCGTCAATACGGATTATAAAACGATATCGAAAGCGCCGCAACTCCGATGAGCGGCTTATGAGACGGATAGGTTATTGCACCGTGAAATCTTCGGCGGTGATGGCGGCTTTTGCGGTTTCTAGGGTTTCGGGCGCACCGTCATAGGTAATGGTTACCGCATCGGCTTCATGGTCGGCCTTCACGCTGCTCACGCCCGCGATGGCGCCCACCGCCTTTTCGATTCGCGCGTCGCACTTGGGGCAATGCATTCCCGTTACCTTCAGCGTGATTTCTTTCATGGCAATTCCTTTCGAATTGGTTTTCATGCGCGATTGCCGCATTTCAGCACTCGCGTTATCCTGATACCAGAATAACCGTTCTTGCGAAAAGGGGCGAGCATGCTGCGCATTCCGGAATCCCGAATCGACCATTTTATTGCCGAAGACGTGCCCTATATCGATCTGACGTGCGAGGTGCTGGGCATTGGCGACGAGCCTGGCGAGATGGAGTACTACACGCGTGAGGATTGCGTGCTCGCTGGCACGCAAATCGTGCGCCGCATTGCCGAGCGCCTGGGCTGCGAAGTGATTAGTGGGCGCAACGATGGCGACCGCGTGACAGCTGGGGAGGCTTTCTTCACGCTGCGAGGCACGGCCGCCGATTTGCACGCAACATGGAAAGTATGTCTGAATACCTTCGACCATCTTTCTGCCGTGGCGACGAAAACCCGCTCCATGGTCGACGCCGCACATGCTGCCAACCCGCACTGCGAAGTCCTCACCACGCGCAAAAGCATGCCCGGAGCGAAAGACCTGTTCACCTGCGCGGTTATGGCCGGCGGTGCTTTCCCCCACCGCCTGGGTCTTTCGGAAACCGTGCTCGTATTCGAACACCATCTTACGTTTTTCGGTGGCTTCAACGCCTTCGTGGAACAAATTCCCGACATTAAGGCGCGCTGCGTTGAAAAGAAGCTCTTCGTGGAGGCAAACGCCGAGCAGGCGCGCATACTGGCGCGAGCAAGCGCAGGCGGGCGCGGCATCGACGGCGTGCAATTCGATAAGATTCCCGTGGCCGAGCTTGCTCCGCTTGTCGCCGAGCTGCGCGAGATCGACCCCCATTTGGCGCTCATCGCAGCGGGCGGCATTAACCCAGGCAATGCGGCCGATTACGCCGCGACTGGCGTTGACGGCCTTGCCACCACGGCGCCGTTTTCAGCGAAGCCGCTCGACATGAGCGTCCGCATGCGCAAAATCGGGTAATTCCGACGCCTTTTCGAACAAGGCAGAACGCCCAAGACGACAAAGCGCCCCAGCTCAAAAGCTGGGGCGCTTGAGGTTCGCAGCAAAAATCGAAAGTGCAGAAAGCCGCGGATAAAACCCTATTTCTGCAGCTTGGATACGATATTGAGCGTGTCCTGCGCAATCATGAATTCCTCGTTGGTGGGAATGACGATGATCTTCACGGGGGAATCGTCGCGCGAAATGAAGCGTTCCTTGCCGTGATAATCGCGGCGATTTTTCTCTTGATCCAAAATAATACCGAGCGGCTGCAGGCCGGCGAACACGATGCGGCGCATGCGATCGCAGTTCTCGCCTACGCCAGCCGTGAGTACGATGGCGTCGCAGCCTGCCATCTCCACCAGATATTGGCCCAGGTATTTGCGAATGGAGTGGGCATACATGTCGTATGCGAGCATAGCCCGCTCATTGCCCGATTCCGCACCCTTGCGAACGTCGCGCATATCGTTGCTGATGCCCGAAACGCCGAGCAGGCCCGACTTCTTGTTCATGAGCTCATTGATCTGCGCCGACGTGAGATTTTCCGCCTCTTCGAGAAACGGAATGATCGCAGGGTCTATCGCGCCGCAGCGCGTGCCCATCATAAGCCCGTCGAGCGGCGTGAAGCCCATAGACGTGTCCACTGCAATGCCGTGGTCGACGGCCGAGATAGAGCATCCATTGCCCAAATGGCAGGTGATAATCTTCAAATCCTCGAGCGGCTGTCCCATAAGAGCAGCGCAGCGCTGCGCGATATAGCGATGCGAGGTTCCGTGCGCGCCGTATTTGCGAATCTGATGTTTCTCGCAGAGCTCATACGGCAGCGGATACATATAGGCCGAAGGCGGCAGCGACTGGAAAAACGACGTGTCGAAAACGGCGACCTGCGGCATCGATGGCGCCATAGACTGGCACACGTTGATGCACTTCAAAGCCGGCGGATTATGCAGCGGCGCGAGCGTGCACAGGCTTTCGATCTTCGTGATGACCTCGGGCGTGATAAGCACCGACGAGTCGAAAAAATTGCCGCCGTGCACGATTCGGTGTCCAATGGCATCGATCTCGTCGATGGAGTGGATAGTCGAGCGCTCGCTGTGGCACAGCGCATCGAAGACGACGGCGAGCGCCTCTTCGTGGTCAGCCATGTACTGCGCGAAGATTCGCTCGTCTTTGTCGGCGCCATGCTTGATGTAGGAATCTTTGCTGCCGACGCGCTCGCAGAGGCCCTTGGCGAGCATCTTATTGTTTTCGGTATCGATGAGCTGGTATTTCAGCGACGATGAACCGGCATTGATAACGAGAATTTTCACGTGGTTCCCCCGTGTGCCAAAAACCTTAAAGGGCTGGAGAGCCGGAATTCATAGGCGCGCCACCCAAAACATGGACATGAACGTGGTGCACCGACTGCTGCGCATCGTCGCCCGTGTTGACGATGACGCGATAGCCAGACTTATCGATGCCCTTGATTTCGGCGATTTTCTTCACCGTATTGAAGAGATGGCCCATAAGCGCATCGGGCAGCCCGTCGCCGATATTGGCGAAGTGCTGCTTCGGAATGATGAGCGTATGGACGGGCATCTGCGGCGCAAGGTCGTCAAAGGCGATAACGAGGTCGTCTTCGTAGACGATGGTCGAGGGAATCTCGCCAGCGGCGATTTTGCAGAAAACGCAATCGGTCATAAGGCAAACTGCCTTTCTCGCGCATCAAGCGCGCTCGTTGAGTACGATTTCAGTGTAGTCGAAAAAGGAGCGACGATTAAGAAAGAGTCGTGTCAGTGGTCGCATCGTCGGTGGGAACGTCGAGTTGGCCCATCAAAACGTCGACTTTTTGCTGTGCGCTGGCAAGACGCGCCTGCAAATCGCCGAGCAGGGCCACTCCCCTCTCGTAGGCTTTGAGGCTTTCCTCGAGCTCGAGGGAATTGCTCTCGAGCAGCGCCACGGTGCTGTCGAGTTCGTTCATAGCCTCGCGAAACGAAAGCTCCGCTATCGCTTTTTCGGCGGGCGCTTCATTCGCAGAAATCTCTGTCATTGGTCGCTTCCTTCGTTGAGTCGTATCGAGTCGATCGTGGCCGAAACACGGCCGTCGGCGAACGACACCTCAATGGTATCGCTCAATTCGAGCTCTGCGGCGCGTTTCACGATAGCCCCATCGGGGCGCCTCGCAATGGCGTAGCCTCTGGCGAGCACGGAAAGCGGCGAGAGGTCGTGCAGACGCCCCGCCCTAAGGGCGAGCGCGTTCGCGTGCGGCGCAAGCGCGTTCGAAGAGGCTTCGCGCAGGCGGTCGCGCAAAGCCTGCAGACGAAGCGAGCGGCGCTCAAACGCGGCGGTTGACGACGCAAGTCGCGAAGCGCGCAGGTCGAGAGCGGCTTTGAGCTCGGCCGTATTGACGGGCCTCGCCGCAAGGCGAGTCGACAAGGCGGCAAGGCGCGTGGCGTCGTGGCGAATGTTCGCAGGCAGCGCCCTCGAGAGGCGATCGTGCAGCACGTCGACCGTCATAAGGTCACTGGCGAAAAGCGAGCGCGGGTCTTTGAAGAGGGGCCGAGAAGAATAACGCTCAAGCGAAAGGATCGCGCGCCCAAGAATCTGGGATTCGCGGTTCGCGAGACGCTTTCCCGTCGCTCGAAGCTCAGCGATAAGCTGATCGGCGGAAACGGTAACGGCCTCGGCCGCACCCGTCGGAGTTGAGGCGCGCAAGTCCCCCACCAAATCGGCAATCGTGGTCTGCCCCTCGTGCGCGATGCCCGTAACAACGGGAATGGGACATTTGGAAATGGCGCGGGCAAGCGCTTCATCGTTAAACGGCATGAGGTCTTCGAAGCTCCCGCCGCCACGCACGAGCAAAATCACGTCAACGCGGGCGCGATAGCATGCCCTCATACCCTCGATCATCTGCTGCGACGCGCCGGCTCCTTCGACCGCAACGCCCGCAACATAGAGGTGGGCAAGGGGGAACCGGCGACGCGTCGTTCGCAAAACGTCGCGAACGGCATCGCCCCGAGGAGACGTGACCACGCCTATTTTGAGCGGGTACTGCGGAACGGGAACCTTTTTCGCCGGGTCCATAAGGCCTTCGGCCGCGAGCTTCTCTTTCAGAGCATCGACTTGCTGGCGCAAGAAGCCCTCGCCCGCAATGGAAATCGCCGATGCCTCGAAATGCATGCGGCCTTTTTTCGGCCAAAGGGAGAACTGGCCCGTGAGCTCGACTTTCATGCCGACTCTCAGGGTTACGCCCGTTTTCTCATAGCGATCGCGCCACATTTGGCAGGGCAGCGTGCCGTTTTCGTCTTTCAGCGTGAAATAGGCCTTCGCGTAGCCTTCCTTCACGTTGACTTCCGAAACCTCGCCGACGATACGCAGCCTCAGATTCTCGAGCGCGCCCTTCGCGGCCTTCAGGGCCTCGGTGACGCTCAGCGGCTTCGCATCGCCCTTGCCGGAAGCGTGCTTTGCGTCCGAGACAAGCATGCGACGCTATTCCTCCGAGCGCGTGGAAAGCAGCATGTAGATAAGCTGCAGAAGCGCCGTAAGAGCCGCAGCGACATAGGTGAAGGCGCACGCGCGCAGCACATTGCTGGCACCCGCGAGCTCAGCGCCGTTCATTCCCGAAGCCTTGAGATATTGCAGGCCGCGGCGGGAAGCGTCGAACTCAACGGGAAGCGTGACGATTTGAAAAAGCAGCGTCGCCGCGAACATGATAATGGCGATTTTGATGAAGGTTCCGCCCATAGCGCCAGCGAGCAGGCCGATCATGAAGACGACAATCCAGGCATTCGAGCAGAAATTCACCACAGGAACGAGCGCGCTGCGGAACTTCATGAAGCCGTAGCCTTCCGCATGCTGGCAGGCATGGCCCATCTCGTGCACGGCGGTCGCCACGGCGGTGATGGACGTGGTTCCGTAGGCATCGGGGTCGAGCGTCACGGAATTGGTGCGCGGGTCGAAGAAGTCTTGGCTGGCGCCGCCGCGCTGCACACCCACGTTCGAGATGCCCTTGTCGATGCTCATCTTGCGCGCCATCTGGGAGCCCGTGATGTTCCACGAGCAAGGAATCTTCTGGTATTTATGGAGCTGCGTGGTCACATACCACTGCGCGCCGCCGCCGATGATCAGCGTGAGCACCATGACGGCGATATACAGGCCCATGTCGTTTCCGACCATAATCATAATTCGCACCATTCCTTAACTGCGCGCCGAAAGCGCGGGATACGCTGGCAAGCCAGCCTTCTTTTACGGCAAAGTGTAGCGAACGCGGGCCTAGCGCCCCGCGAGCTGTGGCGTGTTCGTTACCTTCATCACGCCGTCTTCAATGGTGAGCGAGATTTCGCCGCGCGATAGCGCCAGAAGGTCAGCCCCCACGAGCTCGCGGCGCCAACCGCGCAGCACGTCGGTCTCGTCGTAGTGACCGCGGGCGATTTTCGTGAGGTCGTCATGCGAGGCCAAAACCCCGAAGGCGACGCCGTTTTCCTTGGCGCGCATCTTCACCAAAGCGGAAAGCAGGTCGACCTGCTCGTCCACATTCGGCTCGCTTTTCGGCGATTTGGGAAGCTCGGGCCACGCGGAGCTTGGGGCATCGAGGCCCGCCACACAAGCACGAAGCATGCAGCGCGCGTCGTCCATCTTCAGAAGGCCGCGGATGCCGCGCACCATGAACAGCTCATCAAGCGTTCGCGGCTCGCGCTTGCAGGCTTCGACGATCTGCTCGTCGGAGCATACCCACTTGCGGGGAACGTTGCGCTTCATGGCCGTTTTCTCGCGCCATGCGGCGACCTCGCGCGCGGCGGAAAGCTGGCGATTCGTGAGTTGGTTCACGCGGCGCAGGCGCCTCCAGCGATCGTAGGGGTCTACCTCGTATTTCGCGGGGTTCGAAAGCTCCGCGAAATCGTTGTCGAGCCAGTGCAGGCGCCCGAGCTCTTCGAGTTCGGCGGTCATCGAGCGATACATCCGCGGAAGATAGAGCACGTCGTCGAGGGCGTATTCAATCTGAGAATCGGCGAGCGGACGACGGCTCCAATCGGTGAACGAGTCGGCCTTCTTCAGCTTCACACCGCATTCGCTCATCACAAGCGCGCCGTAGCCCACCTGCAAGGTTCCACCCAAAAGCGAGGCGGCGATCTGCGTATCGAAAATCGGCTCGGGCAAAACCCCGAGCTCGTGGTGGATGATCTCAAGGTCTTGGGAGGCCGCATGGAAGAGCTTCATAATCTTCTTATTGGTGAACAGCTCTTTCAAGGGCGCCAAATCGTCGAACGAGAATGGGTCGATGGCGACGCTTTCCTTTTCCGTAGCCATCTGAATGAGGCACAGCTTGGGCCAATAGGTCTTCTCGCGAAGGAATTCGGTGTCGACGGCGAGCAGTTCGCTTACGCGAGCCCGGTCGATGAATTGCTCCAACTGCCTGCGAGTGGTTATGTACAACGCTTTTCCTTCAGCCAATCATTCTGTCAATGAGTATGTAGTACCATCTTAGCGGTAGTAAGGGGGAATGCGCGATGAAAGCATTGATCATCAACAATCTCGCATCTGGGTACCGCGACGGCTCGATTTACGATTTCGTGCGGGCCTTCACGCAAGACGGCGACGAGGTGTGCCTGCGCTCGACCAACGGCGCAACGCCGATAGCGAGTATGCTCGCCGATGCGCGCGACTTCGATTTGGTGGTGGCCTCGGGCGGCGACGGCACGGTGGCGAGCGTCGCCTACGCGCTGGCCAATACGGGAGTCCCGCTTCTTCCCTACCCTTCGGGCACGGCGAATCTGCTGTCGCTGAATCTGGCCGAGCCCAACGAGCCGCACGCTTTGGCGAAGCTCGCGCGGCGCCTTGAGACGCTCGATTTCGACGTGGCTGAGCTCGAGGCGCACGGCGAAAGGCACGGCTTCATGATTATGGCGGGCGCGGGCTACGACGCAACCATCATGGAAAGCGCCGCGCCGAACAAAAAGCTATTCGGAGCCATGGCGTATTTTCTTGCCGCCGGGGCGAACATCGCGCCGCAGGTGTCGAAAATCGCCGTCACGGTCGACGGTGTGCGCCACGAAACCGAGGGTCTGGGCGTGCTCGTGATCAATTTCTCGAAGATTCAATTCGACATATCGTTCACGCATACGAACCAGCCGCGCGACGGAAAGCTCGACGTGGCGGTGTTGAAAGCGAAAAACGCCTTCGAGCTTCTGCCGGCCATGTTCGCGGCCATGCTCGACCGCGACGGAGAATTCCCCGAGCGCGGCGACTCAATCGAGATATACCAGGGGGCCGAGGTTTTCGTTGAGGCCGAGCCCGCGTTCGAGATGCAATACGACGGCGAGGTGCTGAAGAAATGCACGCCGTTCGTGGCACGTGTGCTGCCAGGTGCCTGCCGCATGGTGATAAGCGACGAGGGCCGCGCGCTGTTCGAATAGTCGGCAGCCGCGTCCAACGAGCATGCGGCGCTTCGATTCGCCATAGAAAAAGGGAGTTCCCGTACGGGAACTCCCTTTGTTTTGCGGGCCGTTATGCATTGGGAGGAAGGGCGGCACCGCAACGAATCGGTAAGAAAATACCAGCAAGTCTTAGGCTTCGGCCTTCTCGGTCTGTTCCTGCGCATCGGATTCGGGTTCGGCCGACTGCTCGGCTTCGGCAGAATCCTCCGCAGGCTCCTCCTTGGAGCTGGCCGATTTGGAGCTTTCCGCCGCGGCTTCTTCCTTTGAGGCTTCGAGCTTCTTGGCGGCTGCCTTCTTCTTGCGCTTCGGGGCCTCTTCGGGCTCGACCTCTTTCACGATGTCTTTGTCGCTGCCGAGGCCATCGCGAAATCCTTTGATGGTGCGGCCCAAAGAGCGCCCGAGCTTCGGCAGATGTTTGGGGCCGAAGATCAGCAAAGCCACGGCAAGGATAATAAGCAGCTCGGGCATGCCCAGACCAAAGATTTTCATTTCATGCGCCTTTCGTTCGATGGTATCGCGTATTCGCTTTTGCGTTTCGACGCTTCGCAGAATAGCCCGCGGCTTGTAGGGCGGCTATCGTGCAGTTTTGGGAAACGCCAGCTCAGAAAGGCGCATTTTGTCATGCATACAGAGTATTGGGCTATTTTCCCGCTTCTGGGGCAGCATCGCCCTGCGCAGATTCGCCCAGCACCTCGGCCTTCACGGCATCGGCCGGCATGGCCGCCCAGCGCTCGCGATTCCACTTCGCCAAATTGCCGCCATGACGCATCTGGACGATTTCGAGTACTACGGCGAACACCATGGCGAAGTAGACCATGAGCTTCTCCATATGCATATCGAGCACCTCGACGCCGGAATTGATGCCCAAGCCGTCCAAGAACAGCAGCACGCCGATGACGGCGATGAACACGAGCGCCAGGATTTTCATCTCGGTATGGTTGTTGATGAAATCGGAGATGGGGTCGATGAAGACCATCATCATCACGATGGCTACCATCACGGCAAGGATCATGATGATGAGATGGTTCGCCAACCCCACGGCGGTAATGACCGAATCGATGGAGAAGACGACGTCCATCACCATAATGGTGCCGACCGCCTGGCCTAGACCGATTCGGCGCAGGCTTTCATGCTCTTCGCCGCCAGCGAGCGCGGCCTTTTCTTCGGTGAGCGCCAGCACGTCGCGCAACTCGTCGATACCTTTATAGATGAGGTATGCGCCGCCCAAGAACAGCACCAGGTCGCGCACGCCGAAGCCATGCGCCCAAAAGCCGAAGTCGAGCGTGAACAGCGGCGTGGTCATATGCACGAGGAAACTCGCGAAGCACAAAAACAAACAGCGCGACACCATGGCGCCCAAAAGGCCGAGTTTGCGGCCGATATGCTGTTTTTCGGGAGGAAGCCGATTCGACGTGATCGAGATGAACACGATATTGTCCACGCCGAGGACGATTTCCAGGAAAATGAGCGTGACCAGAGAAATCCACGCTTCGGGGGTGGTAAAGATTGATAAATCCAACGATGCTCCTTTCGGCTTTTCGCCGAAGGCAGAAAACCCCCGGCGCCCAAGCCATTCTCAGCTTGCAACAAGCGCCAAGAGTCTCATCGTTTAAGACACGCCAGGCTCACGCCGGGTCTGTTGACGTGCCACACGCGCGAGCGCGCATGCCGATTACTCCCCCTTAGACAACGCACGGCGGCGGCAAGGCCCCCGCAAGTGCGAGTGATATAATGGCTTAGTTTTTTGCAACCAAGAACAGGATTGCCATGGATTTCACGAAATTATCGCCCCATAAGCCCCAGGAAGTCTGCGACGGTCCCGTACGGCATCTCGATGGAGCGCCCCTGACGCGGCCCTTCGACCCCCCGAAGCCAGTCTTGACGATTATGGCCATCGCGGCAGTAGCGGCGGCGATTATCGGCGGCGTCTGGGCATGGAATTCGATTGACACGATCCTTCACGAATCGGAGCGCGAGGCGGCAGCCATCCAAGAGAATATCTCGCGCGGAGTCTCTTACGATCTGCCCATTATGGAAAACTACATCGCACTCGACGACGCAAGCATTCAGGCGGCGTTTACCGAAGCGGGGTTCATCATCTACGACCTTTCCGAGGAAGATGACGAAGGGCTCGACCTTATGAAGCTGCCGAGCGACACGACGCTCGCCGATGCGGTCGTCGCCTACGCGCGCGGCATTTCGAACATGAATGCGGCCACGGCCTCGAAATACCTCGTTGGGTCGTGGCGTTTCGTCGTCTCCCACACGAACGGCACCGAAATGAAGGTTCGCTATTGCGATTTGTCGGCGCAAAGCGCGCAGGACGCCCTGCAAACCGCCATGGAGGCTGAAGGATGGCTCGACAATGCGAACGTGACCATTTCCGCAGAAGGCGTCGATTCGTTCGAGAACACGTATCGCGAGGGCACGATTGAAACCGACAGCGGTACGTACGATTGGCGCATTTCGGTGTGCGACCTCGACGGCGTATACAGTATTTCGGGCCTGCCCGACACAGCCCAATACGTCAGCATCCGCATGAGCTAGCGAATATCGGAAAGGCCGCCTCACCAGACGGCCTTTCTTGCGTTAGGGACAAAGCGAAATCCGCCAGGCCCTTTCGTCGGCGTTAAGCGTACAGGCGCTTGATGGCCCAAACTCGCTACCGCCCTCGGCGGCCCCCCCCGCGAGCCCGAGTGCCATTCGACGCGGGACGCCCATCGGGAGCCACGGCGGGCCTGTCGGGCGTGAACGTCTTGGGACGCCCATCGCCCGAGGCGGGCGCCGAAGGGTTTTTCGGCGGCGTGGGAATGTTGAGCTTCGGCTTCGGTTTGCGCGCGACGCGCACTCCGCCCACATACGTATTCGTAGCCCTCGGCTTGCCAGACGAGCGCGCCTCCGAAGAAGCGCCGCCTTTCGCTTGGGCGGCACCCCGCTTCGAAGCGGTAGACTTTGGCGCTTTCGACTGAGAATTCGCCTGCGAACCCGACGCGCTGGCGGCAGCACCCGCCGAATTCGAAGATGGCCCAGTCTCAAGCGGCAGCCCCGCCGCGTCAATCGGCTTCAAGTCGAAGAGGAATTCCCAGATGGCTCGCATAAGGCCGCCTTGCTCCGCATCCGCCCCCTCCGCGAAATGCTTCATGGGAACTTGCAGCTTCTTCGATTGCGCGGCAAAGCGCGCGCCTTCGCGACGCAGCGAAGCCATGGCCGAATCGTCCACGCGAATGGGCTCCACGTTCAGCTTGCCGCCCGATACGCTGATCACCTTCACGCCCACTTCGTTTGCCCAGGCGCGAATCTTCGAACGCAGGAACAGATTCTCGCAGGCATCGGGCATATCGGGGTGCGCCGCGAGCGTCGCCTCGCGCAAATCATCCACCGCGCCCAGCGTATCGGCGCAGGCCAAACGGCGATACAGCAGCACGCGCTCATCGGTGTCGGGAATGTATTCCTCGGCGACGTAGGCATGCTCAGGAATGTTCACCGTAATATCGGAAAGCGCAGGCGGCAGGCCGCCGAGCTCGCCCGATCCCGCCCGCGCCGCATCGACCGCGCTCGCTATCATCTGCGCGAACAGATCGAAGCCCACGGCCGACATGTTGCCGCTCTGCTCAGCGCCGAGCAAATCGCCCGCGCCGCGAATCTCCAGGTCGCGCATGGCGATGCGCATGCCGCTGCCCAGGCCGGCGTATTCGTTGATGGCTTCCAAACGCTGCGTGGCCTCTTCGGTAAGGCTCACATGCTCGGGGAACAGGAAGTACGCGTAGGCCTGCCTGCTCGATCGGCCCACGCGGCCTTTGAGCTGGTACATTTGCGCCAGGCCGAGGCGCTGCGAATCTTCGATGATGAGCGTGTTCGTATGGGGGTTGTCGATGCCGCTTTCGATGATAGTGGTGGCTACGAGCACATCGATCTGACCTGCGCTGAAATCTTCCATCACACGTTCCAGCTCGTCTTTTCCCATCTGGCCATGCGCCACGCCGACGCGCGCCTCGCCGGCCGCTTCGCCTACGCGAGCGACGGCCTCATCGATGGTGCGCACGCGGTTGCTCACGTAATACACCTGGCCGCCGCGCTGCAGCTCGCGACGAATGGCCGCACTCACCACGTCCACATCCCATTCGCCCACGTGCACCTCCACGGGGCGGCGATCGCCGGGCGGCGTGAGAATAAGACTCATGTCGCGCACGCCCGACAGGCTCATCTGCATAGTGCGCGGAATGGGCGTGGCGGAAAGCGTGAGCACGTCAATCTGCTCGCGCAGGTTTTTCAGCTGTTCTTTGTGCTGCACACCGAAGCGCTGCTCCTCGTCGATGATGACGAGGCCCAAATCGTGCGGGTTCACGTCACGCGAAAGCAGCCGATGCGTGCCCACGAGCACCTGCACCGTTCCCTTCTCGAAGCCCTCGAGCGCCGCCTTCACCTCGGCCGGCGAGCGGAAGCGCGAGAGCACCTCCACCGTCACGCCGAATTCGTCAAAGCGATCCTTGAATGTTTGGTAGTGTTGCTGGGCCAGAATCGTCGTGGGGCACAGCACCATAACCTGTTTGTTGTCTTGCGTGGCCTTAAACGCCGCACGCAAGGCCACCTCGGTTTTTCCGAAGCCAACATCTCCGCAGATCAGACGGTCCATCGGCTTGGGCGATTGCATGTCGGCCTTCACCTCGGCGATAGCGGAAAGCTGGTCGGCCGTCTCCGTATAGGGGAAGGCCTCTTCCATCTCGCGCTGCCAGGGGGTGTCGGGCGAATAGCGAAAGCCCTGCGCGCTCGCGCGGCGCGTGTAGACGTCGACCAGATCGAACGCGAGCTTTTTCGCGGCCTTTCTCGCGCGGTTCAGCTGACGCGACCAGTCGCTCGTATTCAGGCGCGTGAGGCGCGGGCTTGCGCCTTCGGGACCAACATAGCGCGTCACGCGATCGAGCTGCTCGACAGGCACGTACAGCGCGTCGCCTTCGGCATATTGCAGCAGCAGGTAATCGCGCACCACGCCCGAGACTTCCTGCTTCACGATTTCCTTGAACAGTGCCACGCCGTGCACCGCATGCACCACGTAATCGCCCGGCTTGAAGGGAAACGTCACTTCGGTGATGTCGACACGGCGACCCGTGCGCACGCTCGAGGTGCGGCCTTGCGTGTCATGGATGGAAATCATGCCGATCTTCGCCGCGGGAATGATCATGCCAAGCGGGATATCGACATCAACGACGTTCACAACACCCTTTTTCAGCAGGCGCACATCGCGATGCCACCAGGGGTGGTTCGAAAGCGCTTTCTCGCGTTTTGCCTGGGCGGGCGTGGACGCCTCGTCAGCCGCAGGAGTCTTCGGCGCGGCATCGAGGATTTCGTTCATGGGAAGCGAATTATCGACCAGCAGCAGCTTCATATCTTCGCGTGCGCGGAAATTCGGAACTGAGAACACCACCGTGTAATGCTGTTCGATGAGCGTTCGCAGGCGCCCGAGCAGCTTTTCGGAATCGCCCGCAACCTCGGTGCGCTTCACGGGAAGCTCGGCGTCCATCAGGCCGCCGACGCGCATGATGGAGGCAAGCGTGAGCCGCTGCGTATTGCCGAAATCGAGCTCGGCGGCAGGCACATAGAGCCCGTCGACCGGCACATGGCTGCCCGACGCGCGCGAGCAGGCATCCTCGTAGGCGCGCAGAGCATCGTCGATCAGGCTGCGCGGTTCGTCGAGCACGGTGAGCACGCCGCTAGCCGCGTAGTCGGCCAGAGTTTCCAGGTTGTCATACATCAGCGGCAGTGCGGCATCGATGCCGTCGTGATCGTTGCCCGAGTTCAGCCACTCGAAAATCTCACGCCACACGGGGTCGGTCTCGGCGCGCTTCGCGGCCACCTTCGTCGCCTTACGCAGCGGCGCGCCCGCCAGGCGGTATTCGCGCACGGGGAAGATGTCCACGGCAGCAAGAGAGGCGATGGTCTGCCCCGTCGACGCCACGATGCGGCGAATGTCGTCGACCTCATCGCCGAAGAAATCGAGCCGCACGGGATAGCCCGTATCACCTGGGAATACGTCGATTACACCGCCGCGCACGCAGAACGTGCCAGGCCCTTCGATGGCGTCGCCCGTGTTTTGGAAGCCGCGCGCGACCAGGGCATGCTCAACGTCTTCGAACGTCAAAAGCTCGCCGGTGGCGGCATCCACGGGTTCTTGCTCGCGGCAAACCACAATCGGGGCGAACGCGCGCTCATCATGCGGCGGCAGCGCGCGCACCAGCGCAGCGCCGCTCGCCACCACGATTTTTTCCTCGCCCCGCTGAAGCGCCCAACCAGCAGCCGTGCGGCGTGTGACCTCGCGGGCGTCGGGGAGCTTCGGCGCAAAGGGGTAATCGGAACGAGCGGGAAAATGCCGCACCACGTCATCGCCCACGTAGGCGGCAAGCGAACGCGCGAAATTCGCGGCCGATTCCTCACCTGGAACAATGACGAGCATGGGCTGGGCCGTATCGGCAAAACGGGCGGCCACCGCGAACGCGCGCGCCGACGACGCGATGCCAAGCGCAGCGTCTTCGCCCGCATCGAGCTTGTCGTATACCGCCGAAAGCGCTCCACTTTCGCGGACCGCGCGCGTAAGGGCATCTATGAGCATGGAACCGCCTTATCATCAAACACCAAAAGCCGCATTGCGCGGCGATAGGGAAAGTATACCAGTGCCCGAACCCATCAAAAACCTGTCAAACGCTCAGAGCATTTAACACATTTATTCAATGCTCTAAGCATTTGGCAGGTTCGAACGAGGCAGGACTTAAGCGCAAGCGATATCCAGACCAGGGCGAGTGTGGTCAGGCAATTAGCCCGAAGCAACCATGCCCAAGAACAGCTGATGAATGGAGTCGTCGGCATCAAGCTCGGGATGGAACGACAACGCAAGCTGATTGCCTTGTCGAACCGCGACGATATCGCCGTTCACGCGGGCGAGCACTTCGACTTCATCGCCCACCTCTTCGACCAGCGGCCCGCGAATGAAAGTCATGGGAACCTTGCCGAGACCATTGAATTCCTCGATGACGCGGAAGCTTCCCAGCTGGCGGCCATAGGCGTTTCGACGAACCTTGATGTCCATCGTTGCAAAATACGGGGGCGCCGCCGGGTCGGGCGTATCGTCGGTCACCTGAAGCGTAGAACCCGCGACCGATTCGGCGAACGTCGAAAGCGACTTCGCGCCGGTGCCTTTGCCTTGGGAAACCTCCTTCGCAAGCAGAATCATGCCAGCGCACGTCGCAAGCACGGGAACTCCTCCTGCAATGCGAGCCTGCAAATCATCGAACATCCCCAGCTCGCGAAGCAGCTTGCCCTGCACAGTCGACTCCCCACCGGGAAGCACGATGCCGTCGAATTCGCGGTCCAAATCCGTCGCCTGGCGCAGCTCAACGCACTCGGCCCCCAAAGCCTCAAGCTTATGCTCATGCTCAATAAAAGCACCCTGAACAGCCAAAACACCAATCAAAGGCTTACTCACCCTACGCACTCCTTCCGCCCGAAAGCGAAATTACGAAACAAAAACCATCCCGCCCCGTCGGAGCCTGTTAAATATTCTGAAGATTTAACAGGCTCCGTTCAAACCTCAACAACGAAAATAGAACCGTCGCCGCACGGTGTCCGTTTGCTCATTTTCCGCACGTTGAAATGCCCGGTGGGCATTTCAATCCCAAATTTCCGCGCCCGAGCGGGCGCGTTGCCGATCGGCGAAGCCGAGGCGGCAACTGTGGCGCTTTCGTGCGAGCCAGGACTTTAAGCGTAAGCGATGCTCATGCCGCCGCAAACAGGTCAGACGATTTTCAAAAACGAATAATTACTTTCCGCGCTCAGCCATCAGCAAGGCGATTTCGCTTTCATTAATCCCCACCATGGCTTCGCCCAAGTCCTCAGAAAGCTCGGCGATGAGTTTGGCGTCGGTGTAGTTCGCCACGGCCTTCACGATGGCGGCCGCGCGCTTGGCGGGGTTGCCGCTCTTGAAGATGCCCGAGCCAACGAACACGCCCTCGGCGCCGAGCTGCATCATCAGGGCAGCGTCGGCCGGGGTGGCAACGCCACCAGCAGCGAAATTCACCACAGGAAGCTTGCCGTTGTCGTGGACCTCTTTCAGCAGGGCATACGGCACACCCAGCTGCTTGGCGGCTTCATAGAGTTCGTCCTCGGCCATGCCAGCCACGCGGCGAATCTCGCTCTGCATGGCGCGCATGTGCGTGACGGCCTGTACCACGTCGCCCGTGCCCGGCTCGCCCTTGGTGCGAATCATCGACGCCCCCTCGGCGATGCGACGCAGGGCCTCGCCCAAATCGCGCGCGCCGCACACAAACGGCACCGCGAACTTCGTCTTGTCGATGTGGTACACGTCGTCAGCAGGCGACAATACCTCGGACTCGTCGATATAGTCGATGTCGATGGCCTGCAGAATTTGCGCCTCAACGAAGTGGCCGATGCGGCATTTCGCCATAACGGGGATGGACACGGCCTCTTGAATGCCCTTGATCATCTTCGGATCGCTCATGCGAGACACGCCGCCCGCAGCGCGGATGTCTGCGGGGATGCGCTCGAGCGCCATAACGGCGCACGCGCCCGCCTCTTCGGCAATATGCGCCTGCTCGGGCGTGGTAACGTCCATAATGACGCCACCCTTCAACATTTGCGCGAGATTGCGATTGAGCTGCGCGCGATCCTCAGTAACTTCGGCCATGACATGCCTTCCTTTCGGACTTGCTTTTCGAATGGCTGAAATCCTACTGGGTTACTGGTATTATTCGTAGCGCCAATTCACATTGTTTTAGCAAAGTCAGATTAAGGTCAGATTGCTTTATTATGCTAAAGCGATAAGGCCAGTTTGAAAGAAGACGGTATGCTCACCTACGACATGAACCAGCGCGGCGAAGAACCGTTGTATGCGTACCTGTACGAATGCATGCGCGCCGACATAGAATGCGGCGCCATCGCCGCTGGCGAGAAACTGCCCTCGAAGCGCAAGCTGGCCGACCACCTAGGCGTGAGCATCGTCACCGTGGAAGGGGCGTATCGCCAGCTCGTCGCCGAAGGATATGTGGAGTCGCGAGCACGGCGTGGCTACTACGCAGCAAAGTTGGAGCATGCGCAGAAAACCGCTGCGACATGGGATGCGGGAACGGCCGCCCGCCCCGGCCATACCCCGCACATCGGAATACCGCAGAATCCCGCCTCCGCGGCCAGCGCGTTCGCCTACGACTTGTCGCGCGGAGCGATGCCCAGCGGCCTGTTCCCGCTGGCATCGTGGTCGAAGGCGTTGCGCGATACGCTCACGCAAGAGGCCGCCGGCACGCTCATCGGCGAGGTCGATCCCATGGGCTGCATGCCGCTTCGCACCGAGATTTCGAAATACCTGCGCGAAATGCGCGGACTTTCCGCCGACCCCGAATGCATTGTCATCGGGTCGGGAGCCCAGACGCTTTACAACCTGCTGGTGCAGCTCATCGGCCGAAATCGCATCGTTGGCATCGAAGACCCCGGCTACCCGCGCCTAACGAAAATCTATCAGGCCAACAATGTGGAAGTCGCGCACCTGCCGCTCGACGCGTCGGGCGTGCGCATGGATTCGGTGCACGAATCGGGGGTAAGCACGCTGCATCTCATGCCGTCGCACCAATTCCCCACCGGCATTGTGACCAGCGTGAGTCGCCGCCATGAGCTGCTCGGCTGGGCGACCGAAGCGCCCAGCCGATACATCATCGAAGACGACTATGACTGCGAGTTTCGCCTGGCGGGGCGCCCCATCCCAACGCTACAAGGCATCGACGCCTCGGAGCGTGTCATCTACACCAACACATTCTCGAAAAGCCTCAGCGCGGCGTTTCGCATTGCCTACATGGTGCTGCCGCCGCATCTGGCGCAACGCTACCGCGAAACCATGTCGTTCTATTCGTGCACGGTGCCCGCCATCGATCAGCTGGCGCTTGCCCGCTTCATGGAGCGCGGCGAATTCGAGCGCCACGTGAATCGCCTGCGCACCCACGCCCGCAACGTTCGCGATGCGTTCATCGGCGCGTTGAAATCCGAACTTCCCGAAAACACCTTCTCCATATCGGGCCAAGACGCCGGTCTGCATTTCGTTATCGAATTCGCCCATATCAATTCCAAGAAAATGCAGCAGGCCCTCGAAACAGAATCGGCCAGACTCCCATCGCTGAGCGAATTCGCCGCCCGCGAAAAAGGCGAGACAAGCAATAAATCCCAGTTCGTCGTCCAATACCTATCGCTTTCGGAAGAGGAGGCGAAGTCCGCAGCCCACGCCATCGCGAAAGCGTACCTGCGCGGCGGGACGGATTATTCGACCGCGGGAATGCGCACGGTGGCCGTGAACCCCTTGCCTGGCTCGCTCGCGAACGACACATAGCCGCCATGCAAAAGCGAAATGCGACTGACCAGCGTGAGCCCCAGACCGTGCGCGTCATAGCTGGCGTCGGGCGAAGCTGCCTGCGCCATAAGCGCCGCCACCTGCGCGGTATCGCAGCCGCGACCGTTGTCGGCCACGGTAATCGCAAGCATGCCCGTCTCTTCCCTATCAAGCGAAAGCGCGATGCGGCAGCCTTCGCCGTTGTGGCGCATGGCGTTGTCGACCAAATTGCGAAGAGCGCGGCGCAACAGGCGCTCGTCACCGCGAATCACGCATCCGTCGGCGGCGGGCGTGCTGAAAAACTCCAAGTCGTATTGCGCATCGAGGCCCGCGTTCAAATAATCGGCCACGATGCCACGCGCGAACGCCACGACGTCGATGGCGGCAACGTTCATAGGCCGCGAATCGTATTCGAGCCTCGATGCGATATTCAAATCCTCCACCAAATCGCGGATGCGCTCATTCTGACGCACGATCACCATGCCCGATTCACGCACTTCGGCAGGTGCCTCCTTGGCATTCGCAATGCGGTCGGCATGCCCCATGGAAATCGCGAGCGGCGTGCGCACATCGTGGCTCACGCCAGAAATCCAGCGTCTGCGCGCCTCGTCTTTGCGCTGCATAATGGCGCTTGCCGCGTTCACGCTCTCGGCAATGCCCGAAAGCGGCCCCTTAACGTTCATATGCGTTGGCACGCCATGCGCCAAATCGTCGAGAGACTCAATGGCCGGGGTAATAGATTTCAGGATGCGGCGCTTCGAAAAGCTATACACCATAAAGAATATAAGCGCATCGATGTAAAGAATCGCGATTCCAAAAACGAAGAGCGCCACGAGCTCGCGAGTTCCCATATAGCCAATGGGGAATGAAACGTAGGAATCGACAGGATATCCGACGATAACCACCCCGTCGTCGCGCCCCGTCGAGAAGAACGTCGGATAATCGTCCAGGTAAAACGTGCGCGCCGCATCGGCGATATCGTTTACCGTATACGTTCTTTCGGCAATGCTCTCGGGCGCGGCGTAGCTCCACAGGACTTCCCCGCCGCGGTCGACGAAAATCGCCCAAGCCCCAGCGTTGTCGAGCAGCGCCCTCGTTTGCTCGTCGAGTGAGTAGACGGTCGCGCCGCTTTCCCCTTCCGTTTTCTCGAGATTCTCCTCAACCGCGCAGGCCACGCTCGTTGGTCCTTCGGAAAACGAAGAATCGTCCCTCACCACGATAAATTCCAAAGCAATGAAAAGCGCCAAATCGATGCAGAACACAACGATGGTGAGCGCTATGAACAACACCGCCTGCTTGAAGAAATACGACGGGGCGAAGCTGCGGCGCCTCGAGCGATCTATGCGCCATTGGGCGGCGGCGTCGCGATGCGGAATGTTCTTCTTCCTTCGGAAAATCCCCATAGCCTACCCCAGTACGACGAGCTTATAGCCAAGCCCCTTCGCGGTCACAAGCGATTCGGGGTGCGACGGG
The DNA here is from genome assembly GCA_963635715.1 of Subdoligranulum sp. CAG:314. GTDB lineage: Bacteria > Actinomycetota > Coriobacteriia > Coriobacteriales > Eggerthellaceae > Slackia. The sequence continues at coordinate 97,020 of CAVHFS010000002.1, read as the reverse complement.
TCGGCTTCGATTTTCTCGCGAATTCTCCGAACGTGCGTCATGAGCGACTGGGCATAGCCGAAGCTTTCGCCCCATGCCGCCTCGCACAAGGCCTCCGTAGTAACGACGCGATTCGCGTTGCGCGCCAGCGCCGTCAAGATATCGCGCTCCTTCACCGTGAGCGGCACGCGGCGACCGTCGGGCATACGGGCCTCGGCATTCGCCAAATCGAGCGCGCACGCGGCAAGGCGAACGGTATCGGGGTCGGCGGGATAGCACCTGCGCAGCACGGCGCATATGCGAAGCACCAGCTCCTGCGGTGAGAACGGCTTGGCAATGTAATCGTCGGCGCCCGTGCGCAGCCCTGCCAAGCGATCTTCGGTTTCGTTTTTCGCAGTGAGAAACATCACGGGAAGAGGCGCGCGCGACGAAAGCGAGCGCAGATATTCGCACAGCGTGAAGCCATCGCCATCGGGCAGCATCACATCGAGCACGGCAAGCTGAGGAGCGCTCTCTCGGAATGCGGAAAGCGCTTCCATAACCGAGCCGGCCTGCGAGATATTGCGAAACCCCTCGGCACGCAATACGTCCACAATCATGCGTCGAAGCTGAGGCTCGTCATCGACCACCAAAATCCGTTTGTCTCGCAAGCCCTTCTCAACCATGGCGCACCCCTCTCGCATACGAATCCATTATTCCACGAGCAAAGACTGCCAATCGCTACGCTCGACAGAAGTCAGGTAAACGTCAGGTCGCCGCATGGACCGCATGGATTGGACGCCCCACCTGCGCGCTCTCATCGACGAACGCCTGGAACGTTGCGAGGAGACGGACATGCGCGAGCAGGGCGTCCGTGCACCGAGAATCGAAGGGCGGCAATTGGCAAAACTTGTCGTCGGTACCGCCCAATAACGTATACTTGCAAAGATTCGAACGATTATCTGGAAGGAACCGCCGTGTACATGGAACCGAAAACCGTGGTGTGGATTGCCGGCGCGAGCGGGCGTTTGGGCCACGCGATCGAGCACGCGCTCGACCATTCGCGCTACACCATTATCCCCACCGATATCGATGTGGATATCACCGATTTGACCACCGTAAGCGAGCATGCGGAAATCTATCGACCCAAAGTCATCATCAACTGCGCAGCCATGGCGAAAAAAGAAGACGCCGAGGCGAATCCGGACGCCGCCTACAAGATAAACGCGCTCGGCGCCCGAAACCTCGCCATCGCCGCGACCAGCGCGGGAGCGGTGCTCGTGCACCTATCCACCGACGACCTCTTCCCGGGCTTCATCGCGCACCCGCTGAACGAATTCGACAAGACGCTGCCGCCGCATATCTACGGCAAGTCGAAGGAAGCCGGCGAGCGCCTCGTTCGCGAGCTGTGCGCGCGCCATCTCATCATTCGCTCGAGCTGGGTCTATACGGCCGACCCCAACGACCTCATAGCACGACTTCTGAAAGCGTGCGAGCAAGGCAAGCAGGTCGAAGTCCCAACGAACCAGTACGCAAGCCCCACGTCGGTGGACACGCTGGCGCAATTCATCGTGACGGCGCTTGAGTCGGATGAGTTCGGCACGTTCCACGCCGCAGACAAGGGCCTGTGCAGCCGGTTCGAATTCGCCAAGCATGTCTGTGATCTGGCGGGAGTGTCCAGCGCAACGCTCGTCGGCCGGCAAGACCCGGCCGAGGCATATCGCATAGAGCTCGACAATCTCATGATGCGCCTCACCGGCGTGTTCGAAATGCCAACCTGGCAAGAAGACGTGAAGCAATACCTTAGTGTCCACGGCCTTTCGGCCAAGCAAGCGTAGAGAGGCGGCCATGACGGAAAACGCAACAAACAGCAAAGCGAAGAAACGAAAGCTTGGCCTCACATCCATCATCCTCATTGCGCTCGGCCTGGGCATCGTGTGCGGCGTGATCTTCCATTACTGCATCCCTTCGGGCACCATACGCGACGACGTCTTCGTGAACGGCGTGTTCTACGTCGTCGGCCAGGGCTTCATTCGCCTTATGCAGATGCTCGTCGTTCCGCTCGTATTCTGTTCGATCGTCTGCGGAGCCTCATCCATCGGCGACACGAAAACGCTCGGAACCATCGGCGCGAAGACGCTTGTCTTCTATCTCTGCACCACAGCGCTCGCCATTTCGGTCGCGCTCTGCGTCGGCAATCTCATCAACCCTGGCGTCGGCGTCGACATGTCGGCCATCCTCGTCAGCGACTCGTCGAGCCTGAGCAGCGCCCAAGACAGCAACCAATCCATTGCCGACACGCTGCTGTCGATTATTCCGAAGAACCCCATCAACGCGCTCGCCTCGGGCGATATGCTGGCCGTTATCTTCTTCGCCCTCTTCGTCGGCATCATCATCTCCATCATGGGCCGCAAAGTCGAAACGGTGCATCGCTTCTTCGAGCAGTTCAACGACATCATGATGAAGATGACCTCACTCGTGATGTACGTAGCTCCCATCGGAGTGTTCTGCCTGCTGTCGCGTACCTTCGCCAACGTCGGCTTCGAGGCATTCGTTCCCATGGTGAAATACATGCTCGGCGTGCTTTTGGCATTGGCTATCCAATGCCTGGTGGTCTACATGCTTATGCTCTGGCTCCTCGCCCGCGTGAACCCGATCACCTTTTTGAAAAAGTTCTTCCCCGTTATGGCCTTCGCATTCTCCACGGCAACGTCGAATGCGACCATCCCGTTGAATATGGAGACGCTCGAACGGAAGATGGGCGTCGACCGCCGCATTTCGTCGTTCACCATTCCCCTGGGCGCCACCATCAACATGGACGGCACTTCCATCATGCAGGGCGTGGCCGTCGTGTTCACCGCGCAGCTGTTCGGCGTGCCGCTGGGACCCGTCGAATACGCCACCGTCATCGCCACGGCAACGCTCGCCTCAATCGGCACGGCGGGCGTTCCTTCGGTGGGGCTCATCACCCTGTCGATGGTGTTCAACTCGGTTGGATTGCCGCTCGAAGGCATCGCGCTCATCATGGGCATCGACCGCATACTCGACATGACGCGAACCGCCGTCAACATCACGGGCGACGCCGTATGCACCACCGTCGTCGCCAAACAGGCGGGATGCGTAGACCTCAACGTGTTCAACGACCCCGAAGCCGGCAAGGAAATGGACGAAATAGGGCAAGCATAGCCACCGCAACGCATGCCCTTGCTGAGCCAAAGGACTGACCCTTGACCCACTGAGGCACTCGGAAGCAGTCCGCTCGCAAGGCACTTCGCGCCGCATTTCTGGAAATCTTCGGAAATGCGGCGCTTTAGCGTGATGAAGCGGTTACCATTTTGTGAATTTTGAAAGGCGCTCGTCGCGGCCTCCCCAGCAAACAGGCATACGCCAGCGGAGCGGCCGCGACGCGCACCGCACGCGAAGAAAGGAGTTCCCCTTGAAAGCACTTTGGACCAAGTGGAACGAAATCAGCCTGATCAAACGAATCCTCGTCTTTTTGATTATTGGCGCAATCCTGGGCATTCTCTTCCCGAATGCGGACGGAACCTCACCCATCAGCGGCATCACCATTTTGGGCAGTCTCTTTGTCGGCGCCTTGAAAGCCGTCGCTCCCATTTTGGTATTCTTCCTGGTCATAGCCGCTTTGGCAAACGCCAAAGCCGATGGGTCCATGAAGACGATTATCATCATGTATGTCTTCGGGACGTTCATCTCGGCGGTTGTCGCGGTCATCGCGTCGCAACTGTTTCCCATCGAGCTCACGCTTTCAGGCGTCGAGGCGGCGGAGAAAGCCGCGCCGTCGGGCATCACCGAAGTTTTGGAAACGTTGCTGCTGAATGTGGTGGCGAACCCCGTTGACTCCCTCGCCAACGCGAACTATCTGGGTATTCTCGCCTGGGCCATCCTCATCGGCGTTGCGCTGCGCGCAGCCGCCGAAGCCACCAAAGCGATTTTCGCCAACATTTCCGACGCCATCGCCACCGTAGTGCGTTGGATTATCAGCTTCGCACCGTTCGGCATCTTCGGCTTGGTGTATGACGCGGTTTCCACCAACGGCATCGAAATCTTTACCGAATACGGCCTGCTGCTGCTGGTCTTGGTTGGCTGCATGCTCTTCGTGGCGCTCATCGCCTACCCCATTATGATCGGCGTCATCGCCAAGACGAACCCTTATCCACTGGTGCTGCGCTGCCTGCGCGAATCGGGCCTCACGGCTTTCTTCACCCGCAGCTCCGCCGCCAATATTCCGGTGAACATGTCGCTATGCCAGAAGATGCACCTGAACAAAGACACCTACGGCGTTTCCATCCCGCTGGGCGCGACCATCAACATGGGCGGCGCCGCCGTCACCATCACCGTTATGGCGCTCGCCGCGGCCAACACGCTCCATATCGCCGTCGATGCTCCCACCGCGGTCATCCTGTCGGTTTTGGCCGCCGTTTCGGCTTGCGGCGCATCGGGAGTCGCCGGCGGCTCGCTGCTGCTCATCCCGTTGGCTTGTTCGCTGTTCGGTATTCCGAATGACATCGCCATGCAGGTCGTGGGCGTCGGCTTCATCATCGGCGTTATCCAAGACTCTTGCGAGACTGCCCTGAATTCCGCATCCGACGTCATGTTCACTGCCGCGAGCGAATTCCGTACCCTCGCCAAGCAGGGCGTGAAAGTCGACCCCAAGAGCTGGGAAAAATAAGACTCGCAAGCACATCGCAACCAAAAGGCGCTCTCCAGAGCGCCTTTTTTCATGCCCGCCGCGCGGAACGGCTCCTGATAGCGGCGGGTACGAAAAAGGCCGCTCCGAAGAGCGGCCTTCAACAGCGAATATGTCACAGTGCTTAATCTACGTCAATCTTGCAGACCCAGTTGTGCTTGTCTTCCAAAGCACCGTCCTGGATGCCCGTCAACGTCTCGCGGAGCTTCTTCATCACGGGGCCGATTTCATCTTTGCCAGCCGGGAAGGTAATCTCCTCGTTGGCGCCGTAGACCTTGTTGTCAATCTGGCCAACCGGCGAGATAACGGCAGCGGTGCCGCACAGACCGCACTCAACGAAGGCGCCCGAAGCGACCTCGGCCCATTCAACATAGCGCTCTTCGACAGTCATGCCCAAGTCTTCGGCAACCTGCACGAGCGAGCGGCGCGTGATGGAGGGCAGGATGGAATCGGTGTGCGACTTCGGCACGACCAGTGTGCCGTCGGCCTTCACGAACAGCACGTTCGCGCCGCCAGTCTCTTCGACATACGTGCGCGTCTCAGAATCGAGATAGAGGTTTTCGGCATAGCCCTGACGATGCGCCTCCATGATGGGACGAAGCGACATAGCGTAGTTCAGGCCGGCCTTGATATTGCCCGTGCCGTGCGGGGCGGCGCGGTCGTATTCGGAAATGCGGATGGTGATGGGCTTCAAGCCGCCCTTGAAATAAGGGCCGACCGGAGTGACCAGAATGCGGAACTGGTACTCGGGCGCCGGGGCGACGCCGATGACCTCGCCAGAGCCAATCATGAACGGACGAACATAGAGCGTAGCGCCCGAGCCGAACGGAGGCACCCAGGCGGCGTTCGCCTTAACAACCTGCTTCACAGCCTCCACGAAACGCTCTTTCGGGAAGCCGGGCATTTCGAGGCGCTCCGCCGAATTGTACATACGCTCGGCGTTCATGTCGGGACGGAAGCACACGATGGAGCCGTCCTCGGTGGTGTAAGCCTTCAGGCCTTCGAAGACCTCTTGGCAATAATGGAAAATACCTGCGCACTCAGAAAGGTGCACCTCATGATCGGGCGTCAGCTCGCCTTCGTCCCATTGGCCATCTTTCCAGTGGGCGACAAAGCTGTAGTCCGTTTTACGGTAGCTGAAATCGAGGCCGCCCCAATCGAGGTCTTTTTTTTCGACCGCCATTGCATACTCCTATCGGTACAAACATCTCAATACGCCCACTTTACACCCGAGCGCGAAATGAGTCGAAAGCTAATCGATAAGAGGCATCGTTTTTCACCCAAAGTATAAACGAGTTAACACCCCTGAAACATTTGCCAGAAATTGGGCAGGCAGAGCGCCGCCGAAATCGCCCTTCCGACGTCGCATCCACAAGTTCTTCACTTAGGCTAACTTTTTTGAAAAAGTCATTGACGTAACCAAAGTTACCTTGTATAAACTTAGCTGTGGCTAACATCCACCTTGAAAGCGACCGAGAGCTGGACGGTCATCCCCCTTCCGTCCAGCGATTGGGATCGAAAGAAGCCTTCTCTTCCTTCGCTTCTTTCTTCTTCGCTAACACGTAAGGCGGGCGGCGAGCAAGCGCTCCACCCCCTTGGCGCGAAGCCGACCCGCCGATTCGATGTTGGTCCGATGAATTGTTTATCCGAAAGCGAGCGGCCACTGCCCCACCCCCTTGGCAAGCCGCCTCGCACCTCTCCTTAGGGCAATAAGGAGCACTGACAGGAAACGCCGTCCTCACCCCCTTGGACGGCGTTTCCACATTTTTGCCTTAAAAGAGCCCCTAAGCCTCAATCATGAATTTCTTGATACCGGCGCGCCATTGCTGCTTGCTGCCGCCTTTCACGGCCGCTCGAGCCGCCTTCGTATCGACAACCACGCTTCCAGCCAGCCCATTCACGCCGCGCTCGATCAGCGCCCGCGCCGGTACGACGCTCGGGCCCACGACGAACAGCTTCGCCTCGCTTGAAAGCGCCAGAAGCCGCGGCATGGTTTTGTTGGTGAGCGTCGTCCCCGTAATGAACACGAAATCCTGATTGGGCAATACGTACTCGCAGGCCGTATCGGGCACGTCGATGGGCGATGCGCAATTGCGCTCGAGTACCGTGACCTGCGCAACCTTGCGCATCTCGTCGACGTTCGGGAAATGCCCCACCACGGCCACCTTGCGCCCAGTATAGCGTCCGCGCATCGAACGGAAGGGATTCCCGGCGTCGCCGCTTTCCGCGACGCCCTCATCGATGACGCCGCCCAACGCTTCTATGTTGTCCGGTGTCGCATAGAACGCGTTGAGGGCCGCCACGCCGATACTTGCCTCGAGCCAATTCCACGACTTCGCGAGACCCGCCAGCGTTTTCAAATCCACATCGACGGGGCTTTGCTTGAAGCGCCCCTTGCCACCGCCGCGCACGGTTTTGGCCACGCCCATGCCGCAATCGGCAACGATATAGGTCCAATGCGCACCCACGCAATAGTCGTGCACGGTGATGCCCGCGGGGATTGCGCCTATCAGTTCGTCGTACAGCGCCCAAGCACTCATATGGTCTCCTTGTTCGATAGTCATCGACGCAAAATCCTACGACGATTCGAACTGGTTTTCAAACGCAGAAGAGCCCACAGCCCAGCCACGACAAGCAGGCGGTCGCCAGCGGCTGGGCCTTCAGGCCGCTGTATCGTCAGTTATTCCGGAAGGCCCTCGAGCACGGTTCCCATGCAATGGCGAATTACATCGGAGCGACTCAGCATGCCCACGATTGCGCCCTCGTGCATGACGGGCACCTTCTTCAGCTTATGACTTGCAAGCACGGTGCAAGCCTCTTGCAGCGTCGCATCTGTGGGAATGCTCACGACGCCCTGGGTGGCGATGCGGCCCACCGGCTGCGCTATAAGCTCGGCGAGCTTCTCGTCGAACGTCTGGCCGTCGGCAACCATCATCAACGAGTACGGCCCCGTAATTGCCGCATGGCGGTCGGCCAGGTAGCGCATGATATCGCCGTCGGAGATAAAGCCCACGGGTGTCCCCTCGGCATTCACGACAGGCATACCGCTCACCTTGCGCGCCACCAGTTCGCGCATCACCTCGCCGACGGGCATTGTGTCACGCACGACGAAGGACTCGCGTTCCATAACGGAATCGAGCTCAAAAACCGCCGCGCTGCTCTGTGCTTTCGACGCCACAGCGTCGCGCTTGACCGCCGCACGGCAGAATACGACCGAGCCTGCTGCGGCCACGAGCCCCAACACGGCCGCGACGCACACGGCCACGGCGAAGCCTTGTGCCGCTGCGGCGTTTTCGGCAATGCCGTCGCCAATCGCCGCAGCCTGCGAGGATGACATCACGCCAATGTACAGGGCCGGCCCCACACAAGCGGCGATCTGCGTGAAGGTGTTCATCAGCGCCACGCCGAAGGGGTTCTCGCGCGGTGGCAGCGTGCGCAGGCCAGCGGTTTGCGAAGGCGACAGCGACATGCCCACACCCGCATAGGCGAGCAGCGCCGCCACGAAAATCGCCAGCACGGAAAGGCTTTGCGCAAAGACGGACATACAGGCAAACCCCACGGTAATAAGGCCGAATCCCAAGGGAATAAGCGGCCAACCGCCACGCTTGTCCATCACGCGGCCGGCGACGATGGTCGCGGCGGCGTTTGCCAGCACGGGCACGAGCATCACCAGGCCGGCAGCCGACGCCGTCATGCCGCACGCGCCCTCGAAATACAGCGGCAGAAGCACGCTCATCGAGAACGTGGACATCAGCGACACGAGCGCAAACAGCGCCGCAGGCCAAAACGTAATGCGACGCATGGGCGCGAGCTCAATCAGCGGATTCGCGCATGTCTTTTGCCTCACGACGAACGCGACCGCAGCCGCGATGGCCACAACGAGACCCGCCGCGCCCAGCAGCACGTCCGAAGCGATTTCAGCCAAGCCGAATGAGAGCGCAAACAAAGCGACGCCCGCAAGCGCGACCGAAGGCGCATCGAGCTTCGCGTCGAAGTTCTCGAGATTTTTCACGAAGACGGCGCCCAACACGACAAGCACGACGAGCAGCACGCACGGGGCGAGGAAAATCGAGCGCCAGCCGAACGCGGTGACCAGCACGCCGCAGGCCACTGGAGCGAAGGCCGGCCCGAACGTAATCATGCAGCCACCGAGCGACATATACGTGCCCAGCTTGTTTTTCGGCGTGACGGCGAGAATCGTGTTCATCATCATGGGGATGAACACGCCCGAGCCGGCGGCCTGGATAATACGCGCGACCATCAGCATGGCGAAGCTGCTCGCGAAGAACCCGAGCAGCGACCCGGCGAACGTCAGGGCGCTGGCGGCGAAGAACAGCGTGCGCAGCTTCACGCGGCGATACAGAAACGCCATGCACATGACCACCAGGGTCGAAACAATCATGAAGCCCGTCACCAGCCATTGCGCCGTGACGGAATCCACCCCGAATTCGCCCATGATGGCGATGAGGCCCATGTTCATGAGGTTCTCGTTGAACCCCGCAAGAAACGCCGCGCCGTACACAACGGCCAAAAACAGCATGAGTTGCCTTCCCTGCATGTCGAAAACTCCTTACGGGCGCACGAAAGACGCCACTCGCGTGGATAATGCTAGACAGGCCCCAAGGCCCGCCCGGCAGCTGGACTTACGTTGTGGAATGCGTGGCACGACCGCGCCGAGATGCATAGTGAACCGCTCACTGCGCCGCAAATTGTACGCGAAGCGAGGTCCGTGTGCGCCAAATAGACACTTTTCCCGGAAGATTAGATGCTCTCCAGGAGCTCTATGAGCTCGGCCCGGCTGTGCACGTCGAGCTTCTCGTAGATGTGGCGGATATGCGTGCGTACGGTAGCCGACGACAGCACAAGCTTCTCCTCGATGGATTTCGCCCCATGGCCCGTTGCCCACAGCGTGAACACCTCGATCTCGCGCGCCGTGAGACCGAATTTATCGGCGACCACGGCGATGCGCTCGTCCATGGTGGGCGCCTGCTTCTCTTCGCTCGCTTCGCTTGGCAGCGGGGCGATTTCCCCCTCTTCGACAGGCTCGAAGACGAGCGTGTTGTCGCGGTCGGAGAACATGAAGCCCGCGACGAGCACGAGAATCACGATCGAGCTTACGCAGAAGGCGACCATCATACTGGGGAATGCGAGCGCAAGCACTTCGCCCGCGACCATTCCCGCATGGATGGCGCAGCGGCCGACGGCGAAGATGACGAGGGCGGAAAGCCTCGACGAACGCGCGATTTCGATAAGAAGCACCCAGGTGAGCATGTCTATGAACATCGAACCCGCCGAAGCGGAGAAATAGGCGATTCCCGAGTCGGGTTCGTTGAAGACGGTGAGCGCCGCCACGCCAAGGGCGAACAGCGGAGCGGCCGCCCGGTAAAGCGGCCCGAGCTTGAGGCTCGTATGGGGCACGAACGCGCTGTAGGCCAAAAAGAGGGCCGCGACGGCGAACGTCGACAGCGAGACGATGAACGGGTCGTGGTATACGGCGGGCGCCTCGAGGCCCGTATAGGTGCGCAAACCGCCACTCACCACCATGGTGAGCGTGATGCCGATGAGCGCGCGCGAGGAAAACGGCCCGCAAAGGAGTTCTTTGAGCTCGGCGACGCTGCTCTTGTCGGTGCTGGCGATATGCGAGCGCATGGTGAAGGGATGCGCGCCGCGGTTGGGGCAAACGGCCATCATGAACACCGAGGCAAGCGGCAGAAAGGCGACGATTATGCCCGAGAGCTGCCCAGGTATGAGAGAGATGGCCCCATACAGCACCCCCGAAAGCATGAAGGAGCCGGCGGTAAGCCCTGCCGCCCAACGCGCGTCGAGCGTGCAGAACAAAACACCCCAGCCTAAGGCGATGAGCGGCGTGGCGATTCCCGGCAATACGGCGCCGAGCATAAGGGATACGTTCGCGTCGCGTATGACTTCCGTCGCGTAGAACATCGAGCCGAACGAGGCGAGCGCCGCCGCTGCCCAGATAATCGTCATCGAATCTCTGGCGCCTTCGAGACGGCGATGATTCAGCAAGGCCACGACGAAGGTGACGCAGCCAGCAAGCCCTGAGAACACATGAAGCCACGTGATGGCGGCCTCATCGCCGTTGGCAAACGATACGACCGTCGCCGAATTGAACGACAAATATACCCATGTCCAGTAAAGGCCAAAACCCAAAAACCAAGCCTTGCTCGCCTTCGCGCGCTGTAGTTCGTTCGCCAAGCCGCCCTCCCAAGCGTCGGCAATGTTGCACGGACAACCTTACCATGCCTTCGACGCTCAGAAGCGCAATTACTCGCATCAATGAATTGCCATAAGCGTTAACCTGGGGTTTTGCTGAACGTGTCGATGATATCAACAGTAATTGACGATAGATTTTATCGTTGGATTCAAAGGAAATGGACAATTCGTGCCGATGGATTCCCTTCTTCGAAGCCCCATGATGGCCCAAGACGGCAGGCGAGGGGCCTGCCGACATGACATCAGGGAGGATGCATCATGGATATCGAAACCAAGGGAATGTCTCGCCGCAGCTTTCTCGGCGCAGGCGCTGTAGTCGCCGCGGGCGCGGCCTTCGCAGGCCTTACTGGCTGCTCGCCTTCGAGCGAGAGCAAATCGAGCTCGTCTTCTTCATCGTCGAGCGCCACCGAAACGCGCGATTTGGGAACCTCTTCGTTCGAGGTTACCGCCGATACGAAAAAGGCAGACGAGACCAAAGAGGTCGACATCGTGGTCGTCGGCTCGGGCATGGGCGGCTTCTCCGCAGCCCTGACGGCCGTTGAGGAGGGCGCGAAGAGCGTCGTCCTGCTCGAGAAGAACTCCTCTTTGGGCGGCTCCACCAACATGGCGGAATGCCCTGCGGGCGCGCGTCCGTTCGAATACACCGAGGCCGAGGCTCGAGCGGCCGCTGCCGGCGCGCAGGCCGACACGCAGGGCGTTTCCGACCCGATGCTTCTGTACAGCATGTTCCGCGACGCAAAGGAGAACTTCGGCTGGCTGTTCGATACGCACGGCGTAGGCTGGACCAAACAGGGCGAGGCTCCCGCGTTCTACGAGGGCGGCAATGGGAAAATCGCCATCGAGAAGCTCGCCGCGGCCGCCGAGAAGGAAGACGGCCTGGAGGTCTTGACCGACACCCCCGCGACCCAGCTCCTGCTCGATGACGAATACACCGTGACCGGCGTGCGCGCCAAAACCAAAGACGGCAAGTATGTCGATTACAAGGCGAAGGCCGTTGTGCTCGCCACGGGCGGCATGTCCACCAACAAGACGCTGCTCGCGAATTACACGAGCCAAGACCTTGACAAGACCATCGGCTGGGGCCAGGGCCAAGACGGCGACGGCCAGCTCATGGCCGAGCAGACCGCCCATGGCCGCGCGAACCATCTGTGCGTCGCGTCGTTGTTCAACAACGTGAAGGATTTCGCCTATGACAGCCAGCTCGGCGTTTGCGTCGCCATGCAGCCGACTGATTTCTGGGTCAATCAGGACGGCCTGCGCTTCATGAACGAGAACATCTCCTCCACCGCCGTTTCGGGCAAGGTCATCGAGACTCAGGGCAGCGTCTGGTCGATTATCGACGCCGACGCTATCGACAAATACGCCGCGGGCGGCTGCCAGCGCCACTATTCCGGCTTCGCCGACAAACTCGCCGGCAACCCGGTTGAGGGTCTGCAGGAAGAGATCGACAAGGCGATCGCGAGCAACACCGAGTGCTTCAAGGCCGACACCATCGCCGACCTTGCCGAGCAGATCGGCGTCGACGCCGACAACCTGGCCGACGAAATCAAGAAATACAACACCGGCACCGACTCCGAATGGGGCAAGGAATCCGAGAACATGTGGCCCATCGAGACCGCGCCCTTCTATGCCTTCCGCATCTCTTCGGGCATGCTGAACACTTCCGGCGGCATTCGCATCAACACCAATGCCCAGGTTGTTGACGAGCGCTACAAGCCCATCGAGGGCCTGTTCGCCGCAGGCGTCTGCACGAGCGGCTGGGACGGCGAGGTCTACGGCAACGGCACTTGCCAGGCGAACGCGCTGTTCTGCGGGCGCACCGCCGCGAAATACATTGTGAAGAACCTGCTGTAAAGCCTCGTTGAGCATTCCTCATACCCCTCCCATGAAAGGGGCCATCCATTGGGTGGCCCCTTCACTGTTTTCTGGCATCGAAAATCTTCCGATCCCCCTTGACATACTTCCTTTCCTTCATATACTTATGAACAGTTGTTCATATGTTAATTCTAGCAAAGGAGCCCAGCATGAGCGGAGAGCCCATCGCCTCCCAAGCGCCGGCGCACGACTCGTCATGTTCTTGCGGCAGCGCGCAGCATTCTGCTGATTCGATACCGGAGATGCCCGACGAAGAGCTGCTCTACGATTTGGCCGACCTGTTCAAGGTCTTCGCCGATACCACGCGCATCAAAATCCTGTACGCGCTCATGGGTCGGGAGCTTTCGGTCGGCGACATCGCGGAACTCATCGGCGCCACGCAAAGCGCCGTGTCGCACCAGCTACGCACACTGAAGCAAGCCCACCTGGTGAAATTCCAGCGCGATGGCAAAAACGTCATCTATTCGCTTTCCGACGACCACGTATACACGATGATCGCCCAAGGCATGACCCATATCTGCGAGTAACGGGACAAGCGGGACAAACCGCGCACCACGAAAGGAACCAACCATGCGCAAGACCTTCAAACTCGACGAGCTCGATTGCGCCAACTGCGGCGCGAAGATGGAAAACGCCATCAAGAAGATCGACGGGGTGCACGATGCCAAAGTCACCTTCATGACCCAAAAGCTCACCGTCGATGCCGATGATGATCGCTTCGAAGAGATCATGGACGAAGCTCAGGCCATCTGTCGCAAAATCGAGCCCGACTGCGAGATCGTGCGCTAGGGAAACGCAGGCCCGTTACGCCCGATCACGCCGTTTACGCGAACGAGGGCGACGCGGCCTGCGCTTCTCGAAAATCTCGAACGGAGCAATCCCATGAATAAGAAACTCAAACGCTGGCGCAGACGAATCATCGTCGCGCTTGCGTTATTCGCGGCGATTTTCGCCCTAACCGAGCTCTTGCCGCTCGCCGAATGGCTCGGCGGCGAGCGCAACGCGGTATACGCCGAATTCGCGCTCTACCTGATTCCCTATGTCATCGCAGGCTACGACGTATTGCTCAAAGCAGCACGCAATATCAGAAACGGCCAGGTGTTCGACGAGAACTTCCTCATGGCCGTAGCGACCATCGGCGCGTTTTCGCTCGTCTTTTTCCCCGACTCGGGACCGCATATGGCCGAAGGCGCAGCCGTTATGCTGTTCTACCAGGTAGGAGAGCTATTCCAGCAATACGCCGTTGGCAAAAGCCGCAAATCCATCGCAGCCATGATGGACATCGCCCCCGATTATGCCAATGTTCGCGGCGATAACGGCGAACTCGAGCAGGTAGACCCCGACAGCGTGACCGCCGGCAGCGAAATCGTCGTGAAGCCTGGCGAGCGCGTACCCATCGACGGCATAGTCATCGACGGGTCGAGCCAGCTCGACACCGCCGCGCTCACCGGCGAAAGCGCGCCGCGCCACGTGGAAGCTGGTTCGGAAGTCGTCTCTGGCTGCATAAACATGACGGGGCTTCTCGTCGTTCGCACTACGAAGCCCTTCGGGGAATCGACGGTAAACCGCATTCTCGAACTCGTGGAAAACGCGAGCGAGAAGAAAGCCCGCACCGAAAACTTCATCACGCGCTTCGCCCGCTACTACACCCCCGCCGTGTGCGGCGTCGCCTTGGCGCTTGCCGTGCTCCCACCGCTTCTCGGATTCGGCGCCTGGAGCGATTGGGTCTTCCGCGGCCTCACGTTTCTGGTGGTGAGCTGCCCGTGCGCCTTGGTTATCAGCGTTCCGCTCTCGTTTTTCGGCGGCATCGGCGGCGCCAGCAAACTGGGCATACTCATCAAAGGGAGCAATTACCTCGAAGCGCTCGCCGACGTGGATACCGTCGTCTTCGACAAGACCGGCACGCTGACCAGCGGAACGTTCGGCGTGGTGGCCGTGCATCCCGAGCGCGGCATAGCCGAATCGGAGCTGCTGGAGCTTGCCGCGCACACCGAGGCCTATTCAGACCATCCCATCGCGCTGTCGGTCAAGCAGGCCTTCGGCTCGCGCATCGACGAGACGCGCGTAACGAAAGCCGGCGAAATCGGCGGACATGGCGTGCAGGCCGAAATCGATGGAGCGAAAATCAGCGTGGGCAATGACAAGCTCATGGCAAGCATCGGAATCGAGGCCCACAGCTGCGAACTCGTGGGAACCATCCTGCACGTGGCTTCGGATTCGAAATATCTGGGCCATATCGTAATCGCCGACATCGTGAAAGAGGACGCAGCCCAAACCATAAACGACCTGCATGCGACGGGCGTTCGCAAAACCGTCATGCTCACAGGGGACGCCGAAGAGGTGGCGCGTTCGGTCGCGAACACGCTTGGTTTGGACGAGTACCACGCAAGGCTGCTGCCGCAAGATAAGGTTGCGCAGCTCGAGCGTCTCCTGGGCGAGCAGCCTGCGAAGAAAAAACTCGCATTCGTGGGCGACGGAATCAACGACGCCCCCGTGCTCACCCGAGCAGACGTGGGAATCGCGATGGGCGCCATGGGGTCGGATGCCGCCATTGAAGCGGCCGACGTGGTGCTGATGGACGACAAACCCTCCAATATCGCGAAAGCCATTCGCCTCGCCCGCAAAACCATGGGCATCGTCTGGCAAAATATCGTGTTCGCGCTGGGCGTGAAGCTACTCGTGCTCATACTGGCGGCCGTCGGCCTCGCCAATATGTGGATGGCCGTCTTCGCCGATGTGGGTGTAGCCATTCTGGCGATTCTCAACGCAATGCGCTGCATGAGTGTGAAGAAATTCCAATAGAAATTACTGGCCATTGGATGCCATCCCAAATCGGGAGAGGCATCCAATGGTTATTTCATGCCCGATCGCAAAGCTCGAAGCGCGGGGATAACGGCATCGTCGCGCAATACCCGAGCCGCAGAGCCCGCAAGCGTGCACCCGAGCGAGACCGCCGAAGAATCAACGCATGCCTTCGCAGCCTCGAGCATGAATTCCGCATTGCCCTCAAGAGCGTCGATGGGCACCCCTTCGGCGACGAGGATATCGTTCTCCTCTTTAGGCGTGCGCTTTTTCAGCCCCTTCACGGAAGCGATGAGCTCGGAAAGCTCGGCGTTCGCCTCTTCGGACATATATGACCCCATCGACGCCACTCTTCGGTAGCAGGCGACGGCCGCGTCGTATTTCTCACGCTTCCAGAACGAATAGGCAAGCCAATAGAGCGCAAGCGACGTATCGTTGGCGTTCCAAGACACCCGCAGCGCCTCACAGCACATCTCCGCTTCGCTTTCGAAATCATTCTTCACGAAGTAAACTCTGGCGGCGCGCAGGTAGGAATATGCCCGCGAAGGGGCGAACTCGATGCATCGCTTCGCGTGGATCAGAGCCTCATCGGCGCCGGCAATAGTCGACGTGAGCTCTTGGGCCAAGGAATCGTGCGCGAGAAACACCTCGTCAGGAAGGGGCAATACCTTGCGGCCGGAAGCGTCTGCGGCGCAATACCTCGAATACATCGCCCGCGACTCATAGCCATCGAAATACCGATAGCACGCACGGCTCGAGTCGGAAAAACCCTCGAGCGAATCGCCGAGAGCGGCAAGCTCTTCCAAAACTCCGATAGCCGAAGGGTCGTTATCCCTCACGAGCGCCGACGCGCGCAGGGCGAGCGCCCGCAGGCCGTATGCGTCGATGAACGCTTCCTTCACCTCGATAAACGAGGCATCGCTGCAGCCGTGTTCCGAAAAATCCTCCGCGAGCCTCGAGCAGATGCCGCGCACCAACAAATCTTCGCTTCTATCGTGGATGCATTTCAGCTTTTCGAGCGCCGAATCCGCACCATTGTCCAAAGCATCGATAACCTCGTCGGCAAAAACGCGCCGCTGAGCATCCTCGAAGATATTCATGTCCATAGCGCAATCGACGCCGAGGAGCTCCTGCGCTGCATCGTCGAGATGCGCACGGTCGCGCGCAATGGTGGGCTCGAAGCTTGTTTCGAACTCCCCTTCCCCCATATTGAAAAGCGGGTCGACGGCCTGCAAGCGGCCAAGGTCGGATATCTCGAAGCGAGCGTCGAAAACCCCGAGCGTATCGCGCGGAGAAGAGAACGAGTGGCCGTCTTCGCTTGCATAGGCAATGCAGAAGCGCTCCCTATCGAAGCGCACGGAAATCACCACGTCGTCTTTCGATCCGCCGCGCAGGCAGTTCACGCAAACGGTCGAAACCTGGGGAGAGGCGTGGAATGCGCAGGCGGCGGCGAGCAATGCCGCATGGCCCGCATAGCGAGTTTCCAGGTCGTTTCCTTTGCGCTCGTCAATCGCGACATACCGATTCGCATCGGCGTCCCAGGTCGTCTGGGCCATGACGCCCTTATCGGGCACGGCCAGGCTGAAGGCCACAGCATCGCAGCCCTCGTTCAGGCAAAACTCATAAGAGACGCGATACGGAAGGCGCCATAGCTCGCCCGAGCGCGAAATGGCGAGATGGGTATCCCAGCGCCCAGAAACATCCGCGGGGTCACTCGGATCGGGGGCCTGCATGCAGATGAGCTCGGCATAGGAGGCGTCGTATTCCGAGATGGATGCTTCAGAATCGTCGAAATTCCCCTCGCCAACCCCCTCGAGATACCAGGCGATAAGCCTGAAACGATTGAGCGCGCTTTCAGCCCGAAGCAGCTTTCGGCGAGCCTCGCGCGTTTTCTCGCTCGTCGTAAAGGCGCCGTCTTCAATGCATTCGCTGGCCGTATTGAAATAGAAATCGACGTAGAACATATCTGCGTAGCGAGCGGTTCGAATAAGGCGCGCATTGGGGCCCGAGATAGCCCCTGGCAGACAAAGGTCATCGGCAGAAAGTCCGACGATCCCGCTTTCATGCAGCATATGAACCAAATATCGCTCAATCCCGCGCGCATTCGCGGGGTTCTCGGACCATGAGTTTTCCGCCTCAAGAACCTCGTGGTTCACCGCATCGAAAAGATCGAAGTTCGAAAAGCGCTGATAGATCGCCTCCAAGTCGAACGTTCCCGAAGGATTTCCGCCTAACGGCTCGCGAAAATGCCCGAACTCGACGAAGGCCAAATAGGCCGTCGCCATGAATTCGAAATAGTCGGCCTGGGTCTTAACGCGAAAATCCCCCTCGAACGAAGAATCGACCGTCTTGTACTCGAAAAGGGCGCTGCGAACGTTCTCGATTCCCGAAACAGTCACTTCGGCCGCATGGCGACGCTCCCCCGACTCCGAGAAAACGTCTATCCCAGCCGTTTCGGAAAGGCCAGAGACGGCGTCTTCGCTTTGGTCATCGGACGAATAGAGAACCATCGTCGCTTCGACTTTCGGCTCCTCGCTCAAAGGAGCGTCGCAGGCATACGCGCGTCCAAACAAATCCACGTAGGCGATAATTCGCGCGCGCCCAGTCGCACTCGAGTCGAATTGGGCCACGTAGCAGGCCCCGTGCGAAGGCATAGCGACGCCCGTCGATATATAGCCGTAGAAAGCCCCATCGGGCATCCCGGGAACGATATCGACAACGCAGCGCTTAGCGAAAAAACCCAGCTTGACAGAAAAACGAGAACCCATCGTCACCTCTTGAGAATGGCCGAAACGCGGCCGAATATGTCCGCGCCGATTATACCCCGCCTCAATCGCATCGCACGACGAAGCCGCCTCGCCTTGCGCTCGCTTCATCGGATTCGCCGACGGCCTGCCGTTCGCCGCCGCCAAGCTTCCCTTCGCCAGGGCATTAAAACCGCTGCCCGCGATATCACGCCGTCCCCCGTTTAATACCGAGCATCCTCGGCGCACCGGCAGATGCTCAACTATAGTAAGGCCATACGAAAGCGAGCTCCCGCATAAGGCGCTCGCAAACGCCGCGTATTTGAGGGAACGCGGCCAGGGATGGAGGACGCATGGCCGATACCGCAGAAGGGGCGCAAAGCATGAGATTTCATGAAAATGGGCGCCAACTCACGGAAGAGGAGGCGGCGTTCCTGAGAAAGTATCTCCTCGAATCACCACAGACCATCATCACGGGAAACGAGAATTCCCAGAAGCGCAAGCAGCGAGACAAAAAGAAATCATTCTGACAACAAGCGAAGGGGCCTGAGCGCCCCTTCTCTTTTTGGATTGCCTGCCTACCCCGCAAAGCCTTCGTCGACCAGGAGATTGTCCCCGTCGGCAGCCATCGTAGCAAGCTCGTCGCAGCGCTCGTTTTCGGGATGACCCGCATGGCCTTTCACCCAGCGAAACGAAACATCGTGCGGGCGTATCGCATTGAGCAGCCGTTTCCATAAATCGGCGTTTTTCACGGGTTCTTTCTTCGCGTTCTTCCAGCCACGTTTCAACCAACCGTCTATCCAATGCTGGTTGAAGGCGTTGACGACGTATTGGGAATCGGATACGACCTCTATCTCGCACGGTCGTTTCAACGCCTCGAGCGCCACGATAACGCCGAGCAGCTCCATTCGGTTGTTCGTGGTGGAAGCGAAGCCCTGCGAGAGCTCCTTAACGTGCAGCTTGCCCGAAGGGTCAACGTAGTGCATGACCGAACCGTATCCGCCAGGCCCGGGATTTCCTCGAGATGAGCCATCCGAATAAATGGTGACCTTCATGCAAACCCCTTCTTCGCGCGCGCGAGGCGCTTCCCTTCCGTTTTCTCGAGCGATACTACCATGCGCGCCCGCTTATCCTCAAAAAGGCAACAAGGGAAGCATATCCTTATGAGCGCACCATGCGTGGCGCTACAATTTCTCCGACGAATCGAAAGGGGCCGCATGGCAATATTCGCAGCAATCGTGGCAGCGCTTGCCATCGCGGGCTGGGCGTTCGTAAAGGCAGACGAGATGTCGGGGCTCGGCCGCAACGTCTCTTCGACGAACCTTCGGCATGCGCATGGCAAGCTCGTACGAGTCGAAACCGAAGGCGAGCTTCCGCAAAAGCGCCCCTTCAAGGAAAGGCTCCTGGGCTCGCTTCCTTGGATTACTTTGGCAGCGCTGCTCGCTTTAGGGGCCGCGGCCATCGGCTTTGGCATCAGCCCGCTCGTGTCGTTTTCGACCTCGGGCGCCGCCGCGCTCATCATCGCCGCCGAAGCCTGCTTGCGGGCGGACAAAAGCAAGGCGACGTTCTGGAGTTACCTGTATGCCCTGGTGGGAGGAGTGCTGCTTGCGCTTTGCGCATGGATGCTTCTCGATGCGCTGCTTTTCGGCACCCTTCAAGATGAGGCGCGCCTTACTGCCTACATTTTCGCCACCGATATATCTTTCGCCATCGGCTCGTGCCTCTGCATGGCGCTTCTGCCCGAAAAGGCCACGTTCGTGCGCACGTTCGAAGATGGCGCGCGGCGATCGATTGCCGTTTCAACGCGCAGCGTCGCCTACCGCGCGTACCTTGATATGATGGACCCATCGTCTAAGGAGGACTAACTATGGGATTCATGAACGACCTGAACGACATGTTCAACAAAGGAGCCGCCGCCGCGGGCGACGTCTTCAACAAGGGAGCCTCGGCGGCTTCTCGCCTCGCCGACACCGCCAATTTGCGCTTCCGCCAAAGCGAACTCGACCGCCAATGGAAAGATACCTGCGCGCAGCTCGGGGAAAGTCTCATCAACGCGGTAAAGGAGCGCCCCGAACTTCTTGAGGGCCGAGAAGACATCATCGCATCGCTTGACGCCATCGCGAACGACCGCTCGGCCATCGCCGCCGAACTCGAACGGATCGCAGCCGAAGCGGAATCCTCACGCCAGGGCGCAGCACCTCGCATTTGCCCCGAATGCGGCGCGAACGTCACACCCGAGGCGAATTTCTGCATGGCATGCGGCCACGCCATGCCCATCGACGTAAAGCCCGAACCCGAACCCGCGCCTACGCCAGAGGCGGAAGAAGAGGCAAGCCAAGAAGCGGCGCCCGAGCAAGACGCCACAGCCGAGGCAACCCCGAAGCCCGAATAGGCCCAAACGAAAACCGAAAAACCGAAGGCCTCTCTGATAGCTATCAGAGAGGCCTTCGAGGTATTGAGCTCCGAAATTTTTCGAAAAAGCTAGCAGACGCCCTGGGCGATCATGGCATCGGCGACTTTCTCGAAGCCGGCGATATTGGCGCCCATGACGAAGTTTCCTTCGTGCCCGTATTTCTTGGCGGTATCGTCAACGTTGTGGAACATGCCGCGCATAAGCTCCTCGAGCTTGCCGTCGACCTCTTCGAAGGTCCAGGACAGATGCTCGGCATTCTGACTCATCTCAAGGCCGGAAACGAGCACGCCGCCAGCGTTAGCCGCCTTACCAGGCATGAAGGCGACACCATTTTCCAGGAAGTACTCGGTCGCCTCGATGGTCGAGGGCATATTCGCGCCCTCTCCAACCACCTTGCAGCCATTGGCGACGAGCGCCTTGGCATCTTCGAGCAGCAGCGTGTTCTCGCGAGCGCACGGCAGCGCGATATCGCAGGGAACCTGCCAAACGCCACGCCCGTCTTCGGCATGCCACACGGCGCCGGGGCGCTCATCGAGATACATGGCGAGCGTGACGCCCTTGTCGTTGCCCGAGCGCTTCTTGTTGTAGACATGCTCGAGCACCTGGTAATCGATTCCATCGGGGTCCTCGACCCATCCGCTCGTGTCGGAGCAAGCCAAAACCTTGCCGCCGAGCTGGGAGACTTTTTGCACAGCGTAGATAGCCACGTTGCCGGAGCCGTGCACGACGACGTTTTTGCCCTCGAAAGAATCGCCGTTGGATTTCAGGTACTCGTCAACGAAATACACCAGGCCATAACCGGTGGCTTCGGTTCGGGCAAGCGAGCCGCCGAAAGAGAGGCCTTTGCCCGTAAGCACGCCGGTCCACTCGTTGCGAATGCGCTTGTACTGGCCGAACATATAGGCAACCTCGCGTCCACCGACGCCCAAATCGCCCGCAGGCACGTCGGTGTTCGGGCCAATGTGGCGGCACAGCTCGGTCATGAACGATTGGCAGAAATGCATGATCTCGTTGTTCGACTTGCCCTTGGGGTCGAAATCGGAGCCGCCCTTGCCGCCGCCCATGGGCAGCGTGGTGAGCGAATTCTTCAGAATCTGCTCGAAGCCCAAAAATTTCAACATGCCGAGGGTGACCGTCGGGTTAAAGCGCAAACCACCCTTGTAGGGGCCAATGGCGGAATTGAACTCCACGCGATAACCGCGGTTGACCTGGACCTTGCCAGAATCGTCAACCCAGGGAACGCGGAACATGACAACGCGCTCGGGCTCAACGAAGCGCTCGAGAAGCGCGTTCTCTTCGTATTCGGGATGCGCGTCGAGCGCAGGGCCGAGAGTGTTCAGAATCTCGGTTGCCGCCTGGATGAATTCAGGCTGGTCGGCGTTTTTCGCCTTCACTTGTTCGAGGATTCGTTCGGCGTAGGACATGCAATTCTCCTTCACGCAATGGCAAATATGGACAGGCACGAACCCTCGGCGTTCGCGAGGGGCCCTCCATGTGACGCAATCAGAATACGAGCCGTATGTTTCGTAAATGTTACATGTTTCCATAAGGTTTCAAAGCTGTTGCGAACGGAGGAAGAAGCGTTCCAGAGCGGCGAAGCTAGCGAAAATACCGGTCAACCAAGCATGCAGCATCGAAGGCGTCGTCGTATTCGAGTCTCAAGACTCTCACGCCGGCCTTCAGGGGAAGGCTCAAAAGCCGAGAAAAAAGCTCGCCTCTCGAAACGGGCGCATCGATGGAGGGCATGAGGCGCCCTACCCAATCGCTTACCTGAAGATCTTCGATATGCGGCCTGATGCAGTTCTTTCTTTCCACCGACACAATCGCAACGAGGGGCCGCCATTCCGATGCCGCGGCGCGCCTCGCATGCAGAAGGGCGAGAATCTCGCTGCGCGAATGCAGGCGCGAAGCAATCCCGAAGGGGCTCACCGCCTCAAGGGAGCCTTCCGCAATATTGGGGGAAATGGCCGCAATGGGCAGGGCGCTTTTCAGCGCAACGGGGTATTCAGCCTGGCAAAACATGCCCGTATTCATATTCAGCAGCCCAAACTCATCACCCGCATGAGGTAGCCCTCTCATCGCACAGGCCAACGCAAGCGTGGTCTTGCCGCTTCCCGAAACCCCCGTAAACGCCACGAGCCCATTCGCAACCTCGACACACGAGGAATGGACGGCGCATATCTCCACCGACGCAGGCTCCCGAAGGCGCGCATCAAATATCGCATCGAGCGAGCCGACGAGTTGCGCTTCAGACGAGCATGCTGCCGCGCGCGAACCGTCGCGGAGAAAAACCTTATGCCGTTGCATGCGAGAAGCAATTCGGAAATCGCACGAGGAGTAACTTTCATTCGGCAGGGCAACGCCGGAAAAGACTCGCGCGATTCGCTTCGCCATCTCGCCATCCTCGAAGCCGAGCGACGCTTCGCCGAAAACCCCGCCGAACCCAATGCGAACGCACGAAGCCCCGCTCAACGCGACACGGTCGTCCGAAAACTCTCGCATCAATTTTCCCCGCGAGCTTGCGCAAGCATCCTATGCCAGTCTTCGTCGTTGGGCTCGCGGCCGAAGGCCTCGCACATATCCGTATATACCTGATACAACTCTTCATCCGAATAATTGCTTACGTCGTTCGATGAATGCAACGACTCCACCATTTCCTGAGCGTACTTCTCGTTCGCCTCTTTACGCGCCGCCATCTCGGAATCCAAATCGGCCTTGCTCACAGGAAGTCGCGCAGCGATGCATTCCGCGCTTTGCTGAGCGAATTCATCTTTTGAAGGAACGGCGCCGAACAAGGAGCTATAGAGGCCCTTGACGAGCGCATCGGCATCGACACCAACCTGGCTGGGATACAAAAGAGACGCGATCCATGCGGCGCCGATAGTCTCCATGGCGAATTCCGACATCTCCCCAATCCAAGCGATGCCACCCGCAAGAGCAGGGAAAACGCACTGGGCACGACCAGGTGTGCTCACCTGCCACAGTACCGTATCAATCCTGTCGTCAATATAGTCTTGCCCCGCCTTTCGAGTAAGCAGGAACACAATTTCAGGAAAGCGGTCATCGCCATCAACGGAGTCGCTGTCGACGATATACGATTCCGTCCCATATATGCCCTCTACCACAAGGGGAATCGAGCCCGAAGACTCAAGCATGCGATTAGCGGGCGCGTCGGGCCCATACGCCAAAAAACCTTCGTCGCCGCCGCCCGCGTATACCAAAAAACGATCTCCGGATGCCACGCTCGCCGCCGATGCGATAACCTTGTCTACGCCCTCGAGCGCCTGAATAGAAACCTGATTCTCGTCCACGGAAAGCGCCTTTGCCACTGCTCGCGCGGCTTCCGAAAACGAAGTTTCGTCAAGGTCGACGGCGACATACGGCAAAGAGACATTGCCCGCGAAATCGACGAACGCCTGTCGCTCGGCGGTATTTCCATGAGACGCATACACCAAAACATCCGGACTGCACGACTCGACCATGGCTTTGAAGCCCGATAAGGAAAGCGCCGAAAAGGAACCCGCAAGCAAAAGGGATTCAGCATCCAATCCCTGAGGACACTCGCCCGTCGCGAAGGAATCGGCCAAAGCGGCTAAACTTCGAGGAGCCACAGCCGCAATGAGGCTTTGCGCCAAATGATTCGCGGGCATTGCGCGCACAGAGCCGCCACGATTGGGGTCGTACGACGACTCGGCAGGCAGAGAAGTCCCTCCCGATGCTGTGCCGCGCGACGAGCAGGATGCCGCCGACCCAACCGCCACAACTCCAATCCCCGCAACAGCAGCGGCAACGAATCCCCTGCGCGTTAATGAGCTGCGCGCCTCTTCGCCCTGTTCTGAAAGAGCATCTTCCACTTTCATATTTCCCTTCACGATGAAAATTCTCCTTTGAACCTTGCGTGTTTTTACGTTTGCTCCCCGCCCAGTCGCGCCTTTTCATATAGTGGGAGGGCTCACCGCAAATCCAATGCATCGCACGAATGGGCCGCAGCGTGTTTCGGCGCTGCCCGCTGGGCTCCTATGCGTCAGTCTTATTTCGCGCTACGCCGATCGTTTCCCAGTCGAGCCAGTTCAACGACCCCAGGTCGTCTTGGGAAAACCTGCTGTCGGCAGCCGAGAGGTAATCGCCGAGAAACGACGCCGTGGCCTTCTCCGCTATCGCCCGCAGCTCCTCGCTGTCGTAGTCGCTCTCCATATAACGCAGTTCCTCGCTGTCGTAATCGCTCTTCATATAAAGAACTGGCGAGAGGCTCCTCTCCGCTGAATCGTACGCGAGTTCGACTTTGCATACGCAAAATTTGAAATTTGGCCCTATCTGCGAATGCCTCCAGGTCATGTCATATTCGACGCGGGCGTCCTTCTCGGTCGTCACGAAGAAGGAGATCTCACAGTTGCAGTCAAAGGCCAGGCTTGTCGTCCCCCTATCAAGAAACTCTATCCCCTTCACGTACACCTTCTCGCCCGACGCGAGCTCGTATTCCCAATCCACGGAATAGACCCAGCTGCCGTAGTAATCGCTGAAACGCCTCTCAAATTCTTCAGGAGTATCGTCGCTATCGCAGTCAAAAGCGCCGTGATACATAACGCCAGGAGTAGCCCGCCTCGGCGTCCACGCGAAGCCCGCCTGCCTCATCTGGTCTTCCTTGGACGGATTCAGGGCCGCTGGGAGATACTTATAGGGGAAAATAGGCGTGCCCTGCGAGGAAATCAGCCAGATAGGACCGCCCTGCAAGGAGACCGCGGCCCAGCTGTTTGCGTCTATCGAGCTCCAGTACATCTCCTCGAAGACGTTGGCGGGCTCGCGGGTCTCGGAGTAGGCGCGTCCGAACGAGACGATCTCGGCGGAGCAATACGCCAGCAGAGCGACTATCGCCGCGAGCCAGATGAGGACGGACTTCTTGGAAATCTTGGGCATCTTGCGCTCGCTCGTCATTTGTTTGCTCCCTCCATATGATAGACCACCTCGCCGCCGCCCGTCGCGCCGCCACCACCGCCGCCGCCAGAGCCCATGAACGACCGCGCCGAGGCAATCGACCCCGCCGATATCACCTCAATATCGGGAGAATCGTAAGATTCGCCACAATCGTCATCTTCAATCGAGGAGTCGGTTTCGGCGAAAAGCGATGAGGGCAGCGAGCTAAGATCGGACGCCTCGAGCGTCGCGAGAACATCGTCCGACGAGATGTCGACTCCGAACAGATAATCCCAATATTCGGAGGCAACCACTCCAATATCAAAGTCGCAATCGTCGCGGTACAGCGCCGCCGCGACCCACAAAGCGCCTATCGTGTAGATGACGAGCGGCGAACGGTCGAGCCATCCATACGGCGTAAGGGGCTCGAGCAAAACGGGACACAGGCCCGAAAGCTCGCCCCCATCAAACCACATCGCGAGTGCCTCGGCCGAAAGCGTCCGATTAAACGAAGCGCCCGAAGGGCACACGATAGCAAGGTCGGGCGAGGTCGCAGCCACATCCGCGGCCGAAAGCCCAACAACGGCTCCCCGCATATCGCGCGCGGCATTCAAGGCGCCGGCAGAATCGAGCGCGGCCGAAAGCACCGTGTTCGAACCTCGCGTGTTCAAGCCCGAATCGCCCATTCCCACATAGGCCGACTTGCGAGATTCTTGTGCCATCGAGAATTTCGACCAATCCAACAGCCTCAAAAGGTCGGCGAGATATTCGCCAATCTCTCTCGCATGCTCGTTTTCCAGCAAATCGGCCAAAGCCTCATATAAATCGGGCAAATCATTGGCGCCAGCAACCATATGGACGATGGGCACACCCGCATCGTTTCTTGCAGCCATCTCGTTGCTCGCCAAGGGGGAATCGGCAGGGACGATGCTCAAAACGATATCCGCCTCTTCGGCCTCGAGCACGAAACCGCACAGGCACGCGCCAGACGACTCGCCAAGCTCGGAACCGGCCTCTTCGGCATCGCTGGCAACAGAAGCACGCATACCCCAGTTCGTGGCTCGCACGATCATCGACGGGTCTATGCTCTCCATGACGCTATGGGCGAACGAGCCCACAGGTGCAACCTTTTTTATCTTTTCGGGAAGCGAGACCGAAAAGCCCCGAGAGTCATGCCAAATGCGGCGGCGGTCCACCACGGAGGAGTTTTCCCAATACCCGAAGCGAGCGCCGTCGCTGTCGGCGAAGGCATTCCCCGCCGAAATCGCCGCGAACGCTGCGGCCGAAAGGGTGCCTCCCAGAAAATGGCGACGCGACAAAACGGGCGCTTCGACGCGAGTATGGGCGAGCGTTCTCCGCTTCGGCTCAATCACGCCTTCACCGCGCAAACGAGCGATGCAAATCCTCGCGTCGCGGCGCGCGCGATCGATTTTCACATCATAGCGTCGGGCGAGAAGAGAGGCGGCCTCGTCCAAATCGGCGCCGCCTGAAACGACCGCACCGAACACGACAGCTGCGGCGGCGTTCAAGACAACGACATCCCCCGTTGGGAGCGTGACGACGGTTTCGTCGGCCACTCGATCGACGCAGGCCCCCTTTGCGATGCGATATTCCATAAAATCCCCCGTAAGCAACCAGAGGCAAGCTTCCCCACACACTAGAAAGCAAGCCAACCAAGACAATCAGAAAATGGCTCTTGACCTCGTTATTGAGATGCACTGGCAGAAAAAGTTTTGCATTCATGCATCGCCCGTTCGGCCTCCTCGATAAAGTCGAAACCCGCACAACGACGGAATAGCTGCCCCACGATCTGCTCGTTTACCGATGGAAAAAGCAACAGACGACCAAGGTCGAGAAAGCCAGATTCTTTGAAAGACACCCGCAGCTCAATATGCGTTTCAAGACGAACGCGCTCTATGCAGCACTCCTGCCCGCGCGACATTTTATTGGCGTGGCCATCGACGCTATTCGCGCCGAGGGAAGTCCTCAGCGCTTTCCACGCTCCATTCTCGGCAAAGCAGTTCACGCGATACCCCACCTTCGGCCCAGGCGATGACGAGTCCAGCACCACCGCCTGGAATACGAGGCTATCGAGAGAGCGTTCGAATTCAAAAGGAATGAGCCATGCAAAGCTCAGATTGCTTTGGCAGCAAGCCTGAATCTTAAAGGCAAAACCCGTATCGAAAAGCCCGCACTCAGCTGGCAAACGCCGCTGTTCGCGCCACGATTCGGATGAAAAACCGCCGAAGCTGCCCCGCTTCAGACATTCGGAGAACGATTTGGCGATATCGAGCGCGCCCGATTCGGCCCTCGCATCGGGCAAGAAGACCTTATCCGTGTAGGACATGCTCCATGCGCTTTTCCCATGGCTTGACGCCCAATTCAACGAACGGGCCTCATCTGGAAAAACTTCGTCGACAATCGCCAAAGCGCGGCCGAACTTCTCCTCAACGCCAAGCGCGCACGCCAAATCTCGTACGCGAGAAACGCCTTCCCCATCATCGAAAATTTGCAGCCATCTGCGAACGTCGAAGCACGTCTTCAAGCCCATGTCGTCGCGCGTAAACGTATTCGGCCGCACGCATTCCGAATCCTCATAGAGCGATAGCGCAGACAAAAGGAAGGCGAATTCTGGAGAGACCGAGCGGAATGGCCTTTCTCCAAGCTCAACTTCCGTTGAAAAGGACCACAGCATGCTTTCGCAAATCTCCGCGCCCAGAGCGTAAAAGCGATCATGAACTTCGAGCGAGTCGATTTGACCGTCCTCATGAGCGTAATAGTAATTGGTCACGTGAGGCAAAAACCTGCTGCTTCGAAGGCTGAACGAAGAAGCCAGCTTCGAGAGACCTTCTGGCGTCAGCGTTCCTGCGTCGAGCGCCCTTCGGGCTTTGTAAGCCTCGGCTGGCTGAATCCACCCTGCCTGGCGAGCTGCCCAATCGGCCTTCGCAAGGTCGTCTTGCGCAACGAGGATGTCCATATCGCCAGAATCCCTCGCAAACGCATCGCCGTAGAGCATCTGCGAGAAGGGCATCCCTTTGATAAGCGCATAACTCAGACCGCAACGCGCAGCCGCATCGTCGAAGGCGCGCAGAGACCGCAAACGCAGCCGCATTTTCGCATCGTGTTGGACGCGCTGCGCCGCCACCTTTTTCGCAACGGGCGAAGGCGCGTAGTTGGCAATATTTGCCGCATTAACCATAAGCAACCCATGGGCGTTGAGGTTAATGCAGAGCTTGAACCAATCCGAAACGCCAATCTTCTTTCGAAAAACCCCATCCTGACGTAGGTAGCTCAAAAAAATATCGCGCTGCCTGTCGTCTATCAGGCGAGTGTGAATCATAAATCCTCGAAACTGTATTTAGAGAACATTCTTTTCGAAGGATAAAGAAGGCGAAGAAAAAAATCTTCGTGGAAAAATGGCTTGACAATTGAATCAAGAAGGAAACACCTGAACAGATTACGAATTGCAAGATTCAAGAAAGACGAAATCAACCTCAACACACCTTCCAAAACACAAAAGCCAGCGACCAAATGGCGCTGGCTTTTGCGGCAATAGAACGAAAGCGGGTTTGTGGGCCCTTCCTCAGATTCGGCTTATTGGACGCCAGAGCTTCCAAAGCCTCCCGTCCCACGCTCGGTTTCATCGAGCGCATCAACAATATTCCAACTAACGCATTCGACTTTCTGAATCACAAGCTGCGCGATGCGATCGCCCGGGTGAACTTCGAAGGTCGATTTTGGGTCGAGGTTGATAAGGGCAATCTTGAGTTCGCCGCGATAGTGGCTGTCGATAAGGCCAGGGGTATTCAAGACGGTAACGCCCTGCTTAATGGCGAGCCCGCTGCGAGGCTGAACCAAACCAGCATAGCCTTCGGGTATGGCGATAGCCAGCCCCGTTGGAATCAGGGCACGCTCGAAAGGCTCCAAGCGAAAAGCCTCGACGGCGCGCAAGTCCATACCAGCATCGCCTGGGTAGGCATATTCGGGAATGACAGCGTCGTCGCGCAACTTGGTAATCTCAATTGCAAGGGTATTCATGGATTGCTCCGTACTCGCCGCTATTCGAGGCCCGCAAGCGCCTCTTTGAATTCTTCGATTGTCTGGAAATCTTTGTAGACGCTGGCAAAGCGAATATAGGCGACGTCATCGAGACCCTTAAGATGCTCGAGGACGATATTGCCCAGATCTTTCGAACGAATCTCCAAACGTCCCGCCGCACGAAGTTCCGACTCAATGGAATCGATGATTTCCGACTTCTTCTCGTTCGGAATATTGGGGCGCTTCGCGCAAGCGATGCTGATTCCGCGATAAAGCTTTTCACGGTCAAATACCTGGGTGGTCCCATCTGATTTCACAACGATGATGGGATTGTCGCCAAGGCGCTCATACGTCGTAAAGCGATTTCCGCACTTGAGGCATTCGCGACGACGGCGAATGGAGTTGAATTCATCGGACGGACGAGAATCGACGACCTTCGATTCGGGATGTCCACAGACCGGGCAGCGCATATGCCCTCCTATCGTGCTTTCGCAAACGGCGATGGCCGCGAATCCGAAATTGCTCGACCCATCATACACGTTCAAAGCGGGCTTCAAGAGCCACTCGAGCAATTCACACGAGAGAAAGACCAAACCCAAACCGAAATATCGGGACGCAGCGCCACGCCGCCGCAAACGCAGCAAGCGACGGCGGGCAAAGAAGAAGCTAGAAAAGGATATAGAGCGAGCTCAGCACAAAAATAATCAAAGAAACGACGATAACGTTTTTCGGAGTTGCACCTTTAAGGGGAACCCCCGCCAGGCTTCCCTGTTTCGTCTCATTGACCAATTCGGAGATGCCGAGGCTGCGAAATGCGAAAACGAGGTCATCTTTAAGAGTATAACCATCGCTTGAAAGCTCATGGTTCGTTGCCGAAGGATCAGTGTTTCGACGGTCGACCGCGATGATGCAAACAGGCTCGCTCACCTTGCGCGCAGCCGTTCCATCGAACGCGGAAGCACCCACGGGAGCAATGCCGATAATCTGCGCGTTTTCCTTGCCCATTTCCATGACAGCTCCTCCAATTCAAGCTTGCAACGAACCTTTGTTCGTGCTTATAATAAAGCGCACAAAAGTTCGAGTCAATATTTTTTCAAACATTTGTTCGACAGGAGTTTCCATGGCCGACAATGAAATCACGAACAGCAAGAAGATTACGAAGAAGCAGAAAGCCGTGCTCGATTTCATTGCGCAGCGCATCGACGAAACGGGCATAGCGCCAACGGTGCGCGATATCTGCGAGGGGCTGGGGTTGTCTTCGCCTTCCACGGTCCACGTTCATCTGAAAACGCTCGAGGAAAAAGGCTTCATCCACCGCGACCCGCTCAAGTCGCGGTGCATCACAATCGTTGGCCGCGAACCGAAGCACGCCCAAAAAGAGCCAGAGGTCGAATCGGTAGGCGCAGGCGCATTCTCGAACGTGGTGAATCTGCCCGTCGTTGGCAATGTGGCAGCGGGCCTTCCCATTTTGGCTGAGCAAAACGTTACGGAAACCATCCCTCTGCCCGTTGAAATCGTCGGCGACTCAAGCTCGTTCCTGCTCAAGGTGCGCGGCGATTCCATGATCGAAATAGGGATCAACGACGGCGACTTTGTCGCCGTAAAAGAGCAGCGAACCTGCAACAATGGCGATATCGTCGTCGCCATCGTCGACGACGGTGCAACGGTCAAGCGTTTCTATAAGGAAAAAGGGCATGTCCGCCTGCAACCAGAGAATTCGTCGATGGAACCGATCATCGTAACGGAAAACGTGTCCATCGCCGGCAAAGTGGTCGCGGTGTTTCGTCGCCTCTAGAGCAAAGCCGACTAAGCTGTCTTATACCTCGCACTTGCGGCGAATGCTTAGGAAAAAGGCGACCGCTACGAAACCCTGAACGGTTCAAATGCCCTCGCCAAATCCTTAGGCACGCGAACCGTAAGATTCGTTCCGTTCTCGTCGAACGTTTCGGCGATCAGCGTGCATTTCGAATGCGCGATTGAAACGATATCCCCGCGCGAAAAGGGAATGGAAAGCATCATTGTTTCCTCGGTCGCCGTAGCAGCGCGCGCAATGGCATCGATAAGGTCATCGCATCCCTGCCCCGTTTCAGCCGAGACCAGCACGGCGCCAGGATGAAGCCGCGAAAGCGCCTCCGCTTGCGCCTCGTCGATAAGGTCTACCTTATTGAAAACGGTAATGCGCGAAATGTTTTGGGCTCCGATTTGCTCTAGGGTATCTTCCACCGCACGCATCTGCATTTCGCGTTCGGGGGACGAAGCGTCAATCACATGGAGCACCAAATCGGCACCGCGAATTTCGTCAAGCGTGCTTCTGAATGCCTCAACCAGCGTGGTTGGCAGCTTCTGAATGAAGCCGACCGTATCGGTGAGCGTGACCTCTCGCCCTTCGGGCAAGACGAGTTTGCGCGTAGTTGAGTCGAGCGTCGCGAACAGCTTGTCATACGAAAGCACGTCGGCATCGGTCAAGCGATTAATGAGGCTTGATTTTCCGGCGTTCGTATACCCCGCTTCCGCAACTTTGAATACGCCAGAGGCATAGCGCGCCGAGCGCTGCGTTTCGCGCATACGGGAAACCTGCTCGAGTTCGCGGCGAATCGACGTGATGCGTTTTCTCACCATGCGGCGATCGACCTCGAGCTGGCTTTCGCCTTCGCCGAAACGCGACCCCACGCCGCCGCCCATGCGATTGCTGGCGAGATGCGCCCACATGCCGCGCAAGCGAGGAAGCAGATATTGGTTTTGCGCAAGGCGAACCTGCAGACGGCCTTCTTTCGTAGTCGCATGCAGCGCAAAGATATCGAGGATCAGCGCCGTGCGATCGATTACCTTCACATCTTTTGCGACAGCTTTCTCCAAATTGCTCTGCTGGGAAGGGGTGAGCTCATCGTCGAAAATCACCACGTCGGCCGCATAGGCCCGGCACATTTCGGCAATCTCTTCGGCCTTGCCCGAGCCCACAAAGGTGCGCGGGTTAGGGGCGTCGAGCTTCTGAGACGTAGTGGCCACAACCTCGGCTCCCGCAGTGTCTGCGAGCCGCGCCAATTCGGCAAGAGAAGATTCCACCTTCGAGAAATCCCCGCCTTTGAATTGAACGCCCACGAGAATCGCGCGCTCGCAACCTTCGTCCATCGTTGAAAGAGAATCGGCAAAAGACACAGCATGCTCCTACAGAAACGGTTCGATCTCATCGGCTATTCGCGTCGCGCAGCCATCATCCGCCTCAATCCAGCGCACGCGCTCGTCGCGCCGCCACCACGAACGCTGGCGTTTCGCATAGCGCCTGGTGGCGAGTTTTATGGACTCACGAGCTTCGTCCATGGTGCAGCGTCCTTCGAGCGCCGCGACCACTTCCTTGTAGCCAATGGCCTCGCGGGCCGTAAGCGCTTGTTCAAAACCGTCTGCGCATAAGCCGCGCACCTCATCGATCAATCCATCGTCGAACATACGGTCGACCCGCGCATCTATGCGACGCTTCAGCAATTCTGGATCAACGGCCAATCCGAAAAAAAGCGCTGGAACCGCTTGACGCAAAGTCGAAAGCCCCTCGTGCTGCTTCGCGTATGACACACCCTCGAGTTCGAGCATCTCCAACGCCCGCGCAACTCGTTTCGAATTGTTCGGATGAATAATGCGCGCGCTTTCGGGGTCGCGCCTATCGAGTTCACTCCAAAGTTCCTGAGCGCCGTTGCGCGCCAAATACGCCGCCCACTTCTCGCGTACAGGGTTTCCCGTTTGCTCGCCCGCCGCGAAATCGTAATCGTCTATCGCAGCTCGCACATAAAACCCCGTGCCGCCCGCAAGAACGCAGCGTTTGCCGCGCGCGTCGATATCGCAAAAGCACTGGCGCGCATAGCTCTGGAACAACGAAGCCGAATATGCCTCGCCTGGCTTTCGGATGTCGAAACCCCAGTGCGTAACCAAGCGTTGCGACCTCGGAAGCTTTCCCGTGCCGATATCCATGCCCGTATATATCTGCATGGAGTCAGCCGAGACCACTTCCCCGTCGAGGCGCCGCGCAAGCTCTTGCGCCACGTCGGTCTTGCCCGATGCCGTGGGGCCCACGACAACGATGACAGGTTTCGTTAAGGCGAAATCGGCCCCTTCGGCATCGCTAGGCATCGACAACCTCGCCCGAAAGGTACCACGTCAGCGATTCGTCGATCCGCACGTTCACGATAGTGCCCTCAAGCTCCTCTATCGTTTTCCCTTTCGGGATAGGAGCGTGCACCGTCACATTGTGAGGGCTTCGACCCGCAAGCACATCCTCGTCGCGCTTCGAAGTTCCCTCAACCAGAACTTCGAGAGTGCGGCCCGTGAAGCGCTGGTTCTGCTCATGCGCGCCCTCCTGCACGATATCGACCAATTCGTCGAAACGGCGCTGAATGGTCTCCTTCGGCGTAGGGTCGTCTATTTTCGCCGCCGGCGTTCCCTCGCGCTTCGAATAGATGAACGTGAACACCTGCCCATAGCCAACGCTTCTCACGAGTTCGGCCGTCGCCTGAAAATCTTCCTCGGTTTCACCAGGGAATCCCACAATGACGTCGGTGGAAAGCGCAATGTCAGGGTTCGCCGCACGCAGTTTCTCCACCAAGCCAAGATAGCGCTGCGCCGTGTAGCGACGATTCATAGCTTTAAGCACGCGATCGCTTCCTGCCTGCACGGGCAGATGTATTGCGGGCATGAGATTCGGCAGCTCTCCGAACAGGGAAATCACTTCGTCGGTAAGGTCTTTCGGATGCGACGTCGCAAAGCGAATTCGATTGACCCCCGTCGCCGAAACAGCGCGGAGTACATCAGCGAAACGAGGTTCGCCATACAAATCGCGACCATAGGAGTTGACGTTCTGCCCCAGAAGCGTGATTTCTTTCACGCCGTCATCAACAAGCGCCTGCGCCTCGCGTGCCACATCCTCAATGGGACGCGACTTCTCCCTACCGCGCACGTAAGGCACGATGCAATACGTGCAGAAATTATTGCAGCCAGAAGTTATGGGTAGCCAAGCCGCCCACGCATGCACGCGCTTGCTTGGCAGATCGGTGGCGAATTTCTCGCTCGCCTCATAGACCTCGGCCTGATGCCCCTTATTCACAAGGACGTTTTCGATGAGTCGCGGCAACCGGTCGATATTCTGGGTTCCGAAGACCACATCGACATGCGCGAGCTTTTCCATAAGCTTCGCGCCGTCGCGCTGTCCGATGCAACCACCGATGCATACGATGCGCTTGTCGAGTTTGCTTCCTTGCGGCAGAGGGACGTTTTTCATGGAAGCGACCTGCCCCATAAGGCGCGTATCGGCGGCTTCTCGAACGCAGCAGGTCACAAAGACGACGATCTCCGACTCTTCAAGGTCGGGGACCTGGACGGCGCCGAGCGATTCGAGCATGCCGGCTATGCGCTCGGAATCGTGCTCGTTCATCTGGCATCCAAAGACCTGTAGGAAAAACGTCTTGTCGGAAATGGGTGAAAGCATGAAACTGCCCGTGTCTTTCTAGGCTTGCGGGTGGTCGAATTTGCTGCGAGGCTCAACATTGAACCTTATGGCGGTACGATATTCGCCATCGATCACGATATCGGCGAACGACGGGATGCATACGATTTCGATGCCGACGGGCGAGAGAAACCCGCGCGAGATGGCGATGGCCTTCACGGCCTGATTAACAGCACCCGCGCCCACCGACTGAATCTCAACGCATGACCCGTCTTTGATCATGCCTGCAATAGCCCCCGCAACCGACGCGGGGGAAGATTTCGACGAGACCTTCAGGCAGCCAACCTGATGGTCGATTGTGGGATGCTCTGGCATGTGCGTCCTTCTACGATGTTTAAAGTGCGTTGCTCTGTGCGTCTATGCCATAAAAACATGCATTGTTACATTTCTGAAATTGTACCTTAAAAATATTCTGAACAGCGCAAAGCTAAAATCCTGCCATATTACGCACATGCCCAGGGCAAGGCTCAGAGCTTCGCGACCGGGAAGGTGACGTGCACGCCGTCCGAGGCAATCCGAATGCTCGGTTCCACATCTTTCTCGAGGTAATACCGCTGGGCGAAATCCGCATAGGCCGATTTGAGCGATGCGGAAAAGTCGTCCATATCGCGCGCATCAATCTTCAGACCCCGATAGTCGAATGTCGGTTGATGCGCCTTTTTAGTCTGGGGCTTCTTCTCAGCGCCTTTTTGCGCATGGGCCTTCTCGAGCGTTTCGAGCAAAGGCGGCAAAACGCCAACCTGGCCAGCAATAATCCTATGGGCGCTGCGAATCGACATATCAATTCCCAGCGATTCGGCGATATCTTTCAGCTGAGCAGCGTCGTCCGCCAAACCTAAACGCTTTATAGGCGCAACTTCGCTTCGCGAATCGTGAGGGCCTGAGAATTGGCGCCCAAAGGCGAACATCGTCGCCGCGCAATCGACCAAGCTTCCCAAATACACCGTGCAAACCGAGCGATTCGCGAGGGCGAACTCCGAAGCGGCTTTCACGATATTGTGCGGACCAGGCCCAATGCTCCACGCACCATCGTCATCCTTCAAAAGCAAAGGCGAAGTGCTCTGGTCTTTTTTTTCAGGAGTCTGGGAGCAATCGAAATCGGCCAAAAAAAGGCTGCCCTTACCCTCGACGGAAGCCATGCATTGCGCGCGCTGAGCGTTTTCGCGAATTGAGTACAAAGCCATGCCGCGCCCATGCACGCCCCAATCATCCATCGTCATGGTATCGAGCTTCGAGGTGACGCGCGGCTCGAAAATGCGATCGACCAGGCGCTCCGGCACGCCGTCGCCGTCATCCGCCACCACGATGCGGCGAATATCACCCGAACGAGAGGCACCTACGATAATCGTGCGTGCGTGCGCATCGCGGGCATTGCGCAGCATTTCGATAACGGCATCTTCAACGCAGCGAATATCTTGACGTGCCTGTCGCCGCTCGGCCTCTGAAACGCGCAAGCGAACAAAGCCGTCGCCCAAATCGTCCTCAACTCGGAAGCGCGCGCCTGCGGACATCGAATCGAGAAACGCCGCGAGTTTTTCAGAATCGGTCATCATCGTCTCTTTCGGTTTGTCGCCGTTGCGGCGTTCGCCTGGGGAGCGGGCCCGAACAAGGTCGTCTGAGCTCAAATTTCCCTTATTTTAAAATTAAGCGAAGCCAGGTGAGCGCATAGCGAGCAAAGCGAGAGGTAGCGAACCGTGGCCTTGTTCGGGCCCGCTCCCCAGGCGAACGCCGCCCAAGAACTTCACCCAGTCGGAAAAATACGCCATTGCTTTCGCAAGCGACCAAGCGACACGAAACGTCGAAATACGAAAAGAGGCGCCACGATGGACGCCCCTCCAAATTGCCAAACGAATCTATTTCGCGTAGTCGATGGCGCGGCTCTCGCGAATCACCACGACCTTCACTTGACCAGGGTACTGCATTTCGTCCTCGATCTGCTTGGCAATGTCGTGAGCCAAAACCACGGCGGCGGCTTCATCGACCATCTCGGGAACGACCATAACGCGAATCTCGCGACCAGCTTGCATGGCGTAGGTGCGCTCAACGCCCTTGTGAGAATTCGCAATCTCCTCGAATTTCTCGAGGCGCTTCACGTAGCTCTCGAGGCTTTCCTTGCGAGCGCCGGGGCGAGCCGCAGAAACGGCATCGGCGGCTTGCACAAGCACGTCGAGAACGCTATTGGGCTCAACATCGGCGTGGTGGGCCTCAATGGCATGCACGATTTCCGGCTTCTCACCGAAACGGCGAGCGAGATCCGCGCCAATAACGGCATGCGGCCCCTCGACCTCGTGGTCAACCGCTTTCCCCAAATCGTGCAGAAGACCTGCGCGTTTCGCGGGGACTGGGTCCAAGCCGAGCTCGGCAGCCATTACGCCGCAAAGATAGGCAACCTCGAGAGAATGGTTCAAGACGTTCTGACCGAACGAGGTGCGAAAACGCAAACGGCCGAGCGTGCGAACGAGTTCGGGATGCAGGTCGTGAATTCCCACATCGAATGTCGCCTGCTCGCCAGCGTCCTGCACCTGCTGGTTCACGAGCTTTTCGGCCTTGGCGTACATTTCTTCGATACGAGCGGGATGGATGCGACCGTCGGCGATGAGGTTTTCCATGGTCACGCGGCCGATTTCTCGACGAACGGGGTCGAAGCACGAAATCGTCACGCATTCCGGCGTGTCGTCGATAAGCAGGTTGACTCCCGTGAGTTGCTCGAAGCTGCGAATATTGCGGCCTTCGCGCCCGATGATGCGACCCTTCAAATCGTCCGATGGAATGTGAATCGTCTTGACCGTCGTCTCGGCTGCATGATCGGCTGCGACTCGCTGAATGGCTATGCTCAGAAGCTCGCGCGATTTTTTGTCGACCTCGGCTTTCGTGCGCTGCTCCGCCTCGCGAATAATGGTCGCGCTTTCGTGCGTCACCTCATCGCGCAGATTGTCGAGCAGCTCCTTTTTCGCCTCTTCGGGCGTCATACCGGCGACCTTTTCAAGGCGGACGTTGACCTCTTGCATAGCCTCGTCCAAATCGCGTTCGCGGCGCTCGACTTGACCCTGCATCGAAGAGAGCTGATGCTCGCGAGCATCGAGACTCTCGACGCGACGATCAAGAGACTCTTCGCGCTGCGCGACGCGAGACTCTGCGGCGCGAACCTCTTTCATGCGCTCTTTTTGCTCGGCCTGAGCATCCTGCTTCATTTTGAACACTTCGTCTTTGGCTTCAACGACGGCCTCACGACGCATCGTATCGGCCTGCCGCTTCGCCTCGGAGACCACCTGTTCGGCCTCTTCATGGGCCTTTTTGGTAGACGAATTCGCGACGTAGCGGGTGATGAAATAGCCGCCGACAACGCCAACAGCCAAGCCGAGGATGAGTAGAATAATTTCCATCGGCCTCCCCTTTCTTCCAATTTCAGACACGAAAGCAGGTACGCCGGCAAAGAAAATGCCGGGCGAAACACCTGGCATGAGCGAATACACAACGATAGATTCAAAACGCCACAGGGGCTTTAGCTATACAGTTGTTATAT
>CAVHFS010000002.1:0-58316 GCA_963635715.1 Subdoligranulum sp. CAG:314 | reverse complement strand
GCGATAGAGGCAACCGAAGGGGCATATCCCTTCGAAACAAGGCGTCGATAGGCAGCGGCTTGCAGATTCTTGGCATGAAAAGGCCTGCTACGCAAAAGCAGCAGGGCGCGTTCGACTTCGCATTCCTGCGAAGAAAGACCAGCGGGCGATTCTTCCCCAGCGTCGCAGTACAACGCCCCATTGCCCGCCGCACTTTCGCTATAGGCAATGGGAGCGAAGAACTCATCGGGCCAGCCAGGGATATCGAAGGCGGAAATACCCGCACGCTCGAGTTCTTGCTCAATGCCGTGGCGCCCACGCCCTTGGGAAACCCGCGTTCGCACAAGAACCGACCCGTAGCGAATATCGTCAATGAGACCGCAGTCGAGCGCCCTCTGCACGGCGTAGCGAGCATCTTCGCGCTCGAAGCCATCACGAACAAGGCGCTCGAGGAGTTCGTGGGAACCACGCTCCCGAACAAGCGCAAGCCGCTTCACTTTTTCGAATGCGGCTTGCTGAGCTTCGGTTATCTCTTCCCAAAGAGGCCGCATAAGCTCGTCGTCATCCTTCGACGAACGCCCCTTAAGCGATGCATCCAAAAGCGAAGCAGCGTATTCGGCATCGATATAAGGCATGCGAAGCCCTTTCGGAAAAGAGGTTCTTAATTCACGTGGATAAACGAGAAGACTCTTCTATTCCTCGGAATTGAACGGCTTGACGGTGGGAATCTCGTAATGGTCACGAACCTTCTGCTCGATTTCGTCTCGCACATCGGGATTCGTTCGCAGCATTTCCTTAGCGGCCTCTCGCCCTTGGCCTAAGCGATTTTCGCCATAGGTGTACCAAGCCCCGCTCTTTTTCACGACGCCTGCGTCAACGCCCATATCGATGATGCACCCTTCGCGGGAAATCCCTTGGCCATACATGATGTCGAATTCCGCCTGGCGAAATGGAGGGGCGACCTTGTTCTTTACGACTTTCGCGCGCACGCGATTGCCCGCCGCCTCGTTGTTTTTGTTTTTAAGCGTCTCGATTCGGCGAATATCGATGCGCACGCTCGAGAAGAACTTCAGCGCGCGACCGCCCGTCGTCGTTTCAGGGCTGCCGAACATGACGCCAATCTTCTCACGCAGCTGATTGATGAAGATGCACGTGGTATTGGACTTCGAAAGCGAACCTGCGAGTTTGCGCAGGGCCTGCGACATAAGGCGGGCCTGCAAACCGACGCTCGAATCCCCGATTTCGCCTTCGATTTCCGCCTTCGGCACCAAGGCCGCAACCGAGTCGATGACGATGCAATCGA
This sequence comes from Subdoligranulum sp. CAG:314, assembly GCA_963635715.1. Lineage (GTDB taxonomy): Bacteria > Actinomycetota > Coriobacteriia > Coriobacteriales > Eggerthellaceae > Slackia. Next base: position 57,034 of record CAVHFS010000002.1, on the reverse strand, counting down.
TGGCGTTGCTCCGCACGAGCATGTCGCAAATCTCAAGCCCCTGCTCGCCCGTATCGGGCTGGGAAATCAGCACTTCGTCGATATCGACACCCAAACGAGCGGCGTACGTGGGATCGAGCGCATGCTCGGCGTCGATAAAGGCAACCACGCCGCCCAGAGCCTGCGCCTCGGCGAGAATCTGCAAGGCCAGCGTCGTTTTGCCACTCGATTCGGGTCCGTAAATCTCCACGATGCGCCCACGAGGCACGCCGCCTATCCCAAGCGCTGCATCGAGCGGCAAAGCTCCCGTGGGAATTGCCCCAACCTCGAGATGGTCGGCATTGCTGCCGAGCTTCATGATGGAACCTTTGCCGAATTTCTTCTCGATCTGATCGGTCGTCAGTTCGAGCATCTTTTCTTTATCAGTGCTTTGGGCCATTGCCTCTCCTTGCCGCCGAGCGCGCGTCAGACTTGCCAACGCGCCTATTATTACGAACATATGTTCTCATGTCAACCGTCTATTCGCATTATTCGCTCCCGAAAGAAGACGGCAGAGATATAAAACCACGCATACCTTGCCGAACCCTTGCCGAAAAGCTCGCGAATCCCTGACGCGACCCATGCGAAAGCCTGAAAAATCCCAGCAAGATTCGGAAAAATTCCAATCGATTCCGCAACCCTGCGTGCGCGTGGCAAAACAGCCTCAGCGAACGCTTCTCTAAATCATTTCCTCGAGCATCTCGAGCGCCGTCTGCGCCGCTTGGGCGCGAACGCTTTCCCTGCCGCCCGCGAAATGACATTCGCGCGATTCGACGCTGGCCGCATCCGCCACAGCAATCCATACCGTTCCCACGGGTTTTCCAGGCTCCGCTCCCCCAGGACCAGCAATTCCCGTAATGGAGCAGCACACATCGGCGCCAAGCGCCTCTCGCGCACCGCGGGCCATAGCCACGGCGACCTCTTCGCACACCGCGCTGCCATCCACGAAGGCTTCGCGCGGCACGCCCAGACGCCCCATCTTCACTTCGTTGACATAGCTCACGATACCCCCGCGCACGACAGCCGAGGAACCCGCTATCTCAGTAAGCGACGCCGCCACGAGCCCGCCCGTGCAGCTTTCGGCGCTGCCCACGGTCTTGTTGGCCGAAATCGCCTTTTCAACGACCCTGCGAGCCGCCTCCACGCGAATCTCTCCCCCGTCAAAAGCAAGCGCCTCGCGAGCCAAATCATCGTTGTTGACGACACGGGCGGCGCGACCCGTGCGCCCCAGCCCTATCAGGTGACGAGCCTTCCAAATGTAGTCCATCATCGACACGATGGTCAGCACAAGCGCGACGAGCATGACAAGCCAGCTCAGCACATACAGCCCCAGCGCCAAACCAGGCGAAAGCAGCGCGCCGATCGCGGGGCTTTCCTTCACCACAAACAAGACGATGGCGATCATCTGGAAAACCGTTTTGAATTTCCCGTACCAAGATGCGGCGATAACCTCGCCTTTGCTCGCGGCCACCATGCGAACGCCGCTCACGATGAATTCTCGCGCGATGATGATGATGACTGGCCAGCTCGGCAAAGAGCCAAGCTCAACAAGCACAAGCAGCGCCGCCACAACGAGGACCTTGTCGGCAAGCGGGTCCATGAATTTCCCGAAATCGGTTACCTCGTTGCGAGAACGCGCCAAATACCCGTCGAGCCAATCGGTGCACGATATCGCCACGAAGATGAGGGCGGCGATCCACGCCTTCCACGGGTTGAGCGCCGAAAAGCCTATCCAGTCGGGCCAGGGGCTTATGAGCGCCACCACGAACACGGGAACGAGGCAGATGCGCACCAGCGTCACGACGTTTGCGGGAGTGAGTATCTTGTCGGCGGAGTCACGCTTCGCGGGCATTGGCTCTCCCGTGGCGTAGGAGCTTTTCGCCTCCCTAGCCATGGAGTACATCGCCTTCCATCTCGTAGACCAGCGTGTCGCTTATGCGAACCCGCACGATCTCTCCGACCTGGCCCTCGCTCAGATAGACGACGCCGTCGACTTCGGGCGCCTGGCATGCGGCTCGGCCGTAAAGCTGACCGTCTTCCTCGCACCCAAGCACAAGCACGTCCATCTCGCGCCCGATGCGCTGCGAAACATGCGCCTCGCCAATCGCGTCGGCAACATCACGCAGAATCTGCGCGCGCTCAATTTTCACGGATTCGTCTATCTGGCCATCCATCGAGGCCGCCTTGGTCCCCTCCTCTTGGGAATAGGGAAACACGCCCACGTAGTCGAACTCGACATCTTCCAGAAATTCCCGCAAGACCTCGAGGTCCTCTTCGGTCTCGCCTGGGAACCCGGCGATGAGCGTCGTGCGCAGGGTTATCCCCGGAACATGCTCGCGAATGCGTTTGACGAGCTCACGATGCGACGACGCATCCCCGCGACGGTTCATCGCCCTCAGTATCGGCTTGCTGGCATGTTGCAGGGGAACGTCGAGATATGAGCACACATTCGCCTTAGTCGCAATGACGTCGAGAAGTTCGTCGGTGACGCCTTGGGGCTCGATATACATGAGGCGAAACCACGTGTCGGGAAATTCATCCGCGAGCGTCGAGAGCAGTTGCGCGGTATTCGAAGGCTCCTCGAAGTCTTCCCCCCAACGCCCCGTATCTTGGGCGATGAGAGTTATCTCACGAACCCCCGCGGCCACGCGCTCAGCAACCGATGCGCGAATATGGGCAAGGGGAAAGCTGTGATAGCGGCCGCGAATATAAGGGATTGCGCAAAATGAGCAGAACCTGTCGCAGCCATCGGAGATCTTGACGTAGGCGGCGGGAGAGGCGGCCCATACGTTCGCTTGACTCTGCGATGGCGAAGTCGGCGCCGCCTCCCCGAGCATATCGGCGAGCACCTCGACGATGTCGTCTTCTTTGCTGCAGGGGACGAACGCCTGCGCCTCATCGAGCTCGCCAGCCAAATCTTCCCCATAGCGGGCGGGCATGCATCCTGCGACGATGAGCTTCGCTTCGCCTCGGGTGAAATTCGGCAGCCCGCACACCTCGAAAATGGCCTCGAGGCTCTCTTCGGTGGCCGCCTGGATGAACGAGCATGTGTTCACGATCACAACATCGGCCGCCGCTGGGTCGTCGCAGACCGAATAGCCCGCCGCCGAAACCCGCTTCGTCATCTCGGCGGTATCGACTTCGTTTTTCGCGCAGCCAAGCGTTACGAAGCATACGCGCACCACGCCAGCTCCGTCGAGCTCGTTGACATCAATGTTGGACATGCCCCACACCCTCGCCTTATGTTATCGGTAATTCACGTACTGAAGCGGCTGACCGTAGTCTTGCCCCTTCAGAAACGAGATGACCTCCTGCAACGTGTCGCGCGAAGCCGAGCTCACGCGCAGCTTGTCGCCCTCGATGGCGACTTTGCACTTGAGCTTGGTGTTGCGAATATCTTTGGAGATCTTTCCCGCGGTTTCCTTGTCAATGCCGTCGACGATTTCGGCGATTTGGCGAACGCTTTGCCCCGTAGCGGGAATGGGATCGGACCATTTGACGGCGCCCAAATCGATGCCGCGTTTGATGAGCTTGCTCCCAATCACATCGATGACCTGACGCGCAACGAATTCCGCAGGCGCCGAGACAGTGATTTTCCGAGCCGCTTTATCGAGCGAGATTTCCGCTCCCGAATCCTTCAAGTCGTAGCGCTGCGCAATCTCGCGCTTGGCCTGGCCGTATGCGTTGTCCACTTCCTGCATGTCGACGGTCGAAACGACGTCGAAGCTCGATTCTTTTGCCATGGTTGCCTTCCTTGTTCAATCGTATGCCACCACTCAAGCCCGCTACGCGGCGCTCGAATCGGGATGGGCTTCTTTCCAAGCGGCGAGCACATCCGAGAAGTTCACCTCGAAGCGAACGACGCCATTATTTACATAATCGTCCAAATCGACGGCCACGCCGTCTTGGGTGATGCTCAGGCCGTCGTAAGGGCTTGCGACGATGGTGAACGTGGAAGTCACATCGTAGCTTTCCGTGGTAGGGCCCGAAACGCTATTGGCCAGAAGACAGGAATCGCCGTCGTAGACCTCTATATAGGGGGTCTTGCCGCTCGCGATTGAATACTCGATAACCGTTTTCGTAGGCGCTGCCTCTACCTTCTTCTCGGTTTCCGACGAAGCCTTCTGAGACGAGCTGTCGGAATTCGTCGAAGTCGTCGTGCTTCCCGATGAGCTTGAGCTCGATGATGACGACGACGATGACGACGTCGCCTCGGGCAGACCCGTGACGTTCATCGGCGTGCTCTGCTGCGCGTTCGAGGTCGCCTGCGAGCCGATGCCATTCACCAAAAACCCGATGAGCACGACGAGCAGCAGGATAATGACGCCCGCGATGAGAAACGGCAGCTTCTCGCGCAGGCCGCCGGGATTTCCGCCCAGATTGCTCGGAGCCGCATATACGCTGATCGAGTGCCGCTCGGGCTGGGCAGAGCGGCGGGACTGATGGCGCATATAGACATCGCCTTGCTCGTCTTGCTCGCGGCGAAGGCGGCGCGTCGAGCTCGGAGAAGCAGACGTCGAACGTCGGGAAGAGGGCCTTTCCCCATCGTCATCGAGGCGGCGCGTGCGATCGGGATCTTCCGCGGCGCGCTGCTGGCGAGAATAACGATACAAGCCCTGTCCATAGCCGTTATACGACCCCACGTGGACGGCTCCGACGCGTCGAGTACGCGCAGCGTCGGGCGGCCGTGAGGCGATGGCGCGCTCGGCAGACGAGAGTTCGCGAGGCGCCGCGCTGGAGTCGATGTCGTCGAAAAGGCCCTCGTCGAACGACGAGCCTCCATAAGAGCGGGACTGGGACGGACGGGCGCTTCCGTAAGAAGAAGAATCTGACCTGCGCAGACCTCGCGACGTCGAAGAGGGCGATTGGGCGTTGGCAGAGCGCGCGGATGCGCCCGAACGCTGAGCCCCGCCGCTGCCCGCCATCGACGAGCGCTGCGCAGCTTCGCTTCGAGCGCGAGAACGCTCGTCGACATGGACCTCTTCACGGAGGCCGTGGTGACGGCGCGCGGGCGTCATATCGAAGCCAGAGGGGCGAATATTTTTGCGCGCGTTTTCGACCTGCGCGCGGTATTGGGAATCGAGGTAGCTTTTCACCACATCGGTTGGATTGAGCCCCAGATAGCGCGCATAGGCGTTGATCATATTGCGCGAATAGCCGCGCGGAGGCATGCCGTCGAGATCGCTTTCCTCTATGCGCTCCAATATATCGGGGCGAATGCGCAGCTTACGGGCAACCGAAACGAGGTCTTCCCCGCTGCGCTGGCGCGCTTCTCTCAAAATATCGCCGAAATTGTAATCTTCCACTGCCGCTCCTAGAACCCGCCTTCGGCCGCATCGCGCGCCTCGAAGGCTTTCAGGGACTCAAGCTCCATATCATCGACGAGCACCTCGCGCGGCTTGCTGCCATTCGGGGGGCCGACGACGCCCTTTTCTTCCAGCATATCCATGATGCGCCCCGCGCGGGAATACCCTACGCTCAATTTGCGCTGAATGTTCGAAGTTGACCCCAAGCCGCTCGCGACCACGATGTCGGCGGCGTCCCACAAAAGCGGGTCGTCGGCAGACGAGCTGCCGCCCGAACCGTCGGGCATGCTCGACCCGAGGCTGATGACGTTCGTCTGCAGAATCTCGCTATGGTATTCAGGTTCGCCCTGCTCTTTGAGATGCGAAACCACGGCCTCGATCTCTTCCTCCGAGACGAAACAGCCCTGCAAGCGCTGCGGCTTGGGCCATTCGGGCTTGCTGAAAAGCATATCGCCCAAACCGATGAGGTTTTCGGCGCCTGGAGTGTCCAGAATAACGCGCGAGTCGATTCCCGAGGCAACGTTGAAGGCGATGCGGTTGGTGATGTTCGCCTTGATGAGGCCCGTGACGACGTTGGTCGACGGGCGCTGCGTGGCAACAATCATATGAATGCCTGCCGCGCGGGCGAGCTGGGCAATGCGGCTGATGGAAAGCTCGACTTCCTTACCCACGTTCATCATAAGGTCGGCGAGCTCGTCAATGATGATGACGATGTAGGGCATCTTTTTCGGCCATTCGTCTTCTGGCTTGTCCTCGTCATTGAGCAGGCCGTCTTCCACTTTCTTGTTGTATTGCGAGATGTTTCGCACGCCCGCCTTCGACATGACCTTAAGGCGACGCTCCATCTCGGCAACGCCCCACGAAAGCGCACTCGCCGCCTCTTTGTTCTCGGTCACGACGGGAACGTAGAGATGGGGAATGCCGTTGTACGGGGTGAATTCGACTCGCTTGGGGTCGATCATGATAAAGCGGACCTCATCGGGCGTCGCGCGCATGAGAATCGACATGATCATGGCGTTGATGGCAACCGACTTGCCCGAGCCCGTCGTGCCGCCGATCAGCAAGTGGGGCATCTTGGCGAGGTCGACCACGATGGAATGGCCCTCGACGTCTTTGCCGATAGCCATTTCGAGGGGCGCTCCATGGGCGTCTTTGAGGACGTCGCCGAGCAAAACGTTTTGCCGAACTCGATTGGGAACCTCGATTCCAACGTGGTTCGTTCCGGGAATCGGGGCGAAAATGCGAACGCCGGGCGCGGCAAGCGCGAGGGCGATATCGTCGGTGAGGCTCATGATGCGGCTCACACGCACGCCCGAAGGCAAATCGACCTTGAACAGGGTGACCGTAGGGCCTGCCACCCATCCCACAACCGTCGCCATGACGCTGAAGTCCTCAAGCGTGCCCTGAAGCTCTTGCGCGAGTTCGCGAAGCTGCGTCTCATCGGCCTCGGCTTCGGTTTCCGTATGGCGGATAAGCCCGAAAGCGGGCAGCGTGAAGCCGCCGCGGCTTTCGCCCTGATTCGAAAACGCCGAGATATCCGACACTTTTTGCTGTTTCAAGACCTGCGTTTTCGCCGCCTTCGACGAGGAATCGCCCAGTCGGCGCGTCACGGGTTTCGCCGTAGCAGACGCCGAAACCGCAGCCGATTTCACGACTGAAGAAGCTTCCGCCTGTTCATCGTCTTCCCAAGGAAGCGCCACCTCAGATTCAGCGGCGAAACGAGCCTTGGTCTCCGCCTTTTGGCGCGACGGACGAGCCTGTTCGGAGGCATCGCTCGCATCGCGTTCGCTCGAGCCGAAAAGCAGCGTCTCGTCCTGCGAGATATCACGAGGGGCGAAAGACGCCTCATTTGAAGACGAAGCATCGTCGAACGCGTACTCGGCGGGCCAATAGGCATCGACGGAATCTATCTCGCGCACTTGGCCCGGGCGTCGCCCCTCGAGCAGTTGCGTCGACAGCGATTCAGATGCCCGACGCGGACGCGAAAGGTCGCGTGGCACGCGCGTCGGCTCATTTCGGCGAATGCGAGCGATAGGCTCCGCCTGAGGAGCAGTCTGCGCGGCGATTCGCTCAGCTGCGGCCTCGCGTTGCTTTTTCGTGAGACCGAATCCAGCCACAAGGCCGCGCTCCTCACGGCCGCGCCCAGCTTCACGCGGAAGCTCCTCGGGCTTTTCGGCTTGGGCAAAGGCCTCAAGCTCGTAAGCGGAGTCGTCGTGCGACGATTCGCTGCGCTTGCGACGCGCCTCTCGGAAGTCGTTGCCCCTTTTCTGAAGGGACTCTATGGCGCCCGTGATTGAAAACCCTATGATCACCGCACCCGCCAAGGCTACGCCAACAAGCAAGACGATGCCGATAGGCTCGCCGAAGAGCTTGAGCAAAGCCCATGCGATGGCCGCCCCAACGTAGCCGCCACGCGAAACGAGTGCCGCGTGATCGAAGGCGAGATCGGGGTTTTGCGCCGCACCGGCGACGAAAAGCGCAAGCAGCGCCTCGAAGGCCACGAAAGCCAAAGCGAGGCCGACGCCCAAACGCGCGGGCAAATCTTGCCGCTCAACGCGAATGAGCAGGCTCGCGCCGACGATAATGAGAATAAACGGGAGCACGTAGGCGCCTATGCCCAAAAGAAGATGCAGGCCCTCGGCCAAAGCGTTCGTGATAAAGCCCGAAGGAGTCAGGGCAACGGCCAGAAACAAGACGATGGCGACAACGGCGAGCGCAACGCCCGCGACGTCACGCTTGGTCCTGTCGTCGAAAATGCGCGGTTCACGAATCTGCTCCCCGCCGAACTCGGCATCGGAGGCCTTCGCGCGCCTGCGCCCTGGAGCGTCTTTCAACGCAACGCGCTCATCGGCGCCGTTCGCTTGTTTGCCCTTGGCTCCCTTTTGATTCTTTCGATTATTCGATTGTGCGGCGTTCGATTTTGAACCGCGAGCCAATTGCTGCTCCTTCGAAATGCTGCGTTTACGGTGCGTTTTTCCAACAGCGGCCGGGCGAACCCAAGGGAAACGCGTGCTTCCCTGGTCCGCCCGGCCGCATGCCTTGCTACGGCATCGCGCCTTGCGCGAATTCTGGATTATAGCGCAGCGATATGCCGATTCGGCGAATAGCTAAACCTCGATGATGGAAGCGACCACCATGGGGCGCTGTTTCGCACGATCCCAGAGAACCGAGCGCAGGGAGTCGCGGCATGCCTTCTCGAGCTCGCGGCCCTTCGCGCCGCGCTCCAACGACCGGCGAATCGTGCATTTCACGCCGTCGGTCGCCTCGCGGCGGAGTTCCGCCACATCCCCGCCCGTGATGCCATGCATCTCGACGCGCACATCGCCCAAAATCTGGCGCTTCTTCGGGTCGACCGCGGCGCAGATGCACGCGAATCCGCAATTGGAAAGCGTCGTGCGCTCATCGAGGACGTCTTTGGAGGTATCGCCCACCGACAAGCCGTCAACATAGACGATGCCACTTTCCACGGGCTCGCCAAAGCGAACGACGCCATCGCGCATCTCGAGCGTGTCGCCGTTTTCGCACATGAAGATATGCTTAGGATCAACGCCTGTCGCCTGGGCGAGGTTGGCGTGGGCGCGCAAATGCATGGACTCGCCGTGCACGGGCATGAAATTGCGCGGCTGCACAATCGAGAGCACCAATTTGAGCTCCTCAGCGCTCGCATGGCCGGAAACGTGCACGCGGGCGCGGCTCTTATCCCACACGTCGCAGCCGATTTTGGCGAGCTGGTTCACGATGCGCGTCACGGCTTTCTCGTTGCCAGGCACGGGCGTCGCCGAGATGATAACCGTATCGCCTTCATCGATTTGGATGGTTTTATGCTCGCCGTTGGCGATGCGCGCCAAAGCGGAGAGCGGCTCGCCCTGACTGCCCGTGCACATGATGACGACTTTCTCGGGGGGAATGCCCTTCAAGTCGTAGGCGTCGATGAGGTCGACGTCTTGAATCTTCAGATACCCCAACCTGCGCGCGATATCGGTGTTTTGGATCATGGAGCGCCCCGTGACCACGACTTTGCGCCCATTGGCGACGGCGGCGTCAGCAATTTGCTGCAGCCGGTGAATATGGCTCGCGAAGCTCGCGATGATCACTCGGCCCTTGGCGTTTTCTATGATGGGACGCAGCGTCTTGCCGACTTCGGCCTCGGAAGGCGTGAAGTTAGGATTGGTGGCATTGGTCGAATCGCTCATCATGAGGTCGACGCCGATTTTCGAGAAGCGCGAAAGCGCGCCGAAATCGGTGCGCACGCCGTCGATGGGGCTTTGGTCGAGCTTGAAGTCGCCCGTATGCAGCACGTTTCCGGCGGGCGATTGGAAGAACACGCCCATAGCACCAGGGATGGAGTGGTTCACGGCGAAGAAATCGACCACGAAGTTGCCGATTTTCATTTCGTCGCCAGGGTTGACCTCGCACAGCTTCGCTTTAATCCTATGCTCTTTGAACTTTCCCTCGATAAGCCCGAGCGTCATCTTCGTTCCGTAAATCGGCACCTTCTTGGAAAGGTCTTTCATGAGATAGGGCAAGCTTCCCGTATGGTCTTCGTGGCCATGCGTGATGATGATCGCGCGCAGCTTGTGCTCGTTTTCGAGCACGTAGGTGTAATCGGGAAGGATCAGATCGATGCCGGGATGGTCGTCATCGGGAAACATGAGGCCCGCGTCATCGAGAATCATGTCGTCGCCGCATTCGATTACGGTCATGTTCTTGCCGATGCCGTCAAGGCCGCCGAGCGGAATGATCTTCAGGGTGACGTTGGGGTTCTTCTTCACCGCGCGGCGTATGTCGTCGACGCGCTTTTGCTTGCGAGTGCGAGGCTTGTTAAACGTCTCGGGCTCCATGTTGCCATCGCGGCTTATCTGGGGGCGCTTGCGCTCAAGCGAGACATGCTTGGTCTTCTCCGTCGCGCGGCGGCCGCCCTCGCCTTCCCTTTTCTCTTGCCCCTCGGCGTTGCGCGCGGGCTCGGCAGAGGACCCGCGACGAGAACGCCCACCGCGAGACCCGCGGGGACGACGGCTGCGTGCCGCAGGACTCTTGGTTTCGTTTTTCTCGGAATCGGCCTGCGGAGACGACCCTTCAGCCGCGTTGCTGGTCTCGGAATTTCGCTCTAATCCATTATGCTGTTCGGTCAAGTTTCTTACTCCTTACGACAAGGCGACGCCTGCGCCATGGCATTCATGTCGCCTTAAGATTTGCGCGCGAGCAAGGCTGCGCCACGAAAGAATCAGGCGCGCCAAGCAGGCGCATCGTTTCGAATACATGAACGGTTACCGTTCGAAGGACCGTGCGCTTGCCGCATAAGCGGGCCGCAAAGTTCAAGCGCGCTGGCCAAGCGCCATCCAATCAGGCGCGATACAACGGTTCGATATTCTACGACAAAGCGCCGAAAGCTCCAAAATCGTCATGCCGCGTTGCGAAGAATCGGTGAAGACTCTTCGCGAAAAAACGCAACGGCCCGCTACGAAGCCAAGAGCGAAACGACGCGGAAGCCCTACGAGAACAGGCTCGCGTAGCCCATAACGAAAATCACGACGATGAGCACGGGGATGCCGTATTTCACCCAGGGCTTTGCCCAGGCCGGGAACTTCAGGCCGCAGCCGCGGTCCGCCTCGGCGAGAAAGCCTTCCCAGCCCCAGCCGAATTTCTGCGTGCAGAACAGCACGAAGACGAGCGAGCCCAGCGGCAGCATATTGTTGGAGACGATGAAGTCCTCGATGCTTTGGATATCGCCTATCGCCGGGATGGATATGCCCGAAAGCACATTGAAGCCGAGAGCACACGGAAGGCTCAGCACGAACAGCAACGCCCCGTTAATCAGAACGGCGCGGCGGCGCGAAATGGCGAATTTGTCGATGGTCCAGCTGCAGAGATTTTCGAATACGGCGATGACCGTCGAAAGCGCGGCAAAGCTCATGAAGACGAAGAACAGTGCGCCCCAAACATTGCCGAGCGGCATCTCGGCGAAAACCGCAGGCAGTGTGACGAAGACGAGCGACGGGCCGGAATCGGGCGTCACGCCATATGCGAAGCAGGCAGGAAAGATGATGAGGCCCGCAAGTATGGCGACCACGGTATTGAGGAGCGTGACCGAGACGGCCTCGCCGGTAAGGCTGCGCTCGCCGCCTATGTAGCTTCCGAAAATCTCCATGGCCGCAATGCCGAGCGAAAGCGAGAAAAACGCCTGGCCCATGGCCGCATAGACCGCTTGCCCGAAGGTCGACCATTGCTCGGCCGGCGTCGAGCCCGCAAAAAGCTTGCCGAAATCGGGAACGAGATAGAACGCGATTCCCTCGCCCGCGCCTGGCAGGGTAACGGTGCGAATGCAAAGCGCAATCATAATGACGAACAAGGCAGCCATCATGACCTTCGTAATGCGCTCGACACCCTTCTGCAGACCGAGGCTGCACACGACAAAGCCAACTGCGATAGCAACGAACATCCAGAAAATGAGCTGCGCTGGGTCGGCAAGCATATTCGAAAACACGTCTGCCATGACGCCCGTATCGGTCGTGGAGAGCTCGCCCGAGGCCATTTTGGGTATATAGGCAATCATCCAGCCCGCGACGGTCGTATAGAACATGAGCAGAATCATGCAGCCGATATATCCCCACCAGGAAAACCAGTGGAAACGCCTGCGCGGCTCCAGCACATCGAAGGCATGCGCGGCGCTTTTCTGGCTCGCGCGACCGACCGCGAACTCCATCACCATGACGGGAAGGCCCAAAATCACCAGGAAAACGAGATAGAGCAGCACGAACGCCGCTCCCCCGTATTCGCCGACGATATAGGGGAAGCGCCACACATTGCCAAGGCCAATGGCGCAACCGGCGGCGATAAGCAGAAAACCGATGCGCGAGGCGAAATGCTCGCGAGGCTCGGCGACGGACGTCTCTCCAGCAGACATGCGAATCTCCTATCAAAAGCAAGCGCGAAACCCGCGCAGATAAGCAAACCCAGCAATGATAACTCACTTCCGCGAGATTCTGCCTAGGGAAACGCCAATCAAGGCCGCCTTGAAGCGCGTGCGGCGGGGCTTCACCGATTTGCGCCCGATAGAGAAAAGGCGACTCCGAACAAACGGAGCCGCCTTGCAAGCATATGGGTAATGAAACGCCTTATGCGTGAGCCTCGGCCTTCTCGGCGCTGGCTTCCTCGATGACCTTTCCCTCGTCATCGACGCGCGGCGCGCCAGCCGCGATTTGCCTTTCGACGAGCTTGCGCGCCGAAAAGACGGCGGCGATCATGCAAACGCCCATGAGGATGGATATCACGATGCCGATGATCCACGCGATTGTAAACGAGCTGTACGCGTCGAACACCTGGCCAGAGACGATTGCGCCGATAATGGCGCCAACGCTTTGGATGGCGACCATGATGCCCGTCGTCTTGCCCAGATCGAGCCTTCCGAACATTTTCGTCATCATGATCGAAGGGCCGACCGTGCAGATGCAGGTGCCGTAGGAGAAGAAGACCACCGAAAGGATGGGGCCCCAATCGGTCGCCGGGAAGCACATGAAGAAATTGGCCGCGGCGCATGCGATCATTCCCAGAATCGTCGCGAAGATAAGGCCGAAGCGGTCATAAATCGCACCCAGGGCGACTTTCGCAAACACAACCAAGACGAGCTGGGCCGACATGAGGTATCCGGCCCATGTGATATCGTGGCCGCCCGTGACAATGGTCACCCCATTGCTCGTGACCGAGGTTATGTTGGTCACCGTGTTCACCACGATCATCGCATTGATGGCCCCGACGAAGGCAAATCCCAAGGCGAGCAGCCAGAATGCGGCGCTTTTGCGCATGACCTTCCAGCCAATCGCCACCGTGACCTCGGGGTCGGCCTTGAATTTCTTCTTGCTGTCTTTGTTCTCGATGGCCTTGATCTGCTCCGCGGAAAGCTCGGAGCCATACGGAGCGAGCCCGATATCGGAGGGGTGCGTGCGGAAGAAGATAAGCGCAAGGGGAAGCGAGCCCACCAGGCACACGACGGCGAGCACCGTCATGGCAGGACGCCAACCAGAACTCGCGATGATTCCGCTGACGATCGGCGAGAGAACGGCACCGCCCGCCGCCGAGCCGCACAATGCGATGGACACGGCCAAGCCGCGCTTGAGATTGAACCAATTCGTAATGATGACCGAAACGAACAGCCTTGCGCCGCAGGTGATGAGCGTTCCCGAAAGCGCCGCGAGCACATATACCTGCCACGGGGCAGAAACGTTCGCGTATCCGAAAAGCATAGCGCTCGACATCACCGCGATGGCGGCGGCGATAGCGCGGGCGTTAATCTTGTCGAGCATCACGCCGACGATAAGCGTACCGACGATAGAGATGAGCGATGCGAGCGACGTTCCCGTGTTGTATTCGCCGATCGTCATTCCCAAATCGCCCACGATTTGCGCCTGGAACAGCGATATGCAGTTCACGAACGCCGTATAGCAGGTGGCCATGATCATAAAGCCGCCGGCGACGATCCACCACCCGTAGAAGAATCCCTTTTTCTTCGGGGCCCCCTGCGCGTCGCTTTGCGCGCACGCTGCGCTTTCCTTCTCCATTTCTTCCTTCTTTCCTCAAAGCCAGGCGAAAGCCCAGCTCGCAGATATAGCGCGCAACCATACGACTTTATGGAAATTTAGTCCAGAAGAATTTACAGAAAGGAAACGAGGCGTCGGAAAGCGGCGCGAATCGCGGGTAAAACGGCCTTGCCCTTCCGCACGCCGCCGCGTGCGGGCGGAACTGACGGAATCGGCCAGCGTTTCCCTAAAGATTTTTCGCGATCTCCTCAAGGCGGCGCACCCGATGGTATACGGCGCTTTTGCTGAGCGGAGGATTGGCTTTCTGACCGAGCTCCTTCAGGCTCATATCGGGATTCTGAAGACGCAGGCGCACGAATTCCTGCAAGCCCGGGGAAAGCTCTGAAACCTTGCCGCTTTCGGCGAGTTTGCGAATGCTCACGATTTGATCGATGGCGGCATCCGAGCTTTTCTGCTGATTGGCGATTTCCGCGTTCACCTTGCGATTGATGTCGTTGCGCACGCTTTTGCGAACGCGCTCCGTCTCCATCGAAAGGGCGCACTGATGCGCGCCGACGAACGCGAGGAATTCAGAGATCGCCTCGCCGCTCTTCAGATAGACGATGTAGGAATTGCGCCTATGCAGCACCCGCGCCTTGATGTCGCGGTCGGCCATCAGGGAAACGAGCCCGTCGGCGAGCTGGGCGCTTTCCACGGTGATTTCGAAATGGAAATCGCCCCTGGGCTCCGCGATGAAGCCGCTCCCCAGAAAGGCGCCGCGCAAATACGACGCCGCGCAGCAGGTCTTCTCCACCAAATGCGGAAGGATTCCCATCTCGAGGCCCGTATCGGCGAGAATCCCCAAATCGTGCAGAGCGGCCTCGAGGCCCGCCTGCGAAGGCAGCGAAATAAGGTAGTTCGGGGTCTTATGCAGCACGCTGCGCCGCACCGTGAGCTCGGTTTTCAGCTGATAGATCGAGTGAAGCGAGCGGATGACCAAGCGAGCCACGGAGCTTATTTCCGTAGCGATCTCGAGCTTGTAGCGGCCGGGGCCCGAAAACATGAGCGTCCCCTCGATGCGCGCGATTGCGGCGAGGGTCGCCTTGTCGCAATGGCTGCATGAGGGGGGCACGCGCGTAAGTTCGTCTTTGACGTCTGAGGTAAACGACATGGAAATGAAAGCCGCCTTCTAGAATGTTCTCGGAGGTTGAAGTATAGCGCATGGAGCTAGGCGCTTTTCGCCAGCGCTCGCATTGGACGAAAAGCGGGCCCGCCTTAATGCTGGGTCCTTATCTTCACGGCGTCGGCAGCATGCAGACTCACCTCGCGCTCGCGCGTTCTTGCGGGCTGAACGCGGGAAAGCCGCAGCACCGTGCGGAAAGCGTTGCGCAGGGCCGTCGGGTCGTGCCAGGTGGGACGCTCAGGGTCGACGAGGTCGCGAACCATAACCACACATCCCCGCGCCTGAATCGCGTCGGCATCTTCGCACGAGATTCTCACAGGCAAAATCCGCTCGCCGCGGATGCCAATCTTGTCCATGCGTCCATCAAGATCGACGCTTTCGCACGCGCCCTCGCCCGGATGCAGCGAGGTTTCGCTATGCACGAGCATATAGTCGATGAGGCCCTCCATGCCATGGCGGCACAGCGCCTCGAAATGCTCGAGGGCCGTCATGCCGCGCGTTTCGCCCTGCTGGTCGGCGAGCGAGCACACGAACAGCGTGGAGGCGCTCGATTCGCGAATGGCGTCGATAACGCCTGGCACGAGCAGATTGGGCATGATCGAAGTGAAGAGAGACCCCGGCCCCAAAACGATAAGGTCGGCCTCGCGAATGGCATCGAGCGCCGGCTCGTAGGCCCTTACGGGAGAGGACGATTCAAGCCAAACGCGGAAAAGCGTCGAATCGGAGTGGCTCGCCCTCGCCTGGCCGTCGAGCACGCTTCCGTTCCACGTCGCAGCGCACAGGCGAACGGCGTCGAGCGTCGATGGGTAGACGTTTCCCCTCGCGTTGAGCAGCCGCGAGCATATCTCTATGGCCTCAGGGAACGAGCCCGTCGATTCTTCAAGCGCCGAAAGCATGAGATTTCCCAGCGTATGATTGCGGGCGAAGGAAAAGCGATACCTGAACGCCCTGGTCAAAGGGTCGTTTTCGTCGGCGGCCATAGCTACGAGGCATTTTCTGATATCCCCTGGAGGAAGCACGCCCGCCTCTTCCCGCAAAATCCCCGTGGAGCCGCCGTCATCGGCCATGGCAACGACGGCGGAGGTTTTCGCCTCAAGCGAAAGCAGCGTGCGAATCGAGACGGGCGCTCCCGTTCCCCCGCCGATCACGACGGCATTTACGGGCGCGGCGGTATCGCGCAAGACCCGCTCGTCGACGTTCGCCTTGAGCTTCGCAAACCCTGCCGTCGCCGAAGGGTCAATCGAAAAGGGAGCGACGTTCATCGGGCATCCGCCTTCGAATCGTCGGAAAGCTCGCTGCGCACCGACTCGGCAAGCGGCAAATCGCGATGCGTCACGCTCACGCGGTAGCCTCTCGTGCGCAGATAGTCGCCCGTCGCCTCGGCGATCGCCACGCTTCGATGCTGGCCGCCCGTGCATCCGACGGCGATAGCGAGCTGTTGTTTTCCCTCTTTCACGTAGCCGGGCATGACGCAATCGAGTAGGCCGCGCCAGCTTTTCATGAACTCGGCCGTCTCGTCGCGATACATAACGAAATCGCGCACAGGGGCATCGAGGCCCGTGAGCGACTTGAGGGCATCGTCGTAATACGGGTTCGGCAAAAAGCGCACGTCAATCACGATGTCAGCATCGAGGGCAGCCCCGTGCTTGAATCCAAACGAGTACACGGTGACGGCGAGGCCCTCGCGCTCGTCGCCTTCGCCGAAGAGATCGCGAATCTTAGCGCGCAGCTGCATGGGCATCATGTCGGTCGTGTCCACAACGTCTTGCGAGACGGCGCGAAGCTGGTAGAGCAAAGCCCGTTCGGCGGCGATACCCTGAGCGATAGTCATCCCTTCCTCGCAGAGGGGATGACGGCGGCGACTTGCCTTATAGCGCGCGACGAGCTTGTCGTCGGCCGCATCGAGAAACACCACGCGAAACAGGATGCCCTTTTCGCGAAGTGCGGCCAATTCGCCGTCGAGGTTCGCGAAGAAGTCTTTGTTGCGGGCATCGCAGACAACGGCGAGCCTGCGCGGATGGGAATCGCCCGAACCCTCGTTAATAGAGATGAGATCTCCCAAAAGGCTCGCCGGCAAATTATCAATGCAGAAATAGCCCAAGTCCTCGAAGGCATGCATGGCCTCCGTTCGGCCCGCGCCGCTCATTCCCGTAATGATGACGAGGTCGTTCGGGTTCGCGCCCGCAGAGCGATCGTCCATGCTATCCATCCTTCCCCGCGCAAGGCTTCCCAACGGAACCCTTGCACGACCTATTTCGAATCAATCGCGCGCCCAATCAGGCACGCCATCGTCGTCGAATCCCGATCCGTCGCAAGCGTCGGGCGAAATGGCTTCGCCCATGCGTTCGACCTTCTCGCGCTGGCCATTATACTGCGACAGCACCGCCCCCACCTCGCGGGCAACCTCTTCGGGCACGGCGCCGAGGGCGACGATGTCGTCAGCCCCCATTTCGCGCAGCTTGCGAAAACCGCCCGCCGCGGCGAGCAGCGCTTTCTTCCGCACAGGGCCCAAACCGACCACGTCGTCGAGGATCGACTTCGTCATCCCCTTGCCGCGAAGTTCCCGGTGAAACGTGATAGCGAACCGATGGGCCTCGTCGCGCACCTGCTTCACCAAATACAGCGACGCCGAGCCGCTCGGCAGCACCACGGGACCCGTTTCCTGCCACGGCACGAACAGCTCCTCGTCGCGCTTCGCGAGGCCGGCCAAGGCGATATTGTGGATACCCATCTCGTCGAACATCTCCAGCACCGCGTTGAGCTGCGGCAAACCGCCGTCCAGAATAATGAGGTCGGGTTTGCTTCCGAAGCGCTTGTCGGCCATGCGCTCGGCGCAATAGCGGCGCCGCATCACTTCCTGCATGGACAGAAAGTCGTTCGCCTCGTCGAGCGGGGTCTTTATCTTGAAGCGCCGATACTGATTTTTATCGGGGCGCCCGCCCGTGAAGACCACCATCGAAGCCACGGTGTACGACCCGTGGATGGTCGATATGTCGAAGCATTCGATGCGCATGGGGGCTGTATCCATCGCAAGCGCGCTTTCAAGCTGGACAAGCGCATCGTTGATGCGTTTGTCCTCGTAGTTCGTGCGCACCTTGTAACGCATCAGCGTATGCTGGGCATTTTTGCAGGCCATTTCGAGCAAATCGCGCTTCTCTCCGCGCTGGGGCACCGTAAAGCGCACCTTCGCGCCGTGTGCCGAGTCCAGCTTGCCAGTAAGCCACTCCTCCATGGCGGCGGCGTCTTCCAGCTCGCGCTCCACAATCACTTCGTGCGGAATGGAGGTGGTTGCGTCGTAGTAGCGCAGAAGGAACGTATGGAGCAGATCTTCGTCGGGCACGTCGCGACCGCGGTCGAGCACGAACTCGTTGCCGTTCACAATGCGGCCCTCGCGCACCATGAACACATGCACGCCCGCGATGGTCTCTTCGCGCGAAATCCCCACCACGTCGGCATTCAGATTTCGGGCAGAGACAGCATGCTGCTTGTCGGAAAGCGAATTGATGGTATCGATGCGCGATTTGATGCGCCCCGCTCTCTCGAAGTCGAGCTCGGCGGCGGCCTGCTGCATATCGGCCGAGAGTTCCTCGACGAATTCTCGGCGATTGCCCGCCAAAAAGCGCTCGATGCGCGCCACGTTGCGGCGATATTGCTCGGGGCTCACCCGCCCGCAGCAGGCACCCGGCCCAAGACCCACGTTCGCGTCGAAGCACGGACGCGTCCCCGCCTCCGACAAAAACGCATCGAGCGAATCGGAATCGAGCTTGCGCTTCAGCCGCCGCCACTCTGCGCAGCGCGCCGCGCAGATGGGCACCACCTTGCGCGCGATATCCACCAGCTGGCGCGCGGCGCGGCTGTCGGTATACGGCCCGAAATAGCGCGTGCCCTCCACGTGCTTCTCGCGCGTGTATTTGATCGCTGGAAACACGTCGCCCTTGGTCAAAGCGATGAACGGATAGCTTTTGTCGTCTTTGAAGTCGGCATTGAAAAACGGCGAGAACTGATTGATGAGGTTTTTCTCCAGAACCAAAGACTCATGCTCGTTGGAGACCACCACGTACTCGAACGTCGCCACCTGCTCGAGCATCATGGGGATTTTCGCGCGCTCGTCTTGGCCCATCACGTATTGTTTCATGCGAGCGCGCAGCTGCTTCGCTTTTCCCACATAGATGACCTGGCCCGATGCGTCTTTCCACAGATAGACGCCCGGCAATGCGGGCACGCTTTTCAGCTGCTCTTTCAGGCGAGCTATTTTCTCATCGAATGTCTCCTGCGAGGGAGGGGCGTCCATCACCACGCCGCCCGCAGCAGAAAGACGCGCCGCAGCGTATTCGGCGCGAGTTCCGTCGGAAGAGCCGCCGCGCGCCATTATTCCGCTTTTGCCGCAGAGCCATCGGCGTTTATGGCAGGCATGGGGCGCCACGATGCGTCGCGCAGGATTTTGCGCGAATCACGCCACCCCGCGAACAGACGCTTGGTGCCCGACGAGAAATGCGCGCGATCGACGATGAGGATGCGCACGAATTCCTTGGCGAACGTGAGAAGCGTTCCCAAGCCGAACGCGAAACGGCGATAGTCGCCATAAATCTGGAAATAGCGGGCCATATATCCCCTGTTGCGCATGATGTAATAGCGCGTGTTGTCGCTCGTGGAGTTCAACTGGCGGACTCCGGCGATATCCCAGTTCTTCATTTCACGCGTGCGACGCATGATGAAATCGGGAACCACCACCGGCTGGCAGACTTTGCTAGCGCGATACCCGTATATGGCATCGTCCCAGTACAGAAAGAAGCGATCGTCGGGAAAGCCGATTTTTTCAACGATTTCACGAGAGAAGAGCCCACCCTCGAAGCACGCGACGTTCATGGGGCGCTCTTCGTCGAAATTGAAGGCCGCCGGCGCAAAGGGGTCATAGATGCCGAGCGAAACGCTGAAGTGGTACTGCCAATAAAACGGGCCGCCGTCGTAATCGTAGCGCGAGCCTTGGACCACCTGGTAGCGCTGCGCCCATTTCGAAAGGCGAGAAAGGCCCTCGGGCTCGATGGCGACGTCGTCATCCATCAGCCAAAACCACTCAGCGCCCAAGCCATAGGCCGCCTTAACGCCTGCCGAAAAGCCGCCCGATCCGCCCAAATTCTGCTCCTGGGGGCAATAAAGCACACGGCTGGCTCGGGCCGCCTCGTCAAGGCCGCCCGTACCCCACAAGGCATTGGCCTGAGATTCGAATTCCTTCACAACCGATTCGGTGGCTTCGGAGTTCTCGTTGTCGACGACGACGATGCGCCACGGAGCTTCGCTCGATTCCAGAATGGAGTCGAACAGCGTTCGAAGCAGCCCCTGTCGCTTATACGTCACGACGACAATGGCAACTTTTTCCATGAAACCAACCTCTCGAAATGCGCGTAATGAGGATTCGGCGAGCCAGGCGCAATCTTCGCCATAATTACACCGAGCAAGATAGGCGTCTATTATAGAATAATGGGTTGGTGTGGAGAGTGGCGCCGAGCGCCGCTTCGCATTACTCCATATTCGAACCGATTCGCGAGGAGCGAGCATGACCTGGTTACAATACGCCATAGTGGCTGCAGCCGCCTGCATTGCCACCATGGCGCTCGTTCCCTCCGTCAAGCGCCTCGCCTTCAAACTCGACGCGGTCGACTACCCGAGCGAGCGCCGCGTGAATAAAAAGCCGACTGCCCGTTTCGGCGGAGTGGCCATGTTCGGCGGGCTCGTCGCCGGGCTTGCCGTGATTCTGGTGGGCGTCATATTTTTCGGGTGGCACTTCCCCCTGCATTCATTTGTCGGACACGACATTTCCTACCTCGGCATATTCGCCGGCGTCTCTTTGGCGTTTCTCGTCGGCGTGGCCGACGACATCTTCGATTTGAAGCCCCTGCATAAATTCATCGGGCAAATCATAGCGGCGAGCATCGTGGCCGCCTCGGGCCTCCTGCTTACCGACATGTCCAACCCCTTCGGGCACGACCAAATCGTCTTCGGATGGCTTGCCTACCCCATCACCGTGTTCTATCTGGTTGCTTTCTGCAATATCATCAATCTCATCGATGGGCTCGACGGCCTGGCCGCAGGCATCACTGCCATATCGGCGGCGACCATGGTCGTTTTCGCCGCGCTCACCACGAGGCCCGAGGCAACGTTTTTCGGATTGGCCCTCGTCGGCATATGCCTGGGATTCCTGCGCTACAACTTCAACCCGGCGAGCATCTTCATGGGCGATTCGGGGTCTATCCTGCTCGGCATGTCCCTTGGCGTGGTGTCGCTTTTCGCCACCACGAAATCCACCCTGTTCGTATCGCTCATCATGCCGATTATCGTTGCCGGCGTGCCCATCATCGACACCGCCGCCGCCATCATCCGCCGCACCCGCCAGCACCAATCGGTCACGCAGGCCGACCGCGGGCATATTCACCACAGGCTTCTCAGCGAAGGCTACAGCCAACGAACCTGCGTGCTCATCATGTGGGGGTGGACGGCGATTCTCTCCATATCGGCCCTGTTCATCACGGAAATGCATGGTCTTGCGCGCTTGCCGTTCCTCTGTATCGCCTTAGGCGTGTCGGCCTTTTTCGTCATTAAGCTGAACCTGCTCGGCCCAGTGTTGCAGCACCACTACAACCCGCGCCCGGCAAATGGCAAAAAGCGAGCGAACGAGCAGTTCAACGCCGCATCGGGAGATATCTCCTCGCATTCGGAGAAGGACCGGTAGGCTTGTCCTTTTTGTCGTAGACGAAACATAGCGAACCAACCGAGAGGAGAGGTTTCGGATATGCCATCGAGAAGAAACGACGGACCGCGCGCAAGCGAGCGTAACTACGCGAGCCGCGGCACGCAACCCAGGGCGTACGGCAACCAGCAAGGTCGCTACGGCGCCCCTCGGCCGATGGCCGCAAACCAAGGCTTTGCGGTGAACCCTTACGACCGACGCTCTTTCGCTGCCGCGCATGCGGCGCGCCTCGCAAAGCGACGTCGGAGAAGGAATTTGGCGATATGCGGCGCGATCGCGGCAGTAGCCATCGTATGCATTGCGGGCTTCGCCATCGCGAAGGCGGGCGAGCAAACCTCCCCCACCCAAGCTGAAAGCACGGCGACCAGCGGCTCGCAAGCGGCGGATATCGCCCAAGACCGCCAAGTGCAGCAAACCGTCCAAGAAGATCCGGGCGATATCGTCATAGGCGTCAACGGCGATGAGGACACCTATGTCTTGAAGGGCGAGAGCTATATCGAAGGCGGCGCCCATGCGGCGGCGGCCGATTCGGGCGTCCTCACGCAAGACATTCAGGTAAGCGGCGATGTGGATACCTCAACTGCGGGCGATTACCTTGTGACCTACACCGTGCAAGACAGCGCCGGACATATCGCTAAGGCGCAACGAAACGTGCATGTCGTCGAAACCATGGAGACCATGAAAACGGGCGTGCCCGTATGCATGTACCACTACGTTTACAGCGCCGACGACCCACCGGACGAGACCAACGGCAACTGGATTTTGGATACCCAACTCGAAGAGCATATGCAGTACCTAACGGAAAACGGGTTTTACTACCCCTCGTTTCCCGAGGTTCAGGCCTTCATCAAGGGAACCCACAGCCTTCCCGCGAAAAGCATCGTGCTGACCTTTGACGATGGCCAGGAAGGCATGCTCGACCTCGGAGGGAAGCTCGCCGCCAAATACAAGATCCCCATCACCTCGTTCATGATTTGCGACGACCAGGAAGACGCGAAGCGCAAGGTCGTCGAATACGCCAATCCTTACCTGGAGTTCGAGTCCCATTCCATCTCTATGCACCAGGCAGGCGGAACCGTCGGGCACGGCGGCCGAATCTCGGCTATGACCGAAAGCGAGATCGTGGCCGATCTGCAAGGGGCGGCGGCCATCGTAGGCAGCAGCCAGGCCTTCGCCTACCCCTTCGGCGATACCACCGAAGACGGGCAGCAGGCTATGAACGACGCGGGCGTTCTGTGCGCCTTCACGACGAAAAACGACTGGTGCTACATAGGAGACGACACCACGGCGCTCAATCGCGTGCGAATTTCGAGCGAGTACTCCTTCGAAAGCTTCGTCTATCTGGTCAACGAAGAATAGAAGCGCCTTGAGCCGGATGTTTGGCACAGCCGCCCAAGCATCCGGCGATTATCTGCAACAGCGATTGCGATACGCGCTCGAAAGTTCGCTGGCGTATAATCGCGGAATCATCAATTACCCGCACCACTGCAAGACCGTATGGAGGATGCAATGCGCGACAGCGTGGCCGTTCTTATTCCCTGTTACAACGAGGCGGTGACAATCGCCAAAGTGGTCGACGACTTCAAGCGCGAGCTGCCCGAGGCGACCGTTTACGTCTACGACAACAATTCAAAAGACGGCACGGCAAAAATCGCCGCCGAGCATGGTGCAATCGTGCGCCACGAGCCCAGGCAGGGCAAGGGCAACGTCGTGCGCTCGATGTTTCGCGAGATAGACGCCGACTATTACATCCTCGTCGACGGCGACGACACCTACCCCGCCGAAGCCGCTGAGGCCCTGCTCGCTCCGCTTCGCGACGGCGAGGCGGATATGACCGTAGGCGACAGGCTCTCCAACGGAAGCTACGGCGAGGAAAACGACCGAGCCTTCCACGGCTTCGGCAACAACTTGGTACGCTGGCTGATCAAGGCCATCTACGGCTTCGCCTTCGAGGATGTGATGACGGGGTATCGCGCCTTCAACCGCGCGTTCGTGAAGACCATGCCCGTGCTCTCCGAGGGCTTCCAGATTGAGACCGAGCTCTCGATTCATGCGGTGGATAAGCGCTGGCGCATCGTCGACGTGCCCATCGACTACCGAGACCGCCCCGAGGGAAGCTATTCGAAGCTTTCCACGTTCGGCGACGGCGCGAAGGTGCTTCGAGCTATCGCAAGCCTGTTCAAGGAATACAAGCCGCTCGCATTCTTCGGTTGGATCTCGCTGATTCTTATCGCCCTCGGCCTTATCGTGGGCGTCCCTGTAATCGCGGCTTTCCTCGCAACGGGGCAAGTGCTGAGAATCCCCTCCACGGTGCTCGCCGTGGGCTTCGTCTTCTGCGGCTGCCTCGCCTTTACTGCGGGCCTTATCCTCGATTCCGTGGCCAAAGCGAACCGGAAGCAATGGGAGCTTGAGGTCTACAAGTTCATGGCCAGAGAAGACTAAGGCCGCAAAACGACGCGCTTTGATTTGCTGGCATTTGGCTTCATGAAGATATGAAAAACGCCGGGATAACCCCGGCGTTTCTTTTTCTCTGGAGCCAGCGACAGGAATCGAACCTGCAACCGACTGATTACAAATCAGTTGCGCTACCGTTGCGCCACGCTGGCAAATGCAAAGCTCGGCAATTGTACCACAGCACGCTCACGTCGCAAGAAAATCAATGGCGAATGAGAACGCTCGCACACAATGAGCGCCAAGCACAAAAGAAGCGGAGCGAATCGCGACCGCCCTTCGTTCCGCTTTGACTCCGTTACCCCACCAGCAATTGCGCAATCTGCACGGCGTTGGTCGCGGCGCCTTTGCGAATTTGGTCGCCGCAGCACCAGAAGGTGATGCCGCGCGCCGCTTCTGGGTTCGAGATATCGCGGCGCACGCGACCGACCCAGATAAGATCTTGGTCGCTCGTATCGATGGGCATCGGGAAGCGATCGTGCGCATCTTGCGCCGCAAGGTCGTCGACGAGCTTCACCCCAGGAGCTTTGGCGAGAATCTCACGCGCCTGATCGAGCGTTATATCGCGCTCGAATTCCAGCGTAATGCTCTCGGAGTGCGAACGAAGCACGGGTACGCGCACGCATGTGCAGTTCACCCGAAGGTTGGGCAAATGCATGATTTTGCGGCCTTCGTTTTGCAGCTTCATCTCCTCCGAGGTGTAGCCTTCGTACTTGACGCCGCCGATCTGAGGAATGAGATTGCTGGCCAGCTGCGCGGCGAAGGCGGAGGGCTCGGGCATAGGCTCGCCCTTCCCCATCGCCGTTATCTGCGCCTCGAGCTCGCGCATGCCGGGCACGCCGGCGCCACTCGCAGCCTGGTACGTGCTCACAATCATCCGCTGCACGCCCGCCGCCTGATGCAGCGGCCACGTGGGCACAAGCCCGATGATGGTGGCGCAGTTCGGGTTCGCGATGAGGCCTTTATTCCATTTCACATCGTCGCCGTTGATTTCCGGCACGACCAGAGGAACGTCTTCATCCATGCGAAACGCATGCGAGTTGTCGATAACCGTTGCCCCCGCGCGCACCGCATGCGGCAGAAGCTCCTTGGCGATATCGTCGCCAGCGGCCCCAAGCACGATATCGCAGCCCTTGAAGCATTCAGGGGTCGCCTCTTCGATAAGCACCTGGTTGCCCGCGAAGTCGACCGCCTTGCCTGCGCTGCGAGCGCTTGCGAACAGCCTCAGCTCCCCAATGGGGAAATTCCGCTCTTGCAAGCATTCCATCATCTGTTGGCCAACGGCACCCGTTGCGCCGAGAATTCCGACGGTGTAGCTACTCATGCAGATCAGCCTCCTTGGGAGCTTCGTCAATCGTGATGATGTTGTTGTCGCCGTCCACGAATGCGCCGTAAATCACTCGAATCGCGCGTTCGAAGTCGTCGTTGTCCACGCCCACGACGATATCGAGTTCCTCGGACCCCTGGGCGATCATGCGGATATTGATGCCCGCATGGCCCAGCTCGCCGAATAGGCGACCCGACGTGCCCGGACGGCTCGGCATATTGCGGCCCACCGTGGAAATGAGGGCCAGCTTGTCGACGATCTTGATTTCATCGGGCTCGAGCTCGCTTTTGATATCGGCCACGATGGAATACAGGCAGTCTTTCACGTCGCCGCCCTGAACCACCACGGCGAACGAATCGATGCCCGTCGGAAGATGCTCGATGCTCACGCGATAGCGCTCGAAAATCGATAAGGTTTTGCGGATATAGCCCACCTTGGAAGACATATGGTTCGTCTTCACGTGGATGGCAATGAAGTCGCGCTTGCCCGCGATGCCCGTGATAAGCGGTTCGGCCGTGCCCGGTTCGGTCTCTTCGGAAATCACCGTACCAGGATCTTCCGGCGCGTTCGTGTTTTTAATGACCAGCGGAATGCCTGCGTCTTTCACGGGAAAAATCGCCTCTTCGTGCAATACGCTAGCACCCATATAGGACAGTTCGCGCAGCTCAGCGTACGTAATGCGCGAAATAGACTTCGGGTTGTCGACGATGCGCGGGTCGGCCGTAAGGAAGCCAGACACGTCGGTCCAGTTCTCGTACAAATCGGCGCCCAAACACTGCGCGACAATAGCCCCCGTGATATCTCCGCCGCCGCGATCGAGCAGTTTGATTTTTCCATCTTCGGAGGCGCCGTAGAAACCGGGCAGCACGAAGCACTTGTCTTCGCCGATGGCGGCCTTCAGCCTTGCGGCCGTCTTGTCCATATCGATGGAGCTATCGGGGCGAAACGTAATCACGTCGGCGGCATCCACAAACGGGAATCCCAAATACTCGGCCATCATGCGGCCCGTGAAGTATTCGCCGCGGCTCACGATGTATTCGGGCGTGTAGTCGCCTCGTTTGGCCAGCTCGCGAAACACGCCGAACTCTTGCGAAATGGGATAGCTCAGATTCAGCTCTTTTGCGATCTCGCAGAAACGTTGGCCAATAGTGCCCAGCAAGTCATCGCAGGTCACATGGTATTGAAGGTGCGCGTTCACCAAATACAGCAAATCAGTGATCTTGCTGTCGAATTTGTCGCGCTTGCCAGCGGCGCTCACCACAACGAAACGGCGCGAGGGGTCGGCCTCTACGATGGCCTTCACTTTTTTAAACTGGCCAGCCGAGCTGACGCTCGAGCCGCCGAACTTCGTGATTTTGATCATAGGTCTACTTTCAAACACGCGAACACGTATATGCGATAATGCCACTTTAGCGTGAAAAAGCGCAAGCGAATTCGGTAAGTTATCACACGGAATAGGCGGATGGCCGAGAGCCTTTGGGGGCCACAGCGAACGCCACACGAAAGGGCTTCGCTCTGAGGGAGATGTGCCCCAAGACCACGCTCGGCTACCGTTCGCTTCGCTCACTATGCGCCTCGCTGGCTTCGTTCAACTTTGAAATAAGGGCAAATTTGAACTCAGACGGTCTTGAGGCGCATCTCCCTCAGAGCGAAGCCCACCGACAATGAAACTAACGTAGCGGAAGGACCCTGGGCGTCGGGGTCTTTCCGACCGTCGGCGTTCATTTTCCGTTCTTCATTTCAAAATGAAACGCCGCCAAGCGAGCGCATAGCGACCGAAGGGAGCGGTAGCGAGCTGTGGTCGCGAAAGGCCCCGACGCCCAGGGCCCTTCCGCATACAAATTCGACGAAAGCTGCATCGCCTTCGGCATGCACCACCGCTACGTCAGCTGAATGCGCACTCCTTGTGTATCGCATTCCAGAACGTGCACCTGAAATTCGGGGTGCATGCTCTGCAGACGCGCGCGCAAGCTTTCAGCCACCAGGCCGTCGTCGGTAACAGCCATAAGCGTGGATCCCGAGCCGGAAATCCACATCGTTGCCGCCCCTCCTTCGAGACACACGCGACGTACTTCGTCATAGTCGGCGATGAGCTCACGTCGATACGGCTCCTGGATTTTGTCGTCGCAGGCGGCCGCAATCAAACGCACGTCGCCCGTCTCCAAGCCGCGCGTAAGACCCGATATGCGCCCCATCTGCCATACGGCGGTGGAAAGCGGCACTTCCTTCGGCACGATTTTGCGAGCCTCTTCGGTTTTCACTTCATACGGCGGAATTATCGTGACGAAACGAAGGTTGGGGTTCACGTTATAGCGAATGCAGCTGGGCAGCTCGCCTTCGGGCGTGAACGAGCAGACAAGCGAACCCATAATGGCCGGCGCCACGTTGTCGGGATGTCCCTCCATCTCGGTGGCGATGCTCACGGCCTCGGCCCGACCTACGATGCGCCCCGTAAGCGCCGCCGCTCCCATGATGCCCGCGACGGTGCAGGTAGACGATGAGCCAAGGCCGCGCGATACGGGAATGGCCGCATCGATGTGCAGCTTGATGGGAAACGGCTCTTCGCCCCAATGCGCCAATGCGAGTTCGAAGCTGCGATACACGAGGTTATTCGCATTGCGATACTTCTCGGGACAGCCGGTGATTTCGAGTTCGTCGGCGCGCTCAAAATAGAATTCCGAATACAGCGACACCGCCATACCAAGGCAGTCGTAGCCGATGCCCAAATTCGCCGAAGTCGCGGGGACGGTGATTTTCACGCTCACAGTAGCTCACCGCATTTCGCTTCAACATAGGCGGGCATATCGGCGACGGAAATCACGTCGCCAAAACGCTCGGTCGCATTTTCGAGCGCGGCGAGCGGAGCGGGCGCCTTCGTGGCGCTTGCCGCCTCCAATTCGCGCATGCAGGCAAAATCGTTGGTCGGAGCTTCGAGCCCCAACGCCTCGCAGACGTCGCGGCAAAACTTGTAGGGGCTCGCCGTAGAAAGCACCACGCGCGGCACGCCCGGAGTATGTGCATGTTCCTTCGACACATGCCATGCGCATGCCGTATGGGGATCGAGCACATAGCCCGTCGCCTCGCGGCATTCCTTCATCGCAGACTCGGCCTGCTCATCGCTCGCCCAGCCGCATGCGAACGTCTCTTGGATACGCGCCAAAACCTCGGCGGGCACCTCATAACGTCCCGTTTTCGCAAGGTCGTCCATCAGGCTTGCGACAAGATTTGCGTTGCCGTCGCTTGCGTAGTACAGCAAGCGCTCAAGATTCGATGAGATGAGAATGTCCATGGACGGCGAGATGGTCTTGAAGAATTCGCGATTGCGGTCGTAAACGCCGCTGGTCAGGAAATCGGCGAGCACGTTGTTGCGATTGCTCGCCACGATGAGCTTGCCCACAGGCAGGCCCATGCGTTTGGCGAAATACCCCGCGAGCACGTCGCCGAAGTTGCCCGTGGGAACGCAGAACTCAACCGCATCGCCAATGGCGATTTCGCCGGCGCGCACGAGCTGGGCATATGCGTCGAAGTAATACACCACCTGTGGCGCGAGGCGGCCGATGTTAATCGAGTTCGCGCTCGAGAGCACGACTTTGTTCGCGGCAAGCCGCTCGCGCAGCGCCGCATCGCCGAATATCCGCTTCACCGCGCTTTGGGTGTCGTCGAAATTGCCCTCGACCGCCGCCACAGCAACATTGTCACCTTGCTGGGTAACCATCTGCAGGCGCTGGATTTCGCTGGTACCATTGTGCGGGTAAAACACCGTAATGCCCAAACCGGGCGTTTCCGCGAAGCCCGCGAGCGCCGCTTTGCCCGTATCGCCGCTGGTCGCGGCAAGAATCATGATTTTCTCGCCCGCTCCAGCCGCAGCGCGACCCATCAGCTGCGGCAACATTTGCAACGCCACGTCCTTAAAGGCGCTCGTGGGACCACGAAACAATTCGAGCACGAAATCGTCGCCGACCTTCACCACGGGCGCCACTTCGTCGGTCTCGAACGTGCCGTTGTATGCGGCATCAACGCACGCTTGGATTTCCTCGGGGGAATAATCATCGAGCAGAGTGCCCAAAATATAAGCGGCGTTCTCGCGATAGGTATTCGAAACCACACGCTCGAGGTCAATTTGGACATCACCGAGCGCGTCGGTCACATACAGGCCCCCATCTGGCGCCAAGCCATCGAGCACCGCGCGCTTGGCAGACACGCCGCCGGCCGCATTACGCGTGCTGTGATACGTCGAAGTCATATTCCGCCCTTTCATTCGCTGCAATCCGTACAAGCATACCAAGAGCGACGCAGGGTATATTTCTGCAATGTTAAATACGCCGTTCGCCCACGGTGAGCGGCACCGTAGTCGCGTCTAGTAGAGTCCCAGCCCGTCCGCGGCTACGGATCGCCCTGCGCTCATCTGGCTTCGCTTAATTTTAGAAGGAAGGGCATATTTGGGTTCAAACGAGCTCGACGAGTTTGGGGGACTCCGCTAAACGGGAGACGAGCCGCTCTGCGCGCCTGCCGCAGAAGCCGTTGGGGACTTACAACTCAGGGCCCATTACCCCTTCGTGAGAATCGAAATCGGGGATGAAGCTCTCTTCAGCCGCTCCCCCTTCTTGCCAGAAATAGTCGTCGCAGCCGATCGAATCGGCAAAATCGAGCAGCTCTTCGAATTCCTCGGGCGCCACCGTGCGCTCAAGCTCGCGATGCTGGGGAAATTCCCCCATAGGCGTATATTGGCTCATGAGCGAAAGCTTCAATTGTCCCGATTCCTCGGCGACAGCATAGGTTTCGTGCACATAGCGCACGATTTCCTTCGCCTCTTCCACATGACCAGGCAAAAGCAGCACGCGCACGATGACGTTCGCCCCCTGCGACACCATGGCGGCAAGCGATGCCTTCGCGCACTCCGTATAGTCGGGCGCCTTCGAATACGCGCGCGCGGTCTCTTCGGATATATAGCGAAAATCAACCAGATAGGTATTAACCAGGCCGTTAAGCAGGGCAATGGTCTTGGGCAGCTCGTAACCAGAGGTATTGTAGACAAAAGGTATGGACAGCCCGGCCGAGCGCGCAAGGTTGGCGG
Organism: Subdoligranulum sp. CAG:314; assembly: GCA_963635715.1. GTDB lineage: Bacteria > Actinomycetota > Coriobacteriia > Coriobacteriales > Eggerthellaceae > Slackia. The sequence goes on along the minus strand of CAVHFS010000002.1, from coordinate 26,417 downwards.
CCTCGAGAATCTGCGGAACGTAGTGCGTCGGGGTGACCAGATTCACGTTCAGCGCACCTTGCCCCTGCAGCTCCAAAAAGATTTTCGCCAGACGGCGCACCGACACATCGGCGCCGCAACTACCATTGGCGATGGGCTCGTTTTGGCAATAGACGCAGTGCAACGGGCAATTCGAGAAGAACACGGCGCCGCTGCCAGCTTCGCCGGAAATGGGCGGCTCCTCCCAAAAATGAAGCGCCGCTCGCGCGATGCGAACCTCGCCGAGTGCGCCGCAAACGCCGCGCTCGCCAGCCGCACGATTCGCCCCGCAGCGGCGCGGGCACAATTCGCAATGCCGCAGCAGCTCTTCGACCTCAACAAAAGAAGAAGCCGCCCGAGCGGCCCCTCCTTCTGAATCATTTGCTCTGTTTGCGGCCCATGCCACGATTTACGCGTTTCCTTTAATCTTCCGGGCGATGCGATCGGCCACCGAAAGGTCTTCGCGGCGGTCTTGGCCCCAAAAGACGATGGCAATCATGCCAGGGCCCACATGGCTCCCGATAACAGGGCCGATATGGGAGTCCAAAAACATCGCGTCTTCCTTCTCCTTGGATATGAGGTCGTGGAGCCGTTCGACGTCTTTCGGGCAGTCGGAATTACCCGTCACGATAATGCCCGACGGCCCCTCCTGCGAGACCTTGTCGAAATAGTACTGGGCAAGTTGGCGAATGCCCTTCTTCCTGCCGCGAGCCACACCCTTCAGCGAGAGCTTCCCCTCCAGGTCGATGGAAAGCATCGGCTTGACGTCGAGCTTGGCGCCCGCCGCCGCCACGCCATCGGGAATGCGCCCGCCACGCCGAAGCGCCTCAAGGTCGTCGACCATGAACAGCATGTTCAGGAAATATCGGGCCTCGCATGCCCATTCGACAAGTTCTTCGGCCGTAAGACCCGCGTCTCGCTGACGCAGCGCTTCGTACACCAGCGCGCCCTCGGCCACCGACGCGAGCTTGGTGTCGACCACATATAGCTGAGCGTCGGGGTATTTCTCTTTCATCTGCTCGCGCACCAGAACGGCGACGTCGTAGCTTCCTGAAAGCCTCGAGGTAAAGCAGAGATACACCGTGGGCACTCCCGAGCGCGCCGCCGCCTCGAAGACCTCGGCATATGTGGGAATGGAAACTTGGGACGTCGTCGGCGATTCACCTTTGCGCATGCGATCGTAGAACTCTTTCGCCGGCATGCTGTGGCCGAAATCGTCGAGATGCTGCTCCGTTTCGAAGAGAAACGGGAATTCGACGAGAAAGACCCCGTCGCGTTGCACAAGTTCAAGCGGCAAATCGCAGCAAGAGTCTATGATGAGATTGCATTTCGGAGCCATAACGGACCTTTCTCAATTCCAAAAATCGAAGACGTGCCGAATTACACGACCGTGATGAGTTCTTCTGTGGCGATGTCGAGTTTGCCCTCGAGCGGCTCGTTGCAGATATAGGCCAAGCCGACCGCTGGCCCCACATGCAATCCGACGACGGGGCTTACGGGCACAACAGGGACTTCGTGTCCCACGAAGGGACGCACGACCTCGCGCTCCCACTCGATGGCGGCATCGGGCAGGCCGATGTAGTGCACCACCATGTCGTGCAGCCCGCCGCACGAGGTCACATCGTCGACGAACTTCCGAAACATCCACGGCATCGCCTTTTTCTGGGTGCGCATCTTCGCGATGTCTTTGGGAATCCCATCGAAAACGGTGAGCACAGGAACTATCTTCACGAGGTTTCCGACGAGAGCCGCCGCCGTACCGATGCGCCCGCCTTTCTTCAAAAACGTGAGCGATTCGGGGGCGAACAAAAAGCGCGTGCGGGAAACGGCGCGGGCCGCCGCTTGGGCTGCCTCTTCGAGCGTCGCGCCCGACTCTATGGCGTCGGCCGCGGCGAGCACGGGAAACATCTCGTCACCGCCAGTCGAAAACGTATCGACCATGATGGCGTCGAAATCGAGATGACGGGCCTTCACGGCGCGAGCCGCACGCACGGCCCCGCTCAGCGTTCCCGACATACCCGACGAGATGAACACGCCAAGCACCTGGTCATTCGCAAGCGCGGCCTGTTCGAAGAAATCCTCGAAGGTCTTCTGGGAAGGCTGCGACGAGGTAGGGATATCGCCCGCCGCCATGCTCGTCAGACGCGCATAGAACGCATCGAGGTCCATCGTCGCGTCAACATGCTCGATATCGCCCTCGTGGATGAAAAGCGAGACGACTTCGATATTGCGTCTTTTCGCGACATCGGCGGGCAACGAGGCGACCGAGTCCGTGACGAGCCTAATCATGAGCAACCTTTCCTACAAAACACATCCCTTCGCAGTGTATCGTTTCGCTGCGAGGGCAAGACACGGGCAAGCAATCGATTCCATTTCGTCAACGCATAACGGCGACGCCGAACCGAGCCGGCCGGGAATCTACCACCCGATTTTTTGGCCGCGAAGCGAGGCGACCAGATCGGCGCGCCGGTGCCAAAGACCCTCTTCGAGCCCAACTGGATACGTATGGGGATTGAGCAGACGCTTTTGGGATTCGTCCAATCTCGAGAGAGCCTCTTTCGCGCGCTTTTGCGCTTCTTTGGCACTGCGCTCCTGCGAAGGCAGAACGGATTTTCCCCCGCGTGCGAGCGGGCGCAGCAAAGTCTCGCTCTTAAGGCCCGAAAGCGTTTTCTGGCGCAAAACGTCGGCGGGGTCGATTATCTTGTCTTCGGCATTCACGGGCTCGTTCACGTCGAAGACCATATCGCCCGCAAGCAAGCCGTTTTCGAAGAAGAATCGGCGCACGTCCAAAACGCCGGGGAGCGTGAGCTTGCTCGACATCTCCGTCACCTTGAGTCGGGGCTGCCAAGCGCTTTCGCCCGAAGCCTTCGTCGCCGAGAGTTTATAGACCCCGCCAAGCGCCGGTTGGTCATACGCCGTGGCGAGCTTGGTGCCAACGCCCCAGCTCATAACGTCGGCCCCTTGCTCGCGAATCGATTCGATGGTGTATTCGTCCAAATCGTTGGAAAGCACGATGCCGCAATCGGAAAGGCCCGCGGCGTCGAGACGTTCGCGCGCGTAACGCGACAGCCACGCCAAGTCGCCCGAATCGATTCGTATGCCCGAAAGCCGCTCTCCGCGCTCGCGCATCTCCAAGCCCACGATAATGGCGTTTTCGATTCCCTTTTTCACATCGTAGGTATCCACGAGGAGCACGCAGTTCGTCGGGAAGGTTCGAGCATACGCGCGAAATGCCTCGAGTTCACTGTCGAACGACATCACCCACGAATGGGAATGCGTTCCCGAAACAGGAATGTCGTAGAGCTTGCCCGCGAGCACGTTCGAAGTCGACGCGCAACCGCCCACGATCGCGGCGCGACTCGCCCACAAAGAGCCGCCTGCCCCCTGCGCACGGCGCAAGCCGAATTCGGCCACGGGGGTCTTCGCCGCAAGGCAAACGCGGGCCGCCTTCGTCGCAATGAGCGTTTGGAAGTTCACGCAGTTCAAAAGCGCGGTTTCAAGAAGCTGGCATTGCAAGATGGGCCCCGTGACGCGCACGATGGGCTCCATGGGAAATATCACGTCGCCCTCGCGCACGGCGTCGATATCGACCTCGAGCTGCAGATGCGCCAGATACTCGAGGAAGGCGGCGTCGAAAAGCGCCCCGCCGCCGGGAGCTTTAAGGCTGGCGAGATAATCGATGTCGGAATCGGTAATCTCGAAGCCGTCGATCATCTCGGCGAGCTGGGCCAACCCGCACGCAATCGCGAAGCCTCCCTTGAAAGGGGCATCCCGGAAGAACACCGTGAAGCACGCCTGCTCATCGAGCTTGCCGCAAGCCCAATAGCCTTGCGCCATCGTGAGCTGATAAAGGTCGGTGAGCAACGCCACCCCGAGGCTGGACGCTTCGCTTTGGTAATTCAATTCGTCGGCGGACTTCATGTCCGACGCTCCTTTCACAACGTCTCTGGCGCCATCGCGCGTCGAGCGCATTTTGCCTAAGGTGACCGCAGCTCGCTTTAGCGAGAGTCGCCGTTTTCAAAAAGCCGCCGCATGCTTCCCATACGGCGGCGCAATTCTAATTGGCGCTTTGGCCCTCTGACCCCTGAGCCTTATGGCTGCGGCGTCGGCTGCGACGATGAGCCGAACCCTCTGCGGAAGCGGAATTCGCTTCGGGTTTCGCCTTCTGCTGGGAAAGCCCCGAAGAATTATGCCCCGGCCGCCGCTGCTCGCGCTTCGGCTTCGCCTTGGCGGCATCGGACGCTTTCGCCTGGGACACGCGGCCTTTCTGCTGCGTCCCTTTGCGCTTCGAGGCATCGTCTCGCTGCTTCGAGCCCTGGGCGGTGTGGGAACCGCGACGCTTCGTGCGCGATTTCGAGTCGTCGCGCGAATCGCCTTTCTCTCGCTGGGAGGACACTTCGCCTTCTTGGCTCAAAGTCGTCTTCGAACGCCGACGCCGACGCCGCGACGAGGACTTCTGCTCGGCTTCCTCGTCGGCCTTTCGCGCACGCCGAGGGTTTTCGTTGTAGCGCGCCACGGGGGTGCCCGCCAGCTTATCGGTTCCCGTGAAAATCGAGCGGTCGATAACATCGCCAATTCGGGCACCCGGCTGCGTTGCGCCCATGCAATCTTCGAGCACCTCGGCGGAAACGCTGTTGGGCTTGCCTGTTTTCTTGTCGATCCCCATCTTCGATACGGGAACGCGCACGCGTTTGTCATCGACCTGAAGCGTCACCGTCTCCCGAGGCACGTTGATCTCGACGACCTTGGCTTCGCCCTTCGGCGTTTTCACCATGGAGCCGTGCTTCGGGCAGTGGCACTTGAACTCCTTATAGGCGTCGGCCTCGTAGCGAAGGCAGCACATAAGGCGCCCGCAAAGGCCGGAAATCTTTTGCGGGTTCAGCGAAAGATCCTGATCTTTGGCCATGCGGATAGAGACGGGATTGAATTGGCCGCCCATTCGCGCACAGCAAAGCTCCTGGCCGCAATGCCCGTAGCCGCCCACGATGCGAGCCTCGTCGCGCACTCCGATTTGGCGCATGTCGATGCGCATATGGAAATGGGACGCAAGAGAGCGAACGAGTTCGCGAAAGTCCACGCGCTCATCGGCCTCGAAGTAAAAGATCGCCTTATCGCCGTCGAAGAGAAATTCAACGGTCACGGGCCTCATGTCGAGCTGGTATTCCTCTACCATCTCTTTGAAAACCGGCAGGGCTTCTTTCGCCCGCTCCTGAAGATCGGCCCACTTCGTCGAATCCTGCGAATTCGCCAAACGAATCACGGGCTTCAGGGGGCTTTTCAGCTTCGATATGGCCTCGTCGGAAACCTCCTTCAAGTCCTCGTCGGCCACTCCGTATTCAAGGCCGCGCTCCGTTTTCACGATAAGCGCGTCGCCCGAGTGAAATTCGATTCCTTTGGGGTCGAACCATAAAACCTTGGGATTATAGGCAAGCCTGACGGCAGCGACGTTAGGCATAGAGAACCTCTCTTATCTCGAAAAGCATCGTCTCGATGCTTACTTGTGGGGAAACATTATACGAGATGGCATCTTCGCACGCAGCGACGCGCGTTTGAGCCGCGGCGCAGCGATCGATTGTCGTGCGCGAAGCTGCATCGAGAATGGCATCGAGAACATCGACGTTCACAACGAGCTCGCGGCTGCCCACGCAGCAGACGCTCACGTCGCGAAGCCACGAGCGGCACATCGAGCACATCTGGCGCAAAAGGTCCATGGATGCGGCCGACAGAGCGCGCTTCTGTCTGGTTTCAAGCTGCTTTAGCGCAGAGGCCTGCAAAAACTCCGCGCGCTCCTCCAAATCGCGCTCCTGCTCTCGGCGAACCTCGTCGAGCGGAGCCTTCGAGGCAAGAACCAAATCGGAGGCATATTCCAAAATGTCGAGGTCGTCCGCGCGCGCGAGCGATGCCAAAGCCGACATGGTTTTCGAGCGGAAGACCCCCCGCTCATTCGAACGCAGGAATTGCGCGGCCTTTTTGATGGAGCCGCCCACGGCCTGAATGGCGATCGTCGCTTCGGGCAGGGTGCATCCCGTGTTTTGCGCGAGGATCCCAGCGGCTTCGCTCGCCGGAATATGCCGAAAGGGCACCACCTGGCAACGCGAGACAATCGTCGGCAAAACGCTTTCGCGCGTGCGCGCGAGCAGAATCATGATGACATCGCCAGGCGGCTCCTCGAGGGTCTTCAGAAACGCGTTGGCGGCAGAAGCGCCCAGCGAATCGGCCCGTTCGATGATATAGATCTTGCGCTTCGCGGCCAAAGGGGCGAGCTGCGCATCCGCCACAAGGTCGCGAATCTGATCGACGACATAGCCCTGGGCGCCTTCTGGCGACAGAAGCCGCACATCGGGATGCGACATGCGCTCGATTCGCCGAAGAATGTCCTGCTTTGCCTCTTCGTCGGAAGCTTCGGCGCAGAGAAGCTCCTTGGCCAAAGCAAAGGCGGCTTCGGTTTTATTGGAGCCGGCAGGACCCGTGAAAAGGTATGCGTGGCTTATACGATTGCCGAGCACGCACGAGCGAAGGAACTCGCGCACCTTGGGCTGACCGAAGATTCCGTCAAACGAATCGGCCATTACTGCGCCTGAGCTTTCTGCGGCGAGGCGGGAGCGGCGAACGTCGCCTTACCCGTATGGGGCTTCTTGATGTCGAGCGAATCGAAATGGGAGGACGACTCGTCGACGAGCAGCTCCTCCATAAAGGGGAAGATATCCGCAAGTTCGGCGAAAATCGCCCGCGAGGTCTTTGATTTCTTGTCCGCGGAATGCACGGTGCGAATGCGATTGGGGTCGGCCGCCGCAATTTCGGCGAACGCCCGGCGCACGCGATCGTGGAATTCGACGCCCGCGGCCTCCAAACGGTCGGCGCCATCGTTTTTCGTGGCGCGAAGGAGCCCATCTCGCGTCGAAGGCGGAACAAGCAAAATAGTGCGATCGGGCACGATGCCCTGGCATGCGAATTCGTTTGCCCTGCGCACGAAATCGATGCTGAGCCCGCGACCATAGGCCTGGTACGCGGTGGTTGAGTCGAAGAATCGATCGCACAGAACCACCGCGCCACGTTCAAGCGCGGGCTTTACGACCTGATCGACAATCTGCGCGCGAGCGGCCTCGTAAACCAACAGTTCGCAGGCATCGCACATGGCCGCATTGCCCGGATCGAGCACGATATTGCGGAGTTTCTCACCGATTTCGGTTCCGCCGGGCTCGCGCAGTCGCACGACCTCATGCCCGCGCGCTTCGAGCGTTTCGGCAAGAAAGCGAATATGGGTGGTTTTGCCGGCTCCCTCGCCGCCCTCGAAACTGATGAAAGCACCTTTGGCGGCTGCGTTAGTCGAGGTCATAAATGCAAGCCCCCTTCGTGTCGACGCCCACGAACACCGGAAAATCTCGTACCACGATACGACGCAGAGCCTCGGTTCCAAGGTCGCCGTAGGCAACGACTTCGCCCGTCTCGACGCGCTGCGCCAAAAGCGCCGCCGCGCCGCCCGTGGCGACGAAATACACCGAGCCAGTTTCCACGCAAGCATCGATGACAGCCCGGCCGCGCACGCCCTTGCCCACCGTCGCCACGATCCCCGCTCGATGCAGTTCAGGCGCCGCGAAATCCATGCGAGAAGCCGTTGTGGGGCCGACCGCGCCAAACGGACGACCCGCGGCAGGCGGCGTGGGACCAGCGTAGAAAATAGTGGCGCCATCAAGACCGTGCGGAAGTTTTCCCTGCTCATGGAGTTCGTCAAGCAATCGCATATGGCCCGCATCGCGCAGGGTATACATAACGCCCGAAAGCGTGCATGCGTCACCAGCATGAAGCTGAGCGAGCTTGTCGCGATCGAGCGGAAGGGTGAGCGCGATGGGCGCGTTCGTCGAAATCGCCATGGCTACTCCCCCATTTTCCTGTCGATGCGCTCGAATGCGCCCGTTTCCGCATTAAACTCGAAAGCCGCGCGACGCATGGCTGAGCACCCCATATTGATGGCCAAAGGCAACGCGGCAATATGGCATGGCGCGGTATTCACATGCACAGCAAGCGCCAGCGTTTTACCGCCAAGCGCGCCAGGGCCCATGCCCGTAGTGTTCACCATGTCGAGCAACTCGCGCTCCAGCTGCTCCGTACGCTCATCCTTCGCAGGCAAGCCGATAGGACGCAGGAGCGCCGCTTTCGCCAAACCGGCGACTTTGTCGAACGTGCCGCCAATGCCCACGCCAATCACGAGCGGCGGACAAGCGTTGGCCGCTTTGTGGCGAACGCAGTCCATGATCTCATCCAGGATGCCCTGCTTGCCCGCTCCAGGTGCCAGCATAACAACGCGCGACGCATTGTCGGACCCGCCGCCTTTAAGCAGCACATGAAGCCTGCAGCCAGGCTTTTCGCTGAAATGAACGTCGGTAAAGGCCGGCGTGTTGTCGCCCGTGTTCGATCGGTCGAAGAAGGCATCGCGCACGACGCTTTTGCGCAGCAGCGCCTCGGTATAGGCGCGCGCGACGGCGTCGTCGGTATCGGCGAACACGTCGCCAGGAACCAACACGTCAGGACCAACTTCGAGACATACCCAGCAGGTGCCCGTGTCTTGGCAAAGAGGCACGCGGTCGCGCGCCGCGATTGAGGCGTTTTCGAGCAGCTGGTCGAGCACAAGCGCGCCGCGCGTCTGCCCTTCGGATTCGCGCGCCTGCCCAAGCGCGCACGCCACATCGCGCGGAAGCACGCATGCGATATCGGGAATGGCCTCATATACGGCTTGCGCCACGGCCTGTTTGGTTATGATTTTCGTAGTATCCATAGCGAATAAGTATAGCCCGCAGCCGCCGAATAAGCTCAGACGAATGCGGGCTATATAAGATGCGCGGAATTCCATCCCACCGTTGCGTCCTGCGGAATGGGCCGTCTAGGGCCACAGCGGGCTACCGTTCGCTTCGCTCACTATGCGCCCGCTTGGCGGCGTTTCACTCTGGACAAAAGAAAAGAATGAACGCCGACGACCCCAGACGGCCCATTCCGCAGGACACAACCACATCGGCATCGTCGCATCGCCAGGATGCGGATGTGCGATTCCGATAGATTCCGCACGAGCCGAACAGCACTTAATGTGCTGTTCGCGCGAGCCAGGACTTGACCGAAGCGGAAGCGCATGTCCGCATCCTGGCGATATGCAGTTATTTCACGGCCTCGACAAACCACGAGGTGATGCTGGTGGGGTGCGTGATGGCGGTACCCACCACGACCGCCCAGGCGCCTGCATCCATGGCAGCCTTAGCGTCGGCCGGCGTGTGCACGCGGCCCTCGCAGATAACGGGCTTATCGGGGAATTCAGCGTGCGCCTGTGCGAGCAGCGCCACGTCGGGGCCGTCGGCCATGCCGCAGTCGATGGCGGCGCCCGGGTGCGACAGCGTGGTGGATGCGATGTCGCAGCCAATGGCAAACGCATGGCGGATATCCTCGATGGTGGCGCAATCGGCCATCACCAGCACGCCCTCTTCCTTCAGCGGGCGAACCGTATCCTCGAGCGTTTTGCCGTCGGGACGCGGACGATTGGTGGCATCGATGGCCACGATGTCGGCTCCGGCGGCCACGCATGCGCGCGCATGGCGCAGCGTCGGAGTAATGTAGACGCCCTCGTGGCCTTCTTTCCAAATGCCGATGACCGGCACTTCGGTACGACCCTTGATGGCGGAAATGTCGGACAGGCCCTGGCAGCGAATGCCGCCAGCGCCCCCAAGCTCGCATGCCCGAGCCATTTGGGCCATGGTCTCGGGATGGCGAAGAGGCTCGCCCATATACGCTTGGCAGCTCACGATAAGCTTGCCTTTGAGTTGCTCGATGATAGGATCCATCGCATGTCTCCTAATTCTCCAAAGAATCCAACAGGTTCTCGGCCGCGCCGACAAGCGGAGCGTTATCGCCGAGGGTCGCATCCACAATAGGAAGGTCGGCCAGCACGCCAGGCGCTTGCGCCTTGAATGCGGACACCATGGCATTTCGCCACATAGGTCCGGCTTTCGTGACCGAGCCCGAAACCACGGCGATATCGGGGTCGAAGACGTTCGCCCACCCCGCAAGCGCCAGGCCAAGTGCGCGGCCCGCGTTTTCGATGGTCTTTCGCGCAAGAGTCTCGCCGAGCTGCGCTCGATGCGAAATCTCAGCGCCCGTTTGGTGAATGCCGCTTTCGGCATAATAGCGAGCCTCGATGCCGCTGCCCGATGCCACTGATTCCAGATTGCCGTCACCCGCAGCAAGCGTGTTCATAGTTGAGCCAATCTCGCCCGCAAAGCCATGCTTGCCCCGCACGATTTTGCCATGGCAGATGATGCCGCCGCCCAAGCCCGTGCCAGGCGCCATGACGATGGCCGTCTGAGCACCACGGGCCGCACCCCAACGAGCCTCGCCGAGCGCATGCGACTGAACGTCGCCGAGCACGGCGCTGGGCACGTCGAAGGTCTCGCGAAGGGCATCACCAAGCAGCTGCCCCGACCAACCAGGCATGATTTCGTTCGCGTAGGCGATGTTTCCCGTGTTCACGTCCACACGGCCCGCCGTAGCAACGCCGATACCCGCAACGACCTCGCTCGCAGCCTGCGCTTCAGCAAGCGATTCGCCCACGATATCCAAGATTTTGCCCAACACGGCATCGCCGCCCTGCTGGGCTTCAGTGGGAATGCTGCGCTTCGAAACCACCGCGGGAGCTTCGCCCGCCGCCTCATAGCGAACCAAGGCGCACGCGATCTTCGTGCCGCCCACGTCGACGGCAACGACACTAAAGGGGTATTCCAAAAGACGCCTCCATGTGGGAGAGAGGACAGTCCCCTGTCCTGATTTTACGAGAGTCGCTTTCGCGTCAAAAGACAGCGAACGGCCGCGAGGTGCGCCAGATTGGCCCGCCGCAGAACCAAGCGTACTTCGGTACGCGCAGCGTTCTACACAAGGGGCAAGCTGGTACGCCTCGCGGCCGCGCAGCGTCATGACGCCCCATACGAAGAAGCGCCGTCCGCTAGGACGGCGCAATTAAACTACAGCATGCCGTTGGCTTCGAGAACCGCGCGAATGGCCGCAACGTCTTCACCCTCAAGCGCCTGGACGGGCTCGCGCATCTGGTTCGTGTTGAACACGCCCATCTGCCACAGGGCCGTCTTGAACGCGCCAACGCCAGCGCCGAAGCCGACGGTCGCCTTCACGACGCGCGTAACAAACATCAGACGAGCCAGGTGATCCTGAATCTGGCGAACCTTCTCCCAATCGCCCGCCTGGAACGCCTTCCACTGCTCGACGTAGCTATCGGGGTCGATGTTCGCAAGGCCGGGAACCGAGCCGTCAGCGCCAGCCATATAGGCGCCATCGACGCAGACCTCATGGCCGGTGAACAGCTGCAGCGGATGGCCGGCGTCCTCATTTTCGAGGCAGAGCCAGCGGAAGCTCACGTCGTCGCCCGAGGAATCCTTCACGCCCTGGATAACGCCGTCCTTGCCAAGGCGGACAAGCATCGTGGGGTCGAGTTTCGTGTGAACGCACACAGGCAAGTCGTAGGCGAACAAGGGCAAGTCGGTCTGCTCGCGAATGGCGCGGAAGTGACGCTCGGTCTCTTTCGGACCGCCCAGAGCATAGAAGGGAGCCGTGGCCACCAAGCCGTCGACGCCGTAACCAGTAGCGCGCTTCGCCTGATCGACCACACGAAGGGTCTCCATGTCGATGATACCGGCGAGCACAGGCACGCGGCCGTGGACCATAGCGACAGCCTCTTGAAGCACATGGTAGCGCTGCGCGTCGGTAAGGAACGCAACCTCGCCCGAGGAGCCCAGGAAGAACAGGCCGTCGACGCCGGCGTCGATCATGCGGTTGATCGAGCACTCGAGAGCCTCGAGGTCGAGCGTACGCTCAGCGGTCAGAGGGATGACCACGGGAGGAATAACGCCATGGAATTTGCTTTCAGTCATGAGTGGACCCTTTTCTGTTGGATACAGCAAACAGCAGAATTTTAAGCCCTGTGCGGTAGCCGTCAAGCGGCGAGCGGCAAATCCAACCCACGAACAGAGACGAAGCTCCACAGCGAATATGGGATCGGAAACAAGAAGAGCGCCGCACGAAGCGACGCTCTTACAATCAATTCGGGTAAAGCTATTTGCCCAAGTCGGGGTGAAGCAGCGAGGGCGCCGCTCCCAGAAGCAGGCGCGTGTAGTCGTCTTTGGGGTTGTTGAACACCTCAGACGCGGTACCGCGCTCGACCGCCTTGCCTTTGTTCATGACGATGATGCGGTCGGAGATATAGCGAACCGTTTGGATATCATGGCTGATGAACACCATCGAAAGGCCGAGTTCCTTCTTCAGGTCGGTGAGCAGGTTCAGGATCTGCGCACGAACTGACACGTCGAGGGCCGATGTAGGCTCGTCGGCGATGATGGCGTCGGGCTTCAGCGACAGGGCGCGCGCGATGGCGACGCGCTGGCGTTGGCCGCCAGACATCTGACCAGGCAAAGCCTCCAAAACCGAAGAGGGCAAGCCTACCATTTCGATAAGGTCATTGATGCGCTTCTCGCGCTCTTGTTTGGTGCCGACATTGTGGACAACCATCGGATCGAGCAACTGGTCATGCACCGTCATGCGGGCGTTGAGCGCCGTTGCCGGATCTTGGAAGACGACCGAAATCACGCGGCCGATGGTTTTACGCATATCGGCCGTGCGCTTCGTGACGTCGACGCCCTTGAAATAGACCTTGCCTTCCGTCGGCGCCTGCAAACCGCACATCACGTTCGCCGTGGTCGACTTGCCGCAGCCAGACTCGCCCACGATGCCGATAGTCTCTCCCGGCATGAGTTTGAGGGTAAGCCCGTCAACGGCGGTCACCTTGTTCGGATGCAGAATCGAGCCCGTACGCGTCTTGAAGACGACGCGCACATTATCGAGAAAGATGATGGGCGTCTGCTCGGTGGCGTTCTCGTTTTCAGTCATTACTGCTCACCTCCGTACGGCGTAAGCCCCAGGCGTTTCATTTCCTCATCAGGCAACTCGGCATACCAATGGTTCGCACTGCCCGCATGCTTGAGTATCGGGCGAACATCCGAATGCAAATCGGGATGGCTCGAGCGCGGCGCAAAGCGGTCGCCTGCTGGGAAATCCTTCGGCGAGGGAACGCTGCCAGGAACCTGATGCAGGCGTCCGGAGCCCGCTTCGATCGAGAGCACCGAGCCCAAAAGGCCGCGCGTGTATTCGTGAATCGGGTTGGTGAGAATGTCGTTAACCGAACCCTGCTCAACGACCTGACCCGCATACATAACGGTGATCGAATTGGCGACCTGGGCAACGAGAGCCAAATCGTGGCTCACGAACACCATCGCGAAACCGAGCTCTTTCTGCAAGCGCTTCAGCAGGTCGACGACCTGCTTTTGGACAGTCACATCGAGGGCCGTGGTCGGCTCGTCGGCGATGACGACCTTCGGGTCGCGCGTCAGCGCCATAGCGATAAGCACGCGCTGGCGCTGACCGCCAGAAAGCTCATGCGGATACGAGTCGAGCGTACGCTTGGGATCGAGGCCGACCAGCTCGAGCAGCTCCTCGGCGCTGCGAGTTCCGCCGCGCTTGGTGAGCTGCTTCATCTGGGCTTTGATGAGCATTGAGGGGTTCAGCGACGACAGCGCATCCTGGTAAATCATTGCGATTTCGCGGCCGCGCAGCTGGTTTTTCTCCTTCTCGGACATAGCGAGAAGGTTTTTGCCCTGATACAGAATCTCGCCCGAGATCTGAGCCTTCGGATCGAGCAGGCCCATAATCGTGAGAGACGTGATCGACTTTCCGCAGCCAGACTCGCCCACCAATCCCATGGTCTGATGTGGGCGCACCTTAAAGCTCACGTTGTCGACGACATTCACGTCGCCGTGGCGCGGAAACTTAATGCAGAGGTCTTTCACCTCGAGAATCGGCTCAGCAGTGATATCGGAGGCGGCACGATCGGTGCGTTGATTTTCGACGACCTTCAGCTGCGCCAGACGCTCCTCGAGAGAAGCAGCCTGAGCCTGGTACGCAAGCACGGGGTTCGCAACCAGGCGGTCGGCCTCGCGATCGGAGTTCAGATCGGAATCGCTCGCCTTAATCGCCGCCTTCGGCGCCGCTGCCATGGCATCGGTCATGCCTTCGGAAAGAATGTTCAGGCACAAAACCGTAATCATAATCGCCAAGCCAGGGAAAAGCGCCTGCCACCAGCGGCCGGCCAAAACGCCCGCGCGCGCGTCGGCAAGAATGTTGCCCCACGTCGGCGTCGGTTCGGGGATACCCGCCGAGATAAACGAAAGAGATGCCTCGAACACGATAGCATCGGCCACGAGCACGATGGTGAAAACGAGCACCGGCGCGATGCAGTTGCGCACGACATGCTTCCAAAGAATCCAGGGCGCGCGCGCACCAGAAACCACAACGGCGCGCACATAATCTTTGCCGTATTCGCTCACGATATTCGCTCGCACGATACGCGCGATCTGCGGGATATACAGAAAGCCGATGGCGAAGATCAGCGACGGCAGATTGTTGCCGAACACGATAACGAACGTCGCCGCCAGGGCGATGCCGGGAAACGACATGACGATGTCGAGGATTCGCATGATGACTTCGGAGATCCACTTGCGCGAAACCGCCGCAAGAGAGCCGATGATTGAGCCGAAGACAAGCGCGAACGCCGTGGCGCCCAAACCGATGGTGAGCGAATAGCGCGCGCCGTACATCATGCGCGAAAGCACGTCGCGGCCCTTGTCGTCGGTGCCGAACAGAAATTCGCCATCGGGAGCCTGACGCGCGGTGTAAATCGCCAGAGGGTCGTGAGGAGCGAGGAAATTCGCGAGGCATGCGATAAGCACGACGACCACGAGAACGACCAAAGAGATGCGAGAGCCGACCGACATGGCCTTCCAACGGCGGAAATGCACCTTGCCGGGATTCTGCTCCATTTTGCTGGTGAGATTGCCTCGAAGCTGAGCTGCCATGCTACACCGTCCTGATTCGCGGATCGATCAGGATATAGAGCATATCCACCACGATATTGATAATAATGAACGTGACGGCCACAACCAGCACGACGCCTTGAACGAGCATCGTGTAGTTCGACTGGATGCCGGAGAGAATGGCCATGCCCATGCCGGGCAGATTGAAGATAACCTCGATAACGACGGCGCCGCCGATAAGGTAACCAATACGCAAGCCGAGCACGGTGACGGGCGTGATGAGCGCATTGCGCAAAACGTTGCGACCAATCACGATGCCCTTCGGAATGCCTGCGCCCAAGGCGGTGCGAACGTAGTCTTTGTCAAGCTCTTCGACCATGGAGGTACGAATGACGCGCGTGAGCTGGCCGGTGACGGGGACGGCCAAAGCGATTGCCGGCATCGCCATACGGGCGAGCCAACCTGCGGGGTCTTGCGCGAAATTCGGCAACTGACCCGAAGCGGGAAGCACGTGCAGCATAGACGAGAAGAGCAGAATCATGAGAACCGCAAGCCAAAACGAAGGCGTCGCGATGGCCGCAATCGAGAATACGCGAATGACCTGGTCGGGCCATTTGTCGCGATAAACGGCAGAAACGATGCCGAGGATAACGGCGAAAAACACCGCGATGATCAGGCCCATGAAGGTAAGCTGCAACGTGACGGGCAGCGCCGTCGCCACGCGCTCAGCGACCGAGGCGTTATTCGCCCCGTACGTGCCGAGGTCGCCCTGCACAAGGCCAACCATGAAATTGCCGTACTGAAGGAGCACGGGGTCGTTGAGCCCATGCTCTTCGCGGTACTGCACAACCTGAGCTTCTGACGCATTCTCGCCAAGGACCGAATATGCCTGGTCGATTGGGGAAAGCGACATGAGGAAAAACACGAGTATGGTAACGCCAATGATCATGATGGGCAGCGCAATAAGACGGCGGCCGATCAATCTAAGGAGATTGCTCACCGTGTTCCCCCTTTCGCGAATCTTGCGGGCCACTCCCGCTTCCTAAAAAACTTCGCCTGCCCTCCCCCGTCAAAGGCAAGAAAACAGACCTTCCGATTATAGAGATTAGGCCTGTTTAAGTCCTATAAGTTCCTGAACTGCGGGAATATATTCCATAAGTTCTGCAATAGACTCGTTTTTCGGCCACTTGGGATATTGCCTGGATATTTTCCGTAGCCGTTTGCCCTATTGCCAGGGGAGCGTCGATAAAAGGGCAAAGAAAAAGGCCCCGCTGAAGCGGGGCCGTATGCCTATTCCTTCTTCGAAAGCGGCGACTCGCCGTCGGATACCTCGGGATTCCCGCGAGGCTGGTGAGCAGCGACACGAGCGCCGCCACCCCCGAGACCGAGGCGATGCGCACCCAGTCCAGGTCGGTGAAGCCCACGGCTCCCGTCCCGATGAGCGCGACCGCCGTCTGCGCCGCCGTCTTGAACGCGCGCACGAGTGATCTGAATCTGCCCCAATTCCATTGACAACCTCCACGCCGCCTTCGTGCGGCCATCCGCGACGCCGATGACGCTCCGATTCTCGCCACGCAGGCAGGGCTTCTGGTCGACCTTTCCCGCAAAACCCAACTCGCACCCCTCACGTTCACGGGGGCCGTGCTTCCTTTGGGCGTGGTAGAATGAGGACAACGAGATGAAATCTCCCGCTGACCTTTTACAGGGGGGGCTAGTTCATCTCGTTGTTCTTTTTGCTGTTCCTTTGCGTGGCAGAATCGCTTTGCTAAGCGGCCTTGCATCGCCCCCTTTTGGTGGTGTGAGACCGCTTATCCTATCTGTGCGTTAAAATAGGTTTAGATTTGCGGTATCCCCTGTGACTTAGGACGGGGCGCAACCGCAGGCCCGCCCATTCGGACGGGCCTTTTCGTTTCGCGGGCGCTCACACGCAGGCGCTGCGATTCGAGCTTAGCTCGGCGGCTATGCGCTTCGCCAAAAACACGTCGTGCGCGCTGCGCCGCGACCCGTCGTAGCCCACCCATTCCTCACGCGTCATGGACGCCCACTCGCGCTCGGCCGAGTCGGAAACGGCGTCGCTA
Source organism: Subdoligranulum sp. CAG:314 (assembly GCA_963635715.1). Taxonomy (GTDB): domain Bacteria; phylum Actinomycetota; class Coriobacteriia; order Coriobacteriales; family Eggerthellaceae; genus Slackia. The sequence continues at coordinate 9,412 of CAVHFS010000002.1, read as the reverse complement.
TCTGCGAGAACGCCCCCAAATCGTCAACGTCGTTCGTGTACGCAGTCGGCGCGTCTGATTACCCGAACCTGCGCCCGCTGGTCAGCTCGTCCCGTTTCGCGGATTTGAGCTCGTCGTTCTCGACCTGCGACGGCTTTGCGAGCGGCATAGTCATCCTCCTTCGGACATAAGAAAAGCCGTCCCGAAGGACGGCTTAAACCTGAGATTTAAAGACACCTAGCAATTAAGCCCGATACCGGTAGGCCACTCAAAATCAGGCGAATCGAAATCAAGCATCGGCAGCATGCTCTTATACATGTTTTTGTAATATTCAACAGCGCCATCTGGGGTCTCGTCATCAGGCGCGAAATTAGGACTGAACTGAAACGCATCATCGCTAATCCATTTAGCCCATTTCTCGTATTCTTTCTTACCATCATCTGTAAACATATGAATTGCCCCACTTCCGATTCTTGAACCAGTCGCGCATTGCCTTGCCGTAGGCGTTGGGGTTGCCGCCCGTCATACTCGCAAAGCTCTCTGCGAAGAGCTCGCGACGGTTGGTAGAACCGTAACGCGAGGGATTATCTGAGCTTGCACCATATTTAGACTTAGCGATACTGCGAATCTCAGAACGCATACGCGCATCGCTGACGTTCGCAGCATTGCCGGTTGCCCCGTTCCTTAAATTGTACTGCGTGAGATGCCCATGTTCATGACGAACTGTGTAGCCGTATTGCCGTTCAAGCTTCCTGAGCTGAATGCCGAGCGCACCAAGCTGGGCAGTAAAAAGTTCGTCGGCGAATGGACTTCATGGACGGCGAGGGAGCCTTCGGCCCGCGCCGCGCGAATCAGGACATCCCTCACGAGGTCGTAGTTTCGCATAACGTTGCCTCCCGGCTAAATCTCGCCCTCGGCGATAATATCGCCGACGTCCTCGGCGTCTGGGCCAAGGTTGAAGAAGATGGGGGCGTAGGCCAGCGCCGCCGAGTCCGATTTCCGAATCACGATCGGGCTGAATTCGCCGCCGACGTGCTCCCTGCCGTCGTCATGCTCGAACACAAAATAGCCCTCGTACTCCTCGTAATGGTTGATTCGATGGGGATAAAGGCCCTTCGCGATTTCCAACGCTTCCCGAAATGTCGTTGCCATGGTTACACCTTCGTACACGACTTGGGCCACTAGTTAGCTTTGCCCGATGTTCCAACGCCTTCAATAAGCTGGTCTGTTCTCGGCACAATACCAAACATCTGGTTGATTTGTAAGCTCATCCAGACGCTTAGCTTTCGTTCTCGCACTCATCGGGACACGTACGGATGGGTGCAAGAATTCCTTTCCGGAAGCGAGGGCAGAAGGCCCTCCCGAAAGAAAGGAAAGAGCATGGAGAAAAATGGAGATGCTAGAATGCGGCCACCCGCGACGCCGAAGAGTCCTCCCCTATTGCCGTCATGGCGGCAGAGTTGCCAACGAGCTTTTCCCGCAAAACCTAACTCGCACCGAACGTCGCTTTTCATTGAATATAATCCCCTGTAAGGGTACACTTAGGGTATGAGAAAGGAGCTTATCATGCCTGCAGTAACAGCACGAAGGGCGGAAGGCAAGTTCCGCACCACGGACGACGTGAAGGAACGGGCAACCGAGGTCTACTCGCACTGGGGGCTCACCCTCTCGGATGCAATCAACGTGTTCCTGGTGAAGTCCATCGAGGTAGGCGGCCTGCCGTTCGACATGCGCCCGGCGAAGATGCCCTCCTACGACGAGCTGATGGCGCGCGCCTACAAGGCGCCGCTCAACGCCGACGGCGTGCCTGTCCTGCCTGCCGACTGGGACGACTACGATGAGTGACCCCATTCCCCGGCCATGGGAGATCTGGCATGCGAGGTTCGACTACGAGGGCGGCAAGGGCCACAAGTACCGTCCGGTCATAATCCTCGACGTGCGAGAAGACGGCACGGTCGTCATGATGGTAACCAGCGCGACCAACAAGCTTCGCATGGACCACGATTACCTGCTTGCCGACTGGGAGGCCGCTGGGCTCATCAAGCCCTCAATCGCGCGCATCGACCGCATCGCTGCCATCCCGACCTCATACTTCGGAACAGCGGGGAAACTGGGAAAGCTCACGGAGACCGACATCGCGGCGATAACGGAAGTCTTGTCGCGAATGTAGCGAAGTTTCCAAACCAGAGATTTAAAAACGGAAGGCGGCCCGACGAAGGCAAATCGTCGGGCCGCCCGTCTATAACTGGGACTGCGCTGCTTAATCTCGAAACTACCGCTCAGACTTCTGGAGACGCAACCCTCTTCATCAAGCTACTCAATGCTCGTGATCGCGGCGCTCAATTCGCCGTGCTCACGCGGGCCAATTCTTGGAGAACATCAACACGTCGCCCAATTCTTCGGGCAGCAGGTCCATGGCCGACAGCCTTATGGTCTCCCGGCACCTGGCCATCAGATGCCTCCTAGAAACGAAAACGGTACAGTCGTCTTTGCCTCGTCGTAGCGCCCATAACGCGCAGGATGGAGCAGAGCTCGCATCGCCCCGTGGAATCGCTCAAGACCGACGAATCGCTGCGCGAGACGGTGATTCCCGCGCCGTACTGCGACCGCCTGCTCGAGATAGCGCGGGAGCGCGAGACGCGAGGCTGTGAATGGCCGCGCGACCGCTGCGACGGTCTGCCGATGAACACAGGGGGAACTGAACAACGCTTGGCGAAAGCTCGGCCTCATACCGTTCGCCAACCTGCGCTCGAGCTGGCGCACGTTCGCGGAGATGGAATGGGGCGACGAATTCGCACGCTCAATTAGCCTAATTGAAATCAGACGAGGCTTTCGCCCGCAACTGGTAGCAAATTAACCGTAAACGGTATGAAAATTTACGCGAAAGGCATTCTGCGGGCATATCGATTGAAAACCGCCGAACGCGCGAAACACAAATGTCACAGAGAACGCAAAAGGGCGCGCCCGAAGGCGTGCCCTTGAAGAAGCCGTTTTGCGACGGGTGGCTTTACGCCGTGGCGCTTGCGTCGATGAAGACGAGGCCGGTGGTCGCGATGGGCTTGAAGCCGGAGATTTTGTCCTCCCAGTAGCCCGTAGCGACTTCGCGATGGAACAGCGGGTAGAGCGGGCAGTACTCGGCAATGATGTCGAAGCACTGATTCCAAAGGATCTGCTGAGCCTTCGAATCGGACTCTTCGCGAGCCTCCTGCATGAGCTCCTGGAGCTCGGCCCATTTGCCGTCGGAAGCCTTCTTCCAGCAAGAACGACCCTGGGTCCAAGAGTTATCGCCGTACCACCAGCTCATGAGCAGGTCGGGGTCGTTGCCGAAGCAGGTCGGATCGCCCGGGGTGAGCATGACGTCGTAATCGAGCACGGAGTCGGACTCGGCCAGAGCGGACCAGTTGATCTTCTCTTCCTGGATTTCGCACTTGATGCCCGCAGCCTCGAGGTCGTTCTTGATCTGCGCGGCGAGGTTCTTGACCCAGTTGTTGTTCGTGAGCAGCTTGAACGACAGATCGCTCACGCCAGCCTCGGCGAGCAGGCTCTTGGCCTTTTCGGTGTCGTAGGTATACACCGTGGAGGCCTCGTGGTAGTTGCTGTGGGTCTTCGGCAAAAAGCCCGTAACCTTGGTGGCATGGCCAGCCATCTGGTTGCTGATGAGCTTGTCAACGTCGATAGCATAGAAGAACGCCTGGCGAACGCGATAGTCGTCGAAGGGAGCCTTCAGCGTGTTGAACATGAGGAACGGCTGATTGAAGCCCTGCTCGTAAGCGACCGTGGCGCCAGCCGCGGAAAGCTGGTCGGCGTTGGCGTCGGGAACGTTCTCCATAACCTGAACGGTGGCCTCTTGCAGCGAGGTGGTGCGGGCGGTCTCGTCGAGCTGGACGAACCACTGCATCTTGTCGGCGGTCGCCTTGTGGTCGCCGTTGTAGTTCTCGTTGGGCAAGAAGTCGATCTCGCCGCCATCGTCGCCGTTGATGGTGTCGTACATCCACGGGCCAGAGCCGATGGGCTTGGTCTTCAGGTCATCCTCGGTGAGGCTGGCCGGGAAGATCTTCACGACGGACAGACGGCCTTCGAGCAAGCTCTCGAAGGGGTACTTCAGCGTGAAGGTGACGGTGGTGTCGTCTTTCGCGGCAACAGCGTCGATGAACGACAGGAACGCGCCATACGTAGCGTCGGCCATGTTCTTCTCGAACGCGTTCACGACATCGGCAGCGGTCACGGCCGTGCCGTCGGAGAACTTGGCGCCATCACGCAGAGTGACTTCATACTCGGTGTCGGAAACCTTGGTGGGCTTGTCGGCAGCCAGCGCGTTGTAGGTCTTGTAGGTGTGCAGGTCGAGGTCGTAGAGGCCCTCGAAAACATGCCAGGTAGCGGCGAGCATAAGAGCAGAGCTGTTGCCGATGGGGTTCACGTTGGTGGACGTGTAGGAGCAAGCGCCCGTCAGAGTGCCGCCCTGAGCAGCGGTGGCTTCGGTCTTGGTGGCCGTGTCGGAGCTAGAATTGCCCCCGCCGCAGCCGGAAAGGCCCAGGCCAACGGTGGCAGCCGCCACAGCGGAGCCGGCGACGAACGTACGGCGATCGAGGTTGAACGTGTTTTCCATGATCCTCCCTTTCAAAAAGGCATACTCGAGATGAGCCCTCCAAGCTCATCGTCGATGCGCCCGACGAATGCGCCTTCGCGCATCCGTGCAATAAGGCGCGGGCGGCGTTGAATTCCTTTAACGCCGCCCGCGCCCAGCACGAGCGAGCAAACGGAGCGCGGCCCCGTTCGTTTAACACGTCGGCCGATAGAATACCCTAAATTCGAAGCGTTTAACGCCCAGGCAATGCAACGGTAATTTCTCGGTCAATTATCCACGGCGAACGGTGCTTTTTCGAAAGCGAACGGCACCGCTCGTTCACGAATCGAAATAATTCCCCATACGAGGGCGCTCGCGCGAAGGCAAAGCGCAAACCATCGCACAAGGCGAACGATGCCGGTTAGTCGTCTTCTTCGGGAATTCGAAGCGACGTGTTGAGCCAATCGCTGTCGGGACGGCAAATAAGGCGCGCATTGTTATAGGCCATCCTCATGGTGAGAATCGTCTGGCCGATGTAGGCCCCCGACTCCATAAGCTCAACCACAAGCGCCACATCGGGCTGGTCGTTTTCAGTGAGCTCGAGCGGCAAAAGCAAGCTCATCGTGTTCTTCGTGGGATAAAACGCTGGCACGGCCGTCTTGAAGTTCCATTCGACTCGCTTTTGCGCAAGCTCAATCGCATCGTCGAGCCTATTGATAAGGCGGCGCTTTATCTTGACGTTGTCCTCGACGATCTCTCGAAGGTCATCGAAGGCCTGATTCCTCACGTTCGCGTTATCGGAAGCTTCAATTCTGGCGAGCGCCTCGATAGCATCGGATGCGCCGCGCAGCTCTTCAGCCAAAAACGCCTTCGGCAGACGATCGATGTTATCGAGGAGAATATGGTCGACATCGCGCTGAAGGGTTCTGGATCCGTCGAAAAGTAAGTCCTCTTTCCGCTCGAAATATTGGGCTCGCTCAGGCAGCGGATCGAAGGTCGCAACGAGCTTCTTCCCCCACATCTTCGATCCCGCTTTGCAAAACGACTCGAATCGCCATGGCTGGCCGGCATTCGAGGGAGAAAAGCACGCATAAATCGATTCATACGTCTCGTTCACAAGCCCAGTGTTGAACGCAGCTATCCCCTTCTCGCGATTTTCGAGGACCTTGCCTTCGGATTGCAGCCTATAGAAGGTATAGGTGAGATAACTCCCAAGAATCGAATATGTCTTGGGGGCATCGCCGCTTTCGAAATCCCACTTCTCGTAGAGCGAGATATCCGAAAGCTTTTCGAGCAGCTCATTCCAGTTCGCGATATAGGCCCAATCCATAAGCGCGCGACCCGCGCGCACCTTCGCCCGCGCGAAATTGTCGGCATAGCACACGACCAACGGCTTCGACCCAGGCTTTTCCGGATAGGCGTTGCGCTTAATCGAAATCTCCACCAGAGTCTCTTCATCTTCGCGGACGATGCTCACGGGAAAGATGATCTTATCGTCGTAGTAGCGCAGTATGCGATTCGAGAACGCGTAGCCCCAGTCGCGCGACAAAAGCGCAAGCGCGTCGATATCGCTTCCCGAATATTCGGCAATCTGATCGGCCCAACGCTGCGATACCCATATAAGCGAATCGAACTCGGGGCCTAAACTCAGCAGGGTCGCCACAACGCCTTGGGGAACCGGCGAGAGAAGATAGTCTTCGGAATCCCCCATTTTCCTGAAGAGGTCTTCGGGAATCTCGGGAAGCGGATCTTTGGGGACTTTCGGCTCGCGCGCATCAGCCTCAGCAGCCTGGTCGCAATCTCTCCGAAGCTTCATGAGTTCGACTTTGGGAACGTAAGAGAGAAACCATGCGAGTCCCCCCTCTTGGGCGTTTTTCGAAACCGCCACCTCAACCGCTTCGCCGTTCGCCATCGCAACGTGCGTTGGGAAGCTGATTGTCCGCTCGTTGTGCATGCGCAAAACGCCCTGCGTATAGGCCTCTTTCCAATCGGCCGCGATAAGCGCCATGAAATCGAATCCCTGCCCATACAGAGCGGAAAGGCGCGATTTCGAGGAATACGGAATGGAGGCAAACGAAGTTAAATCGTCGGAAAGCAACTCCAGGATTTGCGCGGGAACGGGGGAATTTCGGTACTTCGCAAGGTTCGCGGTTTGCGAGATTAAAAGACGATCCTCGTCTTTGAGGATGGCGGCATTCGAAAACTCATGCATGCGAAGATTCCATTCGATTGGAGCGAAACGACTGCGGCCATTATAAACGCGCCCGTCGAGCAATCCGCGCGGTAATCGGAGCCTCGACGAAAGACGCGAACGATTAGAGCATCGCGCATCTGGAGCTGCCCCTATGGGAAGATCGACCCCAAAACATGAAAAGGCCCCCAGCTTAACGCTGAGGGCCTTTCGGGCAATCGAAATGACTTCGATTAATTAAGCGTTGAAGAGCTCGATGGTGTCGCCGTCTTTCAGCGTAACCATGGCCTTCTTCCACGTACGGGTGCGGCCGAGCTGCATGCGAACGCGCTTCGGCTTCGACTTGACGTTGATGGTGTTCACCTTCGTCACGGTCACGTTGAAGATAGCTTCAACGGCCTGGCGAATCTCAACCTTGTTCGAAGACTTGGCGACTTCGAAGGTGTAGGTGTTCTTGTTCATCAAATCGTAGCTGTGCTCGGTAATGACCGGGCGAATGATGACCTCGCGAGGATCCTTCATTATGCAAGCACCTCCTCGAGGCGTTCCAGGGCAGCCACGGTGAGCACGAGCTGCTTGTTGTCAACGAGCTCGTAGGTGTTGGCGGCCGAAACGGGAATGATGTTGACGTTCTTGAGGTTGCGGAACGACAGGAATGCGTTCACGTCGTCGTCAGCGATAACGACGGTTGCGCGAACCTTGTCGAAGCCCAAAGCCTCCATGGCAGCCTTCGCGTCTTTGGTGCGAGGAGCCTCGAAAGCGAATTGGTCAACAACGGTGAGCTGCTCATCGGCGAATTTGGCAGAAAGAGCAGAACGCATCGCGAGCTTAACCTCTTTGCGGTTCACGCGGAACGCGTAAGAGCGGGTGTGGGGGCCGAACACGGTGCCGCCGCCGACCCACTGAGGGGAGCGGATGGAACCCTGGCGAGCACGACCGGTGCCCTTCTGGCGCCACGGCTTCTTGCCGCCGCCGCGAACCTCGCCGCGAGTCTTCGTGTTGGCAGTGCCCTGACGCAGGCCGGCGCGATAGGCGCGCACGACCGTGTGCATCACATGGATGTTCGGCTCGATGCTGAACACGGCGTCGGACAGCTCGGCGGTCTTGACCGTCTTGCCGGCGACGTCTTTGATGTCAATAGTAGCCATTGTGGTGTTTCTCCTAATCAAGCGGGGCACTAGGCCATGCGGACGCGAACGATGCCGTTCTTGCCGCCCGGCACGGCGCCCTTCACGAGAATCAGGTTCTGCTCGGCGTCAACGCGAACAACCTCGAGGTTGCGCACGGTAACGGTGTCGCAGCCCATGTGACCCGGAAGGCGAACGCCCTTGAAAACGCGGGAAGGCGTAGCGCACTGGCCGATGGAACCGGGAGCGCGATGGAAGTGCGCACCATGTCCGCCAGGGCCGCCGGCAAAGCCGTGGCGCTTGATAACGCCCTGGAAGCCCTTGCCCTTGGAAGTGCCGGTGACGTCGACCTTTTTCACGTCGGCGAACGCAGCGACAGTCTGCAGGTCGCCAGTTTTGTGCTCAGAGGCGTTCTCGACGCGAACCTCGCGCAGGTAGCGCACGGGCTCGGTGCCGAGCTTGGCGAAATGGCCGCCCATGGGTTTGGTGACCTTCTTGGGCTTGATGGCGCCGAAGCCGAGCTGAACAGCCTCGTAGCCGTCGGTAGCGGTGGTCTTCACCTGGCAGACCTTGTTGGGCTCAGCCACGATGATGGTGACGGGCACAACCTGGTCGTCCTCGTTGAAGATCTGAGTCATGCCGATCTTCTTGCCGTAGATGGCGTTGATCATCTCATACACTCCTTACAGCTTGATCTCGATGTCGACACCAGCCGGGAGGTCGAGACGCATCAGCGAATCAACCGTGTTCGGGGTGGGCTCGAGAATGTCGATCAGGCGCTTGTGCGTACGCATTTCGAACTGCTCGCGAGAGTCTTTATCGACATGCGGGCCACGAACAACGCAGTACAGGTTGCGCTCGGTGGGCAGAGGGATAGGTCCGGAAACCTTGGCACCGGTCTTTTGGGCAGTGTCGACGATGAGCTTGGTGGACTGATCCACGATCTCATGGTCGTAGCCCTTCAGGCGGATGCGAATCTTCTGATTAGCCACTTTCATTTCCTCCATGAATTAAGCGGTTCGCCGATTAGGCGTTGCCGCCGGCCTTGCTGATAATATCCGTGGCCACGCTCTTGGGAACGGGCTCGTAGGAATCGAACTGCATGGTGTACGTCGCGCGGCCCTGCGTACCAGAACGCAGGTCGGTGGCGTAACCGAACATCATACCCAGCGGCACTTTCGCGGAAATGGCCACAGCGCCGTTGCGCTGCTCTTGGCCCTGAATCATGCCGCGTCGGCTCGGGATGTCGCCCATGACAAAGCCGGTGTACTCATCCGGGGTCTCAACCTCGACCGCCATGACGGGCTCGAGGATGACCGGGTCGGACTTGCGCAGAGCGTCTTTGATGGCCATGGAACCAGCGACCTTGAAGGCGGCCTCCGAAGAGTCGACTTCGTGGTAAGAGCCGTCGATGAGCTCGACACGAACATCTTCAACAGGGTAGCCAGCCAAAACGCCCGTGTGCAAGGCTTCCTGGATGCCCTTGTCGATAGCCGGGATGTATTCCTTGGGAACGACGCCGCCGACGATCTTGTTCTCGAACTCGTAGCC
>CAVHFS010000001.1:0-153313 GCA_963635715.1 Subdoligranulum sp. CAG:314 | reverse complement strand
AGCGCCAGGCTGCGGGAGGACAGGGCGTCGCGCTCGCGGGGGGCGCTTCCAGCGCCGGGGCCGCCTTCGGGCGGCCCTTTTGTTTTATCGAAGACTCTTCTGCACTCGTTTCTCTCGGCGATTGCGCTTCTTTGGGCAAAAGCTCATTTTCATCCATTTATACGCCTTCATTCATGAGTAGAATTTCCTTCTAGTTGTCTGGAGGAAGCTGATATGGCCTGGAAAGTTCACGAGATACATTCGCGCTTGTATGCCGATGAAGGTTGGACGCCTGAAAAGGTATTGAGCGAAGACGCTGCTCACAAGCATGATGAAGGACATCCTGCTGCCGATGGCTGGCCAGTGTGGCATTTTCGCTATTCCCGCCCCGATGAGGGAACTGGCTCTGGCGTATTGCCCGATTGTCCGATTGTGGATGTTCATACTCATGCTTGGGTCGATGGGTTCGCTCCTCGTATGCGGGCGTATTTCGCCGAAGGCTTCGGTTGCACGGCTTTCGATCCAGGAACGCTCGAGGGTGTGCGTGAGCGCAAAAAGCGCCTTGGCGTCACAAAGTCGGTCATTTTGCCCGTGCCTACGAACCCGAAGCAGGTGCCCTTGTTCAATGACTGGCTTAAAGATTATGTGGACGACCCTGATATCGTGCCGTTTATGGGCGTTGTTCGCGATATGGACGACCCAGTGGCCGAGGTTCATAGATGTGCGGCGCTTGGGTTCAAAGGCTTGAAGCTGCACCCCGTTAATCAGCATTTTCGCATGAGCGACCCGAAGATGTTTCCCATTTACGAGGCGGCAATAGAAGAGAACCTGGTTATCCTATTCCATACGGGGTCGGGCATCGACTATCCCACGGTTGGCCCCGATTGGGATTGCTCGGCGCAAGAAATCGATCGCTTCTTCAACGCATTCCCTTATGAGAGAACGGTTTTGGCGCACTTGGGTGGCAATACGCCCGATTTCGTTCATCCTCCCGAGCTTCACCCTGAGTGGCCTGGGTATATGGATACGGCTTTCCAGGTTGGGCACATCTCCAACGACGATTTTCTCGAAATTGTGCGAACATTTGGAACCGATCGGATTTTATTCGGAACCGATTCTCCGTGGGAGGATACCGAAGATTTTCTGGTGCGTCTTGCGCATATTGGGCTAACTGATGAGGAGCTGAAAAGCATCCTGTATCGCAATGCTTCGAAATTGCTCGATTTGGGTTTGGAATAGCCTTTCCCTGGTCATTTCGACCGCTTCCATATTAGGGCACATCTTGAAGCTTGCTCGAAATTCGGCAAGGTATACTGCACCTATTGTTTCAGCGGGCATGTTTTCGCCAGCAGAGCTTGCTCTGCGTGGGAAGTGGCGAGAACCTGCTCACTTTCGAAGGAGTCTGCATGGAAAGTTTTGCACTCATCGATACGGGCATATGGTCTATCGTGCCGCCCCTCTTGGCCCTTTGCTTGGCACTTATTACCAAGGAGGTTTATTCGTCGCTGACGATCGGCGTGTTCACTGGCATGGTGATTTACACGTTTACGCTTGAGGGTCCAGGCGTAAACCAGCTTGTTGACGCGTTTTGCATGGTCCCCCAGATGATGGGCGAGCAGATATCGGGGAATGGGTCGCTTCTGCTCTTTCTTGCGTTATTGGGCGCGCTCGTCGTGCTTATAGCGATTGCGGGCGGTTCGCGCGCCTATGGCGAGTGGGTATCGCAGCACGTGAAAAGCGCTCGTCTTGCCAGGATGATGACCGCCGTTCTTGGCGTGCTCATCTTCGTCGATGACTATTTCAACTGCCTTACGGTCGGCGCTGTGATGCGCCCCATTACCGACCGATTCCGCGTGAGTCACGAGAAGCTCGCGTGGCTTATCGATTCAAGCGCCGCGCCGGTATGCATCATTGCGCCGGTCTCTTCGTGGGCCGTCGCGGTTGGCGGCTATTTGGGCGATGACGGATTCAATTTGTTCGTACAGTCTATTCCGTATAATTTCTACGCTCTGGCGACCATCGTTTTTGTCCTCTTCGTCGCATGGATTGGGCTGGACTTCGGTCCTATGAAAAAGGCCGAGGAGGCGTCCCTTGCGGGTGCGGGCGAGTCTGTATCTGCGGCTCGCGTTGGCGATCAGGTCATGACGAATCCGGCCGATATCGACGAGGATACGCGCCTGAGCGTGGCGACGGAGCGCACGGCGCACAAGATTGCCGAGAAGAATAACGTTGTCTCGGCGGCCGAAATGCCCGAAACCGTCATAGCCGAAGAGACGGAGCTTGCCGAGGCGATTGCGAGCGCCGAAGCCGCCGAGGCCGCATTTAAGGGCATGAAGGTTTCCGAAAACGGCAAAGTCTACGACCTGGTTGTTCCTATTCTTGTGCTCATCGTGTTTTCGATTCTCGGTATGCTGTATACAGGCGGGTTCTTCGAGGGCGTGGACTTTTCGACTGCCGTTGGAGAAAACCCTGTTGGCGGCCTATGCATTGGTTCGTTTGTGGCTTTGGTGGTTGCCGCGGCCATGTATCTGCCGCGCAAGCTGTGCACACTTTCGGGATATATGGAAGGCGTGGCCGAAGGCGTTCGTTCCATGGTCGGCGCCATTATGATTCTCGTGCTCGCCTGGTCGCTTGGCGGCGTGTGCCGTTACATGATTGGAACGGGCCCGTTCGTGAGCAACTTCCTCAACGGCCTTGGCGTGAGCCTGGCCCTGTTGCCTGTGATTATCTTTTTGGTGGCGGCCTTCATCGGGTTCTCGATGGGCACGAGCTGGGGAACCATCGCTTTGATTCTGCCGATTGTCGTGGGCGTCTTCGATGTGAGCGATCCGCTGTTCTTGGTTGCCGTTGGCGCAACGCTTGGCGGTGCGGTGTATGGCGACCATGTCTCGCCCATTTCCGATACGACGATTCTTTCCTCGGCTGGCGCGGAATGCGATCATATGTCGCATGTATCGACGCAGATGCCCTATGCGACCATCGTGTTCGTGTCGGGTGCGATCGGCTATATTGTGGCTGGTCTGACGGGCAGTCCGTGGATTCCGTTGATTCTGACTATGGTGCTGGCGTGCGGTGGGTTTGTCGCCGTCGCTAAATTCCTCAATAGGAAAGAAGCTGAAGCATAGATTCGCGAGAGGGGGTCCGATGTTGGGCCTCCTCTTTTTCTGTCCGCGTCCCAGTGGGGCGGTGCCCGCAGGGGCGCTCGCTCGGTTGCTCCTTTGCCGTCCGCGGCTTCGCATGGCGACGCCTGCGGAAGCGCCCGCTCGGCTACCGCTCGCCTGCGGCTCGCTATGCGCCTCGCTGCGGTTTCCTGTTTTGGATGAATTTGAGAAACCGAGCACTTCCTCAGACGTCGCCATGCGAAGCCGCTGCTTTGCTTGTTGCGGAAGATGGTTCACGCGCCTTTGGCGTGAAGCTCCATTTATGCGGGGCGATAGTCTATGCCGTCGAAATAGCTGCGAAATTCTACGTGGTGTTTGCTCTGCGGGCAGATGAACTTATGGGCTGCCAGGAAGTACTCGTCGGTCATGGCCGCAAGGTAATCCACAACAATCTGATACGGCTCTTCTTTTCGGTAAGGGCTATCGCTTTCGTAGAGGCGGCGCTGCCGTTCTATCTTCTCGATATGGTGCTTGAAGAGCGGCGAGCTCTCGTTGTTCGTTTGTAAGTCGCGTAGGAGCTGTTCGTAGAGATCTTCGAACATGGGGCGAATTTCTTCGTCATAGACATCGCCTTGGTCCCCTGCGAGATAAATGCGCTCGTAGTTCTCCGCTTTGGCGGTTTTGAGCGCCGCGAAAGCCTCGTCGCTCATTTCGATGCGGTCGCGCATGTAGCTATGCTCGACGATATCGACAGTGAGGTTGTTGATGATTTCGGCGTTCATGATGCCCATGGCGCCACCCGTGAAGTGCTTGTCGGTTTCTAGCGCGCCCACGCCTATGGCGTCTTGGCGGTCTTTCCCAACATAGGCGATCATGTCGGAGATTCGCACGACGCAGCCCTCAAGCGTGCTGGGGCGCAGGCGTTTAATGGACGATTCGTCGGTGTAGCACGCTTCCATTTGGGTATCGAAGGCATCGAAGGCGTGCGTAGTGCCTAAGTAGAAGGTTTTCTGGCTGCTTTCCCCGTTATGGCAGAGTACGCCGTCGAGCGTTTGCAGGCTCACGTTGCGCGCATAGAGATGGTCGAGTACGCGCGCGCTGTGCACGTTGTGGTTGAAATAGCGCCCCGTGTCATGATGGTAAAGGTCGTTCAAAATACGTTCGCCCGCATGACCGAAGGGTGTGTGGCCCAGGTCGTGGCCAAGGGCGATGGCTTCGGTGAGGTCTTCGTTCAGGCGCAGCATTCGCGCAATGGATCGTGCTGTGCGGGCGACGAGCTGCACATGCAGGCCTCGGCGCGAAATGTCGTCGTTGCGCACGAAGCTGAATACCTGGGTTTTGCCTGCGTAGCGGTTATAAGGCGGCACGTTGAGAATTTTGTCGATGTCGCGGCAAAACGCCGGGCGATGCAGGCGCGGGGACGTATCGCGCTTTGGGTTGCGGCGGATAACGTCGGTGTTTTCACAGCGGTAGGGGTTGGTGGCGCCCTGCGCCGCATCGGCGTTCCATCGCTCAATGAATTCGGGTGAGAAATTGTTGTAAGCCATGGTTGCTCCTTGGCTGCGTGCTGCGGGTTTGAATAGGCTGAGTATACGACATCGCTCGATGGGGTGTTTGAAGTGGGCTACGTGAATATATGTGGGGGCTACGTTTCAAGGTGCCCATCTGTCATTCACTGCTTCGGTCCTAGACGCAGCGGGCGGACTTTGGCGGTTTTTTCGGGCATTCGGGGATTGCATGGCCTTGCGATAGCGAGCGTGAGCGCTTTCATAAATCGCGGCTTTTGGTTGGCGGTGTGCCCGCTTCAACCTCTTATGCTTCCCTGAAACCTTTTCGAAAAAAAGCCTTACTTTAGCGTGCAATAGTGCTATAGTGCATGCTCAACACCTCGGGATTGCGAGCAGCCTCCTTCCTCTCTCTTGTCGCTTTTCCAATCTCGGGGTTCATAAGTGAATAGCGCAACCCCGTTGATACGTCTTGAATCGAAGCCTGCTGGCCGAGACTGGACGCGTTAGGGGCCTCTGGAGAATCCCATCGATTGGGTGCCGAAGGGGCAAGCGTCGTGAAGCTTTTCGACGTGAAACTCTCAGGCAAAAGGACAGAGTTGCTTACCATAAGTGAAGCCGTGCAGGCTTTTCGCAAACTCTTTCTCTCAATCGCATACGTTTCGTAGAGGTTTCGCAGAAACCCAGAGACCCCTCGCGCTTTTTTTAAGTCGTCACGTTTGCGCGATGTGGATGCGGCGCATGCCGCGATGCGAGAAAGGTTAGGAAGTGGAAGGGTTTTTCGATGCGGTGAACACCGCGCTTGTCGCCATCGACGATTTTATGTGGGGCGTACCGCTCATGGTGCTCATTTTGGCTGGCGGCATTCTGCTCACGGTTCGCTTGCGCGGCCTGCAGTTCACGAAACTGCCGCGCGCGCTTCGCTACATGATGAAAAACGAGAAGGGCGAAGAGGCGAAAGGCGAGGTCTCGAGCTTCGGGGCGCTGTGCACGGCCCTTTCGGCGACTATCGGCACCGGCAATATCGTGGGCGTTGCCACGGCAATCGTCGCAGGCGGCCCGGGTGCGATGTTTTGGATGTGGCTCGCCGCTTTGTTCGGAATGGCGACGAAATATTCCGAGGGCTTGCTTGCGGTGAAGTATCGCAGCATCGATGAAGAGGGCCATGTGCTCGGCGGCCCCTTCTACTACATTGAGCGCGGTATGAAGCAGCGTTTGCCGCAAATCTCTTGGCGGTGGCTGGCGAAGATCTTCGCGTTCTTCGGCATGTGCGTCGGTTTGTTCGGCATTGGTACATTTACGCAGGTCAACTCTATCAACTCTGCGGTTACGGGATTCTTTGACCCCGATAAGGCCACGACGGTGAGCATCTTGGGGATGGATTACTCCGTGGCGACCGTCGTCGGCTCGCTCGTTGTGGCCATCATCGTCGGGCTGGTTGTTATCGGCGGACTGAAGCGCATCGCCAAGGTTGCCGAAAAGATCATTCCCGCCATGGTCGTGATTTACGTTGGGTTCTCGCTCATTCTGATCTTCGCGAACATCACGGCGCTGCCCGAGGCGCTTGTCGTTATCATCGAGAGCGCATTCGGCTTGCGTGCGGCGGCGGGCGGCGCTCTTGGCGCCATCATCATCGCTATGCAAAAGGGCATTGCGCGCGGCATCTTCTCCAACGAAGCGGGCCTGGGCTCGGCCCCCATCGCCGCGGCGGCTGCGCAGACGAAAGAGCCAGTTCGTCAGGGCCTGGTCTCTATGACGGGTACGTTCCTCGATACGATCATCGTGTGCTCTATGACTGGCTTGGCGCTTGTGATGACTGGCGCGTACCAAATCCCCGGTCTTGAAGGCGCGGCGGTGACCACGGTCGCATTCCAAACCGGTCTGCCCTTCCTTCCCGCTGAAGTGGTGTCGTTCGTGGTTATGGTCTGCCTTGCCCTGTTCGGCTTCACGACCATCCTCGGTTGGGATTACTACGGCGAGCGCTGCCTTGAGTATTTCAGCAATGGCTCCAAAAAGGCCGTCAAGGTATACCGTTGGGCGTACATCGCATGTGTGTTCGCTGGTCCGTATATGACGGTTGCCGCCGTGTGGACCATCGCCGACATCTTCAACGCGTGCATGGCCATCCCGAATATGATTGCGCTTATCGTGCTTTCCGGCGTGGTGGTTCGCGAGACGAAAGACTACTTCAAGCGCCTGAACGACGCCAATGGCGATGAAGACGCCTTGGCGCCGCGCAAGGCTGAAGAGATTTAGAAATCGAGTTTGTCCCGGAGGTGGACGGCGGCGAGGCCTGCACGGGGCACAGCTCGCTACCGTTCGCCTTCTCGGTTGGTTCGGCACCTGCGATTCTGTCGGGCTTCGTGCATTTTGGCACCTGCCTTTGAAGAAACGGCGAGCCGTTCGCGCTTTTGTGCGGGCGGCTTTATAATGTGGCTATCGAAACCGGCGCGCCTGCGGGCGCGTTTTTGTTGCTAAGGACGGAAAACGACGTGGTCGATCAGGAGAAAATCCAGCAGGCTGTTCGCCTTTTGCTTGAAGGCATTGGGGAAGACGCGACGCGCGAGGGGCTTATCGAAACCCCGCAGCGCGTCGGCCGCATGTATGCCGAGATTTGCCGGGGCATGGACGAAGCGGCCTCGGCGCATCTGTCCACGACGTTTTCCGTTGAGTCGGACGATATGGTCGTTGAGCGAGATATCCAGTTCTATTCGCTCTGCGAACACCATCTGCTGCCCTTTTACGGAAAGGCCCACGTGGCATATATTCCCGATGGTCGCGTGACGGGGCTTTCCAAGCTCGCCCGCACGGTTGAGGTTTTTGCGCGCCGCCTTCAGCTGCAAGAGCGTTTGACCTCACAAATCGCCGATGCCCTGATGCAAGATTTGGGCGCGAAGGGCGCCATCGTGATGGTGGAGGCCGAGCATATGTGCATGTCTATGCGCGGAGTGGGAAAGCCGCATGCGTCTACCGCGACGCTTTCGAAGCGCGGGCTTTTTGCGGACGACCAGGCTCTCGTCGATGAGTTTTTCCGCCTCATCGGCAAGTAATCCTGCTGCTGCGGCATTGAAGGAATGGGGGAGGAAATGCCCAGACCCGAAAAAACCGACAGGTTCAAAGTTACCGAGCGTGAGGCCGGTGCTCAGCGTTTTGCGCCTGAATTGCAGGTAGACGCGGGCGCTGTTTTCGAGGGCGCGCTTCCGGCGTCTGCCGATACTGATTGCGTCGAAGCCTTGTTGCCCAGCGATACTGGCGAGGTGCGCGGCGCCGTTTCCGTAAGCGACAACGAGCAGTTTCCAGTTCAGAAAACGCCTGCCGTGCTCGCCCGCGAACAGCAGCTCGAAATGCGCGGTATCTGCACGAACGATGAGGTTATGCCGCAGCTCGAAGCCATTCGCAACCATCCCGATTTCATCGACCATATGGGGCGCATCGCGCGATCCGAGGCCGATCGGCTCTATTGCAAGCATGATATGAGCCATCTTCTTGATGTTGCGAGAATCGCCTATATTCGTTCGCTCGAGCGAAAATTGCCCTTTCGCAAAGAGGCCGTGTATGCGGCGGCCCTATTGCACGATGTGGGCAAAGCGGAACAATATGAGCACGGCGAAGCTCACGAGGTTGCCGGAATACGCATTGCCACGACGATCCTCATGGATGTCGACGGGTTTTCCGCCCTCGAGAAGACGGCCATCGTGGCGGCCGTTGCCCAGCATAGGCACTACGACGAGGCGTCGTCCCCCTTGGGGAAACTGCTTTTCGAGGCCGATAAGTCGTCGCGCGCCTGTTTTTGCTGCTCGCACCGCGATACGTGCAATTGGCCCGAGGAGAAAATGAACCTCGGCGTGAAAATCTAAGGCTGGACGGAAGCAATGGACGAGATTCGTATCGTAGACCTGGAAGTATTCGCTTTCCATGGCGTGTTTCCGGAGGAAAACGCACTCGGGCAGAAATTCCTCGTGAGTATTGGCATGCGCGGGGATTTCTCGCGGGCCTGCAAAAGCGATGCGCTGGAAGACTCCGTTGACTATGGCGCGGTTTGCAAAACCGCCGATTCGGTGCTGCGTTCTAAGACGTTTAACCTGATCGAACGTGCGGCCCAAGAGGTGGCCGATGCGGTGCTCGAGGGCTTCCCCTTGGTTTTAGAGGTCGATGTTGAGCTGAAAAAACCCTGGGCGCCCATCGGGCTGCCAGTGTCGTATGCCTCGGTGAAGATTACGAGGACTCGTTAGGCGGGCGTCAATCGAAATTACTCGGTTTCGGGAGTTTCCGCCTTCTTAGGTCTGGGGAAGATTTCGCTTATGACGATGGCCGCGAAGATGAGCACAAAGCCCGCAACGAGCATCCAAGTGAGCTGCTCGCCGTAAAGCGCGACCGAAAATACGACGCCGAAAACGCTTTCGAGCGAAAGCAAAAGCGCGGCCTGCGCGGGCGGGATTTTCGCCTGCGCGACGTTTTGGAACACCATAGCCAGGCACGATGCGAATAAGACCAGATAGCCAAGCTGAATCCAGAAGTCACTTCCAAGCGACAGAAGATTTGGCGCAGGTTCGCTGAGCGCGCCGATGATAAGGCCGCAGAGGCCGCTTGTGGCTATTTGGACGACGGTGATGGTCATGACGTCTCGGCGCTGCGAGAACTTCGCCACGAATACCATGTGGATTGCGAAAAACACCGCAGAAAGAAGCGTCATGGCGTCGCCCCAGCGCATCGAAAGCGAGAAGTTGCCGCCGAGTGAGACGAAGCCGACGCCCGCGATGCACAGGAGCGCGGCGACGATATTGAATATGGTTGGTTTGCGTTTCGCCACTATCCAATAGAGAAAGGGAACCATGACGCAATAGGTCGCCGTGAGAAATGCGTTGCGCCCGGGGGTTGTGTCGGTTAGGCCGATGGTCTGTATCCAGAATCCGAGAAACGAAAATACGCCGAGGATTACGCCGGCGAAGAGGTGGCTTGCGTCGAGATTCTTTCGCAGATTTCCATTGAAGAAGACGATGAGGATGATGCCCGTAGCGGAAAAGCGCAGGCCCATGAGCCATGTTGGCGATACGACGTTGATGGCGTCTTTCACCACGACGAAGCTCGCGCCCCAAATGATGGTGGCGGCGACGATGAGCAGCTTGTAGAACAAAACGGGCAGGTCTTTTTTCATGCGTGGCTTAAGTTTCTTCGGTAAGGCTAGGTTGATTCGGGTCGCTTTCTGGTGAAGCGAGTTCGTTCATGATAATGCCGATTGCTATGCATGCGAACCCAGCCAGCATGAAGATTGTGATGGCATCACCGAAAAGCAATATCGCGAAGGCGACTCCGAAGAGGCTCTCGCACGAGAGGAACAGCGCTGCCGGTGCCGCGGCGACGTGCGCGACTCCGATATTTTGCAGAGAAAGGGCGATGCACGACGCGAAAATGGTCAGATAGGCGAGGTTCGCCAACACGTCCGGCTGCATGAGCGATGCCGCCGGTAGGGGGCCGTGGATGAAAAACGCGGCAATCATGCCGATGATGCCGCCAACGAGGAACTGAATCGCGGTAAGCGCGATGGGGTCGCGCCCCTCTGCAAGTTTCGCGGAAAGGGCGAGGTGGGTTCCGAGCAAAAGGGCCGAGAGCAGCGTTATCGCTTCGCCGAAGCCGAAGGAAAGCGTTATTTCCTTATCGCCCGAAAATGAAACAAGGGCGATTCCCGCAGTCGCGATTAACGCCGCGAAGATATTGCGGAGTGTGGGGCGCTGCTTTGAGACAACCCAGGCTATGAAGGGGACTATGACCACGTAAGTGCTTGTAAGAAACGAGCTTTTCGACGCGGTCGTGTCGGTAAGGCCGAGCGTGTTGCAAAGGTAGGCCGGCCCAAGCGCGAACCCGATGGCGATCCCTGCGGCGATGGTGCCTTTCGTGAGGGATTTTCGTATGCGCGGCCAGCAAACGACGAACAAGATGAGGCCCGCAAAGGTAAAGCGCAGGCCCATAAGCCATGCGGCGGGAAAGGTGCCGACGGTGTCTTTGATGACGCACGTGCCCAAGCCCCAGATTGCGGCGGCAAGCAGAAGAAGGCCCTTGTAGACCCATAAAGGCCGGCTTTTTCGCCCAAAGGCGCGCGATGGCTTTGTCGACGTGTCGTTCATGGAATGCATTGTAGCGCTCGCGCCGACGCTGCTATTTGATAAGGTCGCACATCTTTTCGATAAGCAGGGCAACGTCGATCGGCTTGGCGATATGGCCGTCCATGCCCGCGGCCAGGGCTTCGTCGCGATCGCTATTGAAGGCATTGGCGGTTGTGGCGATGATGGGTATCGAGGCCTTTTGGGGATTGGGCAGATTTCGAATCGCTCGCGTCGCTTCGTAGCCGTTCATGTTCGGCATTTGGATGTCCATGAGCACGATATCGTAGGTTCCTACATCCCCATCTGCGATTTTTCGTACGGCGACGCGGCCATCTTCTGCATCGTCGACCTGAAATCCCGCGGCTTTGAGGATTTCGGCGGATATCTCGCGGTTGAGCTCGTTGTCCTCGACGAGCAAAACCCGTTTGCCTTCGAAGGACTTGCGGGACCCTGCCGCGCTTTTCGCGTCTTTTTTCGGTGTCTCTTCCTTGGCTTCGATCGCTCGAAGGTGCAGGGAAATCGTGAATTCGGTTCCGACGCCCTTTTCGCTTTCGAGGTGAATGGAGCCGCTCATAATGTTTATCAGGCTTTTCGCGATGCTAAGGCCGAGCCCTGTTCCCGGCGTGGTGAAATCGTCCCCCGCCTTTTCTCGTGCGAACGCGTCGAAGGCGTGGCTCTTGAACGAATCATCCATGCCTATTCCCGTGTCGCGAATATGGAATACGTAATGGGTATAGTCGGACGATCGAAGCTTTCTCTCGTCGACGGAGAAGGTGACGCTTCCCCCTTCTTCGGTGAACTTCACAGCGTTGCCAAGGATATTCAGCAGGACTTTCTTGATTTTCAGCTCGTCGCCAAGAACGTTTTCGTTTTTGATACCCGACGTGTCGAACGAAAGGTGGATCTTCGCGGCTCGGGCATTCTCCGCGACGATGGTATGCAAATCTTCGAGGACCTTCAGGAGGTTGATTGGCTTTTCGTCGAGCGTGACTTTGCCGCTTTCGATATGGCTCATGTCCAAGACGTCGTTGACGAGGTCGAGCAGGTGATTGCTCGATGTGGTGACCTTTTCAAGGTAGCGGCTGATCGCCGCGGGGTCGTCCGTGCACTTTTTGGCGAGGTCGGTAAAGCCGATGATGGCGTTGAGGGGCGTGCGAATGTCGTGCGACATGCTCGAGAGAAACGCCGACTTCGACGCGTTCGCCTCTTCTGCTGCGGCGAGGGCGGTTCTGAGTAGTTCTTGCTGCTCGCGTTCTTTCGCTATGGTCGCATCGATATTCTGAAAGCCCGCGAGAACGCCTTCCCCATTTTCCGCCATCACGTATTTGAACTGATAGTAATGGGTTTCCCCCTGGTCGATTACCCGATAGGCGAAGACGTATTCCGAATTGGCGCTCAGGGCTTCTTTGACGGCTTTGATGCTCATGGCGTGGCGCATCATATTCTGGTCGTCGGGGTGCACCCGCTCGTCAATGTATTGCTCGCAGGTGGCTTCGTAGGGGTGGATTGCGTTGTGGTCGTCTCCTAATCCCGTTGTTACGAAACCCCTGAGCTTCAGAACCTTTACGGTATCTGTCTCCAAATCGATGAGATAGACATTCAGGTAGTCTTTCGCGAGTGTATTGAAGAGCGCGAGCTGATGGTGCGACTGCTCTTCGAACGATTTGCGCCTACTGATTTCGTCGGATATGTCCATGCCGTAGAGAATGCACTCGAGATGCTCGTTCGAGGGGTTCTGGATGATTCTCGCGGTGATGCGCGCCCAGCGGACGCTGCCGTCGTCGAAATACGATTCCGTTTCGCGGCTGAGCTCGATCGAGCCGTTCTGGTAGGCGCTGATCAGCGAATTGCGATTGAAAACCTCGAAGAGCGCCTCGCGTTTCTCTTTATTGGGAACGAAGGAAAGCGTTTGCCTTACGGTGGTGTCGACGGCGACGTTCGACTGCACGCTTTTGAGGTTGTTGCTCGCCGAGCCGTTGACCGTGAGGCAGCGATCGTCGGTTAAATCGAAGTGCATAATGCCCTGCGCTTCGGGGATGGATTGCAGGAGGGTCTGCACCTGCGTTTCGAAGCCCTGCTGCGCGCGCCGGTTAACCGTGACATCGGCGGCGTATTCGATGAAAGCGGGCTTTCCCTTCCAGGTGGTCAGGATCGTTTTGACCGAGAAAACTTGATTCCCGTTGTCGACTTCGGTGTAGGCGGCTTGTTCGCCTTGATGAGTGAGTAGGGGGCAATAGGGGCACTGCTCCTTGAATCCCATCATGTATTCGTAGCAGTGACGGCCTTGGTGGTTTTCGTTGCCGCCGCGGTAGGCTTTCGCCGGTCCGTTCACGTAGACCATCGTCATGTCGTCGAGATACGACATTTGGACAAGCTGGTTTGAGTCGTTGAGAATCTCTTCGAGAAGCGCCACTTTGTCGCCGAGGCTCGTGTCGTGCTCTTGCGTTGTGTCCATAGGGCCCCCTCGCTGCGTTGGGGTTGATGAAGCTCGAAGCTTCTGATTCAGTCAGTGTAGCGCAACTTCCATGCGTTCGGGGGGGGTACTCCTCTGAAAAACGGCAGCGGGCCAAACTCCGAGGAGTTTGGCCCGCTGGGCTGATGGGATTGTTCTTGCCTCCCCTAAGTTTTGCGAATCGCGGGGGAGGGGTTAGTTGGTCTTCGTGCCTTGCCCAGAGCTGCTGGAGCCGTCGCTCGTTTTCGAATCGGAGCTTTCGGGCGCAACGTAAATGGTGACGGTGGTGCCGGAATCGACTTTCTCGCCAGCCGTGACGGACTGTTTCACGACGTTGCCCGCCGTGCCCGACCCGCTTGAAGCGGTTTGCACGTCATATTTCAGGCCGTAATCCAACAGGGTATTGATGGCCTGGGATTGGGTCATGCCGATAACCGACGGAACGGTTACCTTATTGGCTTCGGGGTCGGCGCCCTTGGAGACGAGAATCGTGACCGTCGTGCCTTTGTCGGCTTTGCCCGTGATGTCTTGCGACATGACGACACCTTCATCGTATTGGCTGCTGTAGCCGCCTGGTTGGATGTCGACTTTCAGCCCGGCATTCTCGAGCGCGGTCTTCGCGTCGGATTGCGTCTTGCCGACAACGCTCGGGACGCTTACCGATTCGGGGCCAGTGGAAATCCAGTACTTCACCGTCGTGCCCTCGTCGACTTCTTTGCCAGCGGCCGGGTCTTGCCTGCTCACGGTGTCTTTGGTGGCGCTGCTCGACTCATTGCCAGCGTATTGCGCCTTCAGGCCCGCATCGGCGATGGCCTTTTCCGCCTGGTCAGAGGTCATGTTCGACAAGTCGGGGATGGTGCCCTTCTTGGTGCCCTTCGAAATGACGATATTGATCTTGGTGCCCTTTTCGGCGGTGGTGCCAGCTGTTGGGTCTTGCTTGCATACGCGCCCAGCCACAACGCTCGAGTCGTAGTCTTCGGTGACTTCGCCCACTTCGTAGCCCGCTTTTTCGATTTGCTGTATAGCCGCGTCTTTCGTGGCGTTTTTCAAATCGGGAACCGTATCGCCGCCGCCGAACCCACCTGTGACGGCGAATGCGATGCCGGCGATGATGGCGATTGCGGCGATGACCCCGATGGCGATGAAGGCCGCCTTCTTGTTCGAGCCGCCCTTCTTGCCCATGTCGATGTCGTTGCCGCCGCGGTAGGAGTTCGTTTTGCTGGTGTCGTTTCCGCCGACGGGGGAGATGACCGCCGTGGCACCGGCTCCGCCCGCAATGGGGGCGACGTTGTTCATGACCGAGGTGGGAGCGCTTGCGAAGCTATTCGACGCGACGTTGACAGGGCGCCCCATAAGGAAATCGTCGAGGGCCTGCTTCATATCGCGCGCGGTCGCGAAGCGGTTATAGGGGTTTTTGTCCATCGCCTTGAGGATGATGGCTTCCAAATCGGGCGACAGGTCGGGTTTGATCTGGCTCGGTGGCACGGGTTCTTCCTGAACCTGCTTCATGGCGACGCTCACGGCGTCGGGGCCATCGAAGGGAAGCGTGCCGGTGGCTGCTTCGTAGAGCACGCAGCCGAGCGAATACATATCGGAAGCCCCTGTGAGCTCTTTGCCCTGCGCCTGCTCGGGAGAGATGTAGTGGGCAGTGCCAAGAACGCTGGAGGTCTGCGATTTCACGGAGTTTTTGGCGCGCGCGATGCCGAAGTCCATGACCTTCACGTTGCCATCGGGCTGCACCATGATGTTTTGTGGCTTCACGTCGCGGTGAATGATGTCTTGGTTATGGGCGACGGAGAGTGCCTGGCATACCTGGCTGCCGATTTCGGCGACCTTGCGCTGGTTGATTGCGCCGCGCTGCAGAATGGCGCTCTTCAGGTCGGTGCCGCGCACGTATTCCATGATGATGTAGTATGTGCCGCCGTCCTGGCCCCAGTCGTATACGTTTACGATGAAGGGGCTTTGCAGGTTCGCCGCCGACGCGGCTTCCTGCTTGAAGCGCGCGGCGAAATCGGGGTCGGCTGCGTATTGCGGCAGCATGACCTTGACGGCGACCATGCGGCCAAGTGTTTGGTCTTGAGCCTTGTAGACCTCGGCCATGCCGCCGATGCCGATTCGCTCGGTGATGCGGTATCGGCCGTTGAATACTCTCCCTATCACAATTCTCTCCTCACCTTCCGCCGCCGCGGATGGACCTTCTTAGCGCTATCGGCGGGTGCGTTTTCCTGATTCGTGTGCCGACGCGCATCGGTTCGTTAAATACCTCATGATATATCAATCACAGCTGTTCCTGTACTTGAAGAGCCGTGGTCAACACCTTCTGCGCACGCACGCTCGCCAATCCCGATTCGTCGGTTCCGTGGACGCCTTCCTCGATGAGAACGGCCACGGCGACGGTCGGGTTATCGGCGGGCGCGAATCCGATGAACCAGCTGTCGTTGTATTCCTTGTTGGTTTCCGCCGTGCCCGTTTTGCCGGCCACTTGGACGCCTTGGATTTGCGCTCCGGTGCCCGTGCCGTTGTTCACGACGCCGATCATCATGTCGGTGATAGCATCGGCGGAGCTCTTCGACATGACGCTGCCGAGCGACTTCGAGCTTGCGCTAAACGAACGCTCTCCCTTGGCGTTGTAGATTCCGTCGACGAAAAACGGCTGCTCGATAACGCCGTCGTTGGCGATGGCCGAAGCCACCAGGCACATCTGAAGCACGGTGGCCTGCGGGCCCGCGGGGCTGCTGTGCTCGCCGACGGGCTGTCCGCATGCCGCCCACGCCGTTTCCCAGGTGGTCATCTCGTCGGGATCGGGCATGAGGCTCGCCGCGGTGGGGATGTCGGTGTCGATATTCGAGCCGAACCCGAACGCCTGGGCCGTTTTCACGAGCAAATCGCTGCCGATTTGCTCACCGAACTGGCCGAATGCCGTATTCGACGAGACGGCGAGCGCTTGGGCCAGGGTGATTTGTCCGTAGCCTATGTCGTCGGCGTTGGTGACCGATGCGTTTCCAATCTGCATTTGGGCGGGGGCATCTATCGTGGTGGACGCGCTGGCGAGGTTGCCCTCGATAAGCGCGGTGAGCGTGACGAGTTTGAAGGTGGAGCCAGGGGCATACAGGGCGCTCGTCGCTCGGTTGATGAGTGCGCCGCCCGTGGAGTCGGTGCCGCTTGCCGCCAGGGCCAAGATATCGTCGACCTGGTCGTTCGAATACGTCGGCGAGCTTGCGCTGGCGAGCACGGCGCCGGTCTGCGGGTCCATGACCACCACGGCGCCCTTGTAGCCTTCGAGCACCGATTCTGCCGTCTGTTGGATCTCGGAATTCAAGGTGAGGCGAACGTCGTTGCCAGGCGTTTCTATTCCAGCCATGCTGTTGATGACGTCGGTCCAGCTCGCAAACGAGGCGTCGCCTTTCAGCGCGTCGTTTTGCGAGGCCTCGATTCCCGAGGTGCCGTAGGTCTGCGAATAGTAGCCGACCACGTGCGCGGCGAGCGAACCCTGCGGGTACTCGCGCGTGTAGGTTCCGTCTTCGTTTTCCACGCTGTCGGCCAAAACGACCCCGTCGTATGTGGAGATCGACCCGCGCTGCGTGCGCGCTTCTTTATACAGGGTGTGGTTGTTGCCGGGGTAGCTTTGGTATTCGTCGGCCATGAACACCATGATATAGGTGAGATTGGCGACGAGCGCCGCGAACAAAAGTGCGAACGCGAGGGCGGTATGCGTGAGGCGCTTGCCCAGGGCCACGCGCCCAAGCACGCCAGTTTCGGCTACGCGCCCGTGCGAGCCGTGCGCTCCAATGGCCTGCATGCGGCTCGTTCCGTCGCGCACCTCGGAATTGATGCCCGTTCCTTCGTCGCCGCAGCGCAAAAGCAATCCGATTCCTATGAAGCTCGCGAGAAGCGACGATCCGCCTTGGCTGATGAAGGGCAGGGTGAGGCCGGTGAGGGGGATGAGGCGCGTGACGCCGCCCACGATGATGAACGCCTGCAAGACGATGGTGACCGTGCAGCCGACGGCCATCATGGCCGAGACGTCGCTTTTGGCGCGAGCCGCGACGGCGAAGCCTCGAATGCTCAGGCAGAGGTAGAGCAGCAGGACTGCCGCGCCTCCGAGCAGGCCGGTCTCTTCGGCAATTGCGGCGAAGATGAAGTCAGATTCCACAACGGGGATGTTCTCGGCCAGCCCGTTGCCGATGCCGACTCCGACCATGCCGCCGTCGGCGAGCGAATAGATCGTCTGGCATAGCTGATAGCCATCGCCCGAGGCGTCGGAGAACGGGTCGAGCCAGGTGTTCACGCGCACCTGGACATGCCCGAAGAATTGATAGAGCAGCACGCACCCTATGGCGGCCAGGCCGAAGCCCACGACCAAGTAGAGCTTCTTCCCGCTTGCCACATAGAGCATGACGAGGAACAAGACGAAGCATACGAGTGCGCTGCCGAGGTCTTTCTCGAATACGACAATGAGAAACGAGATTGCCCACATGACGAGCAAGGGGGCAAGCGTTCCCAAGTCGGGCACGCGGAAGCGCCCGACACGCACCGTGAAGACGGAAAGCATCTCTCGGTTTTGCGCGAGATACGAAGCGAGGAATATGACGATGCAGATTTTGGCGATTTCGCCAGGTTGGAAGCTGAAAGGCCCGATGCTGAGCCAAATGCGGCTGCCGAGGATTTCGGTGCCGATGCCGGGAATCATGGGCGAGAGCAGAAGCGCTATGCCCACAATCATGAAGGTGTATTTGTAGTTCGCGAGCTTGTCGATATTGCGTACC
This sequence comes from Subdoligranulum sp. CAG:314, assembly GCA_963635715.1. Taxonomy (GTDB): domain Bacteria; phylum Actinomycetota; class Coriobacteriia; order Coriobacteriales; family Eggerthellaceae; genus Slackia. The sequence continues at coordinate 135,409 of CAVHFS010000001.1, read as the reverse complement.
ACGAGCAAGGTGACGACCATAAGGGCGATGCCCAAGAAGAGCCACAAAACTTGGCTCATGGCGAGGTTGGGGGCAAGGCGCGTGACGAATGCGATGCCGATGCCCGACAGGCCGAACGTGATGGGCAGGATCGCAGGGTCGGCGTTTTTCGCGAGGAAGCGCGTAGCGATATGCGCCACGATGAACGCGGCGAACAGCCCAAGCGGCACGGCGAATGCTTCAATGGAAAGCGAGGTGCCTTCGTTTACGAGCACCATGGCGAAGAGCAGGACGACGAATGGTGCCGCGAGGCATAAAAGCAAAAGCTCGGTATTGCGGCGCGTCATTTCGCATCGCCCGATTTCTTGCGCGCAGATTCGTCGCTCGTCTGGGCTTTCCAGGTTTCTACGAGATTGTCGGCGTCGGCCACGGAATCGACCCGCATGCCGCCGTCTTCGGTAAGGCGTTCGACGGTGCTTGCGGGAAGGTCGAGCTCGCTCGCCTTCACGCCGGTCGTATGGTCGAACGTATAGGTCTGAATGCCGAGGAATTCGCCGGGAAGGCCCCGATTGACGATGATTTCCCCGCTTGAGTCGAGCGTGAGGAACGCGGTGTGATTGAGATAGGCATACGACCCGAAGGCCGTTGCGGCCAGCACGGCGATAAGGGCGAGCGCGCCAATGACGGCGCCCGTTCTGCTTTTGAAGCGGGCCTTTTTAACGCGGGCCTCCTCGTCGCCCTTCACGTCGACGACCACGGCGGTCACATTGTCGAAGCCGCCGGCTTTGATGGCCTCGTTCACGAGCATGTTCGCGCACAGCTGCGGGTCGCCTTTTCGGTTGAGCACGGTTTGGATGAGGTCGTCTTCTATCATCGAAGAAAGGCCGTCAGAGCACAGAAGGAGCCGGTCTCCGCTCTCGAGCGTCATTTCGTAGATGTCGGGAAGGGTGTTCGGGTCGCTTCCGAGCGCGCGGGTGATGACGCTGCGCTGTGGATGCACGCGCGCCTGCTCCTCGGTGAGCTCGCCCGCCTCGATCATATCGGCCACGAGCGAATGGTCGCGCGTGATGCGCTGCAGCGTTTCCCTGTGCAGCAGATAGGCGCGCGAATCGCCCACCTGGGCCACGACAAGGCTGCGCCCATCGAGCACGGCGGCGGTCATGGTGGTTCCCATTCCCTGTTTTCCGCGCCCATCGAGCGCCGCGCGAATGACGGCCCTGTTCGCCTCGACGACCGCTCGGGCGAGGGCATCGCCATCGGCGGTTTGGGGTGCGTTTTCGAGCAACGTTTGGATGGCTATCTCGCTGGCGACTTCGCCTGCAGCATGTCCTCCCATGCCGTCGGCCACGGCAAACACCGGCGGCGCTACGGCAAGGCTGTCTTCATTGTGGTCGCGAACGAGGCCCACATCGGTTCGCGAGCCGTATTCAGGAATGGAGTTCTTGGCGTGGCGTCCGTGGGATGCGCCGCTTTTCTTTGCAGACATCATTCATACCTCACGCGCACAGCGACATCGCCCACATTGACCACGTCCCCGCTTTTGAGGGCGACGGGGTCGGCGATTCGCTTGCCGTTGACGGCGGTTCCGTTGGTGGAGCCGAGGTCCTCTACGAATAGGTTCGATCCCATAATCGAAAAACGAGCATGGCGCGCAGAGACGTAGCTCGCCCCGATAACGATATCGGAATTAGGCGAGCGTCCCACGATGACGGGCCCGCGCACGGGCATCTTCACCCCGCGCAGCTCCTTCGGTCCGCGCTCGACGGCTATCTCCCAGCCTTTTTCGCGTCTTCTCTGGCCTTTGACCAGCCCAATTCCCGTTTTCATAATGGCGAAGAGGAACAGGTACAAAAGCGCGACGAAAAGCAGCCGGCCAACAAGGAGAATGATGTCGATCACGGAAGTTCGCTCCTAACGTAGCGAGAAGATGAAGTCGGTGATGCCGAGCGTGATACGGTCTCCGTCGGAAAGCCCGCGGCGGGTGATGCGCGATCCGTTGACGAGGGTTCCATTGGTGGAACCCAGATCGGTGATGACCCAGACGCCTTGGGGCTCGAATTCGATTTGGGCATGCTGGCGGGAGGCGTTGAGGTCGTTGACGACGATGTCGTTCCCCGTTTCGCGTCCAAGCAGAATGCGGCTCGTCGCCAGGTCGTAGGACCTGTTCGACGCAACGTCGATCAGTCGCGCGCGCACGGCGTTCGCGTTGGGTGTCGCGTTGACTTGACCTGCGCCCGCCGTGAAGGCGACCGTCGAGGGTATTCCCGCATAGGCCGCATTCGCCGGCATTCCCGGTGCGCCTCCCGCCGCCTGCGCGACGTGCTCCACATCGGGGAAGGCCCCCGCTCCGCCGGCGGGATACGTTGCCGGGAATGCGCCCGGGAAGGCTTCGACGTTTTCGGGAGCGAAGGCGGGTTCGCTTGGTTGTTGCTGCTCGGGCTGCGATTGCTGCGCGTTGGGCGCTTCGCTGGCCTGCGAGAACGAATTCTGCTCGGCGGAAGGCGCGCTTTCGGTTGCGGGCTCGTTCGGGTCGCTGAAATTCGCGCTATTGAAGGTGTACTCGCCGTAATTCACGCCGTAGTCGATTTGGCTTTCGTCGACCTGGGGCAGCGGAGGCTTTCCGTATTGCTGGTATTGCTGGGGCTGCTGGGCGGCCCCGTAAGGCTGGGCGTTTCCATAGGCGCCCTGCTGCGCCGCGGCGTAGTTCGCCTGGGGTGCGCGGTAGGGCTGGGGCTGAGGCCTGAAAGGCTGCGCCGCGCCTCGGCTGCTGGCTGGCGCCATGCCGTAGCGCTGCATCTCCTCGTCGCGCAGTTGGGCGATGATGGGAGCGCTTACCACTTCCGCGATAACGTCGAATTTGCCATGTTTGAGGCTGTCGTCGACGATGAAGCGAACGAGCGGCTTGCATTCCATGGAAAGCCCCTCGTTTGCCGCCGATGACTCCAGGCGCGTTTCGGTTTCGCCCGAAAGCGTGGGATAGAAGCCGAAAAGGCGCTGATCGTCGTCGGCATTCACAAGCACGGTGTAAAGCGTCGGCGCGAATTCGCGGCCTGCGCTCACCATTTTCTCGCGGCGCATCTGCTTTTCGGCCTTCTTCATGATTTGCACGGGCGAGATGGGGGCATTGTTCATTTTGCCGGCGGCACCTTCGAAGGTATCTTCCATCTTTCCTTCGAATTTAGAGAAGAATCCCATGGACGACTCAAGCCTTTCTGCGTTTTTGGTACGTGAGCTTAAGACAGATATAATAGCCAACCATTCAAACAGAAAGGCCACGTGGCGTGCAAAATCTTATCTTGAACAGATATAGACCGCTCGAAGAGGCGGGCTCGGGCGGATTCGCCACGGTTTTGGCCGCATGGGATACGCGCATCCAGCGGCGCGTCGCGATAAAGTGCCTTTCTTTGGAGGGCTGCGCCGCGGGCTCGCCGCGCGAGATTCCCGGCCTCGATGAGGCGCGTACGGCGGCCATGCTTTCCGACCCGCATATCGTGGGGGTTTACGACTTCGATGTGTGCGGCTCCGCGGCCTATCTCATTATGGAGTATGTCGACGGAATTACGCTGACCGAGCTCATGCGCGAAGAGGGCCCGCTTTCGATTGACGTTGCCACCTGCGTGTTCGAGGCTGTGGCGGGTGCCCTTGAGACCGCGCACGACAATCAGGTGCTGCATCTCGACATTAAGCCCGACAACGTGCTCATCAATCGGCAGGGCCAGGTGAAGGTTGCCGATTTCGGTCTTTCGCAGCTCTCCCACGCGGCGGGGTTCGGACGCGCCGCGGGCGGCACCATTGGGTATATGCCGCTCGAGCAGATGCGGCTTCAGGCGTGCGATGCCCGCACCGACGAATGGGCGCTCGCTGCTCTCACGTATCAGATGCTCATGGGGGAAAACCCGTTCGTAGCGAGGGATTTGGATTCCGCCGAACGCGCCATCGAACAGGCCGAGGTGGTTGTTCCCTCTTCCGTCAGGCTCGATGTTGACGAGGAACTCGACGAGGCGTTGTTCGGCGCGCTGGCGATCGATGCCGACGAGCGCTTCGACACGGTCTCCCTGTTCTCGGAGGCGCTGCTTGCCCATATGGGCGATGCACGTCGCGGCGCTCGCGAGCTCGCGGCAATCGTGGGCGAGGCCTGCGACGACGGCTTGGAAGAATCGGGTGGCCCCCAGGAATTCGATTCGTTCGGCGCCCCCCGCACGGGACTGCGCCTGTCTGAGCGGTTGAACGGCAGGGCCGCGGCGCTCATCTGGCGTCTTTGGTCGCTTGTCGCCTGCGCGTTTGTGGCCTACGCATCCGCGTTGAACATCCCTGCATGCACAACGGTGGCCGGCCGTATGGAGCCGGCGTTTTGGGCCGTCGTCGGCATTGTGGGGGTTGCCTCGCTTGTGTGGCCGGGGGCTGGGGCCGCCCTTGCCGCGGCGGCGCTTGCCATGGCCTTCGCATGCTCCGGATCGCTTTTGCTAGCGGGCCTTATTGCCGTTGCGACCGTTGCGTGGCTCGTTTTCGGCGGCGCGCGCTCGCATGCGTGCGCGAATGCGGGAATAACGTCGGTGGCGGCGGGGGCGTTTGGCCTCGCCCCACTTGCGGTGCTGATGGCGGGCCTTTTATTGGATGTTCGCAAAGCGCTTGCGGCAAGCGGGTTCGCGGTTGTCGCGGCGCTGTGCATGGCGTGTTTGGGTTCGAGCGATTTGACTGGATGGAACGCGCTCGCTTTCGCGATCATGCCTGCGGGCGAACGCATGAACGAGGCCGCACTCGCTTTGGCCTCGAATCCTTCGACGTGGGCTGTGGCCGTCTCGTGGATTCTCGCTGCGTTGGCCGGGGCTCTTCTGTGTGGGCGCGGCAAGCGAGGTTTTGCCGTCTTCGGCATGTTCGTCGCATCGGCGATTCTCGTATGCGGCATTGTTGCGGCGGCGCGACTGTCGGGGGCCGATTTCCCCGATATTGCGCAGCTCGCCGGCGTGCTCGTGTCGGCTGCGGTGGCGCTCTGTCTTGCCGCCGCTGGGGTTTCTCGTGAGCAGACGCGCGATTCGTCGCAAGATGTGCCCTTCGAGGAATAGTCGGAGTCAACGCGTTTCCGAACCGTTACGTTAGGCGCCGTCATTTTCGGCCGTCTCTATGGTGCGCTTGTTGCGCTCGCTTCGTTGCCGCGTGGTCGATGGTAAAGTTCATTCCGCTCGAAAATTTGGGAAATCCTGGGCACTGCGCCCAGGAGGGCATTTTCTTCAGGCGAAACTCATTGGAAAGAGAGGGGCGAGGTCGTGCTCGGCGTTTTGATTATGAATACGGGAACTCCCGACAATCCGACGCCCGAGGCCATACGCCCCTATTTGAAGCAATTTCTCTCGGACAGAAACCTCATCGACGTTCCGCGGTTCATTTGGAATCCAGTTCTGAATTTCTGCATTTTGCCGAACCGACCGAAGAAGACGGCTCCTCATTACCAAGGCTTTTGGACCGCCGAGGGAAGCCCATTTTTGCTCACCTCGCTTGCCCAGCGCGACAAGATGCGCTTGCGACTCGGCGAGCTTGCGGGCGAGCCTGTTGCGGTTGAGCTGGGCATGCGCTACGGCAACCCGTCTATTGCCTCGGCGATCGGCGCGCTGCTCGACTCAGGGGCAACCAAGATCGTGGCTTTGCCGATGTATCCGCAGAACACGCGCGCGTGCGCAGGCACGTGCCTCGAGGAATTCAATCGGGCCCTTGCCGAAGCTATTACGGCGCGGCCTGGCGTTCGCGCTCCCGAGACCTGCGAGATACCCCATTATTGGAACGCCCCCGGCTATTTGGACGCGCTCGCCGCGTCGGTTCGCAGGGCCTGGGAATACGCCCCTGGGAAAAAGCTCGTGGTCTCGTTTCATTCGATCCCCCTGTGCCATCAGAAGGCGGGCGACACCTATCCAGAATCCACAAAGGCGACTGCGTTGAGGCTCGCCGAAAAGCTCGGCGTGCAGTCTGACGATTTGGTTATCGCCTATCAGTCGCGCTTCGATTCCCGCAAATGGCTCGGCCCGTTTCTGAATGCCGAGCTGCGCCGCCTTGGCCTTGAGGGCGTGCGCGACGTCGCGGTGGTATGTCCGATTTTTTCGGTCGATTGCATAGAGACGCGCTTCGACGTTGAGCGCGATGCCTGCGGTGAGTTCCTCCAAGCGGCTGACCAGGCTAAAACGCAGAGCCCGACGTGCATCTACGTTCCCGCGCTCGGCGCCGACGACGCTCTTATCGACGTTCTTGCCCATCTGGTGTTGAATCGGGCGCGCTAGCTTTTTCTTGGCGGGCCAGGTCGTCGTCCCCTCTTCGGGTGGACTGTCTTTCCGATTGCGACGCTTCGGCGAATCGCCTTCGGAACTCCATTTGACTTAGAGTAAACTCCAAGTAGTTGAATAGCCAGCATTCGACGAAAGGGGCCCTTGTGAAAATCGCTGAAGTGAGCAAACTTTGCGGCGTGTCGGCGGATACGCTGCGCTACTACGAGCGCGCGGGGCTCCTGCGCCATATTCCGCGCAATTCGTCGGGCATGCGCGACTATTGCGATGCGAACGTCGCGGCGGTCCGATTCGTGAAATGCATGCGCAGCGCGGGCGTTTCGATTGAGGCGCTTGTCGAGTATATGGACCTTTTCGACGAAGGGGATTCGACGCTCGCCTCGAGAAAAGCCCTGCTCGAAGAGCAGCGAGAGCTCATAGCGGCTCGCGTGGCCGATATGCAGGCGGGTCTCGACAGGCTCGATTTCAAAATCGCGAATTACGAGACGCTCATCGTCGCCGCGGAGCAAAAGATGCGCTCCGACGACGGCCAATCGGGAAAATCTGAGAAATGCGCCTAGGGGAGTCTGGCTTTATGGATAGAGACGAACTCGAGTCTTTGATGCGGCTGGTTGCTTCGGGCGATGTTTCGCCCGATGAGGCGGCACTTCGTTTGGCGCGCCCGCCTGTGGAGGAACTCGGCTATGCCACGATAGACACCCATCGTGGCATGCGCCAAGGGGTTCCCGAGGTTATCTACGGAGCAGGGAAAACGCCTGGTCAAATACGCGGAATCGTGGAAGCCATGCTCGATGCCGGCCAAAAGCGCATTCTTGCTACCAGAGTCGATTCCGAAAAGGCCGCCGACGTGCGGGCCTTGCTGCGCGCCGACGTGCTCTCCGAATTCGAATACTTCGAGACCGCTCGCATTATGCTGGTTGGGGGAATGCCCAAGCCCAATGGCAACGGCAGCGTCGTTGTCGCCTGCGCGGGCACGAGCGATTTGCCCGTTGCCGAAGAGGCCTCGCTGACGGCCGAGTATCTGGGCAGTCGGGTGACCCGCCTTTTCGATGTCGGCGTTGCGGGCATCCATCGCCTGCTTTCGCACGCCGACGAGATCTCCTCTGCGTCGTCGATTGTGGCCGTGGCGGGAATGGAGGGCGCGCTTGCGAGCGTAATCGCCGGCATGGCGCCGTGCCCCGTTATCGCCGTGCCGACTTCGGTTGGCTACGGAGCGAACTTCGGGGGAGTTTCGGCCCTGCTCGCTATGCTGAATTCGTGCGCATCGGGGGTTTCGGTCGTCAATATAGACAACGGTTTCGGCGCGGGGTATCAGGCGGCGCTTATCGATCATGCGAAAGCGAAGCGCTTCGAGGAGCCAGTTGGCGATGATCAGCGGGCTTGCCGCTAACGGATAGTGGCCGAGTACAAGGAGTTCTGCATGTCTGAAATGCTGTATTTAGAATGCGCTTCGGGAATTTCGGGCGATATGTTCGTCGCGGCGATGCTCGATTTGGGTGCGAGCGAAGAGAAGCTTCGTGCGGCTTTGTCGAGCTTGCCACTCGAGGGATTCGAGGTTGAGGTTTCGCGCGTGAGCAAGGCGGGGCTCGATGCGTGCGATTTCAATGTTCGCCTCGATTCCGCCCATGAGAATCACGACCACGATATGGAATATCTGCATGGTGCCGAAAGCTCCGACTCTGCTTGCCACCAGCATCGACACCATATTCACGAACACGAACACGAACACGAACACGAACACGAACACGAACACGAGCACGAGCACGAGCACGAGCACGAGCATCGGGGCATGCGGGAGATAAGCTCCATCATCGATGCGGCCGATATCTCCGACAGCGCACGCCTTATTGCGAAGCGCATTTTCGACATCGTCGCGCTCGCCGAATCGAAGGCCCACGGTGTGCCCGCCGACCAGGTGCATTTTCACGAAGTTGGCGCTGTGGATTCGATCGTCGATGTCGTATCCGCCGCGGTATGCATCGACGATCTGGGCATTTCCGATATCGTGGTCGAGGGAATGTGCGAAGGCCGTGGCACGGTTCGCTGCCAGCACGGCGTTTTGCCCGTGCCCGTTCCAGCCGTTGTGAACATCGTCGCAGAGGCGGGCATCCCCCTTTCCATCGTGAATGTCGAAGGCGAGTTGGTCACGCCGACGGGCGCGGCTATCGCCGCCGCCATTCGCACGCGCGCCTCGCTGCCCGAGCGGTTTGCGGTGCGATCTGTGGGTCTGGGCGCCGGCAAGCGAGCATATGCTCGGCCGAGCCTGTTGCGGGCTATGATTATCGACGCGCAGGACGAAGGCGGGGCCTCCTCGCTGCTCGGCGCTCCTCATATGTGGAAGCTCGAAACCGAGATGGACGATTGCTCGGGCGAAGCGCTCGGCTTCGTGCTCGACGAGCTGTACGCGGCGGGCGCGTACGAGGCGCACTACATTCCTGTGTTCATGAAGAAGAATCGCCCAGGGTATCAGGTTCAGGCGCTTTGCGCCGAGGATCGCATCCCTCGTCTTGAATCGGTCCTGTTCTTGCATGCGACGACGATCGGCGTTCGGCGCGAACCCGTGTGGCGCACGGCTCTCGAGCGCGAGATTCGCCACGTGGAAACCCCCTACGGCATGGCTCGTGTGAAAGTCGTCGCATTGCCCGACGGATCGCGGCGCGGCTATCCCGAGCATGACGATGTGGCGGCGCTCGCGCGCGAGTCGAAGGCGGGTTATCAGGACGTTCTTCGGTCGGTGGTCGCCGAAATAGAGAATGCGCTGGAATCGGGGGATTAGCGCGCGGGGCGTTTGCGTGTGGTTTGCGGGCGGGGCGCCTTTGGCGTGCGCAATCGGCTATCATCGAGCGCCGTAAGATTTGCGGCTCGCTGCCGCCTTTGGAAAGGACGCCCGCATGCCTCGCTTCATGCCCGATTCGACGCTCGTGTTTTCGGGGCTCGGATACGCTGCCACAGGTCCGTATTTGCTGGTAAACGACGTATACGGGAAAAAGCAGATGCGCCTGCCCGTGCTCGGTCGCACGTTTACCCTGCGCCGCACGAATCGCCGCTTCTGCATAGGGCCTTTCGACTTGAAGGAATATCGCTCGAAGGCATGCGAGAACAGCGTCGAACTCATGCCGTTTTCCCAGTACAAAGACGATATGTGCCCCGCGTGTCGGGAAGAGACGGGCTTCAACCCCGCCTTCTACAACGCCGACAGCATTTCGGCTCAACAGCGCGCCTATAACCTCACGCCTCATTTTGTGTACATGGCGTATTTCTCGCCCCAGCATTTGAAGGTGGGCATATCGTCCGAAACGCGCGGCATCGAACGCCTGCTTGAGCAGGGCGCTCGCGTCGCGGGCATCTTGAAGCGCTTCGAAAACGCCGATGAGGCGCGCGCTTTGGAGGCGAGCCTCTGCGCCCAGGAGGGCATCTACGAGACCATGAGGCTCGGCACGAAGGTTCGCCTGTTGAGCGAGCCGTTTTCGGCCGCTCAAGCGATAGGCGAGGTCTACGAGGCCTCGCGGGCCCGCGGCATAGAGCCGCAATGCGGCGTGCTCGATCTGACGAAGTACTATTTCGGCGATGTCACCGCTTGTCCTGAAATCGTCCAGCTGCCAGACGATGCGCCCGCCGATATGGTGGCCGGCCGCTGCGTCGGCATGGTCGGCGGCATTTTGATGTTCGAGCAAAACGGCAACGTTTTCGCCGCGCCCGTGAAGGAATGGGAAAGCTACGAGCTTGAAATCACCGTCGGCGAAATTCTGTGCGAATACGAATACGAGCCGCAGCAGATGGGCCTGTTTTAGGGAAACGTCTGAAAAAGTCCTGCGTCATCCGCGCTTTTCCGGCGGATTGAGCGCGCCTCTCTTATGGCGCATGCGGCTTCGAAATTGCTAAAGGCGATGCCACACCCCTCCCTCGGTGGCACCGCCCGCGTGGATATCATAGCGCTTATCGTTGCGATTCAGGCGCTATCGATTTCAGATTGTGGGTATGATTTTCGCCCGAGCGTGCATCGAATGTTTTTTCGTCGTGGCGATTCCCCAAGCCGCCGCGCTTTATCGCGGCGATGGGCGCTGCATGGTAGAATGCCCCCATGAAGGCTTTCTCGAAAAATTCTTCCCCGGATACCATGCGACACCATAAACAGGTGCGCGAATACTCTGTGGGCGAGGAAATCGGAAACGCCATCACGCACGGGGTCGGCGCTGCGCTGGCGATTGCGGCCATTCCCATTTCCATCGTGCGCGCGGTCGGCGATGGCGCGGGGGTGCTTTTGGCCGCCGCCCTTATCTATTCCATATCTATGCTGCTTGAATATCTTGCCTCGACGCTGTATCACGCGCTTGCCATCGACGGGGCGAAGCGCGTGTTCAAAGTGCTCGACCATGCGGCAATCTATCTGTTCATTGCGGGAAGCTATACGCCGTTTTGCCTGGTGACGCTTTCGGAATCTGGCGGCGGCTATCTCTGTGCGTTCGTCTGGGCTCTTGCCGTCATCGGCATGGCGCTCGAGGCATTCTGGACGTTTCGCCCTCGCTGGATTTCGGTGGTCATCTATTTGGCTATGGGTTGGTGCGTGGTGTGGTTCCTGCCGGCCCTTATCGAGAATCTCGAGCCCGTCGGCTTGTGGCTGCTCGCATCCGGCGGCATATGCTACAGCGTGGGCTGCGTGTTTTACGTCTTGAAGAAGATCCCGTTCATGCATATGGTGTTTCACCTGTGGGTGCTCGCTGGCAGCATCTTGCAGTTCTTCTCGATATTGTTGTTCGTGCTCTAGGGCACACCCGCATGGCTGCGGTTGTTACGAAAGCGGTGACGTTCCTTTATGGACGCAGGTCCCCATTCCAGTTCCCATTCCGACGAAAAAACTCCCGAGCGGGGAGGGTTTAGAAGCTTGATTTCGAATATGTTCGGCGCGAAGCGTCGGCAAGAGGTTTCGGAAGACGAGATTCGCACGATGGTCGCCGACAACGACGAGCTCGGCGACAAGGAAAAGCGCATGATCCACGAGGTCATGGATTTGGGCGATGCGACGGCCGAAGAGGTCATGACTCCCCGAGTCGACATGATGATGGTCGGCGCCGACGAGACGGTTCGCCAGGCAATCGACCGCATGCGCGGAACGGGCTATTCGCGCATGCCCGTGTATCGCGAAGACGATGACGACATTATCGGAATCGTGCGCTACAAAGACCTCATCGACCCCTTGCTCGATGGGAAAGAGGGCGATTCGGTTGCTAGCTATGCCGCCGAGGTGGGATTCGTTCCCGAGAGCAAGAGCTTGCTTCCGTTGCTCAATGAGATGCAAACGAATCGTCAACAGATGGTGATGGTCGTAGACGAATACGGCGGAACAGCTGGTTTAATAACCATCGAAGACATAGTCGAGGAAATCGTCGGCGAAATCGTCGACGAGACCGATTTCGAAGATGCCGATATCAAAGAGCTTGGCTCGGGTTCGTGGTGCGTGAAGGGGTCGTGTCCGTGCGACGATGCGGCTGAAGCGGGCTTTCCGGTGACGGCCGGCGACGATTACGAAACCGTTGCGGGTTGGCTCATGGACGAATTCGATTGCGTGCCGCAGCTCGGCGACGAATTCGAAAAAGACGGCTATTCGTTCAAGGTGCGGAAAATGCGCCGTCGCCGCATCTCGGAACTGCTGGTGGTTGGCCCCGCGTAGGGACGCCGCCCTTCGGCTTGGGTGCGGCGCGCACGTTGAAAGCGGAAAGGGAGGCGCCTCGTGGCGGCGGTGAAAAAGGTATATCGCTCCGACGATGTCGCCATAGCGGGCGTGTGCGCGGGCATTGCCGACTACCTTGATATGGACGTCGCCGCCGTTCGCATTCTCGTCATCCTTTTGTTCCTGGCTTCGTTTGGACTGGTTTCGCTTGTCTACGCGTTTCTGTGGCTCATCTTGCCCAAGCGCGTCGCCATATCGTCGCAGACGCTTTCCTGCGCCGCCTACGCCGATGCCCAAGGTGGCTCGTTGGCATCTTCCGACGAAGACTGCGGTCGTTGTTTGCCCGGGTCGGGTGCATCGGGTTGGTCGCGAGCATGCATGTGGGTCGGAGTCGCTTTTCTTACCGTTGTCTGCTCGTTTTTCCTTACGACATTCGTCACGAACGTGGAATGGTGGCGCTTTATGCCTATCGCCGTGTGTCTGACGGGCATCGCGCTCATGATGACGCCGTCCCGATTCATCTCTCGGCTCCGTCGCTTCTCGTGGGGGCTTACGCTTTTGTTCGTGGGGCTTCTGCTTTTGGCCGTTTCGGTCGGGGTCGTGAACGTTGATACGCTGCTGTTCGCGTTCTCGAAGCTTTGGCCTGGCGTTATGGTGGTTGTCGGCTTGGTGCTTCTGGGGCTTTCGCTTGAAGACGACCTTTTCTATTTGGCGGCTGCCGCTTGCGTGGCGGTGCTGCTGCTGGCCGCCACGTTCGGGTTTTCGACCCCTTCACCAATTGAGCTCGTTCCCGTTGAGCCGTGGGGCGCGCCCGTCGTTTCTGGATTTTAGGGAGGCGTCATGGCATCGGGTCCTTCGGGAAAGCACGGCGGGTCGTCGCAGGCGGCTATCGTCATCGGCATACTGCTCGTTTTCATCGGCGCATGGAGCCTCTTCGGCGCCCTTGTCCCTTCGATGACGATCGACCGTATCGTTTTTGAGCTTCGGCGAATCTGGAGTTTCGTGTGGCCGTGCGCTTTGCTCGTCGCGGGCGCCTATATTCTGTGGGCCGTGAAAACGGGCAAGCTTTCCAATGTCGCGCACCCCGTGTCAAGGGGGCAGTTCCGCCGCTCGAGGGCCGATAAGCGCATTTTCGGCGTTTGCGGCGGCGTTGCGTACTATTTTGGCATCGATGCGACGATGGTGCGCATCGTCGCCGTCATCCTGCTGGTTGCATTTCCCCTGATGGCTTCGATATCGTATTTGGCAATCGCCGTTATTGTGCCCCAGTCTTAGGGCTGCCGGCCAACTCCCAGGGAGGCGCCGACTAATTCCGTCAGCCCTGTCCGCATGAGACGGCGTGCGAAGCCACCGGCCACTGGCCCCACTTTCTCCCCCGTCTTCGTTTCTCCATAAGCGTTTGTTGCGTGGGATTTCGACGATATAATGCCCGAAGAAGCGCCGATTAATTCCGCCAGCCTTGCTCGCATGCGACGGCGCGCGGGAAACTCTCGGAGTCTCGGACAAATGCCTAGGGAGTTTGTCCCGTGTACTGCAAATTCCTCGAGCGCCGGTGTGTTCCGACGAAGATAGGATCGAATCGTGGCGAATATCATCATCGTCGGCTGCGGTCGCGTTGGCTCCCAGCTCGCGACGCTGCTCTCTCAGGGCGATGGCAATGTGTGCGTTATCGACCGCAATGCGGCGGCGTTTTCCAATCTCGACCGAAATTTCAACGGCAATACGCTGCAAGGCGTTGGCTTTGATGAGGAAACGCTTATTCGCGCGGGGGTGGCCGACGCCGATGTTGTGGCCGCCGTGACGCAGTCGGACAATTCGAACCTCATGGTCATCGAGGTCGCCCGGCGAATTTTCCACGTTCCCCACGTTATCGCTCGGTTGTACAACCCCGCTCGCGAGCGCGCGTATATGCAGCTCGGACTCGATTATGTATGCGGAACGTCGCTCGTCGCCGAGGAGATTTTCTCGAAAATCATGTCGGGCCACGGAAGCCATCTCGATACGTTCGGCGATTTCGAGGTCCTTCGCTTCTCAATGGATTTGTCGAGCGTGCCGCGTGGCCGCATGAAAGTGGGAGACCTTGAGCGAAACCACGGCATTCGCATCATCGCCTTTGAGCGACGCGATGGCTCGGTGAGCTCGATACCCACGAAGGACAGCGTGCTCTACCACGGCGATTCGGTGCTCGCATGCGTGCGCCATGATCTTCTGAGCTCGTTTTCCGTGTATATGCAAATCTAGAATCCGTTCGCGAGGAGAGCAATGTATATCGTCATCATGGGCGGCGGCAAGGTCGGCGAATACCTGGCGAGCGTTCTGCTCGAACAGGGCCACGAGGTCGCGGTGCTCGAATCCGACCGCGAGACGGCGGATCACCTTTCTATCGAGCTTCAGGGGGAATACCTCGTCATCAACGGCGACGGGTGCGACTCCGAATTTCAGGAGGACGCGGGCATTCGCAAGGCCGATGTCTTCGCCGCGGTCGCCGGTCGCGACGACGACAACCTCGTCGCCTGCGAAATCGCCACGCGTGTCTTCAATGTACCGCGCTGCATCGCCCGCGTGAACAATCCGAAGAACCGCCGAATCTTTCGTGAGGTCGGCATTGAAAGCGTTTCCTCGACGATGCTCATCGCGAACATGATTGAGGAAGAAGCCCTGCTCGGAGGCGTGGGCGTTGTCTCGGCGCTTTCCCGCGGCGATATCTCTTTGCTGGAAATTGCCATTCCTCAGCGTTTGAGGCATTTCAAGATGGAAGACGGCGTGCCTGCCGATATGATCGACCTGCCCGAAGGCAGCCTGCTCATTGCCGTTGATCGCCGGGAATACGGAGAGGCCGAGGTAGCCGCCGATGAAATGGTGCTTTACCCTGGCGACAAGGCCGTGGTGGTAGCCGAGCACGATGTGGTGGATGACGTGCGGGCGGTTTTCGGCTCTCTGTAGGAGTGCTGGGACTGGCTTTCGAAATGCCCAGCCCCCAGAGGGCGGCGTGGCGAGGGGCGCGCCGAAGCGCCCGCGAGGCTACCGCTCGCCTTCGGCTCGCTATGCGCCTCGCTGCGGTTTCCCGTTTTGAATGAATTTGAGAAACCGAGCGCCCTGGCGCGCCCCTCGCCACGCCGCCCTCTGGGGGTTCGCTTCCTGGCGACTTTATCGCGATTGTGAGGGTTCGCGCTGCCGGCATTCTCGAGGGATTTATAATGGCCTGGTCAATTCGCCGGAAAGGACCAGCATGATTTCTCGCTACACGCGCCCGGCCATGGGTGCCATTTGGGAACTTGAGAACAAGTTCAACATCTGGAAAGAAATCGAGCTGCTCGCATGCGAGGCGCAGGCCGAGCTGGGGCAGTGCGGCATCACCAAAGAGGATGCCCGATGGATTCGCGACCACGCGGATTTCACCGTTGAGCGCATTTCGGAAATCGAGGCCGTGACCAACCACGACGTTATCGCGTTCCTCACCAATATGGCCGAATACATCGACGCCGACGTTGCGCAGGGCGAGGAGAAACCGAGCCGCTGGGTTCATTACGGCATGACGTCGTCCGACTTGGGCGACACGGCGCTTTCGTATCAAATCACTCAGGCGCTCGACATCATTTTGGCCGATGTGAAGCAGCTCGGCGAAACCTGCAAGCGTCGCGCTTTCGAATTCCAGAACACGCTGTGCGTCGGCCGAACGCATGGCATCCATGCCGAGCCTATGGTCTTCGGCATGAAATTCGGCAGCTGGGCCTGGGCTCTCAAGCGCGCCGAGGTGCGCCTGCAGCAGGCGCGCGAGGTCTCTGCGACGGGCGCGATTTCCGGCGCGGTCGGCACGTATTCCAGCATCGACCCGTTCGTTGAGCAGTATGTTTGCGAGAAGTTGGGCCTCACGCCCGATCCGCTTTCTACGCAGGTGCTCGCTCGCGACCGCCACGCTCAAGCGATGTGCGCACTCGCCGTGTGCGCCTCGACGCTCGAAAGCATCGCGCTTCAGGTTCGCCTTATGCAGGAAAGCGATGTCATCGAGGCCGAAGAGCCCTTCAAGGCGGGCCAGAAAGGCTCTTCCGCGATGCCGCACAAGCGCAACCCCATCACCGCCGAGCGCGTGTGCGGCCTGGCGCGCATCGTGAAAGCGAATGCCCAGGTGGGGCTTGACGACGTTGCGCTGTGGTTCGAGCGCGACATCTCCCATTCGGGCGCTGAGCGCGTGGCGCTGGCCGATAGCTTTATCGCGCTCGACTACATGTTCGGGAAGATGCAGTGGATGCTCGACGGCCTGCAGACCTACCCGGACAAAATGGAGCACAACCTGCATAGGACCCGCGGCCTGATTTTCTCGTCGAAGGTGCTGCTTGCGCTGGTGAATACGGGAATCACGCGCGAAGACGCCTATGTCATCGTGCAGAGAAACGCCATGGCTGTGTGGCATGACATCCAAAACGCCGTCGATGGTCCCACGTATCGCGAGCGCCTCGAAGCCGACCCCGAGGCGAAGCTCTCGGCGGAAACGCTCGACGAGATTTTCGATCCGTGGGCTTTTCTCGGGCACAAAGACGAAGCCTTCAAAAAGCTCGAGGCTCTCGAGTTCTAAAAGCGGGTTAGACCGACTCTCTGCAATGAAAAAGGCTGGAGCTTTGCTTCGGCCTTTTCTATGCGCTCCATACCCGAACGAGGGTGTATTTATCGCTTTCGTCGCTGCTCATTCCGAGATAGCTCACGATAGAGTTAACGTCTCCCGAGCTTGCGAGGAAGTCTCCGTAATCGTCGCAATCGTCGGGACAGTCAAGCGAGAACATGGTGCGGTCGGCCAGATTGATGCCGGCGATCGCCCGTGTCGATTTCACGATGAGATTGCCCGCGCACCAGGCAGGCGCGCACAAAGGATTGCGGTCGAAGCAGAACCACGACCCTGCGACGTTGTTGCTCGCGGGCGCGTAGGTGCCAAGGCTCGCGAGGCCTTCGCCGTAGGTGTAGATGGAATCGAAGGTGAACGAGAACCGTCCATTGACGTAGGCCGCCTCGAGCGGGCGCATCGAAGCGGGGAGTGTGAGCGACTCTTTCATGGCTCCGGTTTCGGCATCGATGAGCGTGAGTTGGGTATATGAGCTCGACGATTCGGATCGCGGCGAAATGCACACGGCGTCGCCCGTTGAATACGGGGTCGTGCTCATGCGGCCGTTGCTCTCCCAATCGAGGCGAACGTCGCTCTCGCCGAAAGCAGCCGACTTCAAGGCCGATGCCGAAGAGCTGAAATCCCCGCTCGTTGAGGGCAAAACCTGCCAGAATGCGCGCCCGCCCGCCACGGCGATAGAGGGAATGTCCCAGTTGCCGTCGCCTGAGTCGAGGAGCTTTTCGGCCCCCGCGACTCCTTTGGAAAGGGTTGCGGCGAAGACGCGCCATTCGTCGGTGAAGCAGTTCGACTCAACCCACACGATTCCCCGATCGTTGCAGCGCACGTCGACAATTTCGAACCCGCGTTCGCTGCTCGCCGGCTTTTCGAGGACTATGTCGTAGGCTCCCGTGGCAAGCGAGAGCACGCCCGCCTGCACGATGGGCGAGCCTTCTTCGGTGGGCAGGAGGCATGCGCCATACGCGTCGCTGTTCACCCACAGCAGCGTTCCGTAGGGAAGCTTGTATTCGCCGGCAAGCGTGAGGGGCGTATCTTCGACTGTTTCGCAATCGGCGATCGAGAAAACGGAATTTTCTGCGACAGAGAGCGCGTTTACGGCGTTTTCCGCTTTCTTTTCGCTGCTCAGCGATGCGGCGGCAACGCCCGCAACGGCAATCGCCCCCGCGCCGATCGCGCAGGCGAACAACTGTCTGCGCGTAAGGACGAGCTTCTCGCCTTCGGGAAGGGGAATGTTGATCTTCGCGTCGGGCGCTTTGGAAGCGGCGCTCGGGCGCGGCGTCGCGCTGAATGTGCTTGCGGAATCGAACCTTTTCGCGGGCGCTTTTCGGCTTTTGGGCGCATGAGCCGCCCGAGGGTTGCGCGCAGAGGTGCCGTAGCGAGCATTTTTCGCGCTCGGTCTTGCCGATGCGCCGCGCGCGCCATGGGCCGGCCGCGCGCCTGCGGCATGCGAGCGCGCTCCCCGTTGGGAGGTGCCGCGCGAAGGGCGCCGAGGTGTTGGATTTCGCTGGACCATAGGCGCTTATTATGTCGTTTTGCCAGCAAATGCCGTGATATCATGGGTCAATCGTTACAATAAACCCAAATCGAAAGAACCGCGCGTCGGCGCCTTGCCGACCGCCGGGGTCGCGAGCCGACCTCGTACCGTATAAGCAGGGGAGCTTCATCATGAGCAACGAAACGCGACGCATTCTCCTTGTCGAGGACGAAAAAGCCATTCGCGATGCCGTGGCTGCGTATCTCGAGCGTGAAAACTACTGGGTTACCGCCGTCGGCGATGGCCAAGAGGCGCTCGAAGAGTTCTCCAAGCACCACTTCGACTTGGTCGTGCTCGACCTCATGCTCCCGCGCGTCCCCGGCGAGCGCGTTTGCCGCGCCATCCGCGACAATTCCGACGTGCCCATCATCATGCTCACCGCGAAGGGCGAGGTCGAAGACCGCATCATCGGCCTTGAGCTCGGCGCCGACGACTATCTGGTGAAGCCTTTCAGCCCACGCGAGCTCGTCGCCCGCGTTCGCGCGCTGCTCCGTCGCGTGCATGCCGATTCCGAGCCCCAGCGCGAGGTTCTCGAATTCGGCGAGCTCACCATCGATGTGTCTGGACACAAAGTGCTCGTCAAGGGCAAGGAAGTGGACCTCACCGCGAGCGAGTTCAAGCTGCTCACCACGCTTTCCCGCTATCCTGGCCGCGTGTATTCGCGCATGGAGCTTGTCGAAAAGGTGCTCGGCTACGATTTCGAGGGCTACGAGCGCACGATCGACTCCCACGTGAAGAACCTTCGCGCGAAGATCGGCGACAATCCGCGCAACCCCAAGTGGCTGCACACCGTGCACGGCGTTGGCTATCGTTTCGAGGATCCCACCAAGCAGTAAAGCCGGCGCATTAGTTTTTCGGCAACCACGATTTCGAGGGCGAGAACGCAGCTATTATGGCGTCAGCAACTAAGCAGCAGAATGCTAAAAAGCACGCTGAGAAAGTGGAAACGGCTCGCGGTCGTTTCCACGATTGGTTTTTCGGCTTTTCCTACACCACTCGAGTAACCGTAACGTTCGCGCTCGTCGCCGTCATGACTGTAGTGGTGGCGATGGGCGTTCTCTCCTATGTGTGGGAAGAGCATTTCCAAGCGTACACACGCGAGAATGTCCAGCAGCTCACCGACGCGACCGCCGACAATATCGCGAATCGCTACGAGAACAACAACTCATCGACGCTCAACGACTCTTCCAGATCCAACTATCCGCTGCTTTCCGTCGATGACATCCAGCCTGCGGAATCGGCCCATATGCTTCAGCAGGGAATGGGCATCCAAGTTGTTTCGTACGGCACGGGCAACGTCATCTACGACTCGTCGCGGTCGTCTTCGGCCTCTTCGGCGAATTCCGATTCGAATTCGATGTCCCAGACGGGCTCTTTTGCCCCTTCCGATGACGATATGGCCTCGTCGGAGATCACGCTTTCCGACGGCACTGCAATAGGTGTGGTGCATATGTGGGTCTATGGGAGCGACCTACTGCTTTCTAAGGCCGACCAGGAATTCCGCATGCAAAGCTACCAGGCGATGGCCCTTGCCGCCGTGCTTTCGGTGGCGCTTGCGTGCATTATTGGCGTTCTGTTTGCCCGAGGGCTCGTTCGCCCCATCAACCGCATCACGAAGACGGCTCAGGCGATAAAGGAAGGCGACCTTTCCGCGCGCGTCGGTCTTGAGGGCAAAGATGAGATAGCCGAAATGGGCAAGACCTTCGACGCCATGGCGGAAAGCGTCGAGAGCAACCAAGAGCTCGAGCGGCGTCTCACCACCGACGTCGCCCATGAGTTGCGCACGCCGCTTATGGCCATTCAGTCGACGGTCGAGGCCATCATGGACGGCGTTTTCGAGGCCGACGAAGAGCGCCTGAATACGATTGACATCGAGGTGCAGCGCCTCTCTCGCCTGGTTGACGCCATTCTGAAGCTTTCGCGCCTTGAAAGCCGCTCGACTCCCATGAACGAGGAAATCATCGACGTCGGCGAGCTTATTCGCCCCCTCGTCATGTCTCATGAGGCGTTCGTCAACGACGCCGGCCTCACGCTTGAATACGAGGCCGAGCCCAACGTTGTCGTTTACGGCGACCGCGACATGCTGCGGCAGGCCACGGCGAACCTCATATCGAACGCCGTGCGCTATACGCCGTCCCCTGGAAAGATTTCCGTCACGGTGAAGGGCGGCGACGTCATGGCCGCCATCGCCGTGCGCGATACGGGCATCGGCCTTTCGCCCGAAGAGCGCCGCATGGTGTTCAAGCGCTTCTGGCGAGCCGAGGAAAGCCGCCAGCGACAAAGCGGCGGTTTGGGCGTCGGCCTTGCCGTGGTGAAAGAGATCGTCGATCGCCATGGCGGCTGGGTGCAGGTCGAAGGCAAGAAAGGCGAAGGCTCCTGCTTCACCATCCACGTTCCGCTGTATGACGAGCAGCGCATGAAAGAACAGAAGGAAAAAGCCAATTCGAATGGCCGCGGCCCGAAAGGCCCGTCGGCAAAACGAAAGGGAAGGAAATAAGCATGAACCCCATCACGATAAAGCCCGACGCCCAAGGCAAGGTGCGCGATATATACGACCTGGGCGATACGCTGCTCTTCGTCGCGACCGACCGAATCTCGGCGTTCGATTACATCCTCGAAGACGAGGTTCCCCACAAGGGACAGGTCCTTACGCAGATAAGCTGCTTCTGGTTCGAGCTTCTGGAAGGCGTCGTCGAAAACCATTTGGTGTCGGCTGACGTGAACGACCTTCCCGAACAGTTCAAGCAGTGGTCCGACTACTTGAACGGCCGTTTCATGATTGTGAAGAAAGCCCAGATGATTCCTATCGAATGCATCGTCCGCGGCTATCTTACGGGTTCTGGCTTCAAAGATTACCAGCGCACGGGCAACGTATGCGGCATCGAGCTCCCTGCGGGCTTGCAGAATTCGGCGAAGCTCCCCCAGACCCTGTTCACACCTTCGACCAAGGCGGAAATCGGCGACCACGACGAGAACATCAGCTTTGAGCGCGCGGTCGAAATCGTGGGCGAAGCGGCTGCAACCGATATTCGCGATCTCTCGCTGAAGGTGTACGAAACGGCCGCCGAGCACGCTCGCAAGCAGGGAATCATCATCGCCGATACGAAGTTCGAATTCGGCGTGCTTGATGGGCGCACCATTTTGGGCGACGAGGTGCTCACTCCCGACAGCTCGCGTTTCTGGTCTGCCGACGATTACGAGGTCGGCCGCGAGCAGGCGAGCTTCGACAAGCAATTCGTGCGCAATTGGCTCAACGAGAATTGGGACCGTCAGGGCAATCCGCCTCATATGCCCGCCGATGTCATCGAGAAGACGACTGAGAAATACATCCAGGCGTACGAAAAGCTCTCTGGCAGGAAATTCAATTTCTAGGGAAGCGCTTTGCCGTTCGCTTGCCTTCGGAGTGATGTTGCATTTCGGTGAATTGGAGAAAGGCTCCGCCTGGCGTTTGCCTTGGGCGGGACCTTTCTTTATTATCTATGCCTTGGACTTACCAGCATTTCTGAGTAGAAAAGTACCTATATGAGCACTCGTAACCCGATGAACGATCGCTACCAGACCGATGGCCCCAAGGGCCAGACGAAGAAATCGGCCTCGTCGCTGAAGCCGAAGGCGAAGGCCGCCTCGAGCGTCTATGTGAAATCGGCCACGAAGACGCCTCAGGAGAAAAAGGCCGCGCAAAAGGCCCAGCGCCAAAAGCAGGCCGAACTCGACCGCAAGTATTACAACCCGCCAACCGCTCAGTACAAGACGTACAAGCGAATTTGGTGGTGCATGCTTGGCGGCGCAATCGTACTTACGTTGCTCGCGATGGGCGGAACTACGTGGTGGCCCGATAACGAAACCATAACGTGGGTCTTCCTTATTCCCGCATATGCCCTGATTATCGGTGCTCTGTGGTTCGATTTTGCGAAGATTCGCAAGGTTCGTCGCGAATATCAGATGGAAATGCTGAAGAAGCATCCCAAGGAAGCGAAGAAGCATCCCACGACGGCGGCCAAGAACAAGGCCGATGCCGCCAAGGAGGCCGAGCGGGAAGCTGCGAAGTCCGAAAAGAAGCGTTTCGGCCATTCGTTCCGCAAGGCCAAGCCCGAAGAGGCTTCCGAAAAAGAATCCAAGTAAGTAAAGCCCGCTTATCTGAGCGGGCTTTTTTTTGTGGGCCAAAGGGCTGTCCTCTTAGTTCGCTCTCGAAAACGCTGCAGGTCCCTTGGTGGACAGCGAAAAGCAAACTGGCGAGTCGGATTGACTTGAAAGAGGAGCGAAGCGTAGCAGCGCTACGCGAGCGACGATTGAAAGCCAAGCCGGCCGCCAGTTTGCTTTGCAGCGGCAGCTTCATCCGTCGTTCGTCAGAACGGCGGAACTATTACACCACTTGGAAGAGGAAAAACTTCAGATAATCGGTTTCGGGGATGCCCCACACGATAGGGTGATCGGGGGATTGCTGGCGTTCCTCTATCTGGCGAAGCTGCACGCCTGCGTCATGCGCGGCGCTCGCGAGCATTTTGCGAAAGCGCTGCGTGTCCATGAAATGCGAGCAGCTGCAGGTGGCCAAATATCCGCCGCGCGGCAAGGCCTTCATGGCGCGGTAGTTGATTTCGTGGTAGCCGCGCGTGGCGGAATCGATGGTCTTGCGGCTTTTCGTGAACGCTGGCGGGTCCAAGATGATGAAATCGTAGGGCGCCTTTTTCTGCGCTTCAATTTCGGGCAGCAGATCGAATACGTTGATGGCCTGGAAGCTCATGCGATCTTCGAATCCGTTCAATTCGGCATTCGATTTCGCCATATCCACGGCAAGCTGTGAAATGTCGACGGCATGCACATGTTCCGCGCCGCCCGCTGCGGCATTGAGCGCAAACGAGCCCGTGTGCGTGAAGCAATCGAGCACGCGCCGCCCGCGGGCGATGCTCGCTACGGCGCGACGGTTGTATTTCTGGTCGAGGAAGAATCCCGTCTTCTGTCCGTTTTCGAAGTCCACATGGTAGCGCACGCCGTTTTCGACGATTTCGGTGGTTGTGGGGCCGAACGCCGCGGTCTCTTCGCTGCCAGGCGTAAGCGGGGCGGGCACGGTGGAAAGCGAGGGCTGCTCGCCGATGTGCGAGAAATCGTCGTTGAGCGGGAACCAGCCGCAGCTCTCCTCAAGTCCTTCAAGCTTGCGCGTGGAAACGTCGTTGCGCTCATAGATTCCGCGAATATGAACGCCATCTTCAGCAAGAACTTTTACGAGCAGGGGGAACACCACTGGCTTCAGTCGTTCCATGCCATATGCGAGCGTCTGGGTGACGAGTACGTCGTTGAACCGATCGACCACGAGGCCGCAAAATCCGTCGGCTTCCGAGAAAATCATGCGGCAGGCCGAAGCGTCGTCGCCCATGACGGCGCGGCGATGGTTCCAGGCCCAGCGGATTTTGCGTTCCCAAAATGCGGTATCGAAGGCGTCGTTGGCGTTGTTGGACAATAGCCGGATGCGAATTTTGCTCGTAAGCGACAGGATACCCGTGCCCAGATAGGAACCTTTGCGGGTGAGCACGTCGACGAGAGCGCCGTTTTCGGGCGCGATGCTTTCGACTCCATGGCCGGCGGCCTCTTTATAGGAACGCGCGGCTTCCTTGGGGTCGCCTGGCGCAACGATGCGCTCGACTTCGGCATCGTAAACCCAGGGGTGTCCCGCTCGGCAGGCGCGCTCCGCTTTGGGGGTGATAAATGCCAGGGGGTATGGCCGCAATGCTTTCATAAAATGCTCCTTGGTCGCGGGCTTGGCAAGCGAATTCGCAAAGCGCGTCAGCTACTGATGCGCTGGGCCTTGCGTTCATGTACGAATATTCGGCATATGGAATTATACTCACGTTGGAATTCGTCGGAGCGATTCGGTCCCGTGCGGGCTTTCGACGGCGAACCGACTCCGCTGTTTTCGCTTCCGCGCGAAGCGGTGGGGTTATTCGCAGTGGGAAGCGCCTGGGGCAAAGCGTTAAAATATAGACATATACGTCTTGGTGCGCGTTGCGCGATGCCTTATTTGGCGGGAAAGGGATGCTTTATGAACCCAGTCGTGATCATTCCCACGTATATTTCGGCGCGCGGGCACGCCGATGCGGGCCCCGTCGTTTCGACCTACGACCACACTACGGCCCTTGCCGCCACGGGAGAGCTGCCTCGCTGCCTGGAATCTTTGCGCGTCGTTCGGGGCTTGGGTCAGATTATCGTTCTGGTTGCGGCTGAGTCTGCTATCGAAAACAAAGCGGCGAGTAAGGTGCGGGCCATCGCCGAGGAGTTCTCGGACCTGAGCATCATCGTGGTGGGCGCTCCCGAGATGGCGCTCGTTCGCCAGCGCATGGAGCAGCTCAATATCTCCTTGCGTTCGGAGGTCGGGCTTTCAGGGTATGGTTCCGTTCGGAATTTAGGGTTGCTGCTCGCTGGCGCGCTCGATTTCGATTCGGTCGTGTTCGTCGATGACGACGAGGTGATCGACGATCCCGCGTTTCTCGAAAAGGCCATGTATGGCCTGGGAAAGCTTACGCGCAGCGGTGTCCCTATCCTTGCGAAAACGGGGTTTTACCTGAACAAGAACGGGAATTATCTCTCGAGTCGCTCAACGAAGTGGTACAACCGCCATTGGGACCAGGCGACCGCCTTCAACAGATGCATTTCGAAAGCCATGGCCGGTCCCCGCTTGTCTCGCTCCAACCATGTGTGCGGCGGTTGCTTGGCGCTTCACAGGGAGACATTCCGGCGCGTGTCGTTCGACCCTTGGATCGCTCGCGGCGAGGACTTGGATTACATGCTCGACTTGCGCATGTACGGAAGCGACATCTGGTTCGACAATACGTGGTACATGCATCATTTGCCGCCCGCGACCAAGCGTGAGGGCCTGCGCTTTCGCCAGGATATTTTCCGATGGCTCTACGAATACCGAAAGATTGAATACGCACGCACGCAGATTGACCTTCTGCAGATCAAGCCTCAGTCGCTTCTGCCGTATCCTGGGCCGTTTTTGGAGCCTGGAATTACGAAGCGCATTCGTCGCACCGCTTTGCTGCGCAGCATTGGCCGACCCGATGGGCAAGGGTATCGCCGAGCCGCCCGCGCGGCGACGGGCGAGGCGTCGCGTTACGCCGAAGAGCATTGCTCGCGGTATTTCTCATTCCAGTCTATGTGGCCAGCCATTATGGAGCGCATGTCCAACGACGCCATTTTGCAGAGCGTGCTCATGGGGTCGGCGAATCGCGATGCCAGTCAGGCCGAAGCGGAGCATGCACGGCGCGTCGAATGGGGCGCCGCTGGCGGAATCGACCCTGGCGCCACGACCGAAATCCGGCTCAATATGGGCAGTGCGGAATAACTCGGAAATATAAGAAAGCTTCTCTATGATTTCGTTTGCAATCGCCGCCATCGCGGGCGTTGGCATCGGCGTTCTGTCGGGCCTTTTGGGTATTGGAGGCGGCACGGTCATGGTGCCGCTGTTTCGTTTGGCGTTCGGCATGCAGCCCATCGTCGCCACGGCGACATCGCTGTTCACCATCGTGCCGACCTCCATTTCGGGCATGTGGAAGCACCATAATAACAAAACGTCGCTGCCGCGCGTGGGCGTCGTGTGCGGCATCGCGGGTGCATGCCTGTCGCCTATCGGCGTGTGGGCAGCGAGCGTTTCTCCTGGCTGGGCGATTATGGGCGCGGCGGCATGCGTTGTTGCGTATTCGTCGTACACGATGTTCAAAAAGGCCCTGAAGGCGCCCAAGCGAGGGAAAGCGGCGGCGTGCGCGCAGGCGAATCCTGGTGCGGCGAACGCGCCGGCGGGAGCATCGAACGTGAAACCAGCCTCGGTCCCAGCGGATGTTTCGGAAACGCCCGCCTTCGCCTTCTCTCCTGCGGTTATCGCGAAGATCGCCTTCATCGGAATCGTCGCCGGGTTCATGAGCGGCTATGTCGGCGTGGGCGGCGGCTTCATCATGGTGCCGCTGTTCGTGAGCATGCTCGGGATTCCCATGCGGTTGGCCTCGGGCACATCGCTTACGGCAGTGTGCATCCTGGCGATTCCAGGCGTCATTGAGCAGGGTATGCTTGGCAACATCGACTATCTGGTGGGCGTTGCCATGATGGTCGGCTCTATTCCCGGCGCTGTGCTCGGAGCCAATCTCGTAAAGCGCGTCCCCGAGCGAGAGCTTCGCTTTATGTTTGCGGGGTTCCTGCTGCTGGCTGCGGCTTTGCTCGTCCTCAACGAAGCTGGCGTGCTGTAGCGCCTTTAACCTCCGTATGGCTTAGCGCGGATCAAAGGGACGGTTTCTCTGACCCACGCCCCCTCGTTCTATATCTGTCTTCTCTCGAAAGGACCGTCTCATGCCGAAAGCGCCTCGCAATATGTACGCACGAGTGCTCGACGTCTTGCTTGCCGCGGTATGCATTCTCTCGGCGGCCGTTTTGGCCGCGGCTATCGCGTGGCCGGTGACGCTGGGCAATTTGAACGTGGTGGCGGGAATCTCGTTCACGATTTCCGTCGCGCTGCTGATTTATCTGCGCCTCAATCCCGATACAGTGCGTGCACGACAGTCCGACACCATCTTGCGCATAGCCTCGCAAACGCTTGAGTGCTTCCAGGAGGGATTCGACATCCCCACGGCGCAAAAGGTTTGCCATCTGCTGCTTCCAACGATTGGAGCGCAGGCGGTCGCCATCACCGACCGCGAGGCTATTTTGGGCTATGCGGGCGACGATGAGGAGATCAGCCCAGGCGGCGCCCCTATTCGCACGAAGGCGACGCATGCCACGCTCGAAGATGGCAAGCTGCGCGTGCTCACCACTCCGCAAGAAATCGGCTTCCCCGATAGCATCAAGGGCCTGAAGGCGGGCATCATCGTGCCACTTACGCGAGGCGACGCGATTATCGGAACGCTGAAGTTTTACTATCGCAAGGCGCGCGACATCACCGAAACCCAGGTGGCGCTGGCCGAGGGCCTTGGGCAGCTGCTTTCGACCCAAATCGCCGCAGTTGAGCTCGAACAGCAGACCAAGCTCGCCACCACCATGGAGCTGAAGGCCCTGCAAAGCCAGATCAACCCGCATTTTCTGTTCAATACCATCAATACCATCGCCTCGCTCGTGCGAACCGACCCCGAGCGGGCCCGCATGCTGCTGCGCGAGTTCGCCGTGTTCTACCGTCGCACGCTCGAGAATTCCGACGATTTGCTGGAGCTCTCGCGCGAGGTTGAGCAGACCATGCGCTATTTCACGTTCGAGACGGCGCGTTTCGGCGAAGATCGCCTTGCGATGGTGGTGGACATCGAGCCTGGGTTGGAAAGCGTGATGGTGCCGGCGTTTATGGTGCAGCCGCTTGTGGAGAATGCGGTGCGCCACGCTATGCCGCAAGAGGGCAAGCTCGAGATTCGAGTTTCGGCGCGCAGCGAAGGCGACGACCTCTACATCACTGTCTCCGACAATGGCGTCGGCATGGACGCCGAGCAGCGTCGCAAGCTCTTGCGGCCCGAGGCATCGAAGGGGCTCGGCATTGCCATGAAGAATATCAACGAGCGTTTGCGCGGCTACTTCGGAACCGAATCTCGCATGGAGGTTGAGTCGAACCCAGGTGAGGGCACGAGCGTTACCATGATCATGAAAGACGGGCTCATAGAAGACTGATTTCTGAGGGACAGGTTCGCCTGCCCTTTTCGGCGACTGGATTTGCTACGGCCGCAAACGGTATGGAATAGCCGGTAAGCGGTAGTTCGTATCGAGAAAATTTATAGCTTGCGTGGAATGGGGCTAAAGATATCCCAATACCTGTTTATCTGCTTTCCCCGCATGAAGATTTGGGCTACTATTCGTATGCGGGTTACGCTCGCCGGTTGTTTTGCGCCGTTCGGCGCCCATCGGCATAGCCCGTCTTATGTCAGGAAATTTCGATATTGGGGGATGCCGTGCTGAATGCGATCATCGTCGATGACGAGGCACCTGCTCGCTCCGAGCTGCGCTACTTGCTGGGCGAGGTCGGCGGAGTCGAGGTTCTCGCCGAGGCTGCGAGCGTGCGCGAGGCCATCGAAAAGATGCAGAGTTATCCCGTGGATGTGCTGTTCCTCGATGTGAGCATGCCCGAGGTCACGGGCCTGCAATTCGCCGAGGCGCTGCAGCGCTTGAAGAATCCCCCAGCGGTTATTTTCGTCACCGCCTACAGCGAGCATGCGCTCGATGGCTTCAAGGTGAACGCGGTCGACTATTTGGTGAAGCCCGTCGAAATCGATCGACTGCAGCAGGCTGTGAACCGCGCGAGCGAGTACATCACGCTCCACGTGAAGGCGAGTCAGTCCGAGCGAATCGCCGTCGAGAAAAGCGGCAAGAAGATTCTCGTTCCCATCGATAGCATTCGCTTCGTTATGGCGCGCGACGATTACGCTTACCTGCAAACCGACAACGATCGTTATTTCTCGACGGTTTCGCTTGCTCAACTGGAAAAACGCCTCGATGGCCACGGATTTTTCCGCGTGCATCGCGGGTACCTGGTGAACCTTTCCCATGTGGAAGAGGTTGAGCCGGTCGCGGGCGGAACGCTGCTGTTGTCGATTAACGCTTCCGACGAGAAGATTCCCGTTTCTCGCAGACGGGTATCGGCGCTGAAAAAGGCGCTTGGTCTGTAAAGCGAAGGCCGCTCGCAATGAGCGGCCTTTTTAGTGTTGGGGCTTCCTTTCGATATGCGCCCTCGCCTTGACGATTTCGCGTTTGATGTCGGCGGACGTTCGCAGGCGCCGCGCGACATCAACGCCGGCCGCCTGCTCGATTTCGTCGGTTACGGGGCTGCGATAGCTGAACAAAAACCAGTTCTCGGCCAAATGGCTTCCTTCCATACGCAAAAGCGCGTCGGCCACTTGGGCGGCATTGCGGCTCCATCCCATATCGCTGCGCAGCAGGCGCAACGCGAAAAACGACGCATAGCACGTTAAGAAATGCGCGCGCATGTGAACCGCGTGGGAAACAGGGTAGGGCGACGGCGAGAAATCCGATTCGAGCAGCTGAAACGGTTCGGTGAGGCGCCACAATTCGCGGTAGATATGAAACAGCGTGCCCGCGTTGAGGCGCGTTTCGGTCGACGAAATGCAGATGTACCCGTCGAGCGCGGAATCGCGCGCGTCTTCCGCGCGGCCCTTGCGGGCGAATTTCGCGTAGTCGCGCCCCCAAAGCACGGTGTCTTTCACGCGCATACCGTCCATTTCGTCGGTGCGCGATTTCACTTTGTACCTGCCCGAATGCGTGGTGATGTAGTCGGATGAGTCTGCGACCCAGGCCTGCAGGTCGAACGCGGCGGAGTCGAGCGGGCGGAAGAAGACGAAGCCGTCGCCGCTCCCACCGAGGCTTTTGGCGAGCTCGCGAGCGTGAGGCGTGCGCCCAGCGACGACGATGACGCGCTTTGCTCCGAAATCGCGCTTCGCCTCCGAGATAAGCGCCGCCACCTCTTGGACGGTCGGCGTCGCGGTTGTGACATGGTAGGTCATGGGGATGCCTGTGCGGTCGAGCAGCATACCGATGCCCATGGAAAGCCCCTCGCTTCGGTCTGAGCCCGATTCAGCATCGCCCGCGTTCACGTCGCCCGTATCGGCCAAAGTGAACGAGGCCAGCACGAGAAGCACCGAATTCACCTGGTAGGGCCCTCGTATTTCCTGGTAGGCCTTCGAGAGATGCGCCACCAAGCTGCGCTCTTTGCGCGAAAAATACGGGAAGGCGGCATACATGTCGGCGAGCGTGAAATCGCACGTTCGTGGAAAGGAAGAGCGGCGCTGCCAGGTTTCGCGCTTCGGCGCAACGTGGATCATTCGCTCCGATGCCAACATCTCGAAAATGCGCCCAGCGTGCGCGGGCGATTCTGCGTGGCCTGCGCGGTCTTCGAAAAACGAGCGAACGCCCAGAGCGTCCAGGTAGGCCAGGGCGAGCGCGCTTCCCCAACGCGCCTGCGCCACGTGCCCCGCATCGATGGTGGCATCTCGCGAAAAGGTGAGCGTGACGGGTGGGTTTTCGCGTTTTCGCTGTTCGTTGAGCGTATCGACGTATTTGCGAAAATGCGCGATGGGGTCGGCGAAGCGGCCTTCGAATTGGTCGACGTAGCCAATCGATTCGATCGTCTTGGTTTTGGTTTTGCCGCCTTCGCGATAGTTCTGCACGACCGACAGATATATGCGCTCGCCGCGCTTGGTCTTTTTCAGATGCATGCCACGCTCCTTATCGGCGAAAGTATACCCCGCTTTCCCCCGCAATCTTTCTATATTGGGCCGAATTGACATTTCGGCTGGTCGTTGGCAGGTAGAATGGGCAACTGTCTGATCTGGCGCGCTTATCGCGAACGAAAGGGAGGAGCCAGTCGTGCAGCCGAAGGGAACGTGGACGTATCGCGAGAAAATGGCTCAGGCCAATCGCGAGGCGAAGGCGACGGTCGTTGCGCTCGTCGCGGTCGTCGTCGTGTGGATAGTCGCGGGCTTCGGGCTTTCCGCCACCGACATAGAGATATTCTCAACGCCTATCTGGGTTTTCGGCGGAACAATCGGCACGTGGATCGCGGCGATTGCTGCGACGATCGTGCTCGGCCATGGCGTCTTCGCCGATTTCGACCTAGACGAAGAGGAGGCTCCCCGTGCAAACGACTAGCATTGCGGGCCTCGCTCCCATCGTCGTTTTCCTTTTGATCGCCTTGGCTTTGGCCATCGCTGCGCGTCGGCGTTCACGCGCGGCGGGTGAGGGCGAATTCGTGAAGGAGTACTTCATCGGCAATCGAACCCTTGGCGGGTTCGTCTTGGCCATGACGACCATTGCCACCTACGGCTCGGTGAGCTCATTCGTCGGCGGGCCTGGGCAGGCGTGGTCGACGGGCTTCGGCTGGGTCTATATGGCCGCCGTGCAGGTGACGACGCTGTTTTTGCTGTATGGCATCATGGGGAAGAAGATGGCGCTCGTCTCGCGCAAGCTGGGCGCCGTTACGGTAATCGACGTCATTCGCGCGCGCTACAACAGCAACGCGCTCGCCAATGCCGCCGCGCTCATCATCGTTTTGTTCTTCGCCGCCACGATGGTCGCGCAGTTTGTGGGCGGGGCGAAGCTCTTCGAGGCGGTCACGGGCTATTCCTATATCGTAGGCTTGGCGCTTTTCGGCATTGCGGTGATCATCTTCACGACGGTCGGCGGCTTTCGCGGCGTCGCCGTGACCGACGCGCTGTGCGGCATCGCGATGCTCGTGGGAATCGTGGTGCTCGCGGCGGGCATCCTCGTCGCCGGTGGCGGCTGGGAAAACATCATGAACACCATCCGCACGAACCATCCGCAGATGCTTGAGCCTCTTTCGGGCGGCACGATGCCGATTTCGCTGTATTTCACGCAATGGCTGCTCGTCGGCATCTTCACCTTTGCGCTGCCCCAGTCGGTCGTGCGCTGCATGGGCTATAAGGACACGAAGAGCCTGCGCTCCGCGATGATCGGCGGCACCGTTATCATCGGCGCCATGATGATCGGCGTCACGACGCTCGGTGTGCTGTGCGCGGGCGTCCTTACGGGCGATTTGGCTTCGTATGGCGGAAGCGTCGACAATATTATCCCCCGCACCATTGTGGCCACGTTGCCGCCGTGGCTTGCGGGCATAGCGATCGTGGGGCCCGTCGCGGCGTCTATCTCCACGGTGTCGTCGCTGCTCATCGCATCGTCTTCGGCGATTATCAAAGACCTATGGCTTCATCGGGCCGACGAACGCGGTCAGCGAGTAAGCGATGCCGTGGTGGCTCGCTCGAGCCAAATTATTACCCTGGCCGTGGGCGCTATCGTGTTTGTGCTGGCTATCGTGCCGCCCGATGTCATCTGGAAGATCAACATGTTCGCGTTCGGCGGTTTGGAAACGGCGTTTTGCTGGGTGTTCGTGGGCGCGCTGTTCTTCCGTCGCGCGAACAAAGCAGGCGCGCTCGCTTCCATGGTCGGCGGCACGCTCGTGTATTGCGTCTGTATGGCGCTTGGTTTCAAAGTGTTCGGGCTGCATCAAATCGTGATTGGCATCACGGTGTCGCTCTTGTGCATGGTCGTGGGCTCGTGGATCGCCAATCGCCGCGCGAGCGAGCGCGCCCTTGAGGAGGCCGCTGCGGTTAACGAGGTGTTCTTCCCCGAAGCGTGACGCTTCTCTTGGACAAGTTGTGGCAGGCGAAGGCTCGTCCAAGTGCTGCTTAAGATGCGAAAGGCCCCAATCTGGGGCCTTCGTTGCGTTTATGGGTTTTTCTGGCTAGAGAGCGCTGTCGCCTGCGGGGAGGGCTTACTTCGCGGCGCGCTCTCGCTCGATATCGCCCAGCACATGCATGATGGCATCGCCCAACGCGCGAATGGTCACGCCGGAATTATCGGGCAGATGCAGGTGCATGCAGCGTCGGCCACGCTCGATCATGATGGACAGGTCGGCCGCCGCTTGCGTGCGCGCCAGGGTGCCCAGGCTTTCGGGCTCAACGTGGCGCAAAGGAATATCTTTGAGCTCATCTGCGGAAACAACGAGAAACACGCCGTTGTTCGTGCCACCTTTTTGCAGTTGGCCCGTGGAGTGCAGGTAGCGCGGGCCGATTTCCAAGCAGCTCACCACGCCGAGCTTGTCGGCCACGCCGTGGCGGATAACCTCGAGCGCCTCGCGGCGTCCTTCGCCATCGAAGGGCAGGAAGGCGTCGAGTGCGAAATAGTCGCCCGGCTCGATGGACGCGAACAGGTTATGCAGCGCACCCATAAGCGTATCGGCCTTGATGCAGGGTGCCATGGTGACTTCCGCCTCGCCCATGTTCACTTTGCCGATGAAGTTCTCGGTGAAGTCGGGCTCGGGGCGTCCTTCTGCGAGGAACTTCAGCGCGGCGGCTTTGGTCGAGGCGACATCGGGCTGGTCGAAGGGGCATCGCTTCATAAGATAGCCGCACATGGCCGTGGCGTATTCCCACATCACGAAGTGCTCGGCCAAATCGAGCACGCTGTCGATGCGGAACGACAAACGTGGAATGGCTGGGTCGAGATAGGCCAGGCTCATGTCGAAATTCTTGCGCTCGTCCCACAGGTCGGTTTTGGTTTGGTAGGTGATGACGCTGCGGTCTTTCGGGTCTTCGGTGAGGAGCAGCGCGTCGAGCTCGATGTTCGGCAGAATGCCCACGCCGAGCTTCCCGAGGCTCTCGGCAACGAGCTGCTCAATCCACAGACCGAGCACGCGGCCGCGCTTCGGCGTGAGGAAGCTGAACTTGTCGCGGCCGTTGAGATAGTTGTCGTACAGGAAGCTGGCCAGCGTGATGGCGGGGTTGTCGATGGAATCCTCGCAGCACACGCGTTCGGCGTCTTTGGCATGGCCGAGGAAGCCTCCCAAGTCGATGCCGACGAGCGCGGCAGGGACCAAACCGAAAACGGAAAGCGCGCTGAAACGCCCGCCCACGGTTGGCTCACCGGGGAAGCTCGCGCGCCAACCCTCTTCGGCGGCTCGCTTTTCCAAGTCGCTGCCCGGGTCGGTGATGGCGACCAGGTGCGAGGGGATTTTCTCCGTCTTCATGTACATCTCGAAATGGTCGAGCACGGCATCGAGCACGCTGCGCATTTCGATGGTGCCGCCCGATTTGCTCGAAACGAGCACGAGCGTGCGCTCGAGGTCGAGCCCCGCAAGAATCGATCGCACGCGCACGGGCGACACGGAGTCGAGCACCTTGAAATCGAGCGCGTTGCGGTCGAGCTTGTTGTACTTGGTGATGGTCATGGGCGCCTGGGTGGAGCCGCCCTGGCCGATGAGCAGCACGGTTTTGAAGCCTTCGGCGATAACCTCGTCGGCAAAGGTCTGGATTTTCTTATACGGATAAGGCGGTTTGCTAGCAAGCGTCGTCCATCCGGTGAATTCGCGTGCGCACTCAAGCGCGGCTTCGTCGAAATCGTAGAGGCTCTCGTCTTTGGCGTGAAGGCGGCTCGCGACCTTGTCGCGCACCAAGACTTTCGCCGAGGGATAGAGCTTCTCGGAATCGTTGACGAGCATGTGTCCTCTTTCTCGCGAACAATACTGCGCGCGCAAAAAGTATTGCCCTTTGCGCAAATCAGGCGCGCAGAGTGCGCGCCTGTCAAAACAAAAGTGGTCTCATTGTAGCGAATGCGCACCTCATGTGGCAATTCTGGCCAATTCAATGTGAAGGGCGCGTGATGCTCCTCCCCGAAGATGCCAATCGTTGCGGGCGCGCCGCAGCGCGTTTGTCTAACAGATGCGCGGCAGCTGTTCGCCCACGAGCATATCCAAGATGCGTCGCGTGCCGAATCCTGTTTCGAGGAACACCTTCGGCCCGCGTTGGGAATCGGCCGCCTCGACGCGTCCGATGATGGCCGCGTCGCGCCCGTATTCGTTCGCTCGCATGGCATCGAGCGCGGCTTGCGCTTCGTCGGCGGCAACAATGCAGACCATCTTGCCCTCGTTGGCCACTTGGAATACGTCGTATCCGAGCATGTCGCACGCTCCGCGAACGGCGTCTTTTACGGGCACGTCGTCTTCGAGAACCACCATGTCCGTGCCGCTTTGCGCTCCGAGCTCGTTAAGCGTCGAGGCGAGTCCGCCGCGCGTGGGGTCGCGAAAGCAGCGCGCGTTGGGCGCGGCGGCAAGCACGTCGGCGATAAGATGATTGAGCGGCGCGGCGTCGCTTTCGATTGGTGCGGAGAACGAGAGATTCTCGCGCTGGCTCATGATGCAAATCCCGTGGTCGCCCAGCGTACCGGAAAGCAGGATCGCATCGCCTGGCTGGCAGTTCGCGCCCGAAAGATTGACGCCAACGGGCACGAGCCCCACGCCGGCCGTATTGATGTAAATTCCGTCGCCGTGCCCGCGATTGACGACTTTCGTGTCGCCCGTCACCACATGAACGCCCGCTTCGGCGGCTACATCGCGAATGGTTTCGCAGATGCGGCGCAGGTCGTCCATAGGAAAGCCCTCTTCCAAGACCATGGCCACCGAGAGGTATTTCACCTTGGCTCCGCTCGTCGCCACGTCGTTCACGGTTCCGCATACGGCGAGCCGGCCGATGTTGCCGCCAGGGAAGAAATGCGGCGTGACCACGAACGTGTCGGTGGAAAATGCGAGGCGCTCCCCTGGCGCGGGGGCAGCGAGCAGCGCGGCGTCGTTGCCTTGGGCGAGCTCTTCGGAGCCATACGTGGCGGCGAATACGTCGTCGATAATGCGCTTCATCATGGTTCCGCCGGAGCCGTGTCCTAAAAGCACCGTTTCATCAGTCATGAGGAAACCTCCATCCACAAAATACGAGGCCGAAGGCCTCGAGCAAACTTTCAAAACGTCCAGCGAACGAGGAAAGTGCCGCGTTTTCAACGCACTGGGTCAACTACAGTAGCGTTCCGGCCGAAAGGCCCGACGCGGACGGGAAAAATCAGTAATACCTGAAATACGCGGCGCAGGAGCCTTCGGAGCTCACCATGCAAGGCCCTATGGGGTTTTCAGGCGAGCACACCCTGCGGAAAAGCGGGCATTCGTTGGGGGCCATGATGCCGCGCAGCACGTCCCCGCAACGGCAGCCCTTCGGTTCGATCGTCGGCTCAACCTCAACTTCGTGCACGCGCAGGGCGTCGAATTGAGAGAATTCCTCGCGGATGCGATACCCGCTTCCCTCGATCGGGCCAAGCCCGCGCCAATTCGCCGTGCAGGTTTCGAAGACTTCGTCTATCGCGCTGAGCGCCACGGGGTTTCCTTCGGGCATGACTCCGCGGGCATAGGCGTTCTCGATTTCGGCTCGCCCTTCATGCAACTGCTTCATGATCATGGCGATGCCTTCGAGCACGTCGAGCGGCTCAAAGCCTGTGATAACGCCTGGGATGTGGTATTTCTTGGCGAGGAACTGGTAGGGCTTCATGCCGATGATGGTGCTTACGTGTCCAGGCAAGATAAGGGCGCTCACCTGCAGGTTTGGATCGCCCATAAGCACGTCGAGCGCTCCCGGCATATTTTTGTGCGCGGCGAACACGCTGAAATTCTCGAGCTTTGCGGCCTTCGCCCGCTTAATGGCCATAGCCACGAGCGGCGTGGTTGTTTCGAAGCCGACGCCCACGAAAATCACGGGCCGGCTGGGGTTGTCTTTCGCAATCGCGAGCGCGTCGAGCGGCGAATAGACGATGCGCACATCGCGGCCGGCCGCTTGCTCTTTCAGAAGCGAGCTGGTGGAGCCGGGTACGCGCGTCATGTCGCCGAAGGTGGTGATGATGACGTTCGGCACGCGGGAGAGCGCGATAACCGTGTCGATGTCGCGGTTACTGGTCACGCACACGGGACAGCCTGGCCCGCTTGCCAGGCGACACCCCTTGGGCATCAGCGAGCGAATGCCGCATCGTGCGATAGAAACGGTATGGGTTCCGCACACTTCCATGAGCGTGGCCTGCTCGGGCGCGAGCGCTTGGATGCTTTCGATAAGCCCTCGTGCGAGCGTGGGGTCTTTGAAGCTGTTCTTATCTATCATGATGCGGCCCTACGCGCTTTGCGCTTCGCCTGCGTCGGCGAATTCGGGAAACTGGCGAATCAGGTCGAGCGTCTCGCGCGCGGCCTGCTCGCTGACGATTTCGATGGAAAAACCCGCATGCACGAGCACGAAATCGCCGACCTTAGCGGCTGGGGTCAAATCTATTGAGATGCCGCGCGTTACTCCCAAAATATCGACGGTCGCCATATTGCCTTCGTCGATTTCGGTGATCTGAGCAGGAATTGCTAGGCACATGGTGCTTCCTCCCTCTGTTTTTCGTCGCCCGCCTGAGCTTGGCGCGCTTTCGCGATGGCCGCTTGTCCGAAGCTGATTCCTCCGTCGTTGCAGGGCAGCTCCTTGTTGAGCGCCACGGTGAAGCCCGCGGCCTCGAGCGCGGAAACCGCGTGTTCGATAAGGTATCGGTTCATGAAGACGCCTCCCGCGAGCGCGACGGTCGAAATTCCGTACGCTGCGTTTGCGATGAGGCATATTTGCACGATCGCCTCGACCATGCAGTCGTGGAATTTGCGGGCGATATCGCTTGTGGAAAGCCCGGCGGCCATGTCGTCGAGCATGGCCTTGAACACGGGCTCGGCATCAATCAGTATGACGCTCGTGTCGTGCGCGGTGCTTTTCGCGGTCGCGCTGTTTTTGGTGACGGACACATGGTAGGGCTCGCTCGAAACGCTTCCGTGCGTTTTCCTCTCGCGGCCAAGCGTCGCGTCGTGTATGGCCGCTTCGAGCAGTGCGGCGGCTTCGCCCTCGTAGCTCGGCTGTTCGCAAACGCCGAGAAGCGCGCTCGCCGCGTCGAAGAGGCGTCCAACGCTTGAGGTGAGCGGGCAGTTCAGGCCGCGCTCAATCATCTGGTCGCAAATGCTGGCCGCTTCGCCGAGCTCTTCCAGGGCATCCTTCGCTGCAGGGTGTTCGAGCAGATCGAAGGTATGAAGCGCGCCGTAGGCCATGCGCAGCGGGTTTTTCACGGCTGAGGCACCGCCCGGCATGGGGATATAGGCGAAGTTCGCGAAGCGTTCGAAATCGACTCGATTCGCGAGCAGGGCTTCGCCGCCCCAGATATTTCCGTCGGCTCCGTAGCCCGTTCCGTCGAACGCGATGCCGATGACGGCCTCGTCGAGGCCGCACTCTGCCATCGCGCTCACGATGTGGGCATGATGGTGCTGGACTTTTTCCAGGGGAAGCCCAGCGTGTTCGCGGGAGGCATGCAAACTTTGCTCTTCGGCCCACTTCGACGAGAGATATTCGGGATGCGCATCGGCGACAAGGAGGTCGGGGGTCGCCTGGAACAGCCCCTCGAAGTGGGCCTTCGCTGCAAGCCACGCGTCGAAGACCTCGGCGCTTTCCATGTCGCCGATATGCTGGCTTACGAAGGCCTCGTTTCCCCGCAAAAGGCAGAAGGTATTTTTCTGTTCGGGGCCGCATGCGAAAATCGTTTGGTCGCAGGCCTCGCCTTCGCTTTCGAGCGATAGGGGCAAAGGCGCGAACCCGCGCGCGCGGCGCACCATCTGCACGGCATCGCCTGCCGAGCCCGCCGATATCACGCGCACGACGGAATCGTCGAAGCGGCAGCGAATGGGCCGAGCGTTGCCCAAAAACGCGTCGGCGATACCCACGAGGCGCACGCGCGCCTCGGCGTCGTCCATGCAGATGGGCTCGTCGTGCAGATTCCCCGACGTCATAACGAGCGGTCCGCCGAAGGCGGCGAGCAGCAGGTGCTGCACGGGGGTGTAGGGCAGCATGACGCCGAGCTCGCCAAGGTGGTCGGCGAGTCCTGCGGTAAACGCTGCGTCGCTGCGCTTTTTGAGCAGGACGATGGGGCGCTGCGGCCCTTCGAGCAGGCGCCGCTCGGCATCGCTTACCTGGCAAACATCGCGCACCTCATCAAGCGTGCGATACATGACGGCCAGGGCTTTCCCTGGTCTGTGCTTGCGTTCCCTCAGCGTGGCGAGGGCCTTTTCGTTTCGCGCGTCGCATGCCAAGTGAAAGCCGCCGAGGCCCTTGACGGCCACGATGCGCCCCTCGCGAAGCATCTGCGCGGCCCGCTCGATAATCGCGTCGCTCGCCTGAAGCGTTTCCCCCCACAGCGTTCCCTGCTCGTCTGCCTTCGCGCAGGCGAGCACTTCGGGCGTGTTCGATTCAAGGCCTGACTCCCACCAGGATATATGCGGGCCGCATTCGAAGCAGGCATCGGGCTGCGCATGGAAGCGCCTGTTCGCGGGGTCTTGGTACTCGCTTTTGCAGGAATCGCACATGGCGAAAGCTGCCATGGAAGTCTTCGCGCGATCGTAGGGCAGGCCGTCGATAATGGTGAAGCGCGGCCCACAGTTCGTGCAGTTGATGAAGGGGTAATGGTAGCGGCGGTTTTCGGGATCGAAAAGCTCGGCCACGCATTCGTCGCACGTGGCCAAATCGGGCGAAACGAGCGTGGTTCGCGCCGCCTCGCCTTCGTCGGAATAGCGAATTTCGAAGTCGTCGAAGCCGCAAAGCTTGCCTTCGGCAAGGCAAATCTCGCTCACTCGCGCGGCCGCGGGCGCATGGTCGTTGATCTCCATCACCAGCGAGTCGATGCTCGCGCTCTCGCCTTCGACATGGATGAAGACTCCCGCCGTGGCGTTGAGCACCCATCCGCGAAGGCCTCGCGAAACGGCGGCATTGTAGACGAAGGGCCTGAACCCCACGCCCTGCACGATGCCATGCACCTCTATGTCGAGCGCTTCAATCATGGTTGCTCCCCAGTGTTAGTGCGTATGCGGATGGCTGTTCGCCCAGCCTCGCGCGGCGTTTGCCGCCTCCGCGGTGGGCGTCGGGCGGTTCTCGTATGCCCCGTGGCCCGTCGATGTGGTCACGAGCCTGCCGTGCGTGACGCCCTTCGTTCCCAAAATGAGGTCGGAGATGGAGCGAATCAGGCCGCTTTCCCCGCGCAAGATGATGACCTCCATGCAGCTGTCGGCGTCGAGATGCACATGCATGCTGCTCACGATGGATTCGAAGAAGTCGTGCTGGATGCCGTCGAGCTTGTCGCGCACGTCGTTGGTATGGTGGTTGAAGACGATGGTGAGCGTGCCCATCACCTCTTCGCCGGGCAATGCGCATTCCTCCTCGATGAGGGCGTCACGAACCAGGTCGCGGACGACCTCGCTGCGATTCTTCGCGAGCCCGCGGCGCGCCACGAGCGCGTCGAAGCGCATCAAAAGGCTTTCGGGCATCGCGACCGAAAAGCGCATAAGGTCTTGGGCCATGGGCTATACCAGCGTCACGGTAACGCCGCGCTTTGCCTCGGCATCGTCTTCGAGGGCGTCTTTCGCCTCGTCGAGCAGCGCGCGAATCTCGTCGAGCGCGCTCATGGCCGCGTGCAGTTTTTCGCCCGTGGCGCTGAATCCCGCATCTTCGGCCTGATGGGCGAGGTTGTGGGCCCAGCGGCGCTCAAGTTTGATGTGGTCGTCGATTTGTTCGATCATTTGCTCGAATTGACCGGTGTTGATGCCGTTGGTGCACATGGTTTCTCCTCTCATCGCGCGCGGCGGGGCTCGTTTTAGTTCGGCCTTCGGATGGCTTCGCCTCGCTGCGATTCGCGTATGTTTGGGGCTATTATGGTCCTAGAAAAGTGTCATTTGGAGCGCGAAAAGAGAATCGTGTGAAAAAACCCGCCAAAAGTAACATGTATATTGATGCGAAGCTCGAACAGCTTGCGAAATACGATGCGGCCATCGATGGCGATGTCGATTCCGACGTGTGCATTGTTGCCTTTGGGGAGCTGCCCGAAGAGGTGCTCGGTGCCTTGCGCGCGGCCTGCGAGAAAATCGGCATGGCCGACTCTGTTGTGCTCGACGCCTCGCAAATGGGGGAGCCCGCGCAGGCGGCGTTCGTGATAGAGGCGATTGACCCTGCGGCTCTTATTGTTGCCGACGAGGTCGCTTTGGAGATGGTCAATACCGCGTACCATTCGCGAATCGCTCCGCATGCTTCGGCGCGATTGTTAGGGCGCCCTGTGGCTGCGTTCGCTTCGTTTCAGGCCGACCTGTCAGACAGCGCGCTTAAGCAGCGCGATTGGGCGCTTCTGAAAACGCTCAATCGAGCGTAGCCACCAAGGCCGTCGCGCCCTCGGGCGGCAGGAGCGCCTCGGCTTATTCTTGGGTGTATTGGGCCTCTTCTTCGGCTATGAGTTCAGCCATATGGGCCTCGCCCCAAACGCGCATCGCCTCGATGACGGGCTCCAAGCTGCGACCCCGATCGGTGAGCGTGTACTCAACGCGAGGGGGCACCTCGGCGAATACCTCGCGCTGCAAAAGGCCGTCTTCCTCCATGGCGCGTAAATTCGAGGTGAGCACCTTTTGGGAGATGCTACCGATGGATTTCTTCAGCTCGCCGAAGCGCTTCGTGCCTGTGAGCAGGTCGCGCAAAATGAGCACCTTCCATTTATCGGACATAAAGGAAAGCGTCGCCTCGACGGGGGAAGAAGTTCTCGATAGCTTAGTGGCCATGTGCCATGGATCCTTTCGCTCGTGCGGTGTTTTGAGTGTGTGTAAGCGAAACCTATAAAGTTATGTGCGTATGCTGATTGCGCGTTTGTTAGTATCCCATAGAAACCAGATTCCCTCAAGCAATCCGTTTGATTTTTTGGCGAAGGCAGGCCAGTTCACAAGAAATATTTGTTGCATGAGGCTACCTTTTTCATGAATGACGTGGGGTTTTGCCGGCTTTGCGTGGGAATCGGACAACCGTTCGGCGGCATTTCTGAAATCCTTCTTGCAATGCCACCGATTAATGGTATTTTGCGGTCTGTGGTTCGAGCTGGCGGGGTGCTGGCTCGGCCTGTGTCAGTGTTGAACTTCAGCCTAGGCGCTGAGCATACAAGTGAGAGGAGCACATCATGGCTCATCCTGTGCTTGAAACCGACGAATGCATCGGCTGCGGCATTTGCGTTGATGCGTGCCCGCAAGATGTTTTGGAGATTGCTGGCGGCGTTGTCGTCGTCGAAAACGAGGATGCTTGCATCGCTTGCGGCGATTGCGTCGAGGAATGCCCCATGGGAGTTATCACCGAGATCAGCGAAGACTAATCTTCGGTGTGTGACGACTGTCGAAGGCCCCGCGTTCGTTTGAGCGCGGGGCCTTCGTGCGTTTGGAGGCGTGGGGCCAGCAGGCAAAATGTGCGAAATCGGGGCGGCTAAGGCCGAAAAGCAAGTAAGAAGCAAATGACGAGCAAGTAAGAAGCAAGTAAAGCAGATTTGCAAAAACGCAGGTCAAACGCGTGCGATGCGCGAAAGCGCCCAAAAATAGCCGCTTTTCGGCGCGAAAAAGCAAATGACGAGCAAGTAAAAGCCAGGAAGCGTAAACCCCTCAGCTTAAGGCCTATGCCCAGGCTGGAATGTAGCGCCGATACTTTGGCGAAGCTTCGGGGTCGGACAGTTTGATGAGCCCTTTGTCTATGCACGACTTCATAAGTCGCGACACCTGCGCC
This sequence comes from Subdoligranulum sp. CAG:314, assembly GCA_963635715.1. Lineage (GTDB taxonomy): Bacteria > Actinomycetota > Coriobacteriia > Coriobacteriales > Eggerthellaceae > Slackia. Next base: position 93,426 of record CAVHFS010000001.1, on the reverse strand, counting down.
GAATTCGAGTCTTTCAGACCGAAGCGCTCCCTGAGCGATTGGTTGCTTGCGTAATCTCGCGAAGCGTAGCGAACGCATACGTGCCAATAGCACGCATCGGCACGTTCATCGGGAGTGAGTGCCTTGAATTCTCGATGGCTGTAAAGGGTTACGCGGGTTGTTTCGTTCGCCGTTTCGATAATCGGCGCCGGAAGCTGCATCTCTTCGCACGAGGTCACGATTTTGTCCCAGCCGCTTCCCGCTTCCTCGCAGATGCCCATGCGTCGCATGAGCGCTGCGAGCGCCTCGTTTCTCGATCGCGGGGGGTCGTTTACGATTTTCTTGGGGTCGATTAAGGGCACTCCTGGGTTCGTGAACTCAATTCGGCTGTCGAAGATTTCGACGAGGGGGCTTGAACCCGTGGCTTGGAAATCCTGATGAACGATGGCGTTGGCGAGCAACTCGCGAACGGCGATACCAGGGAATTCCTGCCTTGATTTGCGCAGCGCACCTTCAATGGGCTCGGCGGAGGGCATGGCGGCTGTTAGATAGAGAAATGCCTGCTCAAATGCGGTCGCGTAGCCTTCTTCGAAGACCATATTCTTTTCGATGGAAATGCGGCCGTCACCAGTGTATTTAATGGCGCGAATCGCCTTTCTTCTAAGCGCAGGGAAATCTTGAAGGTTTTCGGCAAGCAGAATGGCGCCGAGGTTGGTGATCGCATAGCCGTCGGCGTGGCGCTCGATAATTTTGTCTACCTCGAGTACATGGGCGATCGCCTCGGAATTCGACGGCGTAATTTGTCCCAGCATTTTGAAATAGGCGTCGTAATTGAGCGTTTGAAGTGCGTTTTCGAGCTCGAGCCCGTCCAAGGCGATCTGAGATTCGAAAACCGAGTGCTCGGTTTTGCGCCACAGGTCGGCTTCTCGCTGCGAGCCTTGCTCGAGTTTTTGTGTGCTGCTGCCCGACCTAATGTAGGCGATGCTTTGGTAGCGTACGGGGCTATGGGTGGCTGGTGAGATTTTGAGAACCACTACGTGCTTTCCGTACACTTCGGCTTCGTTGAATTCGAAATTCGCGTTGGAGCTGAGCATGGTGCGCAGGTATATTTCGAGGTCCTGATTGCCCTTTTTGGCGGTGTGCGGGTTGAAGCTCGTTCCGACGACCTCGTGCGTGTCGTCGGTGATTCCCCAAACTTTGTAGGCATATCGCGCGTCGTGGAGCGCGGCCGAATTCGCCAGGGCGCAAATGTCTCGCCCCTCCTTGTCGGGTTCCGAGTAGCTTTCCTTGAATTCGACGTATTCGGTTTCGCTCGGCAAATTGCACAGATTGTCGATGAGGAGTTTGAAATCGGGCATGGGAAACCTCCTTGTTCGAAGCGATTGTAGTGGGTTCGAGCGTGAAAAAGCAAGTAAGAAGCAAATGACGAGCAAGTAAGAAGCAAGTAAAGCCGATTTACGAAAACCCAGGTCAAACGTGTGCGATGCGCGAAAGCGCCCAAAAATAGCCGCTTTTCGGCCCAAAAAAAGCAAATGACGAGCAAGTAAAACGCGCTTTGGCTGAACCAGCCGTTGGCAGATGAGTTGTCCATTGCGCGTGGGGCATTGTTCGAGGTGCCGTAGACTACGAATCCAACGATTGCGAAGAAAGGGGATTCGCCATGAATGCCAAAATGGTTCACCGTTGTATTCGCGTGTTGGATTTGGATAGGTCGCTTGCGTTTTACAAGCAGGCGCTTGGGCTCGATATGATTCGCGAGATATGGTCAGAAGACGGCTCGCGGAAAAACGTGTACGTCGGCAACGACACGACAGATTTCGAACTCGAGCTCACGTGGGAAAACGGGCGCATTGAGCCGTGCAGCGACGGCGGGCGCGACACCCATTTGGCGTTTGCCGTTGAGGATATAGCGGCTGCGCGCAAGCTGCACGACGAAATGGGTTGCGTATGCTTCGTGAACCCGCGCTTCGGCATCTACTTCATCGAAGACCCCGACGGCTACTGGCTAGAGATTGTCCCCAGCGATCTATGGGATTAGCGGCGGTCTGATCTTCGAGAAAGGCCAGGAGCTCTCGATTTTTCAGGCCGTTACGCGGCGATCGCTAAAGAGACGATTGAATCTGCCGGAATCGAGCGAAACTGGCGGCGACATAATCTTCGCTTGGCCAAAGGTTCTTATCCTTGGGTAGTTGGATACTTTTGCCGTTGATGTCTTCGTATCGGGAATCAGCGATGCTCTTCGATAGGACGACCTTGAAGTCCGACGGGTCGATTCCGAGGAGGGCGCGGTCGAACAGGATATGGATGTCGGCGCGAAGGACGATGCCGTTTTTGACGTTGTTTGAAGGCGTTCCTCGGTATTCGAGAATGTGAGCCGCTTGTAAGACGGGGTTGACGTCATATCCCGTTATGGCGCATTGCCCGTCGTATGCCTGGAGTAGGTCTGAACGAAAGCGCCGTTGTCCCTTCCGAACGATGTTCGTTCTCAGTATTGTTTGCCGAGTGTCTTTTCGGATTTCATCGACGGAGGGAAGCTCGTCTTGCTCCGTTGGCGCCTGAGAAGATTCGTGCGCTTTGAAGATGTGCTCGGTTTCGGGAGAGACTGGTCCGTGAAGAATGAAAACGCCGGAATCTGGGTCATATTCCTCGACGAAGGCGAGGGCGCGTAGGTAGCTTTGAGACGAGTTCCCTTCTTGCATGAATACGCCAACAGGAACCCCGTCAATGAGGCAATTGATGAGCGGCTGGTTCCACGTGGAGACTTTTGCTCCGTTTGCGTTATTGCGATGCTCGCAATAGTGAAGCACCCACGTTCCATCGCCGAGGTCGGCGAAAGCCCCGTCGACATAGGAGCTGTTCTTCGTGAGCGTTACAGTTGCGGCGTATTTTCTTTTCGAAGGAGTATGTATTCCTCGTTGCGCTGAATGAGGAAAGCCAACGCCGGGCAGTCGCTGCCCCAGAAAGCGTGAGCCAACGGTGCCCGAGTTTTCCTCGAACCATCGGTAAAGTGCGCGGTAGTTTTCTCTGTCGCCGCTGGGAATTTTGCTTAGCGCTCGAGAAACCGTGAGGTCGGTATCGGGCAATTCGTCATCGACGCGAACGGGCGCCGAAATGAGGGCGTAGTCAATTGCCGTTGGTATGTCGGTGTCGAATAAGGCCATGAAGAAATCATGCCACAATTTCTACTGGTCATATCGTGTGGGAAGATGTGTTGTCTAAATTTTGTCGGAGTAGGCGGCTTTTTATGAAAACAATCAAGGTGGCGGCGGCCATTATTATCGTTGATGGGAAACTGTTCGCGACTCAGCGCGGATATGGGGAATATGCTGGCTGGTGGGAATTCCCCGGCGGCAAAATCGAGCCTGGTGAGACTCCCGAAGAGGCGCTTGTGCGCGAGATTCACGAGGAGCTCGACACAACGGTTTCGCCCGATTCGTTTCTGTGCCACGTTGAATACGACTACCCGGACTTTCATTTGAGCATGGATTGCTACCTGTGCTCGGTCGTCGAGGGCGATTTGCGCTTGCTCGAGCATTCCGATGCCAAATGGCTCGGCGCCGTAGACGTGCTCAGCGTGAAGTGGCTCGGTGCCGATATCGAGGTCTTACAGGCCATGCAGGAAAAGGGCCTGCTGGCATAGCATGGCGTTTCCTGGAGAAAAATACCCGCTCAACCTTGATGAGGAAGACCTTCTTCTGTCGAATATTTTCATGAGCGAAAGCCTGCTGCTCGTCGTCGGGGTCGTCGGCTCCGTCATTGCGTGCGGCGCTACGACGGGCGATTGGGCCGACGCCACCGTCGGCTTCGGCTGGGCGCGCAGCATCGCGTCTTCGTGCGTGGCGCTTTCAGCCGCCGACACCGCCATTGCGACGATCGTCGTCGTGGTTGCGATGCTCGCGTTCGCGCGCGCGGCCGAATTCGTGGCGAGCCTCAGTAGGGCCGGCAGGGCCGTCATCGTTTGGAATCGCCAGGGCATCAACGGCGAAATACCCCGTATTGGCTCATATTCGCTGTTCGCGGGCATGTTCGCTGCGGGCTTCGCCGAAGAGCTGCTGTTTCGCTTTGTGCTGTTGGGCGGCCTGACGGGCGTGCTTTCGCTTTTCGTCCCGAGCTCGACCGCCACAATCGTGGCGCTTGTCGCGTCTACAGCGCTGTTCTGGCTTGCCCACGAGGGCTATCGCGACCCGTACACGGTTGCCGTTACGCTGGGCGTATCGCTTATGCTTGGCGTGGCGTTTCTGGTGACGGGCAGCTACCTGGTGGTTGCCATCGCGCATGCGGTCTACGACATCGTCGATATCGAGATCGAAGGCGCGCGTATGATAGACGATGACGACTACTTCGATGGCGACGTTCCGCAAAGCATTCTGCTCGATATGTATGAAGAAATGCGGCGTGAGAAAAGCAACCGCGAGCATTAGGCCGCGAAGCGCGGGCGGTCTTAATCGCTTATCTCATTAGTCTGCCCCATGAGCCAGCGTCCCAGGTCAATGACCTTGATGCCGTCCCAGTCGGTTGTTTCGTGGCCGGTTTTTGCGATGATTGCCTTGGGGTATGCGTCGCGGATTTTTCGCAGGGGTGCAATCTCGCGTTCGAAGGTGGCCTCTTGCGAGATGTCGTCGCTCACCTGGATATAGACGCGTCGTTCCCGCCTGACGGCAACGAAGTCGACTTCCTTCTGGTAGAGGGTGCCAACGTATACCTCCCACCCGCGCCGCAGGAGCTCGATGGCCACCATGTTTTCGTAGACGTGCCCGAAGTCGAGCTTGCGGGTACCGAGCTGCGCATAGCGGAATGAGTGGTCGGCCAGGTAATATTTGTCTCCCGTTGAGAGATATTTCTTCCCTGCGACGTCGTATCGGCGCACTTGGTAGAAGGCGAATGCGTTGCAGAGATGGTCGATGTATGCCGCCAAGGTCTTATCGCTGATGCTCAGGCCTGCCTGAGAGAGCGTTGCTGCCATGTTCTTCAGCGAGGAGATGTTGCCGATATTGTCCATGAGGAACTCGCACGCTCTTTTGAGCTGTTCGACGTTGCGTATGCGGTATTTCTGTTTGACGTCGCGCAGGATGAGCGTGCTAAGCACGTCAGAGATGTAAGCGTATCGAGCCCCCTCGTCGGGATATAAGTAGGAACCTGGCATTCCGCCCTCCCGCAGGTAACGATCCAAGGCCTCGTCGGGCGATGAGATTTCGTGGTATTGCGCGAATTCGGCGAGCGAGAACGGAAACACCTCCACTTCGAAGGTTCTGCCCGTGAACAGGGTCGACAGGTCGTTCGAAAGCAAGAAGGCGTTCGAGCCAGTTACATAGATATCGTATTTCTCCGACGCGTGCAGGCTGTTGATTGCTTTCTCGAAGCCTTCGCACATTTGCACTTCGTCAATTATGATTACGTTGTCGCAGCCCTCGACGAAATGCCCTTCGATATAGCTGTGCAACGCGCGGTACTCCATGAGCGGCTCGAATTCGAGTAGGTTGAAATTGATGCGTATGATGTTCGCCGTTGGGTTGGACTTGCGTATGTGGTCGGCGAACGCTTCGAGCAGCTTCGATTTGCCGCAGCGCCTGATGCCGGTGATCACTTTAATGTCGGGTGTGTTCATCGCGCTTGCGAGTTTGTTCATATAGGTTGATCGGTTTATGAGCTTCATGGACAATTCCTACTCCGCAAATTGAAATAAAAATCAATAACGCGAATTATATGACGGTAAATAGTTCGCGAAAATCATTATTTTTGGAAAATGCGGAATAGATAGCGGTTTTTTCTTCCGTTTACCCCCTATGGCCTACGAGGCAAATGGTCGCGACGCTGGTTTTCGGCGTGCGATTATCGCTTGCGTAACAAAGCATCAACATAGCGTTCCGCCGCTGTTGGCTTGCTTGACACTTGCGGGCTGCAGACTACAATCCTTTTTTGGCACTCTGGCATATTGAGTGCTAACAATCGTCGCCATCGAGTGCGAACGCGGGCCGCCTGCTTGCGGTGCCAGGCTCGATGCAGCGACTCGTGGGGTACAAGCCGTTCGACGGCATGCGGAATAGAAAGGCCATGCGAACATGAAGAAGTTCAAGACAGAGAGCAAAAAACTGCTCGACCTTATGATCAACTCGATTTACACGAACAAAGAGATTTTCCTGCGCGAGCTCATCTCCAACGCCTCCGACGCGGTGGACAAACTCTATTTCAAGAGCCTCACCGATTCCGACGTGAAGCTTTCCAAAGATGAGCTGGCCATTCACGTTTCCTTCGATAAAGACGCCCGCACTGTTACGGTAAGCGATTCGGGCATCGGCATGACCAAAGACGAGCTCGAGAAAAACCTCGGCACCATTGCGCATTCCGGCTCCCTTGAGTTCAAAACCGAAAACGACAAGGCCCAAGGCGACGACGTGGACATCATCGGCCAGTTCGGCGTGGGCTTCTATTCGGCCTTCATGGTGGCCAAGGAGGTGCGCGTCGTGAGCCGCGCCTTCGGTAGCGAAGAGGCTTGGGAGTGGAAAAGCGACGGCGTTGAGGGCTACACGGTTTCTGCGGCGGAGCGCGACGCGAACGGCACCGACATCGTGCTCGTGCTCAAAGACGACACCGACGAAGAGAAATACGACACCTACCTGTCTGAGTGGGGCCTGAAGAACCTTATCAAGAAATACAGCAATTACGTGCGCTACCCCATCACCATGGATTGCGACAAGACGCGCGAAAAGCCAAAGCCGGAAGATGCGGGCGACGACTACAAGCCGGAATACGAGCACTACACCGAGCGCGCGACCATCAATTCGATGGTTCCCATTTGGAAGCGCGGCAAATCCGACGTGACCGAAGAGGAATACAACGAGTTCTATAAGTCGAACTTCCACGACTACACCGACCCCGCGCGCACCATCAAGGTTCACGCGGAGGGCGCCATCACCTACGATGCGCTGCTGTTCATTCCCAGCCGCGCACCCTTCGACCTGTACAGCAAAGACTACAAGAAGGGTCTGGCGCTCTACAGCTCCAACGTGCTCATCATGGATAAGTGCGAAGAGCTTCTGCCCGACTGCTTCAACTTCGTGCGCGGCGTGGTGGACTCGGCCGATTTGCAGCTGAACATCTCGCGCGAAACGCTGCAGCACAACAGCCAGCTTCGCGCCATCGCCAACAAGCTCGAGAAGAAGATTAAGAGCGAGCTCGAGAAGATGCGCGACAACCATCGCGAGGATTATGAGAAGTTCTTCGAGCAGTTCGGCCGTGGGTTGAAGTTCGGCATCTACCAAAGCTACGGCATGCAGAAGAGCCTGCTGGCCGATTTGCTGCTGTTCTATTCGGCCAAGCAGAACAAGATGGTGACGTTCGAGGAATACGCCGCCGCCATGCCGACCGACCAGAAGGCCATCTATTATGCCGCTGGCACGGGCGAGACGACCGACCGCCTTTCCAAGCTGCCCGTGGTGAAATCGGTCCTCGATCGCGGCTATGACGTACTGCTGTGCACGCAAGACGTTGATGAGTTCACGCTTCAATCCATGATGGGCTGGGGCGAAGGCGAGGCCGCCAAGGAACTCAAGAATGTCGCGTCGGGCGATTTGGACCTCGCGAGCGAAGACGAGAAGAAGGCCGCCGAAGACGCCGCGAAGCAAAGCGAAGACCTGTTCGGCGCCATGAAAGAGGCGCTTGGCGAATCGGTTTCGAAGGTGGCGGTTTCTACGAAGCTCACCAGCGCCGATGCCGCTCCCGCGTGCCTTACGGCCGAAGGATCGATGTCGCTCGAGATGGAAAAAATCCTTTCGCAGATGCCCGATATGGGCGGCGAAGCCCCCAAGAGCGAGCGCGTGCTCGAGATAAACGCCGCGCATCCGGTGTTCGCCACGCTGAAGGCCGCCCAGGAAGCGGGCGATGCCGACAAGGTGAAGACCTACGCGAGCCTGCTCTACAACCAGGCGTTGCTCGTTGAAGGCATGCCGCTTGAAGACCCGGTCGCCTTTGCGAACGAAATCGCGAGTCTCATGAAATAGGTTCGTGCGCCTCGTCGGGCTTGTCCTTACTTGTGGTTGTGCGGCCCCGTCTTCGGTTTGGATTTGACCATTCTGAAGGCGGGGTCGCTTTCTTTTTTCAGGCAACCTTCAGGGCTGCGGGCTTTTCGTGGTCTGCGAAAACATTTATTTAACGGGGCGGGCCTTTCGTCGTTGCGGCGAGGATTTTTTGTTATAAGTAATGGCAGGAATGTTCATGCGCGGCGTTTGTCGCGTTCGTGATAAGGGGGCTCTGTGGAGTCGTTTGAGATTATCTTGCTGTTGTTGGGATGCGTGCTTGCATCGAGCGTTTTCGATCAGCTTTTCAGCCGCGTGTCGTTGCCCCTTGTGCAGATCGCGCTTGGCGCGGTTGTGGGCTTCCTGATTTCCGCCGACCCCACAGCGATTTTCTCCGAACCTGAATTCTTCTTGCTGCTCTTCATAGCTCCGCTGCTTTTCGACGAAAGCCGGCACGCCGACAAAAGCGCCTTATGGACGAACAAGGTGGCCATTATGTCGCTTGCCTTCGGCCTTGTGTTTATCACCACGCTTGTGGTGGGCTTCTGTCTGAATTGGTTCGCTCCGTCGATTCCTTTGGCCACTGCGTTCGCGCTCGGTGCGGCTCTTGGTCCAACCGACGCGGCGGCGGTTGCCGCCTTGGGCAAAGACCTCACGCTTTCCCGTAAGCAGAAGGCGCTGCTTTCTGGCGAGGCCCTCTTCAACGACGCATCGGGCGTCGTCGCGTTCGAATTCGCCATCGCGGCTGCGGTCACGGGGGCGTTTTCGCTGGCAGATGCATCGATTTCGTTCCTCGTCGAGCTTTTTGGAAGCATCGCGCTTGGCTTGGCGCTCGGCGCCGTTCTCATGTATGTGCTGGGTCGCGTTCGCGCTCTGGGCCTTGAAACGCCCACCGTGTATTTGCTCTTCGAAATCTGCATGCCCTTCGTCGCGTATCTCGCGGCCGACCGCATGGGGCTTTCGGGCATCTTGGCGGTTGTCGCGTCGGGCCTTTTCATGAAGTTCTATCCAAGCAAGCTCACGATTCAGGCTTCGCGCTACGCCGTCGCGAGCAACAATATTTGGGAGCTTCTGAGCTTTGTCATCAATGGCGTTGTGTTCGTGCTGCTCGGAATGAAGCTTCCTCAGATTATCCTTCCCACGTGGAATGCCTCGGGCGATGCGCGAAGCGTCATGCTCATCCTGCTCATCCTGCTGCTCACGGTCATTGTCCTGGGGGTTCGCTTCGTTTGGATCGTGGCCATGCAGAAGCTTTCGCGAACGAGCGATGGCACGTTCGCGAAAATCACGCGCGAGTCGCTTCGCGATGCGGCGGTCACCACGCTTTCCGGCCCCAAGGGTGCGGTCACGTTGGCAATCGTGCTCTCGCTTCCGTATTACACATCGACGGGCGCGGCATTTCCGAACCGCGACCTGCTCATTTTCCTCGCTTCGGGCGTTATCGTCCTCACGTTGGTTCTCGCGAATTATGTGGTTCCGCTGCTTGCTTCGGGCGACGAGGAGGAAAAGACCCCGTCGGCCCGCGCCAAAATCGAGATTGAGATTCTGCAGAATGTGATTGAGGAGCTTCTTGCCAAAGAGACTCCCGAAACGGCCGTCGCCACAGGAGTTGCCGTGCAGGCGTATCGTGAGCGCATCAATCTCGTTCGCGAGCGCGAGGTCTCAAACGATACGCTGCGTGATTTGCGTATCGATGTGATGAACGAACAGCTTTCGTTCATTCGCGAGCAAATAAAGCAGGGCGAGATAAGTCGTCAGGTGGGCGATCGCTACGTACGCAATCTGAGCCATATGATTTCGGTGCTGAAAGTGCGCAAGGGCACCGACCGACCAACCGACGCAGCCACCGCCATCGCTGCGGGGGCTCCCGCCATCGCGGGCGCGGGCTTTACCCCGGGCGCCGCCGCCGTGCGTCCCGAGCTGAGGAAGAAAGCTCCTCTCACGTGGATGATTCGCTACATCATCGACAAGATTCGCGGCGACCGCATGAGCGATAAGAGCAAGCGGGAAATGATGGATGTTATTCTGAAATCGGAAGAGCGCGCGCTGCGCTACCTTGAGGAGTCCGATTCCCGCTTCACGCTGGAAGAGCGGCATGCCGCAGGCCTGCTGAAAAGCGAGTACGGCGCGAATCTGATGGCGCTTCGCCTGCGCGTTGCTCGTATGGAGGCGCAGGCCGCCGCCGAAGCGCGGGAAGTTGCCGACTTGGCTGCCAATTCCGATGCGAAGATTCCCGAGGTTGCCCCCGAGAGCAAGAGGATCTTGGCGGCTGCTCGCAAACGCGAAGCACAGCTTGACAAGGTCATTTCCACACCGACGCAGACGGGCGCTATCAACTTCACGAGCGAGGCTCCCGCGGAAGACGCCGGCTTGGCGGAAAAGATAGATTCGGCGGCGAACACAGTGCTCGATGCTGCGGCGACCGCATCGGCGGCGCTGGCGGGCGAGGAGACGCACACGGGTCGCAAGGTTCGTGGAACGTTTTTGGGGTCGCGCCGCGTGAAAATCAAGACGCGCGACATCGAAGCCGAGGCGCTTTCGCTTGAGCTTGAGCAGATTCAGCTCATGCGCGAACAGGGGCGCCTGACCAACGCCGATGCCCGCGAGCTTCGCGAGGAAGTCTATATGCTGCAGATGGGCCTGGAGGCTCGCTAAAAGCGCAGGTCTGTTTCGGCTCCGCCCCCTTGGGTCTTTGTTGATTGCCACGACGGTTTTGGCGTTGCGGATGCTCGGCGAGGTTCGTGCCGCCTCTGGTTTGTTGCGGGTTTCGCGCTTCTCCCGCAAACGAGGCGGACTTTGAAAGGTTTTGCCGCCCTTTGCTCTTGCTTTCTATTGCGCTGCACTTATAGATGGCGCGCTTTGCATGAATAATGGCCTGTGAAAATATGCCCCAGTGCATTTCGGCGCACGCCGCCGGTGGTAGGGTAGAGCCGTTTTTCCAAGGAAAGGTTCTGCTCGAGTATGTTCGACATCCTGATTTCGGCCGGTGCGTACGCGCTCATCATCGTGGTTGGCGCGGTGTGCGCCCACACGGGGTTCGTTAAGCCTGAAACGAAAAACGTGTTCTCGCGTTTGCTGTTCAATATCACGCTGCCGTGCACGGTGGTGTATTCGTTCGTCGGTTTTCAGTTCGACGCCAGTCTGCTGCTCGTCTCGCTTGTTTCATTCGCGGCCACGGTGGTCGGCTTCGGTGGTGCCATGTTGTTCACGCATCGCCGCAAAGCCGAAGACCGCATGATTCCTACGCTTATGGGCTTCGGCTACAACATCGGATGCTTCGCGTTGCCATTCATCTCGTCGGTTGTGGGGCCTACGGGCGTGGTGCTTGCCTGCATGTTCGATTTGGGCAATACCATTTTGGTGTCGGGCGGCGCATATGCCATCGTGCGAACGTTCATTTTGGGAAAGCGTACGGGCGGCGTTGTGGGTTCGCTCATTCGCACCACGTTGCAATCGCCCGCGCTCGATTGCTATCTGGTGCTCATCGCGCTGTCGCTCGTGGGAATCTCGGTGCCCGAACAGCTGGGCACACTCATTCATCCTATGGCCGAAGCGAACAGCTTTTTGGCCATGTTTATGATCGGCCTGGTATTCGAGTGGCGCATCGACAAGCGCCACCTGCTGGAAGTGTGCAAGGTGCTCGGCTGGCGCCTTATCGTGGCGCTTGCGTTTTGCGCGCTGGTGTATTTCGTCATTCCCATGGATGCCGATCTGCGCAACGTCACCATTCTGTGCTTATTGGCGCCTATTATGTCGGTGGGCTTGGTCTATATCATCTGGGTCGATGGCGATACGCAAACTGCCGGCTTCGCCATTTCGCTCAGTGTGGTGATAGCCCTCATCCTTATGACCGCTGCCAGCGTGTTCCTGATGTTCTGACGCTCGCCGAAAACAATAGCTGGGCGACATACGAAATATTCCGCCGAAGGCCTTCGCGAAACCGCGAGGGCCTTTTTTCGTGTCGGCGCAGGGGCGAGCGGTGCCATTCGGCTTCTTTGCCAGATGAGACACGCGTCGTAGCGCATGCGAGCAGCACATCTATCGAAGGTTGTACACGTATATTTCCCCTGTGCGCGCCATTGAGATAATCGCTAAAAATGACAGTTAAGCAACATGTAAAATTAAGTGTGAGATAAGTTGACAATGAGGCACTTAGATTTTATATTGCCAACTGTACCAAGAGGGCGCGAGGAGGCGTGGGCCGTGCAAACGGCACGCAATCTCGGGTCCATTAAGCAAAGGTAAGAGCAGTCGGCGGCGTAAGTCGCCAGCGGAATCGCACGAATGCGGTTTCGCAACGCAGAAAGGACTGAACAGATATGGGCAAGATTTTGGGCATCGACCTTGGCACCACGAACTCCGCCATGGCTGTTATGGAGGGCAATGAGCCCACCATTTTGGTGAACGCCGAAGGCGATCGCACCACCCCGTCGGTCGAGGGCTTCCGCAAAGACGGCGAGCGCGTTGTTGGCAAGGCCGCGAAAAACCAGGCCGTCACCAACCCCGAGAACACCGTCTCTTCGGTGAAGCGCTTCATCGGTCGTTCCTATGACGAGACCGCCGAAGAGCGCAAGACCGTTGCCTACAATGTCGTGAAGGGCAAGGACGGCCGCTCCGTTGTGGATATCGACGGTAAGGAATACACCCCCGAAGAGATTTCGGCCATGGTTCTGCAGAAGCTCAAGGCCGATGCCGAGAAGCGCGTGGGCCAGCCGATTACCGAGGCCGTCATCACCGTCCCTGCGTATTTCAACGACGCTCAGCGCCAGGCAACCAAAGACGCTGGCAAGATCGCGGGCCTCGAGGTGAAGCGCATCATCAACGAGCCTACTGCTGCGGCTTTGGCCTACGGCCTCGACAAGGTGAACAAAGACCAGAAGATCCTCGTCTTCGACTTGGGCGGCGGCACCTTCGACGTTTCCGTGCTTGAGCTCGGCGACGGCGTGTTCGAGGTTCTCTCCACCGCAGGCGACAACCACCTGGGCGGCGACGATTGGGACCATCGCGTCATCGACTGGATGGCCGATAAGTTCGCCGGCGAAAACGGCGGCATCGACCTGCGCAAAGACAAAATGGCTCTGCAGCGTTTGAAGGAAGCCGCCGAAAAGGCCAAGATGGAGCTTTCCTCCACCACCCAGGCTTCCATCAATCTGCCCTTCATCACGGCCGACGCCACGGGTCCGAAGCACCTCGATTACACGCTGACCCGCGCCGAGTTCGAGCGCATCACTAAAGACCTGCTCGACCGTTGCAAGCAGCCTGTTGAGCGCGCGCTGAAAGATGCCGACCTGCGCACGGGCGATATTGACGAGGTCATTCTCGTCGGCGGCTCGACCCGTATGCCCGCCGTGCAAGAGCTTGTGAAGGCCATGACCGGCAAGAGCCCGAACATGTCGGTGAACCCCGACGAGGTCGTCGCTATTGGCGCGGCTGTTCAGGGCGGCGTTTTGGCCGGCGACGTTGAGGGCATCTTGCTGCTCGACGTGACCCCGCTTTCCCTTGGCGTTGAGACCATGGGCGGCGTGATGACTAAGATGATCGACCGCAACACCACCATCCCGACCCGCAAGACCGAGATTTACTCCACGGCCGCCGACAATCAGACGTCCGTCGAGATTCACGTTCTTCAGGGCGAGCGCCAGATGGCTAACGACAACAAGACCCTCGGTCGCTTCCAGCTCACTGGCATTCCAGCTGCTCGTCGTGGCGTGCCGCAGATCGAGGTCACTTTCGACATCGACGCCAATGGCATCGTGAACGTGTCGGCCAAGGATTTGGGCACGGGCAAGGAGCAGCAGATCACCATTTCTGGCTCCACCGCGCTTTCCGATGACGAAGTCGACCGCATGGTGAAAGACGCCGAGGCGCATGCCGACGAAGACGCCAAGCGCAAGGAAGAGATCGAGGCTCGCAACAACTGCGATTCTCTCGTGAACGCCACCGAGACCACGCTCAACGAATTGGGCGACAAGGTTCCCGCCGACTCGAAGTCGACCGTCGAGGCCGCCATTGCTCAGGCGAAGAGCGCCCTTGAGGGCACCGACACCGAGGCTATCAAGCAGGCCACCGAGGCTTTGCAACAGGCGAGCTACAAGCTGGCCGAGGTCGCTTACAGCAACCAGGATGCCGCTGCCGCGGGTGCCGCCGGCGCCGCGCCGCAGCAGGACGACGGTCCGATTGAGGCCGATTACGAAGTCGTCGACGATAAGAACGAAGGGAAATAATCATGGCTAAGGACGGAAAAGACGAAGCCGCCCAAGAGCCTCGAGAGATTCCCATTCAGGGTGGCGACGACACGCCTGGCGAAGCGGCTGAAACCGTAGCCGATGAGGCGGCCGACGCTCAGGGCGAAGCGGCCGATGGCGATGCCGCGGCCGACGATGTCGAAGGCCAAGTGGCCGAAGAGGTCGACGCCGTGATCGCCGATGCCGAGCGAGCCACGAAGGCAGAAGCCGAAGCGGCGGCGATGCGCGACAAGTACCTGCGTCTGCAGGCGGAGTGGGATAACTACCGCAAGCGTACCGCCGAAGAGGCTTCCGAAATGCGCGTGCGCGCGGCAGAGAAGCTCATGGGCGATCTGCTTCCCGTGCTCGACGATTTCGAGCGTGCCATCGCGCATGCCGATGCGAATGGCGAGACTGGTTTGCTCGACGGAGTGAAGGCGATTTCCTCGAAGCTCTCCGATGCGCTTTCCAAGCACGGCTTGGAGGCCATCGATCCGGCGGGCGAGGCGTTCGACGCGCTTGAGCACCAGGCCGTAGGCCAGGTGGAAGACGCGAGCGTGCCCGACGAGACGGTCGCTCAGGTTTACCAGAAGGGCTACCGTCTGGGCAAAAAGGTCGTCAGACCCGCGATGGTGACCATTTCGACGGGCGGTCCCAAGCGTGAACAGGCTGAGCCTGAAGAGAAATAATTCGGAGGAAGGCGGGCATAAGCTCGCCTTCTTTGTAAGAAGGAGGTGGCGCACGTGGCAGCCAAACCTGATTACTACAAGACGCTCGGGGTTTCCCGCAGCGCCACGGAGGAAGAGATAAAGAAGGCCTATCGCAGGCTCGCTCGCACGAATCACCCCGACGCCGGCGGCGACGAGGAGAAATTTAAAGAGATCAACGAGGCCTATGAGGTCTTAAGCGATAAGAAAAAGCGCAAGCTTTACGACCAGTACGGTACGGCGGACGAACAGCGCATACCGTATGGCGGTTGGGGCGGCGCGGGCACTGGTGCCGGATTTGGCGGCTTTGGTAGCTGGGCCGATATTCTGGAAAGCATTCGCCGAGGTGAAGGCGTCGCTGGGGCGAATTGGAATGTCGACGATATTTTCGGCGGCGGCTTCGGCGGGCAACGCGCGACGCAGCCGCAGAAAGGCCGCGATATGAACGTGACGCTGAACGTGACGTTCGACGAGGCGTTTAACGGCTGCGTGAAAAAGATCAGCGTGCGCAACCCCCAGGGCGGCGTTGAGACGCTCGATGTGAAGGTGCCTGCGGGCGCCGTC
Source organism: Subdoligranulum sp. CAG:314 (assembly GCA_963635715.1). GTDB lineage: Bacteria > Actinomycetota > Coriobacteriia > Coriobacteriales > Eggerthellaceae > Slackia. The sequence goes on along the minus strand of CAVHFS010000001.1, from coordinate 77,940 downwards.
GACGGCGGGCGCGTTCGCTTCCGCGGAAAGGGCTCGGCGGGGTCGAACGGCGGCGCTTCGGGCGATTTGCTCGTGGCGACGAAGATAAACCCGCATCCGATATATGAACGTCGCGGTGCCGATGTGCTCATGACGGTTCCCGTCACGGTATCCGAGGCTGCGCTCGGCGCGAAAATCGTGATTCCCGCGCCCGACGGAACGAAGGTGCGCGTGCAGGTTCCCGCTGGCAGCCAAGACGGCACCGAGCTGAAGCTTTCGGGCAAAGGCGCGCCGAATGTGCGCGGCGGCGGAAACGGAGCCTTGCGCGTAACGTTTCATGTGATGGTTCCGACGCAACTTACCGAAGCGCAGCAGCAGGCAATGATCGATTTCCAGGCGGCGACCGAGCATGCAGGGCAGAATGTTCGCGCAAGCTTGGGCGTGTAGAAAGGGCGAGCGATGACAGACAGGCATACCCCCCTCTACATGATCGGCGTGGCGGCTCAGCTCGCCGGCGTCCACCCGCAGACCTTGCGCATCTATGAGCAGAAAGGCCTGGTGAGCCCGCAGCGAACGAGCGGCAACACGCGCATGTATTCGCAGGCCGACATCGAGCGGCTCGAGCTCATCAACGAGCTTACGAGCGAGGGCATCAACCTCGCCGGCGTGATTCGCATTCTCGATCTGAAGGGGCGCCTCGACGAGCGCGACGAAGAGATAGACGGCTTGCACAAAAAGGTGCGCCGTCTGGCCGACCGCGTGCACGAGCTCGAGACGCGCGAGAGCGTTTCGCAGCTCATGCTGCCGCCGGGCTAGTTTTTGAATGAACGCATCCAATACGACATCTCCCATTTTGGAATAGGAAGGAGACGCGATTATGAGACTTGATAAATTGGCCGTTACGGCCCAAGAGGCATTTCAAGGCGCCATGGGCGTTGCGGGCGACGCCGACACTTCGTCGGTCGAGCCTGTCCACTTGCTGAAAGCGCTGCTCGATGCAGGCGAGAACAATATTTCGGCCATCATTAAGCGTGTGGGCGCCGACCCCGCCACGCTTTCCTCCAACGTAGACAAGGCTATCGCCAACGGCCCAAAGGTCACGGGCGGCGTTATAGGCATGCCCATTCCCAGCCAGGGGCTTATCAAGGTGATCGACAACGCGGTGAAGGCCGCCGAGAAGATGGGCGATTCCTATGCGACGAGCGAGCATTTGCTCATCGCTCTGACCGAAGACAACGGCCAGGCGGGCAAGATTCTCAACGGCGCGGGCGTGACGCGCAAGAATATCGAGGAGGCCTACGACGAGCTCCGCGGAGACACGCGTGTGACCGACCAGCAGAGCAAAGCCGAACTCGACGCCCTGAACCAGTACGGCCAAAATCTCACCCAGCAGGCCCGCGAGGGCAAGCTCGACCCCGTTATCGGCAGGTCAGACGAGATTCGCCGCACTATTCAGGTGCTTTCGCGACGCACGAAGAACAACCCCGTCCTGATTGGCGAGCCAGGCGTTGGCAAGACCGCGATTGTTGAAGGGCTTGCCCAGCGAATCGTCGCGGGCGACGTGCCAACGAGCCTGAAAGACCACGACGTTATCGCGCTCGATTTGGGCGCCATGGTCGCCGGCGCGAAGTACCGCGGCGAATTCGAGGACCGCTTGAAGGCTGTTTTGCGCGAAGTGAAGCAGAGCAACGGGCGCATTATCCTGTTCATCGACGAGCTGCATACCATCGTCGGGGCGGGGTCCACGGGCGATTCGTCTATGGACGCGGGCAATATGCTCAAGCCCGCGTTGGCTCGCGGTGAGCTTCACGCCATCGGCGCCACCACGCTTGACGAGTACCGCAAATACATCGAGAAAGACGCCGCGCTCGAGCGTCGTTTCCAAACGGTGCTCGTGGGCGAGCCGACCGTCGAAGACACCATCGCCATTTTGCGTGGCCTGAAAGAGAAATACGAGATCCACCACGGCGTGCGCATCACCGACTCGGCCATCGTGGCCGCGGCCGAGTTGTCGAACCGCTATATCTCTGACAGGTTTTTGCCCGACAAGGCCATCGACCTTATGGACGAGGCCGCAAGCCGCCTGCGCATAGAGATCGACTCCATGCCGCAAGAGATTGACGCGGCCCAGCGTAAATACACGCAGATGCAGATCGAAGAACAGGCGCTCATGAAGGAGAGCGACCCCGCAAGCGCCGAGCGCCTCGACGAGCTGCGCCGCCAGATGGCGACCGCCAAGGAATGGCTCGATGCGCGCAAGGCTGAGTGGCGCAACGAGAAAGACGTGATCGAAAGCGTGCAGCGTCTGAAGGCCGACATCGACGCCGCCCATGTTGACGAAGAGAAGGCGACGCGCGAGGGCGACCTGGTGAAGGCCTCCGAGATTCGTTACGCGCGCATCCCCGAGCTGCAGCGCCAGCTGGCCGAGGCCGAAGAGGCCGTGAATGCCAAGCAGGGCGACGGCGCCATCTTGAAGGAAGAGGTCTCCGACGAAGAGATCGCCGAGGTCGTAAGCGCATGGACGGGCATTCCCGTGTCGAAGATGATGCAGGGCGAAATGGCCAAGCTCGTCGACCTGGAAGAGCAGCTTCATAAGCGCGTGATTGGGCAGGACGAGGCCGTTTCGGCGGTCGCGGGCGCCATTCGACGCAATCGTGCGGGGCTTTCCGACCCCGACAGGCCCATCGGCAGCTTCCTGTTCTTGGGTCCCACGGGCGTTGGCAAGACCGAACTTGCCAAGGCACTCGCCGAGTACCTCTTCGACACGGAGCGTGCCATGGTGCGCATCGACATGTCGGAGTACATGGAGAAATTCAGCGTGCAGCGCCTTATCGGCGCCCCTCCGGGGTATGTCGGCTACGACGAGGGCGGCCAGCTCACCGAGGCCGTGCGCCGTCGCCCCTATAGCGTGATTCTGCTCGACGAGATTGAGAAGGCCCACCCTGATGTCTTCAATATCTTGCTGCAGGTGCTCGACGATGGCCGCCTGACCGATGGCCAAGGCCGCGTTGTAAGCTTCAAGAACGCGATCATCATCATGACGAGCAACATCGGCTCGCAGACGATCAGCGATTTTGCGAGCGAGACGCAGGAGCAGGCCAAAGAGCAGGGCACGACGATGGGCGATTTGGTCGAAGACATGATGAAGGCCGATGCCGCCGGGTTCGCCAAGAAGATGGCCGAGTTCCAAAATGCCATGCAGGAGAATCTGCGCGCGACGTTTAGGCCCGAGTTCCTCAACCGCATCGACGACGTGATCACCTTCAAGCCGCTGACGTCCGAGAACATCGAGCGCATTGTGGAGCTGCAGATCAAAGACGTGCAGGAGCGCCTTGCCGATCGTCGCATCGAGCTTGAGGTGAAGCCTTCCGCCGTTGAGTCGCTCGCCATTGACGGCTTCGACCCGGTGTATGGCGCGCGTCCGCTGAAGCGTCTTGTGCAGCGCGAGATCGTCGACCGCGTGGCCAACGAGATTGTCGCCGGCCATGTGATGGAGGGCTCGAAGGTCGTGGTGAATGGCGACATCGTGGACGGCTATACCTGTACGGTCGAAGGGCCGCAGGCAGCGAGCGCCGCTAGCGACGCGAGCGCGAGCGAGGGGCAGACCTACGAGGTGCCAGCCGAATAGCGATGCCGCTCGTTGGGCAAGAATCCCAATGAACGATAGAGGCCTCCGCCTGGGAGTCAGTCCCGGGCGGAGGCCTTTCCTTTTGAGCGGCTTTCGAAGGCTCGCATAAAGTTGTGAAAGTTGGTCCTGGCGGTGTTTTCATATACCCTCTGGGGGTATATAGTGTCCGTTGCAAGCAATATACCCCATAAGGGTATCTGGGATGGAGGAGCCATGTCGGAGGAAGAAAAGCCGTGCTGCGCATGCCGGCATAAGGAAACCGAGCGGACCGACGAGCTGCAGCGCGATATAACCAAGCGGCTGAATCGAGCGATTGGCCAGCTCAATGGTGTGAAAGACATGGTGGCGGAAAACCGCTATTGCGGTGATGTACTCATACAGTTGGCGGCCGCCGAATCGGCCGTGCATCGAATTGCCGAAATCGTGCTGCAAGACCATATGGAGACCTGCGTGGTTGAGCAGGTCCGCGCTGGCAACGTGGAAGTTGTCGACGAGGCCATGCGCCTTATCAAGAAATTCATGTAGGGCGCAGGGCGCTTTAGTTGGGAGCTGGTATGAAGCGAACTTTCGATGTTTCGGGCATGACGTGCGCCGCGTGCAAAGCGCGCGTCGAGAAGGCTGCGGCGGGCGTGAACGGCGTGGCCGACGTGACGGTGAACCTGCTGAAGAACAGCATGGAAATCTCTTACGTCGACGAATCGCCGCAGGCGGTTGCCCAGGTAGATGCGGCCATTTCGGCTGCCGTCGAAAAGGCCGGCTACGGCGCCGAGCCGCGCGTCGCCGATTCTGGGAAAACGGCGGCGTCGCAATCGGGCGTTTCGGCGGCGAAGGCGGCCCGCGAGGCCGCGAACAAAAAGGCCGCGGCCGCCGAAGCTTCCATGCGCTTTCGGCTCATAGTTTCGTTCGTCTTCACCATCCCGCTGTTCTATTTGTCCATGGGGCATATGTTCGAGTGGCCCCTGCCGGCGTTCTTTTTGGGCCACGAGAACATGATCACGTTCGCGTTCACCCAGTTTTTGCTGCTCATTCCCGTTATCGCGGTGAACTTCAAATATTTCAGCAACGGCTTTAAGACCCTGCTGCATGGCGCGCCGAACATGGACTCGCTCATCGCCCTCGGCGCCACCGCGTCTACGGTGTACGGCATCGTCGCCATCTACCGCATCGGCATCGGCATGGGCGCGGGCGACATCGACGCGGCGCATATGGCCGTGATGGATTTGTATTTCGAATCGGCCGGCATGATCTTGACCCTCATCACGCTGGGCAAATACTTCGAGGCGCGCGCGAAGGGCAAAACGACCGACGCCATTTCGGCGCTCATGGATCTTTCGCCGAAGGTCGCCACACGTCGCGAAGGCGATGCCGAAGTTGAGGTCGCGCTCGAAGAAGTGCAGGTGGGCGATGTGCTCGTGGTGCGCGCGGGCCAAGCGGTGCCCCTTGACGGCACGGTCATCGAAGGCGAGGCCGCGGTGGACGAATCGGCGCTTACGGGCGAAAGCGTGCCCGTGGAAAAGCAGCCGGGCGATGCCGTGATCGGCGCGACCATCTCGAAGACGGGCTGGTTCGCCATGCGCGTCGACCATGTGGGCGACGATACTGCGCTCGCCGGGATAATTCGCATGGTGGACGAGGCCACGTCCACGAAAGCGCCCATCGAAAAGCTCGCCGACAAGATAAGTGGCATCTTCGTTCCCGCGGTTATCGCGATATCGGCGGTAACGTTCGTCGTGTGGATGGTGGCCAGCCAAGATGTTACCTCGGCGCTCGTTCATGCGGTGTCGGTCTTGGTCATCAGCTGCCCGTGCGCGCTTGGCCTGGCAACGCCGTGCGCCGTCATGGTGGGTACGGGTCGCGGAGCCCAGGCGGGCATTCTGGCGAAGACGGCCGAAGCTTTGCAGAGCGCGCACGATGTGAAGACCGTGGTGCTCGACAAGACGGGCACCATTACGAAGGGAACCCCCGAGGTGACCGACGTGCTGTGCGCGACGGGCGTGCTCAGCGATGAGCTTTTGCGCACGGCGGCGGCGATCGAGAAGAAATCGGAGCATCCGTTGGGTCGCGCGGTGGTTGAATACGTCGAAAGCCTTGGGCTGAATGCGCCCGAGGTGAGCGATTTTCGCCAGATTCCGGGCGGTGGCGTTGTTGCCGCCTATGCGGGCGCGGCGTGCGTCATGGGAAATGCGCGCCTGATGCTTGAGCGTGGCGTGCATCTGGGGGCGTTCGCCGATGAAGGCGAGCGCTTGGCCGACGAGGGTAAAACGCCGCTGTTTTTGGCGGTTGGCGTGCGTGTGCTGGGTATTGTTGCCGTGGCCGACACGGTGAAGCCGACGAGCGCCGCAGCCATTGCCGAGCTGCGCGATATGGGCGTGCGAACGGTCATGCTCACGGGCGACAACGAGCGCACGGCTCGCGCGATTCAGAAGACGTGCGGCGCCGACGAGGTCATCGCCGGCGTGTTGCCCGAGGGCAAGGAACGCGAAATCGCGCGTCTGTCTGAGCAGGGCGTGGTCGCCATGGTGGGCGACGGCATCAACGACGCGCCGGCGCTTGCTCGTGCGAATGTGGGTATCGCCATCGGCGCCGGCACCGATATCGCAATAGAGTCGGCCGACATGGTGCTCATGCGAAGCGACCTGCTCGACGTGCCCGCCGCGATACAGCTCTCCCGCGCCACTATGCGCACCATCAAACAGAACCTGTTCTGGGCGCTCATCTACAACGCCATCTGCATTCCCGTTGCCGCGGGGGCGTTTTCGTGGGCGGGGCTTACGCTCAACCCCATGATTGCCGCTGCGGCAATGAGCCTGAGCTCGGTTTGCGTGGTGAGCAACGCGCTTCGCCTGCGCACATGGAAGCCGCGCTTCTCTCAACAGGCGAATGTGGGATCAGAGAATCGGACGCTTCCCGAAGCTGGTGTTTGCGTTCGCGAGATTGCGTACGAATTGCCCGAGGGCATTCAAGATATCCCCGAAAGGAAGGAGCCTATGATGGAAAAGACCCTGCATGTTGAAGGAATGATGTGCCAGCACTGCGTCGCCCATGTGAAAAAGGCGCTCGAGGGCGTGGCGGGCGTGCAAAGCGCCGAGGTCGACCTCGATGGCAAAAAGGCCGTGGTCGCGCTTGCCGAAGACGTGGCCGATTCCGCATTGGTTGACGCTGTGGTCGATGCGGGCTACGAGGCCGAGGTGGTTTGCTAGCCCCGCGTTTGACGAAAGTTGTTGATACTGTGCGACGATTTGGCGAAATCGGATAGCTTTCCCGATTCGCCAGGTCGCCGCTTTTGGTTTCTTGCGGGCTCGTTATATAGGCGTGCCCAATCGATTTCGACGAGTTGGTTTCGCATCTTGGATAGAAGCGCGATTCGCGCGCATGGGGCTTTCCCTTCGGCTATGCTATGGGGGAAACGAACGGCCGCTTTGGGCGGCTTCCCTGATGAACGGAGGGTTCGAATGCTGAGCGATCAGGAAAAGGCGATGGCCGAAATGATGGCGGCGCAATTCGCGGGCAAAGACGAATTCGGCAATCCTGCGGCCAAAAATGACGTCGCGGTGAACGTCACCTTCTTCGAGAAGGACAACACGGTTGACGATTCAATTGAGGGAATTGCCACGCGCATACAATTCAATGGGTGCTTCGCGATTGATGAGTTCATGATTCAGCGAAAAGACGGCACGCCGGTCGATGCGGGCTTCGGGGCCGATTTCAACGAGACGGGCGGGCCCGTTGCCGCTTGGGTATGGTTCAGCCGCCCTGTGAACGGCCCCGTGAAGGAGAAATTCGAGGAGCGCTTCAGTGCGTCGTTCGACGAAGACGGCCTTCGCATGGACATAGACCCCGATCAGTTCCTCGCGTTCGCCGATTCGGGCGCTTGGGAAGCCTTCGACGCCGAGGAAGACGAAGACGACCAGTTCATTTTCGATTAGTTAAGGAAACGCCGGTCAAAGCCGCCTTGCGGCGCGCGTCATCGCGTGCGGGCGTGCCTCGGAATTGCCCAATGTTTCTTAAAGGCCCCTGCGGGGGCCTTTTTAGCGCGCGCGTTTCGCCTTGCGGCGCTTGTGGACGACGACTGCGGCGATCGTGCCGAGCGCGATTGCGCATATCGCGGCCGCGGCGGCGACGTAGGGCAGCACCGCCCGATAGCCGATTTTTCCCTCGCGGGGGTTTTCTACAATCTGAAAGGTCGCATGCGCGTCGCCCGTGCAATTGCCGATGCCGCTTATTACGAGCGTCGCCGTTCCCTCGTCGACGTTGTTGGAATACGAGACTTCGTAATCCGTGCCGCGCATAAGTTGCCGCCCGTCGAGCTTCACCACGGGGTCGGGTTCGATGGCCGCGCCCGTGTGCTTCTGATCTGCTATGACATTTATCGTGGCGTGCGATAGGTCGGCGGGCACGATGGTGAAGCTCGTCTCAACCGAGCCCGTGTAGTCGCCCATGCCGGTGATGGTCACGTTTACGGTGCCGGGGTTCACGAGGTCGCCGTCGAAGCGCACGTCGAAATCGGTGCCTTCCCGCAGCGAGGTTTCCGTCTTCTTGCCGTCTTTCGTCGAATCGATGCGCAGCGTTATTGTTGGGCGCTGCTCCGTTCCGTCGTACATGGCGTCTTGCAGGCCCTGCACGCGGGCAGCGGCGATATCGGTGACCTTGAGCGCCTCGAGCGTTTTTTTGGCTTGGTCGTATTTGAGAAGCGCCGGCCCGAGCTCCCCGCGAATCGATTCGGCGGCGCTTTCGATGCCGTCGCGAGAGGTGCCTTCGTCAGCCGCTGCGGGCAGTGCCGCAAAGCAGCAGGTCGCAAGCGCAAGCGCCGTTGCGGCTGCGATATGTCGGATCCCTTTCACGGCGCCCCCTCTCGAATTCTGCAGGTATTCAGTGCGAACGATTATATCCCGCCGCGGCCGCGGAGCGCGTGGTAAGCTGGTCAGCACCACGATAAGTTCCAAGGGGGAATTTGCATGCATTCATTCACGACGCGCGGCACCTGCGCCCGCACGATTAATTTCGACATCGTCGACGGCAAGCTTCACAATGTGAGCTTCGAGGGCGGCTGCAACGGCAATCTGAAGGCCATCGGCAAACTCGTCGAGGGGCAATCGGTCGATTGGGTTGTCGAAACGCTCGAGGGAAACACCTGCGGTCGCCGCTCCACGAGCTGCACCGACCAGCTTACCCAGGCCATCAAAGCCGCTCAGGCAGGCGAAATCTAGGAAAGCGTCGATTAAGGCCGCTTTCGGCCGTGCGGGCTGCAAATAGTTGGGAATTTCGGGCGCCGCATGTGCGGCGCCTTTTTAATGCGAATTTTTGCGAGCGCACGGAAGGCTCAAGCATCGTTTGCCCACGTCAATGGTCGTATCTAGCTTTGGGCGGCGTTTCCCTAGGCCGAAAACGCCGAGAAATCCTCGAGCGACATATCGGCGATCTTTAGGATGCATTCGCGATCGTCGATATTGGCTGGCTCGTTTATAGCGACCACCGGAAAGCCCGTCGCATGGGCGGTCTCTATGGCGTGAAGCGAATCCTCGAAGACGAAGGTGCGCTCGCGCGGCGTTCCCAAATGGGCAAGGGCGACTTCGAATATGGTAGGTTCGGTTTTGCTCGCGCCGACCTCGGTGCACGTGAAGACCGCCGAGAAGAATTCCAGAATCCCCAGGCGTTCAAGTGCCGCTGTTGCCACATTGCGAGGCGATGCCGTGGCAACGCAGGCCGGGACGCCTGAGCGCCGCAGGGCTTCGAGCATGCGTTCGACTCCCGGTTTGCAGGGAATGCACTCGCGATAGGCGAAATCGATTCCCGCCATAACTCCCTTGCAGATTTCTTCGATGGATTGCTCCAGGTGGTAGGTCGTTTTCATGTATTCGGCCGAACCTTCCATGGTCAGCCGTTTGAAGTGATAACGAATGTCGGGCTCCGGCGTTTTGCCGAGGCTTCGAAGGTAGCGCTCGCCCAAATCGTCCCACCAGGGCATGGAATCGAGCAGGGTTCCGTCCAAATCGAAGATCGCCCCTTCGACGTGCGAGGGCGCCCATGGGCGCAGGCGCCCATGGGCGGTTTTCGCCTCTTTGCCCGATTCGACGGAGCTGGCGCCGATGAAGGCGGCCGCTTCGATGCTTCTCATGGGACTCCTTTACATGATCGATGTCGCTGCGATAACGATAAAGCAGGTGAGCAGGCCCGAAACGGCGATGGCCACGCCGCTCATGGCCCCTTCGAGCTTGCCCATTTCGAGCGCCTTCGCCGTGCCGACCGCGTGGCTGCATGTTCCGATGGCCACGCCCTGGGCAACCTTGTTGCGAATATGGAACAGGTTTGCGAGCATGGGCGAGAAAATCGCTCCCATAACGCCGGTGGTCATGACCGCGGCCATGGTGATGGAGGCCGTGCCGCCCAACTCGCCCGTTACCGCAAGGGCGATGGGCGCGGTGGTCGATTTCGGCAGGGTGGAAAGGGCCACCTCGTCGCCAAGGCCGAACAGCTCGCAGAGGCCGTAGGCCGAAAGCATCGACACCGTTGATCCCACGAGGCAGCCCACGAAGATGGGCGCGAAGTTGCTCTGCAGGATTTTTCGCTGTTGGTAAATGGAGAAGGCGAGCACGGCGGTGGCGGGGCCGAGCATCGAAGAGATGAGCGTGGCGCCTTTCTCGTAGGATTCGAGCGGGATATTAAGAACGGTGAGCGCAATCATGATAATGGCCACGGTCACGAGCAGGGGGTTGAGCAGCGGCGAGTTCGTCTTCTTGTTCAACCATACGGCGAAGGCGAAAACCCCAATGCTCAGGGCGAGGCTTCCGCCCGCTTCCAAAACATTCGCGGCGACGGTTGTGAAATCCATGGCCTATTTCCCCTCTATCGAAAGCACGCTTTTCAGGTGCACGTCTTTGCCAGCACGCTTTTCGGCGAAGTATTTCTGCAGGCGTCCCACGAGAATCACCGTGAGTGCGGTGGAGAGGAACACGAGCACGGTGGTGATGACGCACACCAGGGCGAACCATCCGATGCGGTCGCCGATCATGGGCAGGCTGGTGAGAATGGTCACGCCCGCCGGGATGAAGAACACGGGCATATATTTCAGCAGGAAATTCGACACGAGCTCGATCTTGCTTTCGTCGATCATGCCCGAAATGAGCAGCGAGAGAAGAATTCCCATGCTGCAGATGTTCGATGGAACCTCTATGGGCAGATGCTTCGAAACGGCCGAGCCCAAATAGCATACGCCGGCGAGAAAGGCGAGCTGTATGCAGAAAAGCGTGAGGCGCTTGCTGTTGAGCTTCAGGATGTCGCGCTTGCGCAGGCGTTTCGGTTCGGCGCTTTCGGCGCCGTCTCGCGTGGCGTTGGCCTCTTCGTTCGCGGCTTCGATTGCGAAATCGAGCAGATATCGAGGCTTTTCTTGGTTTGGCTCGGTTGCATTGGCTGTTGGGGTTGCTGCTGAATTGTGCATCTTTTCGTTCATCGTTGCGCGCTTGTCTCGCGCCTCATCTCCTGCGTTCGTATTTGAAAAGGAGCGCCATCGTACACCCGCGCCGGTGTTGCGACGTAAATGTGAAAAAACCAACACGCCGCCTTGCCGGCATCTTCACGACTGGCTTGCGCGGGCCAAGGGGCAGTCCCTTTGATGCATAACTCACACTGCATTTTGACCTGCGCTTTGCTTGAATTTTACCTTGATGGCGCATAGTGATTTCCAAGGTTGGCGATGCTCTTTCCAAGTGCCTGCGAAAGGGGTGGCGGCTATGGAGTTGCTCATTTTATTCGGCATGCTCGTCGTTGTCTTCGCATCGTGCTGGTGCGCCCTTCGTTTGCTCGCCCGCGAATTCGACCGAGAGGTGGGCGACTGCGATTCTGGGCGGGATCGGGCATCGAGCATACGCCAGAAACTCGTTGAGCTTTAGTTTGCGTTCGCCCCGAGCGCCGTTTCCCCACGCCGTCGGGCTACAATGCAGGGAAAGGCCGATTGGGCGCTCTCGTTTCGCGTATGTGGGTGGGTGGCTCGTCGGCGCTTTCCTGAAGACGAAGGCGATTTGCGGTTGTGGCTTGCCCGCGCCGCGTGAATGGGAGCGACCATGGAAGAGGGCGTGCGCGCCGCGGGTTTCGACGAAGCGGCCGGTTTGCCGAAGCTGCTCGATATAGAGCAAGTGAGCGGCGGCTGGATTAAGAAATACATCCTGACATATTGCTTGCCCGATGGGCGCGAGCTGAAATACGACGTCGTTTCGCGCAAGGAGCTCGACGAATATCGCAGCGAGATTGAGACGTTGGGAACGGTTGCGCCCCAGGTCGATGCGGTATGCATTGTGGGGCACACCGCAGAAGACGAATTCCTGCTGATTCGCGAGTTCCGCTTTCCCATGAACCGCATGTGCGTGGCATTCCCCGCTGGCCTGCGCGAGCGCGGCGAGGAGATTATCGAATGCGCCGCACGCGAGCTGCGCGAGGAAACGGGGTTCGATTTGGCGAGGAACGCCGACGGCTCTCCCGTGCGGGCTCGTGCATGCGTGCAGCCTGGATTTTCCTCGCTTGGCATGGGCGATGAGAGTATCGCGATGGTGTTTGCCGAGGTCGAGCGCGTGGGCGAGCCGCGCAGCGAATCGACCGAGTTCATAGAGACGTTTCTTCTTCCGCGAGCCGAGGTCGCCGCGTTTTTGCGCGAGAACCGCGATCCGCTTTCCATTCGCTGCCAGCTTGTGCTGGAGATGGTGGCCGAACCGCCGTTCGAATTCGGCTTGAAGGCTGGTGCCTAAATGGCGCAAGGCGAAAGAAGGCACACAGCAAGCGTCGGGCCCAATCGCGGCGATGGCAGCCGTCGGTCTGGTTCTCGCGCGGGTGACGGGCGAACGGCCAGCGGGCGAAAACCTGCCTATCGAAAGCGACCCTCCGAAGGGAATTCGAGCGATTTCGGCGCCCGAGGAGACGCTGGTCAGGTGTCTATCGATGAGGAATTCGAGCCATTGCCCGCTCAGTTTCCCCTGAAGGTGAGCGATATTGACGGCGGCCGCAAGGTCGAGATTCTGTGCAGGGACAAGGGTGCCGACCAATTTGCCGCGCGCTTTCGCAAGGTGGCGAAAGATCGCCGTAAATGGGCGCGCGACAACGATATTTCGTGCTATCGAATCTACGACGCCGATCTGCCCGATTTCGCTGTGGCGATCGACCGCTACGATGGCGTGTGGAAAAGCGAAGGTGAAAGCTGCCTGGTGATTGCCGAGTATCAGGCTCCGAAATCGATTGACGCCGCGAAGGCCGCCGCTCGCTTGGCCGATGCGGTTGAAATCGCGTCGGCGACGCTCGGCATTGCGCGCGAGCGCGTTTTCCTGAAAACGCGCCGTCGCGAAAAAGGCGGCAGCCAGTATACTGACCAGCAAAAAGAGGGGCATCTGCTGTATACGCAAGAGTCGGGCAACGTGTTCGAATGCGATTTGGGCTCGTATCTGGACACGGGCATTTTCCTTGATCATCGCGTGACGCGCGAGATGGTGGGCGGCATGGCCGCGGGCAGGAAATTCCTGAACCTGTTTTCGTATACGGGAACGTGCACGGTTCATGCGGCAGTCGGCGGGGCGAAATCAACGCTGACCGTTGATCTGTCGCAGACCTATCTGTCGTGGGCGCACCGCAATATGGAGCTTAACGGCTGCGACGGCCCCGAACATGGCTTCGTGCGCGCCGACGTGCTGCAATGGATCGAGCGCGAGGCGCGCGGGTGGCGCAGGTTCGATTTGATTTTCGTTGACCCGCCTACGTTCTCGAACTCGAAGGCCATGGGTAAAAACACATGGAGTGTGCAGCGCGACCATGTGAAGCTGCTGAGCAACGTGGTGCGCTTGCTTGAGCGCGACGGTGTGGCCGTGTTCAGCTGCAATCTGCGCAATTTCAAACCCGACGTGGAGGCACTTGCCGCGGCGGGCGTTGCCATAGAAGACATCACAGCGCGCACCATTCCGCACGATTTCGAGCGAAACCCGAAAATACACTGCTGTTATCTGGTTACGCCGCTTTCCCAAACGGCGTAGGCCCTGGCCCATTTTTGGAAAGGATTGATTATGACCAACGAAGAGCTGCTCAAGAAGATGTGGTGCAACGTGCCCGAGGCGCCCGAATTCCAAGACAATATTAAGATCGTGGAAGTGAGCGAGCCGGGATACGTGCACTTCACGATGGACATCCCTGAAAGCCTGGGCAACTATCGCGGCGGAATCCACGGAGGCACGGGGTATTTCATCGGGGAAATCGGCTGCGGGTTCGCCACGTACAGCTTCGGCGTGAACAACGTGTGCAACTCCGCGAGCATCAACTTCTTCAAGGCGGTTCCGTGCTGCAAGGTCGATGTGACCACCGAGCCCTTGCATAAGGGCCGCTCCACCGCCGTGATCCGCGTGACCACGCGCGAGGCCGCAACGGGAAAGCTGCTGTTCCAGTCCACGCACAACATGTTTTTGATGGGCCCGCTGGAGGAATAGGCGGCTCTGGGTTAAAGACGGGCCAAAGGGGGAGTCCCTTTGGCCCAAGTAGATTAGCGAATGGTTATGCCTTCGGGCAGATCGATCGCACGGATGTCGAAATCGTCGCCTTCCTCCTCTTCGGGCTTGACTTCGACGGTTTCCTCAATGACGGGCGCGGGTTTGCCGAATGCCTCATCGAAGGCGGCGAAGTTTGCGCGCGGTACGGCGAATACGATGTGCTCGATGGCGCCTGGGTGCTCGGCGATCCATTTCTCGAACAGCGAGATGACCTGCGCTTCGGGGAATCCCTGGCGGCCGCAGCCAAAGGCGCCCACGATGAGCGTCTCTATGCCGTTCGCCGCGGCGATGCGCAGCATCGAATCGACGCGCTCGGCCAGGCAGTCGTCGCATTCCGTTTCCGAGCGATGGTTTTCGAGCGCGCGTTCGCGGTTGGGTTCGGCTATGGCGATGACGTCGGCCTCGCGAATTTCGCCATTGCGAATGAAGGCGACGCCAGGCAGGTACAGAGCACGCCCGGTGAACAGCTGGCCGCATGCGTAGCCGCGGTTGGCGTCGTGGTAGGTGGCCTTCATGCCGCATAGCACGGGGTAGAGGTTGCTTTCCGAGCAAAGGATTTGTTCGGGCCCGAACGAGCCGTCGAGGTATGCGCCTCCCGGTCGCGTGAACGACACGGGGTCGACGATTGCCGTTTTGCCCTGGGCGCGACGCAGCGCGGTAACGGTGAAATCGGTGGTGACGCTGGTTTCGGTCGTTTCGGCTGCGGGTTCGGACAGTTCCAAAGTTGCTGCGTCGCCCTCTTCGTAGATGATGGCGGCATCGATGGTGGCCTGGGTTTCTTTGGCGAACGCGCCCTTCATGAGGGCTAAGTGCTTGGCTGCTTCGGTGCGGCGCTCATCGCGAGTTGGCATAGTATCCTCCCTTGGTCGGAATTCCATTTCCGTGAACGATTCTAGTTGAAAATTTGGGGCCTGTGTTCTGGGAGTGGGCGTCTTGCGGTGTATCGTTTTATTCGGCTTGATTATGAAGAAAACGTGACGGTGCGTTCTCTGTGGCTAATTTGCTTGCAATCATTCGCAACGCTGCTAATATATTGCGTTGCGCTAAGGCGTACTTACTTATTGCGGGGTGGAGCAGTCTGGTCAGCTCGTCGGGCTCATAACCCGAAGGTCATCGGTTCAAATCCGGTCCCCGCGACCAAATGTTTCAGCAGGTCAGAACGGTGAAAGTTCTGGTCTGCTTTTTTCTTTTCGACTCTCGAAATCGCCTCTGGGGAAGAATTTGAGAAGAATAGTTTTCCCAACCCCTGGCAATAAAAGCGAAAATCTACCGAGAATTGTGGAGATTTGCGAAATCGGGCGGTTCCCGAAGAAAAAATTCGGCAGGGGAGGAAATCGCAGCATTCCGAATATATGACAGCAAAGAGAGCTTAATGAAGGAGTGACCCCGTTTTCAATATTTTCCATGCCTGGAGAATCTTCCTTCAATTCGTAAGGCGTGGGAAATGTTGGAAACGGAGCCTTGCCGTTGCTGGAGGGATGACGGGGTGACGGCAATGACGGCTATCTTGCCCCTAGGAGGGTTTCGTCATCGACGGCGTATGCGGCTCGCCTTGTGAACCACCGTCCGTATTCCTCCCATAGGTTCTTAACGTCATCTCCTGCATAGACCCTATAGTGAATGCAGGCGTTCGCGAAGAGACCGCGTCAGAATTCTTTGCCGCTTACTAGATGGCCTGCTTTCCGGATACGGCCGTCCCCGAACTTCGGCGCGTCTGGGACTTCGCGCCATCGAGGTCTCCGTTCTGCTTTCGAACAAACCCTGTCTTTCTCGAAGGGGATGCCGCATTTGCCTTCGAGCGAGTGCCACCTCGGGTGTGATGCACGACCCTGGCAAACGATTTCCTGCTCCCTGATTCAATGAACGTCCATAGGGCGCTCGATGCCGCACTCGAGGTCGCCTATGGCGTCGATTTCGACTGCGACGAGGAGAAGGTTGTCGCGCGCCTGTTCAGGTTGTACGCCGAGAAGGCTGCGGGTGAGCTGGTATCCGACATTCCCGTGGAGCTTCCTGACTGGCCATATCCAGATAATCGCCCCGAGCCCGAGGAGGCAACGATGGAAGCGATGGAACTCATGGATATGGGCGCGGACAACCCGGCGTGGGAGGACCTCGCGTACGGGCTTGCGCACGAGATGCTCAAGCGCAAGGGCTACGAGCTCTTCGACGGCGACTGGATGCCCAGCAGGCGCGGCGTGGTGGCCGCCGACGGCGGGTGCCTGGTCTTCGTCGACGTGTCGCTCGACGAAGGCGACGGCGACGGGTTCGAGCCGCCGCGCAAGGACCGCGGGCTCGCCGAGATATGCGCCTACCGCTGGCTGTCCCGCTACGACGGCCAGGACGCCCGGGTCCGCTTCGATTCGGTGCAGGTCAAGGCGATGCCCAACCTCAAGGGCTTCGTGAAGCACATCGTCAACCTGTACGGCTCGATCGAGTAGCGCCAGCCACCCAGCCCCGCTTCGGCGGGGCTGGCGATTTCGCGCATCGCCTCGGGATTCGGCGTCTTGGGTCGGTGTCGGCGGGCGTTGGTTTACACTGGTATGCACCGAATGACGAAGGAGCCGCAAATGCAACAGCCCGTGGCGGCGAACGAGATCGCCCTCCTATCTGCGGCGAAGGAAAGCCAGTACTTCGACCGCAAAAGCGCCCGCAAAGACGACAAGGAAATCGCCAAGCACATAAGCGCGTTCGCGAACGCCTCTGGCGGCAAACTCGTCATCGGCATCGAGGATGACGGCGAGGTGACGGGTTTCGCGCGCAACGGCGCGCGCGACGTCGAGGATTTCGAACGTGCCCCGATCGCCACATGCTCCCCGAGCCCCATTGTGCATAAAGAGCGCATCCCCGTGGTGAATTCCAAAGGCGAAAGCGACATCGTGCTCGTATTGGACGTCGAGGCCTCGCCCAACCATGTGATATCGCGGGCGAGCGACGGCGAGGTGTTTCTGCGCCAGAACGACAAGAGCGTCAAGCTGACGCGCGAACAGGTCTCAGCGCTCGAATACGACAAGGGGCAGCGCGTCTTCGAGGACGAACTCGTGTTGGACTCCTCGATCGACGACGTCGATCGCGAGGTGCTCGATCGCTACAAGGAATTGTTCGGAACCGAGGCTTCCGACGAGCAGGTGCTCAGGAGCCGGCGCTTTATGCGCGACGGCAGGCTGACGGTCGCGGGCGCGCTGCCCAACATCGTGACGCTCGACAACATGCGCGAGACGCGCTACTCGCGAAACCCGCGCATCGCCCGCACGCTCGCCGAATTCGGGTGGGTCCGCGAGCTCAACGAGGGCGTGCAGCGCATCTACAGCGAGATGCAAGGAATGCTCCTGAATGCCCCGACGTACTCGGAGCCCGACAACGCGAAGGTCAAGCTCACGCTCGAGAACAATATCGTGGCGAGGACGGTCGGGCGCTGCGAGGCGCTGGAGGACAGGATTTCGCAGGAATCCATGGCCGCGCTGGGCGAGTACGAGCTCGCCGCCGTGCGGCTCGCGTTCGCCAATGGCAAGGTCACGGCGGCGGAGCTCGCCGAGCATATCGGTCGCGGGCAGCGCACCGCGAGCCGCATTCTCAAGGGCCTCTCCGGAGACGGCGGGATGTTCGAGTGGCACGGATCCTCCGCCACCGATCCCAACCAGTTCTATACGCTGGCATAGGCATGATGTCATAGCTTTGTCAGAGCTTGTCAGAGCTTTGTCAGAGCTTGTCATAGCTTCGGTATGCGCCCGGTGTTTCATTCTGGGCTTGCGCCCAGGTATGGCTGCGCCATGCGATATCGGCCTGGCGGCCGATGCCCGCACCCATGTGGCGCGGGCTCGCTTCGCCGATTCCCCGCTTCTGGACTGGCTATACTGAATTGGACACTTTCGAGAGGGTCGCGAGATCGAGGAGAGGCCCATGGCCGACCCGAAGTACCCGAGGCATTTCACCGACGAGTTCAAGCGGCAGATAGTCGAGCTCATAAACGCCGGGAAGCCAAAGCCCGACGTGGTGCGCGAGTACGACCTGTGCAAGAGCACGGTCGACAGGTGGGTCAAGTCGATAAACGCGTCGGGCTCGCCGCGCGCGGCCGACAACCGCACGCCCGAGCAGAACCGGATCATCGAGCTGGAGCGCGAGAACAGGCGGCTGCGCATGGAGGTCGACGTTTTAAAGCGCCTACGGACGCAAGAAGTTCAAATGCCACCCCAGCGGGCCCAACGAGGCCGAGCTGCCCAACGTGGTGGGCAGGCGCTTCGGCGGGCGTGCGCCGCGCGCCTGCGTGTGCAGCGACCTGACCTACGTGCGCGTCGGCGGCGGATGGAACTACGTCTGCCTGCTCGTCGACCTGCACAACCGCGAGATCGTCGGGCACTCGGCGGGGCCGCGCAAGGACGCCGAACTGGTGAGGGCGGCGTTCGCGACGGTCGAGTTCCCCCTGTCCGACATCCAGGTCTTCCATACGGCATCCGCGGAAGCGAGTTCGGCAACGCCAAGATCGGCGAGATGCTCGACGCCTTCGGCATCGAGAGGTCGCTGTCGAGGAAGGGCTGCCCGTACGACAACGCCGTCGACGAGTCGACGAACAAGATACTGAAGGCGGAGTTCGTCTACCGCGAGGCGTTCGGCACGACCCGCGAGCTGCGGGCCAAGCTGGCGGACTACGTGCACTGGTGCAACAATTTCAGGATCCACTCGACGCTGGGCTACATGACCCCGGTTGAGTTCAGGAAGGCAGGATTGGTTCTCCCGGAATCGTCCAAATAGGTATAGCCAATCCATTCCCCGAGAGGGGTCGGAAACTCTGTAATAAGTGGTGTTAAACTGCTTGTGAGCAATTGGATAACTTGCGTTTATCGACTCTGGAGCCTTCTGCAGTGACTTAGTGTTCCTGATTCCTGACGCTACCTTGTACCACTTCGGCGTTCTCTATTTGCAGTTTCACAGCGCATGCATGCGTACGGTGGCAGGACGCTTGAAAAGCGACTATCGCTACTCGGGCGGTGTCGTCTACGACAACTTCGTTTGGCCTGCTCCCTCCGATGGGCCGTGTGCGACCGTTGAAGCACGTGCTCAAGGCGTGCTCGATGTCTGGAGACGCATCTCGGCACCATGCTCGCTAAACTCTATGACCCTGATAAAATCCAGCCGATTTGCTTGTCGCGCATAAGGCGCTCGACGCCGCTGTTGAGGCGGCCTACGGCGTCGATTTCGTCGGCGACGAGGAGAAAATCGTCGCGTACCTGTTCAAACTGTACGCAGAGAAGACTGCAAACGAGTGATCGGGGTCATTCCTGGATTATCGTTGTATATGATTGCCCCGTTCGCCATTCCCGATTCGTGACGCATTGCGTCACGAATTAACGCACCCTCGAATCCCGATGAATTGGTCCCTTCTCTGCTGGCTTCGCTCCTAATCCGTCGAATCGCACCTTTGCGGTTGCGGCGGCCCCTTTTAGGACATTTGCGGACAATGTCCTAAAAGGGGCCGAATATGTTCAAAATTAGCCAATTGATAATATAATGAATTAGCTAATAGCATGGGAATGGGGGCGAGAAAATGGTTGTCGCATCGGCTACGGAATTCAAGAACAACTTCGGAAAATACGCGAAGCTCGTCGACGAGGGCGAGGAAATCGTCGTTATGAGGCGCGGCCGCGAAATCGGCCGCTTCGTCTCTCCCGAGCAGAAGACAAGATACCTCACGAGCTCTCTACGCGGGATTTTGAAGCGCGATTACGACGATAAGGAAGCGAGGGATGAGCATGTCGCCGAGCGCATCGATTCTGGTCGATACTAACGTCGTCCTCGACGTTCTTTGCGCACGCGAGCCGTTCGTCGACGCCTCCGAGGCGGTTCTCAATCTTTGCGAGGGAGGCGTGGTCTCTGGCCACGTGTCGGCTCTGAGCATTTCGAATATCGTCTACATCATGCGCAAGGAGCTCGACGCCGCCTTGGTCGAAGCCGTGATCGACACGATTGATATGGCGGTTGGCATCGCCGAGCTGCGGCCCTCTGACCTCAAGGCGGCCGCGTCGATGCGCTGGAGGGATTACGAGGACGCCGTGCAGGCGGCCACGGCTCAGAGGCTCGCCGCCGACTTCGTCGTCACCCGGAACGTGAAGGATTTCCTCGGTAGCCCCGTCCCAGCCATCGAGCCTGCAGACTTCCTTCGAAAAATCGGCGACAGTTGCGGTTTCTGAGTAACCGAAAATCGTACTCGCGTCGTGTGGGTTGTGGCATGCCTCGCGTTGCGGATGGTGATGGTCTTTGTCGCGGTCGTAGTGGATCGCGTCGTCCCAAGCCGATGTCTCGTCGGCATCGGTCGGCTTCCCGTCTTCGCTCGCCTGTCTCATTTGATGCTGTTTGAATGTACTGATGAATCGACCCCTTCCCTGTTGTGATTTCGCTCCTAATCCGCCGAATCACACCTTTGCGGTTGCGGCGGCCTCTTTTAGGACATTTGCGGACAATGTCCTAAAAGAGGGCGAATATGTCCGAATAATGGCTAAAATGTCCTAAAAGAGGTCGATTGAAAGGTGGGCGGTATGACTCTGGACGACATCAAGTTGATTCTCGTTCAAGGGGAGGGGATTTCCGTCGAATTCAAACGATGCGGAAATGTGCCAGAAATTGATACGTTCGAAACGATTTGCTCATTCGCGAATAGACAGGGAGGCAATATCTTTCTGGGGATTGTCGATGCCGAGAAATCCAGTACGGGTAAGCCCGAAGTCATTGGGATTGATCCAGATCGTGCTGTTGAAATCGAACGTAACATAGCAAACCGTCTGAATGATCCGAGCTTTTTCAATGTTCCGCCTTCTGTTGAGTTCGAAAGAGTGGAATTCGAGGAAAAGCTAGTTTTGCGCATATGGGTTACGGTCGGTGCTGTCGTCCATAGGTTGAAGGGCGTGGCATACGACAGGATTGCCGATACTGATAGAAAGGTTGCGACCGACACGCAGCTTGCGGCCATGTATATCCGTAAGCAGGAATACTATTCCGAACGGAAGGTCTATCCCTACCTTGGGTTGAGTGACTTGCGCCTTGATCTGCTCGCGCGTGTTAGAAAAATGGCGACGGCTAAACGCTCCAACCACCCCTGGTCCGAGATGAGCGATGAGGAATTGCTTCGCAGCGCAAATCTTTATCTCAAAGATTACGAGACGGGCCGCGAGGGGTATACGCTTGCCGCTGCGCTCTTGCTTGGCAAGGACGATGTAATTGCCAGCATTGCACCAGCGTACAAAACCGATGCGTATGTTCAGCGCGACAATGTTGATCGCTATGATGACCGTATCGTTGTGAAGACCAATCTCATCGAGGCTTACGATGTCCTTTTGGAGTTCGCTCAAAAGCATCTGCCCGACAAGTTCTTCCTTGACGGAACGCAGTCGGTGAGCTTAAGAGACGTTATTTCGCGTGAGCTAATCGCAAACACGCTCGTCCATCGCGAGTACACCAGTCCCTATCCTGCCAAAATGGTTATCGATGCGGGGAATATTCGTACAGAGAACGCGAGTCGCCCCCGTTTTACCGGCGAACTATCGCCTGGACGCTTTAACCCATTACCGAAGAATCCAATTATTGCTGAGTTTTTTAGCAATATTGGACGGGCGGAATCGCTGGGGAGCGGCACGAGGAATTTGTTCAAGTATTCATGGGTGTATGGCGGCGGCCAACCCGAGCTTATCGAAGGTGACGTGTTTGAGGCGCGAGTTCCCGTGGTATCGAGTTCGGAATCAAATCAGAGGCTTGATGTTGACTGGGTTATAGAACGTATGTTGGAGTCTTATGGCTATGTAACCGTGGCGGCGGTAGCGAATATCGCGAATGTGACCGAGCGGACGGTGCGAAGGCATATATCGGGAAGGGTCAACGCTGGCGAGCTTCTGGGAACGGGGGAGACGCGGTTAAGAAAGTATGTTAGGGCGAAATAGGAAGGCGGATGCGGCGGTCCTCTTTTAGGACATTTGCGGACAATGTCCTAAAAGAGGGAGAATATGTCCGAAAACGCTCAAAAATGTCCGCATCCGTCCGCTGTTTCTCAAATAACAATACGCCCGTCGCGAAGGCATCGCCCCTCGAATTCTCATTGTACTGAGTAAAAATACTCAGTACAATGAGTAAAAATACTCAGTACAATGAGTAAAAATACTCAGTACAATGAGTAAAAATACTCAGTACAATGAGTAAAAATACTCAGTACAATGAGTAAAAATACTCAGTACAATGAGTAAAAATACTCAGTACAATGAGAATTCGGGGCATTGAAATGTTTGAGCGACACTATGTGAGCGGCATCGTCGATAGAATTCTTGAAACGAACAACCCTCTTATGCAGGTTGTCGTTGGGCCCCGTCAGACGGGCAAAAGCACGATGCTTAGCCAGGCTTTGGCGAAAATCGACATGGAACAGTTTTTCGTAAGCGCAGACGACGCGGTTGTTCCGAGTGAAAGCTGGCTTCAAGTTGAATGGCAGCAAGCGCGAAACGCAACACGGTCGGGGTCGCGACCTGTGGTGCTCGTCGTGGACGAAATTCAGAAAGTCCCCCATTGGTCGCTTGTCGTTAAGGCCCTTTACGACGCTGACCGTCGAAACGATATGCCAGTTCGAGTTGTCCTGAGCGGCTCCTCGTCATTGCTGCTGCATAAGGGGCTCGAAGATTCCCTTATGGGACGCTTCGAACTGGTCCATTCCCCTCATTGGAGCTATTCGGAATGCTCGCAGGCGTTTGGTTTCTCGTTTGATGACTATTTGTATTACGGCGGTTATCCAGGGGCGGCTCGGTTCGCGAATGACGATATCCGCTGGGTTTCGTACGTTCGCGATGCCATTATTGAGCCTACGATTTCGCAAGACGTGCTGGCCCTTGATGATGTTCGCAAGCCGGCGCTTATGCGCGCTCTTTTCCGACTTGGCGCAGCATATTCTGCGCAAGAGCTTTCGTATAACAAAATGCTTGGTCAGCTGCAAGATGCTGGCAACACGGTGACGATTGCGCATTATCTTGATTTGCTCAATAAGGCAGGGATGCTCTGTGGCATTCAGAAATACGATGCCAAAGAGGTGAAGAGGAGAAAATCGTCGCCGCGCTTTATGGTGTACGACACGTCGCTCATGACGGCGTCGTCGGGAATTGAAAAGGCGAGGTATTTGGGCGAACCCGATTTGCGGGGGCGTCTGGTTGAGTCGGCGGTGGGTGCGCGACTTCTCGCTCGGGCGCC
Source organism: Subdoligranulum sp. CAG:314 (assembly GCA_963635715.1). Classification (GTDB taxonomy): domain Bacteria; phylum Actinomycetota; class Coriobacteriia; order Coriobacteriales; family Eggerthellaceae; genus Slackia. The sequence goes on along the minus strand of CAVHFS010000001.1, from coordinate 54,612 downwards.
CGAAGAGAGCCTTAGCATTTATTGGTGGCGCGAGGGAACGAAGGAGGTCGACTTCGTCGTTTCGAAGGGATTTGACTCGCTTTCCGCTATCGAGGTGAAAAGCGGAAATGAAAGAGGCCAAAGCGGAATGGCCGATTTTCTATCTGCGAACCCAAGCGCAAAGCGAATCATTGTCGGCGGCGCGGCATCTGGCGCATGCGGCATCGAAGAGTTCCTCAAAGACGAAGTGGATTTGTTCTACTAGCTTATTTGCGTTTGCGCGTTGGCGTTGGGGGTGCGGACAATTTCCTGGACTGCTCATGCCTCGTAGCCTAGGCTGCGGCGATATTCGTTCGGCTCATCCAGCCGAGCAACCCGCCTGCGGTTTTCTGGCTCCGATGCCATTTCATGTATTTGAAATACGCAAAATAGTAATAAATCGTGTATTACGAATACACGATTTATTACTTTATCCCGCATTTGAGATGCATGGTTTTGAATAGAACGGGCCAGCAATGAAAAGATCCATCGAAGCCATCATCGAAACATGGGCGTCGCGAGATAGCAGCCGCCCGCTGCTTCTGCGCGGGGCGCGACGAGTTGGGAAAACGTACGCTGCCGAGGCGGTGGGAAGGCGGGTTGCCAGCAAGGCTTTTGTGAAGCTGGATTTCCTCCTTCAGAACGATCGCATGGAGGTGGTTCCTGTGGAGGTGAAATCCGCACGTAACATCCGAGCGAGGACGCTTGCCTCATTCATGGAGAAGGCTTGCGCGCCGTATGCGTACATTCTGTCGGAGAACGATTTTTCGCGCGGCGAAGACGGCGCGGGAAGAGAACTGCGGCGCCTGCCCCTCTACGCCGCCTTCTGCATCGATTTCGGCTACTTGCGTGACGAGGCGTAGCGCGCTGATCGATGCCGCGTGTATTGTTCCTGGCTTGGCTGCCATGAGAGGCGTCGCCAACCAGCTTGATGGCGCTTGCGGCAAGCGTTGCTGCGGTGGAGGATTCTCTGCCGCTTGGGCATAATTTTATTCAAAAACAAGAATAAACCCTTGTGTTAGGCGAAGTTTTCAGGTACCTTTTCGAAAAACCTAACTATCTTGCGAGAGAATAAACCAGGGGAAACAGCGGGTCTAGAACCGCGCCGTTGGCCATCTGAGCAGGGGAGAAGGGTCCGGCGGAGAGCGCTCGAAGCTGGGTAATGCAAACGTCTAACTTTTAGGAAGAAGGTAAGACATGTCGATTACTCGACGCAAATTCGTGTCGTTGTTCGCATCGATGGCGTTGACCCTGTCCCTCGTGGGCATCGCTCCCGCCGCCGCGTACGCGGACGACGCAACTACTGGTGGCATCGACGCCAGCGCTACGGCAATTACGGTGACTACGGGAAGCTCGACCGATCTGAGCCAGTACTTCAAGGCCGACAAGACGGTTAATGGTGATTATCACTTTGACTACGTGCTTTCTGGCTCCGGCGCTACGGTCAACAAACATAACGGTACGTTCATCGGCACCACCGCTGGCGACTACACCGTGACGGTGTATCTGCTGGCCGGCGCTCAGCCCGATAAAAATTCTGGTAAACCCTGCAGTGGCTTTACGATTCTGAAGCAGACGACCCTGAAGGTCACCGTTGCTGGCAGCGACACCACGTATGGATATCAGGGCTCCGGCAAGAACTCCATTCTGGTTACCGACCCCGCGGTGACGAAGGTCTCTCATAGCGCGACGGCAGACACCTATACCAATACGCTTTCCGCTCCCACGCTTGGCTCCGATGGCTACTATCGCGTCACGTACAAGCAGAACGCTGGATTCAAGAGCTACGATAGCGCTCAGGCGTATGAAAATCTCAATAAGTCCAACATTACCCTTTTGGACACCGAGACGGGCGAAGTGATCGCGTCTTTGGCCGACGGCTCGGGTATCCTGACCGTCGAAAGCGCCACCCATTCTTCCAAGACGATTGTTTTGAAGATCAAGGCGGACGAAATCACGCTCGGCGATACCACTCTCCAGTTTGAGAACGGCTTGCGCGGCAATAGCGAAACCGTCCTGCTTGGAAGCACGGTTCAATTCGAATTCTAATCGCATGGCCCATAGCCTGCTTTTTCGATGGCTATGGGCTTTTCGTTTTCAGGGAGGTGAAAATGAAGAAGATAGCACCGGTCTCCCTCTCCGTCGCATTGGCCTTCTGCGCATTGCCTTCTGTTGCTTTGGCCGATTCTGAAATCGAACTTGGAATAGGGGGGGATGCTAGTGAAAGTATCGCGGCTTATTCCGAGGATGGAGCTTCGGCTAGCGGGATATTCAATTCGAAGCGTAAGTATGGAACGTGGAGTTTTTCGGATGGAACGTTAACGGTAAGTGGCTTTCTGCAGAAATTTGACGGTCGTGGAAATATTCCGAACGAGATTACTTCCGCAACGAAACGTCTGGTGTTTAGCGACGATGTTGACACTAACTCAATTTCCTACAATGTCTTCAAACCCGTGTTGGATACCGTTGAAGAGATCGTCTTGCCGTCGACGGTAACTGAACTTCCTGCGTTAGGTTCGGCGCCGAATCTCAGCAAGCTTTCATTCCCGAATGGGTGCGGCATTGTCAAACTCTCGCCTCAGGCTTTTAAAGGGAACCAATCCTTTAGAACACTTGACTTGTCTGAGATGGGAATAACCGAGATCGAAGACAAAAGCGTATTCGCCCAATCGAACATCGAAGAGATTGTTTTCCCAAAAACCTTGACGACCCTCGGTGACTATGCCTTCGTTCAAATGGGCGAATTGCGGTCAATGGATATACCCGATACGGTGACGTCGATTGGAAACAGGGCCTTCCAGCTCTGCTGGAAGTTGGAGCATGTGTCCATCCCTTCGTCCGTTACCTCATTAGGCGGATCCCTCTTCGATACTTCCGACAAGAACGTTGCTGCGGAGGTGTTGGTGTATGGCGCAAACGATTTGAGCGAAGGCCTCGCAGCTTCCAAAAAGATTAACCCATCGTGCACGATAAAGCTCCAGCAGCTGTTCGACGGCAACTACGATGGCGCTGAGTCCATCGACGCCCAGTGGGTCGAATTCGACTCTTGCCTTGGCAGCGCCGACGATGCCCCTTCTCCGACGCGAGACGGCTATACCTTCACCGGTTGGTATTCCGACGCCGAATGCGCCACTCCGTACGACTTCACGGCTCCCATGGAGCACGGCGTCGTCGCCTATGCCGGCTGGAAGCAAATCGTCAGCGTCGATGTGAATTACGGCAACGGCTCCGAGAACGGCACGATTACCGCCGACGAGAACGGCATGATCGCCAAGCCCGACGCCGATCCCATCCGCGCGGGCTACAAGTTCGCTGGCTGGTTCTCCGACGAGACGTGCACGGCAGAGTTCGATTTCACGCAGCCCGTCGCCGACGGCGCGTGCCTGTATGCCGGCTGGGTGCCTGTGAAGGCGAGCGTCAGCAATGTCGACGGCACGAAGACCGAGCTGCAGGTCAAGGCCGACGGTACCATCGCCGAGCCTATGGCTCCCGCGCGCGACGGCTACGTGTTCAAGGGCTGGTATTCCGACCCGTATTGCACCCAGGCGTTCGATTTCGGCAAGCCTTTGTACGACGACGTAACGCTGTATTCCAAGTGGGAGGCCAAGGCTTCCGAGCCCACCACCCCTGGCGGTTCGACCAATGCCGGAGATACCGGCTCTGGCAGCAATGCACAGCAGGCGGGCAGCACCAATAACGCCGGCGTGCAAACGCTCGCCCAGACGGGCGATGCTGCAGCGGGTGCCGTTCCTGCTGTGGCTTTCGCCTCGGCGATGGCGGCTGCAGTTGTCGCTTTCGCCAGAAAGCGCATCGCTCGCCGCTAAACGCGGCGCTTTATAAGCGATTGCATGGCTTCGGCCGAAGCGTTGCGCACATTTGCAGCGCTTCGGCCTTTTTTATGTAGGGGGTAGTCCATTCATGCATCTGACCGAAACAAGCATCGCCCGTGTGGTGGACAGCAAGGCGCAGTGCCTTTGGGCCTACGTTGCGGCGGCGGTTCTTGCTGCGGCCATGTGCATGGTGGCGCTGCCGCAGACAGCGTTTGCGGCAGGTGGCGTGATGTGCGCCGATGAGTTGAGTTTTTTGGGCAGCGGAACCGACGAGGGTCGCGTGAGTCCCGAACCTGGGTCGGCGTATTTGCTGTACGTGCAGTTCGACAAGAACGTCTCGTATGCCGCACCAGGCAAAGACGATACCTTTGTGGAGGAAAACCTATCGAAGGTTCACCTCGTCGGCCCTGACGGAACCGAGGTTGCGGGCAGCTACGCGGGCGGCGCGCATGACCACGGCGACCGCCAGCTTATTTATATCTATTGCGACGAATGGCTGCAGCCCGCTGCCGAATACCAGGTGGTGGTCGATGAGGGTATTGTGGCCGCTAATGGCGAAGACGAGCTCGGTGCTGCCAAGGTATATACGTTCACCACGTCCGACGAACTCCAAAACGGCTGGACTATTCACGAGTTGGCTATTGCTGGTGCGGTTGCCATTGCTCTGGTTGCGGGCGTGTGCGTGCAGGTGGCTCGCGTGGCAAGGAGGAACCGCTAATGGGGCGTTTGAAGTTCGGATTCCTGTGGCGACTTGCCATCGCATGCTTTGCGTTGGCGGCGGCGCTTGCCATACCAGCGAGGGCGTTTGCTGCGCCCGAGCACTGGGTGACGGATATCAACGGCAACAGCCTAAACGGCGCATCGATTGACGTAAGCGTAATAGAGCAAGGAATTATATTCCACGACATCTGGGTGCTGGGTGACAGACATGGTGGCGCCTGGATGCTGCCCGTTGTAAACGATCTGGACTCGGATATCACGCTCCCGGTAACCCCGGGCTCATCCTCGATGACGCCCGTCGGCGATGAGAGAGATCCTATCAGTGACGCCTATATCACCAATCATTGCATAGCCACCTACTATATCAGCGGATTTGTGCCTGGGCACAGGTATCAGATTTCGTTCTGTTTCAAAGAGAACCCATCGGCCGCAGATGAATACGACTATGTCAAATTCGGCACGGGTTCGGGACAAGGCTCGGGCACGGGCGACGGTTCGGGCGAAACTCCCGACCCCGGCGATACCGATGGTAGCGCCGATGTTCCCGCCGGCGGCGGAGGCGACGATTCCGGCAATGGCTCCAGCGACGTTTCCGATGCCGGCGCCGATGCTGGCGTGCCCAGCGATTCGGGCAACGCAAGCGAAGCCGACGCGCCCGACGCGTCGGGCGGCATCGCCGAGGCTGCGCCTAGCAGCGACAACGGCGCCTCGATGCAAGAAAGCTCGACGGTGGGCGATTTCTCGCTGAACGCTACCGTCCAAGATGACGCCGACGTGGATGCGGCCGCAAGCTCGCAAAGCAGCACGGTGGGCGATACGCCCGCGTTCGACGGGAAGTCTCTGGCGTCGCTGGGGCAGGTATACAGGATCGCCAGCGGCTCCTCCGAGCAATCGAAGGGCGGCTCGGGCTCCGACAGCGCGGCTTCCGCGACGGTAGAGGTGACGGGCATCGCATGGCTGTGGACGCTGTTGTGGCTGGCCATCGCGCTGGCGTTGCCGATGGGCCTTGCGGCTCGCGCGGTGCGCTTCCGCCGTGGCATTCGCAGCAAATCCAGATTTCAGGCGTGGTAATCGCGCATTCTAGGGGGTAGGCATGGAGACGGTCGACGTGGCCATTCTGGGCGCTGGCGTGCTGGGATGCGCCGTGGCGCGCGAGCTTTCACGCTATAAGCTGGACGTGTGCGTGCTTGAGCGCGCGCACGATGTGGGCGAGGGCTCAAGCAAGGCGAACAGCGGTATCGTGCACGCGGGGTTCCAGCCGCGCGCGGGGTCGCTGAAAGGCCGCTCATGTGTGGGCGGCAATGCGGCGTTCGATGCGCTTGCGTCCGATTTGCAGGTGCCCTTCGTGCGCTGCGGCGGGCTTATGGTGGCCTTCAGCGCCGCTGGCGAGGAAAAACTGCGTGCCAAGGCCGAGCGCGGTCGTGGCAACGGCGCTCTAGGTATGGAAATCGTGGACGGCGATGTGGCCCGCGCGCTTGAGCCGCGCCTCTCGTCGCGAGTAACCCAGGCTTTGCTGGCGCCTTCTACGGGCCTGGTGTCGCCGTTTCAGCTGGTGTTGGCTTTGGCACAAAACGCGCAGGTCAATGGTGTGCGTTTTCGCTTCAACGCGCAGGTCGTAGGCATTGAGCACGCGCCGAGCGTTTCTTGCCAGGGCGCAGGCGGTCGGGCTCACGATTTGCCTGCCGGTTGCCGCTACCTCATTCGTCTTTCCGATGGCTCAGTCGTCGCGGCCCGTTTTATAGCCAACATGGCGGGCGATTCCGCCGAAGAGCTCGATGCGCAGGTCGCTCATGCCGATTTGGTGGTGCGCCCGCGCGCAGGCGATTATCTGGTGTTCGACAAGCAGAATCCCGAAACGGCCATCACGCACGTCATCTACCAGGCGGCCGACAACGACGAGGGCGGCACGCTTCTGGCCCCCACGGTCGACGGAAACTTGCTGGCTGGGCCCACGTCGCGCAACGTACGCACGTTCCGCGACACCGCTTCGCTGGAGAGCGGGCTCGAGCACGTGCGCCGCGTAGCGCGCAAGGTTATCCCCGATATTGATTTTTCCCAGGTCATAACTAATTTCGCCGGAGCGCGGGCCAATATCGTCAACGTTGCCAAGGAGCGCAAAGACTTCGTGGTGCGTGCCTCGGGGCCTGGGTTCGTAAGCGCGTTGGGCATAAAGAACCCTGGCCTTACCAGTTCGCCGTTTTTGGCGGCGCTCGCCGTGCAGCAGCTTGCCGCCGAAGGTTTGCCGCTTGAGCCGAACCCGAATTTCAACCCTTGCCGTCAGGCGTATGTGCCGTTTTTGAAGCGTGACGCCGTCGAGCAGCGCCGTCTGCTTGCGGCCGACCCGTCGTTCGGGCGCGTAGTGTGTCGTTGCGAGGGTATAACCGAAGGCGACGTTCGCGCGGTGCTTGCCGGCCCGCTGCCGCCCTCGACGCTCGATGGCGTGAAGCGCAGGCTTCGCGTGGGTATGGGGCGCTGCCAGGGCGGTTTCTGCATGCCGCGCGTGGTGCCCGCGATGGCCGACGCTATGGGCATATCGCTAGGCGACGTGCTGAAGGGCGAAGGTAGCGGCCGCTGCGTGCAAAGGAGCGTGAAGTAGCATGCGCCAGATGAATTTCACCAGCGAGTTCGACGTGGCCGTAATCGGCGCGGGGCCTGCTGGCATGGCCGCGGCGGTGGCCGCGCGAGAATGCGGCGCGGTGCGCGTGTGCGTGCTCGAGCGCGAGGAATACGCAGGCGGCGTGCTGCCGCAATGCGTGCATGACGGCTTCGGTCTGCATTTGTACGGAGAGTCGCTCACTGGGCCCGAATATGCCGAAGTTTGGCGCTCTCAGATGCGCGACGCGGGCGTGGCAATAGCGCTTTCCACCACCGTGCTGGGCATTGTGCGCGATGACGACGGGCTGTTCCGCATTGATGCCGTGGGCTTGGCGCTGGGCGGTCGCGCGCTGGTGCGGGCGCGCAGCGTGGTGGTGGCCACGGGTTGCCGCGAGCGCACACGCGGCCAACTGATGATTCCCGGCACGCGACCAGCTGGTGTGCTTACGGCTGGCGCGGCGCAATACATGGTGAACGTACAAAACCAACTGCCAGGCGACAAGGTGGTCATTCTGGGCTCGGGCGACATTGGGCTTATTATGGCGCGCCGTCTTACGCTGGAAGGCGCCGAGGTGCGCATGGTATTGGGCCAGAAAGCCACGGGACTTTTGCGTAACCACGTGCGTTGCATCCGCGATTTTGGCATTCCCATCCGCTACGGGTGGGGCCTGGCTAGTATTCACGGCAATGGGAAACTGCGGGGTGTTACCGTGGCGCCCTCCCTCGAGGACGGCTCGTTGGATATGGCGCGGCGCGAATACATACGATGCAATGTGCTGCTGGTGGCGTGTGGGCTTATTCCCGAGCGTGAGGTGATAGACGGGCTTGATGCGGGGCCTGAAGAGGGGCTGTTCGTGTGCGGAAACGCCAACATGCCGCATGACTTGGCCGATCAGGTGACGCAAGAAGGGCTTGAGGCCGGCCGCGCGGCGGCGACATTTGCGGCAGGCTCGAGCCGAAGCAAGGCCGAGCTGCCTGCAGATTTGGCAAAGCTCGCCCGACGCCGTGTGACCGAGCCACATGGCAAGGTGGCCGATGCGCTTGACACCGATGTGCCGGCGGGCACCAGCCTGGTGGCATGCACGGTGTGCCCCACGGGGTGCATCGTGGCGGTGGACGCGGCGGGCGAGTGCTCGGGCAACACATGCGAGCGCGGCGCCAATTTCGCTCGCGCCGAGCTGGCGCGCCCCATGCGCCTGTTCACGGGCACGGTGAAAGTGCGAGGGGCTCATCTGCCACTGGTTTCGGTGCGCACGTCGGCCGAGGTCGACCGTGCGGCGCTTATGGATGTGGCCTGCGCATGCCGCCGCATCGTGGCTGACGCTCCCGTTTTCGCAGGCCAGGTGCTTGTGGAAAATGTCGCTGGCACGGGCGCGAATATCGTCGCGACCGAAGGCATGCCGGTCTCGCCCGATAAGGGGGAACCGCATGGGGCATAGCGTTTCCGCAGTTCGCAGTCCTATTGGGCGAATGGCGCTTTCGGCGGCGATGTATGTGCTGCCGTTCGTGCTGGTGTTCGCGTCGCTGTTCGTGGGCCGCTTTCAGGTGTCGGCTGCGGACGTGTGCAATGCGCTTCTGGCGCTCACACCCCTGCCGCATGCCACGGTTTCTCCCGAAGTGTTCGCCGTGGTCGCCCAAACGCGCCTTCCGCGTGCGCTGGCGGCGGCGGCCGTGGGCGCAGCGTTGGCGGCAAGCGGCGCTGCCTACCAAGGGGTGTTCCGCAACCCGCTGGTGAACCCAGGGCTTTTGGGCGTGAGCAGCGGCGCGGGATTCGGCGCGGCGCTGGCCATTGTGGCGCTTGGCGGCGGCCTGGCGATCTACCCCAGTGCGTTTCTGTTCGGCGTGGTGGCCGTGTGCCTGTCGTATTGGATTGCGCGGGTATACCGCCAAACGCCGGCCATCATGCTCATTTTGGGCGGCACCATCGTCTCGTCGGTGTTTTCGGCGCTGGTGAGCCTTATGAAATACGTGGCCGACCCCGAATCGCAGCTGCCGAGCATTGTGTATTGGCTTATGGGCTCGCTTTCGGGCGTGGGGTTCGGTCAGTTTTGGGCGCTTATTCCCATATGCGTTGGCGTCGGCGTGCTGCTGGCATTTTCTGGGCGTATAGACGTGCTGTCTATGGGCGACAAAGAGGCTCGCAGTCTGGGGTTGAACGCCCAAGCCGACAAGGCGGCTGTTGTATGCGGCGCCACGCTTGCCACGGCGGGCGCGGTGTGTTTGGCCGGCGAAGTCGGCTGGGTGGGCCTGGTTATTCCGCATATAGGCCGCATGTTGGTGGGCTCGGGCAATCGCCGGCTGGTGCCGGCGTCACTTGCGTTGGGCGCATCGTTCATGGTGGTGGTCGACCTGGCGTCGCGCTGTCTGTGGGCCTCCGAGGTTCCGCTGGGCATTCTGACGGCGCTCATCGGCGCGCCGTTTTTCGTGTACCTGCTGAAACGGACGAGGGGGCGGCAATGGTAGCGCATAGCGACGAACGTGGCGCGGGCGGCGCTGCGGACGAGCCTATGCTTGACGTGCGGGGGCTTTCGTTTTCATTCGGCGAGCAGCTGGTGCTTTCTGGCGTCGACCTGCGAGTTAGGCGCGGCACATGCACGTGCCTCATGGGCGTGAACGGCTGCGGAAAATCCACGCTCATCGACTGCGTGCTCGGCGAGAATCGTCCCGCGTCCGGGTGTGTGTTCATAGACGGTCGGCCGACGGCTGAGCTGCGTCCGCGCCAGTTGGCTCAGCTGGCGTCCTACGTTCCGCAGGTGCATGAGCGGTCGTTCCCCTATACGGTTGAGCAAATCGTGGCTATGGGGCTTACGGCCTCTGGCGGCTGGGGCTCGCCCGATGCGGAGGACATGGCGCGCGTGGACGAGGCGCTTGCGGGGTGCGGCATCGTGCATTTGGCGCAGCGGCCCTACACCGCACTGTCTGGTGGGCAGATGCAGATGACGCTGCTTGCCCGAGCGCTAGTGCAAGACGCGCCGCTGGTCTTGATGGACGAGCCCACCGCGCATCTGGATTTTCGCAACGAGCTGGTGTTTTTGGAAATGGTCGAGAAGCTGGTGCTCGAACGTGGCGTGACGGTGCTTATGGCCACGCATGCGCCCAACCAGGCGTTTCACCTGGCTGCGTCGGGCGTGTCCACGCGCGTGGCCGTTATGGACGGTGGGCGCGTGGTCGCCGAGGGCGCGCCGCGGCAGGTGCTCACCGAAGATATGCTCGCGCACGTGTTCGGCATTCGAGCACGATTGGTGGAGGCGCCGGGGCGCGCAGAAGGCGAGCGGATGCTTCGTCAAATTGTTCCTGTGCGCACCATAGCTCTGGGCGAAGATGCGCCAGAGTGCGCCGCTGTGCTTGGAAAAGGCTGGGAAAACGAGAAGGACGACGCCGATTGCGGCGTTGCGCATACAGAGGGGGTTCGCGATGAGCGATGACGTTCGGCCGCATGACCAAGACGGCGACAAGATAGACTACCGGGCGCGGAGGGCCGAGCAGGCACGTGCCGATCGGCGTGCGCGGTGCATGTTCGGCGCGGTGGTGGCCGTTTCGCTGACGATGATACTGTTTACCGTGGGGAGCGTGGCGCTTTTAAACGGCCTGAAAGCGGGCGATACCAGCCAGGGGCACATGTCGTCGGGCGATTTCTTCGAAGAGCCCGCCGAGGGCATGGTTTGGATGTACGACACCACTGGACGCGAAGTCCAGGTTCCGAGCAATCCGCAGCATATTGCCGTAATGGATTCGTTTTCAGGTGAGTTCGCCGTCATGATTGGCGCGGGGGACAAGCTATGCGGCGTACCAGGCGGCACGAAATCCGACAAATTGCTGCAGCAGATATGCCCGCAGCTTGCGAGCCTGCCCTCGCTTTCTGGCAACGCGGTGAATATAGAGGAGCTTTTGAGTGCTGGGTGCGATGTTGCCATCGTCCACGACACCATGCCCGAGAGCGAACTTGCCAAGCTTGATAATGCTGGTATCCCATATGTGCTGGTGGGCTATTCCTCCGTGAGCAGCCAGTTCACTGCTATGCTCAAGGTGGGTGAGGCGTGCGGTCAGGACGCCTATGAGAAGGCGAACTCGCTTATCGAGTACTATGACGATATATGCAAGAGTGTGTTTTTTCGCGTGAACAGTTTGGCTGACGACGACCGCGTGCGCGTATACCATTCCATCAACGATGCCCTGCTGTGCGATGGAAAGGGATCTTTGGGCGCTTCGTGGATCGAGGAAGCGGGGTGCATTGATGTATCGGCAGGTCAAGCGCCGACTTCAGACTCTGACTACAATGCCACGCTCGAGCAGATATATACGTGGAACCCCGATTTGATTATTTGCAGCAACGCGCAGGCGGTTGAGCTCATTGGCTCCGATGCGCAATGGGCTGGCCTACAGGCGGTGCGGGAGGGCGCCGTGCGCGTTATTCCCACGGGCGCTACGCGCTGGGGCCATCGCGGCAGCGTAGAGACTTCGCTGGCCATGTTGTGGTTGGGAACGGTCGCCTACCCCGATCTGTTCTTTGACGTGGATTTGAAGCAGACGGTGGTGGATTACTACCACGACTACCTAGGCCTTGATATCGATGACGAAACGTATGCCAGCATGCTTTCTGGCGAAGGATTGCGCACGTCGGGCGGTAATGGCTCGGGCAGTGGATCGGGCTCGGGCAGCGGCAGCGGCTCGGGTGGCGGCAACGGAGGCGGTCGCAATGCCTAGGGCCGATAAGCTTTTGTATGGGGGAGCGCTTGACCGGGATCGCATGAACCGGCTGGTGGTGCTGTGCGTTGACGATACCGACGATGTGACGCGCGCAACCAGCACTGGCGCGGTGGCGGAGGCTATAGCCGACGCGGTCGGTGACCTGGGCGGTTGCATGCTTTTGGGTATCACGCGCCATCAACTGCTGCTGGCTGAGGGCGTTCCGTATACGTCGCATAACTCGTCCATGTGCTTTGCGGCCCGGATGCCCGAAGGGGCATCGGAGCGGATGCGCGAGCATGCGGTGCGGCAGATTGCCGAGCTGTCGGCCGTTTCGGCCGATCCAGGGCTGTGCGTGGCCGATATGCCAGCGGAGTGGATTTCGACTGGCGTTGGCGGGTTTGCGACCTGGGAGCATGCGCCGGCGGACGAGCGCGTTCGGCTGGAGTCGCTTGCGGCTTTCGGCAGGCGCGCGCAGCGAGAGATATGCAGCAAGGACCAGGCGTATAAGCTTGCCGAGAGCATTCCCTGGCTGCAGCTTTCCGAGCACGGAGGCACGGGGCAAGGCGTCATCGGCGCTCTGGCCGGCGCGGGTTTGCGCCTTGCGGGCAACGACGGGCGTTTCCGCGGCAAATGGGACTTGGCCGCCATGCTGGGGATGGAAAATACGTGCGCTTCTGTGGGAATGGTGCGTGCTGGGCTTTCGACATTGGCATGCGGGCCGGTTACGGTGTGCGATGCGGCATGGCGGCCCATTGCCGACGATGCTCGGCTCGTGCTTAACGCCGAAGCCAAGCCCGTGCTGCATGGGGGCGCCATAACGCTGGTGTGCAATATGCGGAACGGCACAGCCGTGCCGTGCTGCAAGCTCGACTTGGACGGCATGGAGAGCGCTGGCTGGGGCACGGGCGCAAGCGCGTGCTGGCAATCGGCCGACGCTGCGGCTTCGGGTTATGGCTGCGGGCGCTTCCAGCCCGACAACGATGCGGAGGAACGTTTGCTGGCGCAGGGCCGCATATGCGAGAACTGTTTGTTCAGGCGTAAGGTTGCTGGTGGTCTTTCTTGTATGCTGGACGATTCTTCCTCATCGAAGTTGGGCATCGCGGATTTTTCCGCGCGTCCTTTTGACTCTATTTCCGAAAACATCGCCGCAGGCACTGCGGCTTCGATACACGCATAGCAATCGGCCGCAGGCCGCGAAACGAAAGGTTTGAACATGGAACAGACGGATATCCTCAACACGTTGTACCTCAGCGACGTGCTGCATACGCTGGGAAGCGTGTTGCTGGTGCCAGTGGTGGTCATCCTACTGGCGCTCATCGTGTATGCGCTGTATTGCATTGGCTCCATCGTGGTGGAGGCTGCATGCGAGCGCAGGCGTTACCGCGCGGCCATTCCACAATTGCTGGCGCAGCTCGATGCCGCCGACCCCGACGACTTGTCGCGTGTGATTGATGAAAGCGGGCTTCTTCGCCAGCATAAAGACGATCTGGACGAGCTGGTGAACTACCTGTATTTGCCCGAGGACGCTCGCACCGAAGTGGCCAAACGTCTGCTCGCCAACGAGAGCTTGGCGTATAAGAAGGTTGTGGGTCGCACCGATACCGTGTCGAAAATCGCGCCCATGCTGGGCCTCATGGCCACGCTCATCCCCCTGGGCCCTGGCATTGTGGCAATGGGGCAGGGCGACACCGAGCAGCTGTCGCAGTCGCTGCGCGTGGCCTTCGACGGAACGGTCGCGGGTTTGGTGACGGCCGTGGTGTGTCTGGTGGTGTCACGCTTGCGCAAGCGCTGGTACGCCGACTACTTGGTGAGCCTGGAGGCCGCCATGAATACCCTGCTTGAGAAAGCGCGGGCGATGCATGAGCAGGGCTACGAATTCGAGCCAGCGCAACTGGAATATGACAAGAGTGGGCGTTGCGCCACGAAGAGGCCGCTTACGGTAGCGAACGCGCCGGCCGATTCCCGAGCGGCGGTCGTCGGCGGCTCGTCGGGTGCCGCAGCCGCGGTGTTGGGCGCGCAATCGGTCGAAAGGGCTGGTGAGTAGCTATGGCCATTGGATCGAAGAGCCTGCTTGATTCGCGTCTGCTGGATTTCGACAGCGAGGGCGACGATGACGACCCGCGTACGGGTCTGGTGAACTTGGCCGATGTGATGCTCGTGTTCGCGTGCGGCCTTATCGTGGCGTTGGTGGCGCGCTACAACGTGGACTTGACCGAATATCAGCCCGACGATATGGAACACGTCACCCAAGAGGTGACCGAAGCGCAAGAGGAAATCGCCTCGTCGCAGGCCACATATTCCGAGATGGGCACCGTCTATCAAGACACCGAGACCGGCGAGCTGTACATGGTGAGAAACGCCGATGCCACCGATGTTCGCGAGGAGGACTAAGGATTTTTGGATGAGTGGCGCCTCATCTTCTTTGGTGCGATTTTCTCGCAGAACTCAACTCGCACGGTATCAAACTGCCAGTTGTGACGGTTTTTTTTGCTACACTGTTAGGTACCGAAGATAAAGCACTAAGGGGTAGAACATGGCATACAAGCCTAAGAACGACCTGTATTCGCTTCTGCACGAAGTGAGCGTCAGCATGGGCCGCGGCCCGCGCCAGGGTCTCGCCGTACGCCCTGGACAGAATAAGGTTCTCTCGATTCTGAACGAACACGACGAGATGCTTCAGAAAGAGCTGCTCGAGAAACTGGGCATTCGCGCGGCGTCGCTCTCCGAGCTTCTTCGCAAGCTGGAGAAGGAAGAGTACGTTTCGCGCCGACGCTCGGGCAACGGCAACGAGATCATCGTGAGCATCACCGAGAAGGGGCGCATCAGCGCGCTCGAATGCGAGCTTTCGCGAAAGGAGCGCGACGAGGCGCTGTTCAGCTGCCTGACCGACGAGGAGCGCGCGGTCTTGATCGTGCTGCTGAACAAGCTGCTCTGCACGTGGCGCGAGCAGGATAGCGAGTCCGAGGGCCAGCGGCGCGAGCGCCGCTGGAAGGAAAACGCCCTGTTTCAAGACGACGAGCGCGCTGCGAACGAGATTATCGAAGCCGCGCTTGCCAGCATGAAAGCGGTCAAATAACAATACGCTCATCGCGAAGGTATCGCCCCGGATTCTCACTGTACTGAGTAAAAATACTCAGTACAGTGAGAATCCGGGGCTTTGAAATGTTTGCGTCAGCGCCCTCGTGGGCGCGTCCTATCTGAACCTAATCTGCAAGTTCAGATTGATGAAGAATCCGCCGTCTTTTTCGTAGACGCTTCCGAAGTTGTGCCTGGTGGTCGATGCCGTTTCGAATCTCGTATTGCTCAGCAGGTAATCCTCGAACATATCCCTGTTGTAGATATGGAACGCGAGCACCTTGCCATCGCCGCGCACGACGATGTAGCCGCCGGTGGCGTCGTCTTTGCCGTTCCACTCTTTTGCGGGCGTCATGCCAAGCGCCACCGCGCAAAGGAATTTCTTGAACTTGTACTCGTACATTCCCTTGCCCATACCGAGCGGGTCATCGCTCTCCAGGGCGTCTACGATATGCGCGCACGCGGGGCCCTCGCCTTGGTAGTATCGCAACACCGATTCTGCCATGAGCTGGGGAAAGAGGCTATCGACAAGGCGCATGTTCCGATCGAAGGTGGGGTGCGCCGCACGCTCGAACTCGAAATCGCATTCGCGCTTGAGCAGTGCAATGCGGTCTTTGAGCTTATTCGCCGTGGCGATTCCATTCGCGCGCGCCATGGCTTCGCGAGTGCAGCCGCTGAGCCTGAAGGCGAAATTGGTAGACATTCCCGCATTGAGCAGGGTGGGAGGGTTTCCGAGCTCCGATTTTATGCTCCATCCGCATATAGGGTCGAACCCTGTATGCGCATCGTGCATCTGAAGCACGATGTCGGCCTTGTCTTTCGAGGGCGCCTTGAGCGTGCGAACGCCGAGCGTTTCCATGAAGCGTTCCGTCGCGGGCGCCGCGAACGTGCCTTTTGCGTGGCCAGTCGAGGTTATCTCGCGGTAGAGCTCGTTCGCCGCATCGGCGAGCTCGCGACTTTCGACGCGCGCGACGCTCGTTCCATTATCGAGTTCGGCGTTCATCAGGTCGCCCACGTAATAGCTGATGCGTGGGGCGTTTCTCTCTTTTCTGATTACCCTGATAACGGGAATGGCGGGCGCTTCGCTCAGCTCGTTCAGGTTTGCATCGGCCGGTGCGATTTCCCCGTCGGCGAGAATGCGCAGGAAGGCGTAGACTTCGCTCCATTCGCCCCTATTGCCCGTGAGCATCGAGCACTTCCCTGATTCGCACGGCGATCGCCTTAATAACGGGCACCGTCACGGAATTGCCGAATTGCTTGTACAGCTGCGTGTCCGACAGCGTGAGCTTGTAGCTGTCGGGAAATCCCTGCAGCCGCGCCCATTCACGGGGCGTCATCTTGCGAATGTCTTCGGTGTTGATGCTTCCCTTGATGCGTGTCACGGGCACCATGGAGTGCTCGCGGTGGTCGACGATGAGATTGCGCTCGCGGCCCATGCCACCGCATACGATGGCGCCCGCGATGCCGTCGAGGTCGCGTATCTCGTAGCCGAAGCCGTGGCCGAGCGCCTCGTGGTGGGCCCTATGCCGGCGAAGCGTTTCCATGTAGGTGTCCGAGAGGTAGTACTTCGGGCTGATGGGCGCGTCTTCCATGATGTCGCGAATCGTCTTTTTCCGCCCCGCATGGGTGGGAAACTCGAAGTTTTCGGGCGCGATGTCTTCGCGAAACGCCACGATATAGATGCGCTCGCGGTTCTGCGGCACGCCGAAATTCTTCGAGTTAAGAACCTTGTGGAAAGGCACGTAGCCGTCTTCCTTGAGCGCGCCGAGGATGGTTTCCAAGGTGCGGCCCTTGTCGTGCATGGGCAGGCCCTTCACGTTTTCGCAGAAGATGACTTTGGGCTTGTTCGCCCTGTCGGTGCAGATGCGCAGGGTATCGAAGAACAGCGTGCCTCGCGCGCGGCCCTTGTAGTCGTCGTTGAAGCCGCGCCGCTTGCCTGCAAGGCTGAACGCCTGGCAGGGAAACCCCGCGAGGCATATGTCGAAATCGGGAACTTCCGAGGCATCTATCTGGGTGATGTCGCCCGCGATTTCGAACGGATCGTTGAAGTTGGCCCGATACGTTTTGCAGGCGGGCTCGTCGAACTCGCTCGCGAAGACGGTCGTGATTCGATTGCCGAACGCCTGGTCGAAGCCCATGCGAATGCCGCCGATGCCCGCGAAGAGGTCTATCGCTTTGTACGTCGTCGCGAGCATTAGCGGCGCTCCTTTGGGGCGGCTCCGCTTGCAGCGGTTTCGCCTGTTGCGGGCTGCGCGAGCGCAGCCGAGGTGCCGATGCCTTGTTTGGACGCGATACGTTTCATAGCAGCTTTCATCTTGGGGCTCGCGGTGAAGGCGGGCCATGCGGTTTTCCAACGGGGTGTGTCTTGTGCGCATTCGTTCGGCGCTCGAATCCTTTGTGGCGGAACCCGCGCCGAACCGCGCATAGATTCTACTATAGGGGTCGCAAAACGAAACACTTTGCGCCATTTCCCCCGATTTGCGAGCGGCCGATTCGCGCACTGGGGTTGGTGTGGCCGGGCCGCTGGGCCGTCGATGCCGCTTCGTCTATGTTGAAATGCTCGGCGCGGCCAGTTTAAGGGTTTTTCGCGTATAGAATCTTTGCCAGAGATCTCTCGTGAAGCCGCCGCACGAACGTCGCGCTCGCTTTATGCGACGGCTCCCCCTAAGATGAAAAGGAATCCCATTTTCGAAAGGCTGCCATGCGCGCCAGAGTTTTCCAAATAGTGCATCGCGCTCGCAAGGGCGACCGGGTAAGCCGCGCCTACGACGCCTTCATGGTGTTCGTCGCCTTCGTGAGCATCATCCCGACTCTTTTTCACCTTGCGAAGCTTCCGCCCGCCGCCCAAACGGCGCTCACCGTGCTCGACCTGGTGAGCGTCTATATTTTGGCCTTCGACTACATTCTGCGCTGGATGACCCACGATTTGGAAGAGGGCACGCCGCGCAACTGGAAATCGTTTGTGCGCTACCCGTTTACCCTTGTGGCGATTATCGACTTGCTGGCCATTCTGCCTTCCCTTAACGTGCTGCCCGCGAGCTTCTTGTTTTTGCGCGTGCTGCGAATCTTTCGCATATTCCGCTATTCGCGCCATCTCTCCATCATCGCCAACGTGTTCTACCAGGAGCGTCGCACGCTTGGCCTGGTGCTTTTGCTCGCATGCCTGTACACCTTCGTCTCGGCGCTCGTCATGTTCACGCTTGAGACCGATACGTTCAGCGATTTCGTCGACGCGCTGTATTGGGCGGCTATCACGCTTACCACAATCGGCTTTGGCGACATATATCCTCTCACCGATACGGGCAGGGTTATCACGAGCGTTTCTTCGCTGTTCGGCATCTTCGTGCTCGCGCTGCCCGCGGGTATTATGACGGGCAGTTTCCTGCGGCAGCTCCAGGTTCGCGGCGAGGATGGTGAGCGCTATTTCGCGGGGAGCTTCGTGGGCGATGTCGATTGGAAGTATTTCCTGTTCACGCCAGCGAAGGCGCGCAATTTCCTGAAGAGAAACCCCAAGGTGAGGCTTTTCGCCGTCACGATTGCGGCGGGCATCGCCGTGAACTTCGTGCTGTATACCATCTGCGTGCTCTTGACGGGGCGCTTTGTGTGGATCGATACGACGGGCACGGCAATCGTGGCCTGCGCGCTTGGCCCTGCGGCCGCCATCATCGTGAGCTTCGCGAACAATTTGGTGCTGGCCATAGCAACGGGCAACGCCGGCAACCTGCTCTATATAGCGGAAAGCGTCGTTGTAGCCTTGGCTTATGGTCTGTTGCTTCCGCTTGGCGAAGACGGCAGGCGTCCCAAGGGCCGCACGGCGAAGGTTCTGGCCATTGTCATCGGCGTGCGAACGGTTATCGCGTTCCTGCTTTCCATGGCGCTTTCGGGCGGGAGCCTCGTTACGTCGTACCAGCAGTTCTACCAGCAGTTTTTCTTGGATGTCGGCGTTCCGTTCGCGCTTGCCACGGCGGGCGCCCTGCTGATTGAGCGCACTATCGACTCCATTTTGGTATTCGCGCTGGCGGCGGCTGCGTGCAAAATCATGGGCGAGCGAAGCTGGAATCCGCGGCGCTGGCTTGTGAGCCACGGGGTGAGCCTCGAGGAAGATTTCTCGGAGTGCATCGCCGAAGTGCGTGCGAGCGATGCCGAGCGGAAGGATATCGAGGCGGCCCATGTGAGGGCGGCCTCCCGGGAGGCATCGGATTCTGCGGCGGATGAACGGCTTGAACGGGCGGCGTGCGCACTCGAGGGACGTTCGCGCGATTGCCATGCCGTGGAAAATGCCGAGCGCTACAGCGCGGGCGCCGCGGCGCTTCGCATTCTGCAAAACGACGACGTGCGTGATAGCGAAGAATTCGCCAGGCTTTTCGACGCGCTTGTGTTCGGCTCCGCAAAGCCGGCGTTGGGCGAAAGCCAAGGCGGGGATGGTTCGCCCTCCGAGGACGCTTCATCCGCGGCTCCTTCGCAGGAACGCTAGGGAAATGTACGGGCTCGGTTAAATTTCGCGAACCTCCTTCGCCAAAAAGCCTAGAATGTGCCTTTACCCGTAAGGAGGGTTTGGGCAATGCAGCATTCCATCGAAGACATCGAATACGCGGAATATCTCTTCGACCGCTTCTACGGCATCGGCAGCTCGGAAAACGGCGGTGTTACCCGACTGGGCTATACGGCCGTGGAAGACGAGATGCATGCCGCGCTGTGCGCGCTGGGCGAGGAAAAGGGCTTCTCCAATTACGCCGACGCGGTAGGGAATACCTACCTGTACAACCCGCGCTGTGACATGGACGAGCCGTACTACCTGGTGGGGTCGCACCTCGACTCCGTTATCGAAGGCGGCCGCTACGATGGCGTCGCGGGCATTATCGCCGGGCTCATGATTTTGAGCTGGGCGCAGCGTGACGGGCTCGACCTGCCCATTCGCGTGGGCGCCATGCGCTGCGAGGAATCGAGCAATTTCGGTCGCAGCACCATCGGCAGCGGGCTTATCACCAAGGAAATCTACAAGCACGACATCGGCGACGCCGTGAACAAAAACGGCGAGACCCTGCGCGAGGTCTTCGCGCGAAAGGGCTTCGACCTGCACCCCGACCGTATCCAAGGCATCAAAGAGTATGTCGAACTCCATATAGAGCAGGGAAAAGTGCTCGAAGAGTACGGCGACGCGGTGGGAATCGTGTCGACCATCGCCGGTCCCCGTCGCTTCAAGGTGCACATTCACGGCAGCGCAGAGCATTCGGGGGCAACGCCCATGGGCATGCGCTCCGATGCCTTGTGCGCCGCCGCCGAGATCATTTTGGAAATCGAGGAAATCGGCAAATCGGAATCCATGTACCAGTCGGTCGCCACGGTGGGCGTCATCGCCAACCACCCGAATGCCCTCAACGTCGTTCCAGGCGAAGTCGAGCTCGGCGTTGACATGCGCGGCATCGACTCGGCCAGCCTCGATCGCATGGAGGCTCGGCTGAAGGCGGCCTGCACGCGCATCTGCGACAAGCGCAGGCTGAAATACTTCCGCGAAAAGACCTCCGACATTCCGCCCATCGGCATGTCGGCTGAACTTCAGCAAAAACTGCTTGCCGCGGCCAAAGCGCTGCATATGCCGCATCGCTCGATGATCAGCGGCGCGGGCCACGATGCGATGTCGTTCGCGCATATTTGCGACACGGCCATGGTATTCATTCCTTGCGCCAAGGGCATCAGCCACAACAAGCTGGAATTTGCCACAATCGAATCCATCTGCGACGGCGCCAAGGTCATCTACGAGCATCTGAAGGAGGAAGCGCGATGATCCTCATAAAAGACGGCCGCGTAATCGACCCGAAGCGCGGCATCGACGACGTGCTCGACCTGGTTTTGGACGGCGGTAAAATCGCGAAAATCGGAAAGTACCAGCGCAGCGAGGACTACGAGCGCATCATAGAGGCCAAGGGCTGCATCGTGGCCCCCGGGCTCATCGACGTGCACGTGCATTTTCGCGACCCAGGCTTCACCTATAAAGAGGATATCGAAAGCGGCGCGGCCTCGGCTGCGGCGGGCGGCTTCACCACGGTCATCTGCATGGCGAACACCTCGCCCGTTGTTGACAACCCCGAAACGCTCGCATACGTGCTCGACAAGGCCGCCCATTGCGGCATCAATGTGCTCACCTGCGCCGCCATCAGCGAAAACCTGAAGGGCGAGACGCTGGTGGACATGGAGGGGCTTGCCGCGGCCGGGGCCGTCGGCTTCACCGACGACGGCATTCCCCTGATGGACGCCGCATTCGTCAAGCGCGCCATGGAGCGGGCGGCATCGCTCGATATGCCCTTGTCGATGCACGAGGAAGACAAAGCCTTCATCGAAGTGCCCGGCGTAAACGACGGCGCAGTTTCCGCAAAGCTCGGCTTTCGAGGGGCGTCCGCTTTGGCTGAAGACGTGATGGTCGCGCGCGACTGCATGCTGTCGCTGCATACCGGCGCGCGGGTCAATATCCAGCACATCAGCTCGGCCAGCGCCGTGAAGATGGTTCGCCTGGCCAAAGAGATGGGCGCGCCCGTTACCGCCGAGGCCACGCCGCACCATTTCTCGCTGACCGAAGAGGCCGTGCTGGAGAAGGGCACGATGGCGAAGATGAACCCGCCGCTGCGTACGCATGCCGATCGCTATGCGATTATCGAGGGCCTCAAAGACGGCACCATCGACATCATCGCGACCGACCACGCTCCGCATGCGTCCGAGGAAAAGGCCAGGCCCTTCGCCGAGGCGCCCAGCGGCATCATCGGGCTGGAGACGTCGCTTGCGCTGGGGATTACCAACCTGGTTCGCAAGGGGCATCTCACGCTCGCGCAGCTGATAGAGAAGATGAGCCTGAATCCCGCCAAGCTCTACAAGCTTAACAAGGGCTTCATCGCGGAAGGCGCGGATGCCGACGTGGTGATTTTCAGCGAGGGGCAGCGATGGAAGGTGCCGAGCGAATTCGCCTCGAAGGCATCGAACACTCCCTTTATCGGGCAAGAGCTCTATGGCAAGGTGCGATGCACCATCTGCGCTGGTAAAATCGTCTACGAAGACGAGCCGCAGCTTTCTTAGGAATATTGGCCGTCGAATATTGGCCGCCGAATCGTGAGCGAGGTATCCATGACGAGCAATTCCATTTCACGACGCACATTTGTCGCTGCAGCTGGCGCGGTGCTCGCGAGCATTACGGTTCCCCTTGCTTCGAATTCGCGTTCGGCCTACGCCGATGAAGCGGGCTCGCAAACGCCCTCGACCGATGCCGAAGGCGAGCGCATCGTCATCGTGCACACCAACGATGTGCACTGCGAATTCCTCAACGCGAAGACCAAGCTCGGCTATGCGGCATTCGCCGGCTATGCCGCAGCTCAGCGCGAAAAATACGGCGCTTCAAGCGTCGGAGTGGTCGATGCGGGCGACAACGTTCAGGGCGATTTCAACGGAGCCTATACGAAAGGTGAGGCGCCGGCCCAGGTCATTAACGCCTGCGGCTACGACGTGCTGGTTCCCGGCAACCACGAATTCGACTACGGCCTCGAGCAGTTCTTCGCGCTGCGCCAAACCGAAGGCGTGCCGTATGTGTGCTGCAATTTCTTGGACGCGGGCGGCTCTCCCATCTTCGACACCTATCGCGTGGTGGAATACGAGACATCTTCGGGGCGCTCCGTGCGCGTCGGTTTCGTTGGGGTGGCCACGCCAACGACCCTCACCACCTCGTCGCCTTCGACGTTCAAAGACAAAGACGGCAATATCATTTACGGTTTCTGCGGCGACTCCACGGGGCAAAAGCTCTACGACGCCGTGCAGGCCGCCGTTGACGAGGCCCGCTCGGTGGGCAATGCCGACTACGTTGTGCTCCTTTCCCATCTGGGGCAATACGGCACTCCCGCCCAATGGCGCAGCGATACGGTGGCCGAGAATACCTCGGGAATCGACGTGGTCATCGACGGCCACAGCCACGAGATGTACGTGCAGAAGGCGAAGAATATCCTCGGCGAAGAAGTCATCATCACGCAGACGGGCACGAAGTTCGCGAGCTTCGGACGCGTGGAGATAGATCTCTCGTCGAACACGATGACGGCTGCGCTCGATGCGACGGGCGTGGAAAATATCAGCGCCTCGCTCATACAGGAGGCTTCGGAAGAAGACGCGACGGTGGCGAGCCTCATCGCGAAAATCAATGAGGAGCTCGAGGCGGCGAAGAACTCCAAGGTCGCCAGCTCCGAGGTGTTCTTGCGTGCGTGCGAAGACGATGGCGTTACCTGGACGGTGCGCATGTGCGAAACCAACTTGGGCGATTTGGCGGCCGACGCGCTGTTCTACTATGCGTCGAACTGCGGATTCGATTGCGATGTGGCGCTCGTCAACGCCGGCGGCATTCGCGCGAATATCGACGCGGGCGATGTGACATACGGCAATCTGATTTCGGTTCACCCCTATATGAACCAGCTATGCGTTCTCGAGGTGAGCGGCCAGCATATTTTGGACATGCTCGAAGTCGGCGCCATGCTCGCGCCCGAAGCCTTCGGCGGATTTTTGCAGGTGAGCGAAGGCGCGAGCTACACCGTTCGAACCGATATCCCGACGCCCGTGGTGCTGACCGACGATGGCTCGGCGGTAAAAGAAATCGTAGGCGAGCGTCGCGTTAAGCACGCCGCGCTTTTCGGTAAGGAAATCGACCCAACGGCGCGATACAAGCTGGCCTCGAATTCCTACATCTTGCTTTCGGGCGGAAACGACATGCCCATTCCCGAAAACACCGAGGGAATCGAGCTCATGGGAACCGAGGTCGACGGCATCATAGAGTACATCCGCGTGAACCTGAAAGGCGTTATCGGGCAGGAATATGCCGACGAGTTTGGCAAGGGGCGCATTACGGTGACCGACCACGAAGACGACCCCACTCCAAGTCCCGCTCCCGTTAGCCCCGAAGAGCAGGGAAGCGGCGCCCAAGGCGATTCGACCAAGAAAGCGAAGGGCAACGCGACCTTCGCCGCTACCGCCGATGCTGCGAACTCGTATTTCGCGGCGGCGGGCGCGCTTGCGGGGGTAAGCGCCATCGTTGCGAGCGCGGCCGTGTTGGCGGCGGCTCCCGAAGAGCCGTAAAGCCCGAAAGGTGAGCTCGTATTCGGAGTTGGCGGGGTCAATCGGCGCCTTCATGGCTTCGCGCGGATTAGGGGGCACTTTCGTTTGGCTTATAATCGGCCTGTGCGAAAGGCCCCCTTTCGCGCTGTGACGAAAGGGTTCACCATGAAAAAGCAGTCAACCGCCGGTCAGGCGTGGTTTAAGCGAGGTCTCTCCTCTGGGTTGTCCGTCGTCTTGGCTATGACGCTTTTGGGAACGGCGCCCGCGGCTGCGTTCGCTTCGGATGCCGACGTGCAGAAGAAGTGGACCGATGCCACGGAGCAGATGTTCGAAGGGAACGCCGATTATCCGTACTCTTCCTACGTGGGCGATGAACAGCCCATCGAGCTTACGAACGACAACGTTTCAACGTTTGGGTTCGCTTTGAAATACAGCCTTTACGACGAAGGCCTCGTCACTCCTGTGAAGAAGCAGAACCCCTGGGGGGCTTGTTGGGCTTTCGGCACCATCGCGGCCGCCGAAACGAGCATTCTCTCCAAGGCCTCCGAAGAGGGGGTGGATCTGGGCGAGAACTTTGACTTGTCCGAAAAAGCGTTGGTGAATTTCGTCTACAGCGAGAACGGCACGCCAGAGAGCGTGGCCGGCGCCAGCCAGGCGGGCGAGGGCGGCTCGGGATATGGGGGGAATTCCGGGTTCAACCAGGGCGGCAAGGCCTGCTACGGCATGACGCTTTTCAGCGCGGGCATTGGCCTGGTTCCCGAATCCGAGCCCACGGCGCAGTATCGCAACAAAGAGGGCATCATAGAGTGCAGCGTGAAAGAAGATGGCTCAAGCGACGCCCAAACGCTGTACATGACGCAAGAGCAAATCGACGCCTATAAAGAGGAACATCCAACAGCCCAGGTCACGCTTGAGAATTGGGCTGGCAGGATACCAGACGGGACTTCGACCGACTGGTGCGTGGATGATTCGCTGTGGGAGCTAAACGAATTCACGCTCACGGACGCCAACGTGCTGCCCGAGACGAGGGTTCTCGCTTCTGACGAGTCGAAATCGAAGGTCTACAAGTTCACCGATGCGCAGGCGGTGGCCGCTTTGAAGAGCGAAATCCAAGCCGGCCACGGTATAGCCATAGGTATATGCGACGATGGGGAGCGCGAAGAGATTACCAGGTATTTCGACAGGAATACCTGGTCGCATTACACATGGGAGAGAAAGGAAGCCAACCATAGGGTCTGCATCGTCGGCTGGGACGATACCTATGCTGCGAGCAATTTCCAAAATAGCGCGGGCAAGACCCCTCCCGGTGATGGTGCCTGGATTGTGAAGCAGAGCGCCGGCGCCCAGTCTGAGGGGCAGGATTTCCAAAATTACGGCGAATGGGGAATCGAAAACGATAAGGGCGAGCATACGGGCTATTTTTACCTGTCGTATTACGACCAATCTTTGAGCAATCCCGTCTCGTACAGTTTCGACCTGGAAGATTATGGCGAAACCAGCGATATTTATACGGATCAGTACGACTTTATGCCAGAGCGGTCCACGATCCTCACTTCTTCGGATGAGCCGACGAGCTCGGCCAATATCTTCACTGCCCAGGGCGACATGACGTTGAACGCCGTCATGGGTAAGACCTACAAGAGCGATACCACCGTAACCTACCAGGTTTATCTGCTCGATGACGATGCGACTTCGCCGACCGACCCCGACCATTCCCGTCTGGCATGCGAATTCGAAGCGACGTATGCCTGCGGCGGCTATCATCGCACCGAGATTGAGGATTCAAGCAAGTGGGTGAGCATGCGCAAGGGGCAGCGCTATGTCGTGGTGAGCACGCAGAAGTGCAAGGGCGATGGCAAGTGGTACCAGGGAGTTGCCTACAACTGGGCAACTTTCAGCGGAAAGGTCAATGCGGGGGAGAGCTGGACGGGCGTCACCGAAGGTTCAGATGTTTCGGCCTCCTCTTCCCAAACCGAATGGACCGACTGGACGAAAGTCGCCGATAGCGTGAAGTCGGTTGTGTCTACGTGGCAGGTGGACAACGCCTCGATAAAGGGCATTTCCCAGGCGCGCTCCTGGGCCACGGTGGACGAGCTGAACGCTCTTAAACAGGCCATCGCAGATGCGCAAGCGAAGCTCGACGCCACGAAGGTGAGCTCCGATGGCAGCGATGTGGAAGCGAGCGACATGTGGGCGACCCAGGCGAGCTACGATGCTTTCAAGGCGGCCATCGCCGCAGCTCAGGCGACGCTCGACCTCGCTGGCGAGAATTTCGAAACCGAAGTTGCCTATGCCACGCCGACCTCGGATGAGGTTTCGGCGAAACTCGCGTCGCTGACTTTCGATGCCAAGGCGGGAACAAAAGTTGCAGGCGAGCAGGCGGAGGGCAAAGCAGCAGGCAAGACGGCGGCAAGCAAGGCGAACGCGACGTATGCCGCTACCAACGACGGCTCGCTTGTCGCCGCCGCGGCGCTTTCATGCGTAGCCGCCATCGCTGCCGTTGCGATCGTTGTGTCGTGTCATCGTAGGCGCGACGAGGAATAGGGGAGTTCCTATGAGAATGCAGTCAATCATGGAGCGCGCTTCGTTCAAACGAGGGTTTTCGGCCATCGTCTCGGCGTCGCTTGCGGCGACGCTCGCCCTTTCCATGACGCCCGCGGCCGCGTTCGCGAACGCTTCGGAAGACGCTGCCCAATCGTGGAGCGAGGCCATTGCGGCCTCCGAGCAGGAAGGCTATTCCGCATTCTCTTCCACGGTAGAAACCCCCAGCAATTCGCTGAAGAGCTTCCCCGAGAAATACGACCTGCGCGACCCGAATGGTGATGGCGACACGAGCGACGGCGTGGTAACCCCGGTGAAGCAGCAGTCTCCCATGAATACCTGCTGGGCATTCGCGGCCACCGCGGCAAGCGAGACCAGCATCCTCTCTGAGCTGGGCAGCAAGGGCGATGCGAGCACCTTCGACCTCTCCGAGCTTTATCTGGCGTGGTTCATCTACTCCCAAGTTCCCGAGTCGTTTGCTGGCGCCAGTCAGGCGGGCGAAGGCTATCAGAACAATTCGAGCGATCCTTCGGTCGTCCTTGAGCGCGGAGGCTTCCCTTACTATGCCTCTACCCTGTATTCGGCGGGCGTCGGCCCTGTTTCGGAAAGCGTTGCCCCCTACAAGAATGTCCAAGGTCTCATCACGTGCGACGTGCTTGAGCCAGGCGAGACCGAGGCGCAAGAGAAGAATCTCACGCAGGCCGAGATCCAGACGCTTCGCGGGCAAGGCTGCGTGGTGACGCTTCTGCATTATGCCTATGATGCGTGGAATCCCTCGACCGCTACGTGGGGTTTGGACAGCAGCCTGTACGGGCAGTCGGAATACACCCTTGAAGAGAGCTATCTTCTGCCCGATGTGGAGGAGCGGGGTTCCGATGGCTCTTATGTGGGTCCCAGCGAAGAGGGCGTCGAAGCGGTGAAGACGCAGCTTCTCGCCGGCCGCGCGGTTGCCATCGCCTCGTTGGTAGACACGGCCACGGAAGAGAAATACGCCAGGTACATTAACCTGGACACCTGGTCGGTGTGGGCCAATTCGTCCATAAAGAAGTCGAACGCGGGAGATTTGCATGCCACCACTATCGTGGGCTGGGACGATACCTATTCGAAGGACAATTTCCGCGCCATCGATGGGGACCTGCCCGCTGGCGATGGCGCCTGGCTGGTGAAGAACAGCTGGGGCGCCTCCACCAATGAATTCCCCAACAAATTCGACTGGGGCATCAAAGACGCCGACGGCAACAACACCGGCTACTTCTGGATTTCCTACTACGACGAGACCATCCAGAACCTGGAGGCCTTCAACTTCGACGTGGATTCCGATACGTCGGATATGAAGTTCGACTATGACCAATACAATCTCATGATGGTCTCGGACAGCACACTGACGAATTCCTCCGACGAAGAGACAAGCGACGCCAACGCGTTTACCGCCTCGGAAGACCGCGTGCTGAGCGCTGTGACCTGCGAAACGGCCAAGCCAAACACCGATGTGACCTACAAGGTATACCTGCTTAACAGCGCGGACGCGACTCCCACCGACGGCGAGCTCGTGCTCACGAAGACCGCCCACTACGACTACGGTGGCTACCACCGGCTTCTGCTGAGCGAGGACGAGCAAATCCCCATGCGCGAAGGCCAGCGCTATTCGGTGGTGGTGACGCAGAAGTGCGCGACGGACGGCAAGTATTACCAGGTCGCCTCGCGGGCGAACAACGCTTACTACGCGCGCAATAACGGCATCGTTGTTCAGAAGGTGAACGAGAAGGAAAGCTGGGTCTATTCCGACGGCGAATGGCTCGACTGGAAGAGCGTCTCTGAAGCCGCCACGCTCGGCACCACCTACGTGGTAGACAATTTCCCCATCAAGGGCCTTTCTCAGGAGCGTGACTGGGCGAGCGTCGAGGAGCTCGATTCGCTGGCGGCCGCTATCGACGAGGCCAAAGAGGCCCTTGCCGCCGCGAAGATCAGCGAAGACGGAAACGATGTCTCCATGAGCGACACATGGATGACGAAAGCCCAGTACGAGGAGCTTTCCGCCGCCGTCGCCGATGCCGAGGCTCAGCTGGAGCGGGCGGGCGATTACGCCGAAAGTCTGCAGAAGACGACGCCCACTTCCGAAGAAGTGGCTGCTTCTCTCGCAGCCTTGGGCTTTACGCCCCAGTCCGGAACCAAGGGCGATTCAGGCGAAGGCCAGGGCGGCGGCCAGGGCGACGCTAGCGGCCAGCAGGGCGGCGCCAACGCTGGCTCAAATGCGAGCGGCCAGCAGACCGCCAATGCCAAGGCCGATGGAGACTTCGCCGCAACAGGCGACAACGCCCTCGCCGCGGCCGGGGCGATCGCATTTGTGGCCGTTATTGCCCTTGTGGTGACGATTATCGCACGCCGCAACAAGCGCGATTAGGCGCACGCGCGCGCTGTGATACGATTCGCGAGGTCTTATTCGAAATACCGCGCGTATTGTTATTGAAAGGCGTTCTATGAAAAAGGGAATCGCGGCCGTTGCGCTCTCGTTAGCGCTGGCCTTCGCTGTGGCTGGTTGCGCGAAAAAGGCGACTGTGAACATTGCGATCGAAGGCGTTGGCGATTGCGAGCTCGTGGAGGTGCCCTCGGGTACCGTAAATACTTCGGCGAACGAAAACGTGATTACGACGACCTTGAGCAAAGACGGCGATTACGTCTTCGGCGTGAAGGGCGACGACGGCGAGCAGTTCTCGGTCACGGTGAGCTATGCCGATGGGAAGGCGAGCGTTTCGACCGACGCCGACGCCGAAGTGCAGGCATCCATCAGCTAAGGAAACGCTGGTCTATTCATGACGGAAATCGGCATCGTCTGTTGCATTTTGGGAGTTGCGGGCATCGTGGCGGCGATACTCATGGCTCGCCGGCAACCGAACCTCATCGCGAATGGATTCGTGCTTGAGCTGGGCATACTGTTTGTTTTGGGCGGTTTCGGCTATATGTCGGAGTCTTCGCTGAATAGCGACTCGGTTGTGACGCTTGCCTTTGCCGCCGTCTTCTACGCGCGCTATGCCCTTTTTCTGGTCATCGGGGTCGGCCTTCTTGCGAACGGTGCGTTCACGGTGCGCCGCGAGGGATTCGCGCTCACCCATATTTTGCCGTTTGCCTGGGGCCTTCTTCTTATCGGCACGACGTATTGGTTCGTGGAAGGCCCCGGCATGTATACGTCTGGGTCGGAGTTTTTCGTCGACGCCATGACGTTCCTCTCGTTTCTTATCGCCTACGTTCCCTTCGCCTTGCTGGGGGCTTTGCTTTCCAACGAGATCTGTTACCGATTCCCCCGAAAGCCCGAAACCGAATACGTCATCGTGCTGGGGTGCGGCATTCGTCCCGACGGCAGCGTGACGCCGCTCTTGCGCGGGCGTTTGGATGCGGGCATCGCAGCCTACGAGCGAGGCGGGCGCCAGGCGAAGATCATCGTTTCTGGCGGCCAGGGCTCAGACGAGGTCATTTCGGAAGCCCAGGCCATGGCGAATTACCTGTTGAGCCAGGGTGTGCGCGAGGATGATATCGTGTTGGAGGACGAATCCACGACCACCGAGGAAAACTTACGCAATTCGCTTGCCATCGTGAATTCCCGCGGGGGCATGGGCCATTGCACCATCGCCACGAGCTCGTATCACTGCCTGCGCGCCGCGATGTTCGCCAGGCGCCTGGGGATAAACGCAAGCTGCGCGGGCGGACGCACGGCGGCGTTTTATTACCCTGCGGCGTTTTTCCGTGAATATGTCGCCCTTATCATGAAGAATCGCTACGCCGTGGCGCTGTTCTTCGCGCTCGCGGCCGTTCGCTTCGCGCTGTGCATTGCGGGAATCTTGCCAGAGGGCCTCTTCTAAAGCTCGCGGATCATACGGCGGTTTTCCGCTCTTGGTCACGTCGCGACAGCCACGCGCCGTTTTCTGCCTCCCAAAAGATTTCGGGGGGGGGTAGCGGTATTTATTGGGTACACTTACGAAAGCTCGAACGAAGGGGTGCTTCCGTATGACTCAAAAGCCGTTGGGCGATGCTTGCGAAACTATCGATGATATGGCCGAACTTCAGCAACGCTATCGGCGGCTTGCCGGGCGCGAACTGGTGATGTCGGCGCTCGTTGGCGATTACGAAGCAATCTATTGCTGCGATCTTGAGACCGACACCATATGGCCCATCAAGGAATCGGACTCGCAGGCATTGGTGCGCTGCGACGGGGACGGCTATTCCTCCATCGGGCGGCGCTTCTACGAAAAGCTCGTCGTTGAGGATTCTGCCCCCGATATGCTCGAGCTTCTCAATCGTGAAAACCTCATGAGCCGCCTGGAGCATAGCCAGAGCCTTTCGATTCGCTATCGCGTGGAGCCCGACGCGGACGGCCGCACCCATATGGAAACGCGCGTCGTTCGCATGCAGGATGCAGATGGCTTCAAGGTGGTGCTTGGCACGCGCTTCATCGATGAGACCATCAAAGAGCAGCAAGAGCAGAAGCGCCGCCTGAAAGAGGCCCTTCAGGCCGAAGAGGCTGCTCGCGCGGAGGCCGATGCGGCGCGTGATGTGGCCGAGGCTGCTCTAGTTGAGGCCAGCCGCGCGAACGAGGCCAAAACCAATTTTCTCCGTCGCATAAGCCATGACATTCGCACGCCGATCAACGGCATTCGCGGCATGATCGCGATAGCCGAATGCTACCCCGACGACAAAGCGAAGCAGAAAGAGTGCCGCAAGAAAACCCTGATGGCAACCGACCATCTGCTTTCGCTCGTGAACGATGTGCTCGACATGAGCAAGCTCGAATCGGGAAACTTTGTGCTCAAGCGCGACCCGTTCAGCCTAAAGCAGGTGCTTGGCGAGGTGAATTCGATCACCGAATCGCAGGCGAGGGAATTCAACGTGCGCTTCGTGTGCAAAGACGTGGGCCAGGTGGAGCACGACCGTCTCATCGGCAGTTCCGTATACCTTAAGCGGGTATTCCTCAACTTCATGAGCAACGCCATCAAGTACAACCGCGACGGCGGCTTGGTGAGCGTGTATGGGCGCGAGCTCTCTTTCGACGGGCGTGTGGCCGAATACGAGTTCGTGTGCGAAGACACGGGCATCGGCATGAGCGAGGAATTCCAGAAACGGGCCTTCGAGCCGTTCGCGCAAGAGGAAAGCTCGCAAGGTAGAAAGACTTACGCTGGAACTGGTTTGGGGCTTGCGATTGCCAAAGACCTCGTCGATTTGATGGGCGGTTCGGTTGACCTTCACTCGGAAGAGGGCGTCGGTACGAAGGTGATCTTCCGCATTCCCTTCGAGGTCGATATGGCCAAGCATGCCGAGAAAGAGGAAATCGACTACGAGGGAATGCGCTTCGACGGCGTGTGCGCGCTGCTCGCCGAAGACAACGAGCTCAACGCCGAAATAGCCGCCTTCGTTTTGAGGAAGCACGGGATAGAAACGTTCTGGGCTCAAAACGGCAAGGTTGCCGTAAAGGCGATTTCCGAGCGTCCCGACGATTTCGATGTGGTGTTCTTGGACGTCATGATGCCTGTTATGGACGGGTTGGAAGCAGCTCGCGCCATTCGCCGCCTCGGCTGCGACGTGCCGATCTTCGCGATGACGGCCAACGCATTCACCGATGATGTCCAGAAAAGCCTCGATGCCGGCATGAATGCCCATCTCACCAAGCCGCTGCGAGAGAAAGACATCGTAAAGGCTCTGCTGGAAAATCTTCCTCGGTAGTCGAAAACTGGCGCCCTCGGAGCGAATCGGCGGCGGTGTAACGCTATGATTCATGCATGCTCGCCGCCCGGACGCTATGGGCGGTTCCTTAATACGAAAAGGGGATGATTATGCAGCGAAGCCAATCCGAGGGAGGCCTTGCAGGCGCTTCCCGCCAATTGCTCATGCGGGGTTTCAGGGCGAGCCTCGCGGTGGTGCTTGCGACATCGGTATGCGGCGTTTTTCCCGTTTCCGCATACGCGAGCGAGGCTGAAATCCTCGATGGGTGGTCCGCGGCCGCGCAAAGCGCTGCCAGCCCAGGGTATCAGTCGTATACCGCGTCGGATTCGGCCGATGCGATTGCGCTCGCCGACAACTCGAATGCCTCGGATGAGGTCCTTCCAAGCTGGTACAGCCTGCTCGACCCGAACAGCACGCGCAGCGGCATTCTCGACGAAAACGGGAAGATGTACGCCGCGACCGACGACAGCGTGGTTACGCCCGTGAAGTTCCAAAACCCGTGGGGAACTTGCTGGGGTTTCTCGATCATCGCGGCATGTGAGACGAGCATTCTGGCCGAAGCGGGGAAAACCTACAAAGAAACTGGCCTCGATCTTTCTGAGCTGCAGCTCGCAAATGCCGTTTACAGAAACGGCGGCGCGCCCGAAAGCGTGGTTGGCTCTGCCCAGGCCGGCGAGGGCTACCACAACTCATCGGACAACATCAATCTCGGCTTCGATACCGGCGGCATGATGTTTTTCGGCGTCAATATCTTCGCGGCCGGCATAGGCCCTGCGCCTGAAAAGTATGCGACATATCGCAACACGGGCATCTACAACAATGGCGAGGCGCACGACGACGACCCCGTCTATGAGGTCGTCGTTACCAAAACGACGAGCGAAGGCAAGAACGAGACATCGATTGAATATCTCACGCAATCCCAGATTGATGCCCTGAAAGACGACGCGAGCATCGTCGAATGCCGGAAGCGCTCATATGCTGGGAACTGGAGCATCGCCAACGAAGACGGGGACCGGGTCACGGTATGCGCCGACTGGAGCATCGCTTCGCAAAAGGGCGTTTCGCAGGCCGACGACGACCTTTCGTGGTGGGATACCGCGCTTTTCAATCTCGAAGACGGCAACGAATTGCCCAGCACGCGCGTGCTCGATGATGAGGGCACGTTCGTGGGCATAAACTGGGAAGGCGTGAACGCCATCAAAAACGAGCTGTACGCCGACCCTAACGACGAAACCGATACCAGTCGCGCCGTCTCGGTCGCGTTTAAGGCCGACAACTCCATGCCGGGCGATAGCAGCAGGAATGCCCGCTATATCAGCGACGAATGGGCCCACTACACCTACGAAACCGTGCAGAGCAACCACATGGTGACCATCGTGGGTTGGGACGACAACTACGATAAGTCCAACTTCGCCAAGGGCTTCGAGAATTCCGAAGAGGGCGCCGCGGCGCACACTCCCGAAGGCAATGGCGCGTGGCTGGTGAAGAATAGCTGGGGCTCCGAAACCGGCGACAGCTTCGATAGCGTCAATTTCCCGAGCGACTGGGGTATCCCGAACGCTGCCGGCGAACACACCGGCTACTTCTGGATTTCTTACTACGACGCATCGCTGTGCGACGTCGAGACGTACGATTTCGACCTCAATTCCTACAGCGACAACACCGAATACCTCATCGACCAGTACGATTACTTGCCCGCCGACAAGGAAATCGTCAACGATTCCGAAACCCCGCTGTATTCCGCGAACATTTTCACGGCGGAATCGGACATGGACCTTCGCACGCTGTCGTGCTCTACCTATAAGCAGAACACGACGGTCGTTTACGAGGTCTATCTGCTCGATTCCAAAGACGCAAAGCCTGGCGATCCCGAGCACAGCGAACTCGCGCGCACGTTCTATGCCACCTATGAATATGGCGGGTACCATCGCTACACGATTGACGAAGTGAACTGGCTTCCCATGCGCGAAGGCCAAAACTACGCCGTGGTGATCACGCAGCAAACGGCGGACGGCATGTACCACCAGGGCGTTGCCATCAACGAGGAGGGCAAGCTTTCGGAGGATGCGCTCAACGCGTATGCGGAGGAGTGCCGCACGAACCTCGAGAACTACTATCGCGCGATCTACAAGAAGAGCTTCGAGGATTACTACAACTCCGATGAGGGCAAAAAGGAAATCGAAGCGCAGGGAATCACCTTTGACGAGGCTGTGCAGAAGGCGCTTGAGGAGGCTATGGCCTCCGAAGACGTGGTGGATACGATCAATGCCCGCGTGAGTGCCGCCAAGAAAGACCGCGAAAGCGTTTATTTCGAGGCGAAGGTGAACAAAGGTGAGAGCCTGTCGGGCGCTTCCGAGAAAACCAGCGAACATGGCGGCGTTTCTGCGGATGCCACCTGGGTCGATTGGACCGATGTCGTAGCGGCGGTCACGGCGAAAAATGCCACATACGCCGTTGACAACGCGCCCATCAAGGCGTTCGCCGAAATCGCCGACTATGCGAGCATCGATGAGCTTAACGCGCTCAAGCAGGCCATAGCTGCGGCCGAGGCGGCGCTGAACGCGGCGAAAATCAGCTCCGATGGCAGCGACGTTGCCGCAGCCGACACATGGATGACCCAGGAGCAATACGACAGCCTCGCTGCCGCGATCGATGCGGCTAAAGAGGGTCTTGCCGCCGCGGGCGACGATTATGAGAACGTGCTTGTGAGGTCCACGCCGTCTTCCGGTTCGGTGAGCAGCCTCATCGCCGCCATTGCTTTCGACGAGCAGCACGGCGTCAAAGCCGCCTCTGCTGCCGACAACAACAAGGTGACTAAGGGCAACGGCGCCTACGCCAAGACGGGCGACGCTGCCACGAGCGTCGCTGCGGCTCTTGCCTGCGTGGCAACCATCGCCGGCGTCGCGGCTATCGCTGCTCGCCGCCGTCAGCGCGACGAATAGCGCAGGTTCAAAGACATAGAGCATGAAGCTATGGGGGCTGGATCGCAGCGATCCAGCCCCCATTTTTAGTGCGCAGGATGCATGCCGCGTGCGGTTTATGCGTCGCGATACAGGAATTTTACCGAAAGGCATCAGGTTCGTGAAAT
The DNA here is from genome assembly GCA_963635715.1 of Subdoligranulum sp. CAG:314. Classification (GTDB taxonomy): domain Bacteria; phylum Actinomycetota; class Coriobacteriia; order Coriobacteriales; family Eggerthellaceae; genus Slackia. The sequence continues at coordinate 19,272 of CAVHFS010000001.1, read as the reverse complement.
TTTTGTTGGTATACTAGAAAGCAGTAGTTTTTACTGTTGGCCAGCGTTACCCCCCCCCGAAGGGGAAAGAAGGGAAGTGCATATGCGAAAACAATCAATTATGGAGAGGGCGTGGCTCAAGCGCGGGCTTTCGGCCAGCTTGTCGGTCGTGTTGGCCGCAACGCTTGCCGGCGTTGCTCCGGCTGCGGCCTTTGCCTCCGACCAGAGCGAGGCCGACCGCTGGGCCGAAGCTATCGAGGAGCAGGTTGCCGACAAGAGCATCCAGACGTATGCCTACTCCGATGGCGCAATCGCGCTGACGGCCGAAAACGACTCGAGCTCAGACTCGCTTGCGGCGGGCGACTGGTACAGCCTGCTCGACCCGAACAAAACGAACAGCGGCATCCTTGACGCAAACGGGAAGATGTACCCCGCGACCAGCGACAGCGTGGTTACTCCCGTGAAGTTCCAAAACCCGTGGGGCACCTGCTGGGGCTTCTCGATCATCGCAGCGTGCGAGACGAGCATCCTGTCCGATCTTGGAACGACTTACTCGGCAACCAACCTCGATCTTTCCGAGCTGCAGCTCGTTGGTTCCGTCTATAGGAACGGCGGCGTTCCCGAAGACGTGAGCTCGACGCAGGCGGGCGAGGGCTACCACAACACTTCGGCGGACCCCAATGCGGCCTTTAACATGGGCGGCTTCATGAACTACGGCGCGACCGCGTTCGCCTCGGGCATGGGCCCTGTGAAGGAATTGGACGTGCCCTATCGGAACAGTGGTCTTCTCGATAGCGAAGATGACGCCCCCATCATCGAATGCATTGTCACGTACAACGAAAAAGATGATCAGGGAAATTATAAGAGCGCGCAAGAGCATTTGACCGAGGCTGAAATCGCGGCCAAAGAAGCAGATACCGAAAATGTCAAATCGGTCGTTAAGCGCTATTATGCGGGCAACTACACTGCTATGAGCGAAGACGGTCAGTCGGCGACGACCTATTACACCGACTGGACGGTTGACGACAAGTGGTATACGACCGCATACAATAATCTGGAAGACAGCAATATCTTGCCCGAGACCAGGGTTTTGAGCAGCGACGGCAAATACCAGAGCACCGATCTGAAGGCTGTGAAGGCCATTCAGAGCGAGCTTAAGGCTGGCCGCGCGGTTTCCGTGGCGTTCTGCGCCGACACTTCTATGCCTGGCCAAGATACCAGCAAGACGCAGTACATCAACACGAACTGGGCTCATTACACGTGCGACGATGTATCGCTCAACCATGCCGTGACCATCGTGGGCTACGATAACGACTACGATGCGTCCAACTTCGCCAAGGACTTCGATGACACCGCGGCGCATACCCCCGAGGGCAATGGCGCGTGGCTGGTGAAGAACAGCTGGGGTTCCGAGACTCAAGACTTCCCGAACAATTACACGTGGGGAATGGAAGACACTGACGGCAACAACTCGGGCTATTTCTGGCTGTCGTACTACGACAAGTCTGTCACCCTGTTTGAGTCGTTCGACTTCGACGTCAACGACTATTCCGACAATACCGAGTACTACGTTGACCAGTATGACTACCTGCCCGAGATCGCCTCGTACAGCGTGCCCTCCGTGAATCCTACGAGCTCGGCAAATATCTTCACGGTTGAAAGCCAGGAATCCGACAGCCAAGGCTACAACAGCATTGCTGTTCGCACGCTTTCCTGCGCAACCTACAAGCCGAACACCGCGGTGACCTACAAGGTGTACGTGCTTGACGACGAGGCCGTTAGCCCCACCGATCCCGCCCACAGCAAGCTCGTGTACGAATCTGAGCCGATAACGTATACCTATGGCGGCTACCACCGCACGACGCTCGACGAGTCGGATTGGATTAACCTGCGCGATGGCCAGCGCTACGCCGTTGTGACCACTCAGCGGTGCCTCGATGACGACCTGTACTACCAGGGCGTTGCCTACAACAGGGCGAAGGCGACCGATGCCGAGGTTGCTGCGTACGAGAAGCTCGTGAGGGAGCAGGTTACTTCCCAATACCGCGAGCTCATCGAGCCTATCGCCGAAAGCATGATTAAGTCGGAGCACCCGGAATGGTCTGAAGAGCAAGTGAAAGAGAAGGTAGAAGAAGCTGTCGAGGCGTTCCTCAAGCTTATGCAGACAACGATTGACAAAACCGTTGAAAGCTCCGTTGATACGTACGCGAACACCTATCTTACGTCGGTCGTGAATAAGGGCGAGAGCTGGACGGGTATAGCCTCCGATGACGGAAGCATCACCTGGTCCGATTGGACCGTCGTCACTTCGGCTGCGAAAACCGCGGCTAAGACGGAGCAGAATCTCAACATTGTTGCCGATAACGCTCCCGTGAAGGCCTTCGCCGAGCTCACCAACTATGCGAGCGTTGCCGAACTGAACTCGCTGAGCGATGCCATCGCAGCTGCCAAGGCCGCGCTTGAGTCGCTCAAGATTTCCGCCGACGGCACCGACGTTTCCGCCGATGACCAGTGGATTACCCAGGAGCAGTACGACTCCTTGAAGGCCGCTCTCGCGACCGCCGAGGCCATGCTCGAAGATGCTGGCGATTACACGAACCAGCTGAGCACGATAGCTGCTGGCACCCCGGATTCCGATGACGTGCTGAGCATGGCGGCTAAGCTTGCTGTGAACAGCCAGCCTGGCACTAAGGTCGTCCCTGCTGCCGATAACAACAGCAGCAAGGCGACTAAGGGCAACGGCACCTACGCCAAGACGGGCGACGCCGCTACGAGCGCCGCTGCGGCCATCGCCTGCGTTGCCACCATCGCCGGCGCTGCGGCCATTGCCGCTCGCCGCCGTCAGCGCGACTAGCGACGTGCGTGCCTCGTCTCCTTGTAGGGCGAGACGCAAATAGCGCTGGATAAGGCAAAAGCGCCCGCTTCCCATGAGGGAGGCGGGCGCTTTCTTTGTTCTGGAGATGGGTTTCCTTAATTGGTGGCCGCTTCGTAGAACCCGATGACCTTGCCGCCGTGGTCGGCGGTGCCGCCGCCGTGGATGCTTTGGTAGGCGAGCGAATCGTCGTAGTTCCACGAGGTGATGCCGTTCGCCTGGCAGTATGCGAACCATCCGGCGTAGCCGTAGTTGTACCCCTGGGCGATAAGCCCGATCTTGCCCGTGTCCGATGCGTCGATATCGCCGAGCCAGCCTTCGAACAAATCGACGGTCTGCTTCGTCTCGATGACGCCTGCGTAGATGGAGGCGACGGCGGTGTTCGGGGCAACGTCGATGGATGGGTCTATTCCCCAGGCTGCAAGGCCCGCTTCCCCTAAACCAATGACGTTTTGGCTGCCAGCGGTTATTCCCGCGCAGCCTTCGCCTGCCTGCATGATGTCTTCGCTGCATCCGACGACCGAATATACGTCGGTGTCACCGCCCGATTCCGCCTGCATCATAGCAAGAACCACGTTCTCCCATTTCTCGTCGAGCCCGACATCGCTGCTGGCGATTTCCACGGTGCGTCGCCATTGCTCCACGTCTTCGGGGAAATCCATATTGGCCGCGCGCACCTCCATGACATGGTGCACGATGGCGACGGTGACAGTCACGGTGACGGTGGTCGCGGCAAGGAAGATCAGAAGTCCGATGCCGACGATGATGGCGATGGAGGGCTGTATGACCGCCCACGCTTCGGGGGAGATGCGTTTGAAGATCCCATGCGGGGCGGGGATTTCGCGATCGCTGGCGCTTGCGGGAGTTTTGGTGTCGCTCACGGCGGCAGCGCGTGGGGCGTTCTTGGCGGCTTTCCGCTTCGTCGGTTTCGCTCGCCTGGCGCTTGTGGGCCTTGTGCGGCGTGGACTGTTCGAATCGCCGTTAGTGCTCGTCTGCATGCTGCCTTCCTGCTGTTGTTCCGGGTGTCTGCGCCATTCGTTCGTTCGCCGCACGTTACGGCCTGGCTGATGGAGACGTGCGGGCGGCGGAGCTTATTCGAGCAGCTTCGCGATTTGCCTGTTTTTCAGGCGATTCACGGCATCGAGTTTCCATTGGGGATAATCGTAGCCTGGGTCGGTGTATTCGAAGTCTTTGAGGCTGATGAGCTTTGCCCGTATGCTGGGCGTCATAACGGCGCGCGCGATGGCGATGAAATCGGTGCCGATCTTCGGCCCGATCATGCTCAGGTATTGCTCGAAGTCGTCCTGCTCCATCATCATTGGCAGGCATGCCATGTTGTGGTCGAACAGCGGCGCCATGCGCAGCACTTCGCCCGTGGCGTTGTCTACCAGGAAGCCGTAGTTGCCGGCGTGCCGGTCGACGTTGGCCATGACCGCATCCAGCACGATCATTTCACGGAAGCTTTCCTCGGCGCCATGCTTTGCGGTGAATTCGAGCATATCGTCAACGTCGAAATTGCGATTGAAAAATCGGTACGCCGATACGAACCCCTGCTCTTCCGAGGTGAAGATGGGGCATTTGCAGGCGAGCTTTCCATGGAACTTCATGAGGCTATAGGGAACATGGTCGACTTTCGCCGCTGTGAGCAGGCTAGAGGCAAGCGCTTCCGAGTAGGGTTCGAACCCTACATTGGCATACCCCGTTGACCCGCGCTTCAGAAGTGATATCTGGTCCCCTTCGCGAATCCAGCATTTGGCGAACGATCCAGACGTGGCGAATTCTGGCGAGATGGGAGAATTCTCGCGCCCGTACGTTCCCGTGCCGTCGAAGGCGATGCGGGCAATGAGATCGTCGAAGGGATTGCGATAGAGGGAAACGTCGTTCCATTTCAGGGGCTCGTCTTCCCGCTTCATCCAGAAAGTATCGGTGAGCGATAGGCAGCGAACCATCCCTATGAAGTCGTGGCGTGTGGTGAGGCCCAGGTCGTTCATCAGCTTCTCGATGGAGCTGCGATGCTTCGCAATCTGCCTTCCGTCGATCCAATCGTTTATGTCGATAAAAGCGTAAGGAAGATATGCATCAAAGCGCTCAACTTCTGTGTAGCGATAATCGGTGAGACGCTTTTCTTCTTTATAAGTGGCAACCACCACGTCTTTGTTCATAAGTTGATACAGCATGGGTCACCTTCCCCCGAATGTCTTTTTGCCGTCTTATTATACGGCGAGCGCGACCGAACGCAGAGTTTTGGCTGGTCTCGCTTTATTCGCCACCGCACGTTGCCGTGGATGCCGGCGTGGTGGGCGTCGTTCCAGCGGCGTCGCGGCGCAACGCCCGTGCCAGCAATCCCGAGCGCCCCCCTCAGTTTATGCGGGGACTCCTGCTATTTCGTGATGAGGTCGGCCAACTGGGCTATCTCGTCTTCGGTCATGCCGCAGTTTTCGAGATATTGCTTGGCCGCGAGCGCGTAGCCATCGAAGCCTTTCAGTTGGTCGGCCGAAACGTCGGCGTTAGATGCCGATGCCGCATTGTCGGGGGCGAGGTTGTACAGGTATCCCATGAAATCGTCGAAGTACAGCGAAACGACCGCGTTGTATCGATCGGGCGTTTCATCGGCCGTAATGCCGTAGTAGTTCGCATATGTGGCCATGTAATCGGCGCACATCTCGTCGTAGCTCGCGCCCGCCAAAGCCTCAAGCAGCATGCAGACGAACCCTGTGCGGTCCTTGCCTTCCAGGCAGTGGATATACGCCGGCCCGCCAGCGCTCATAAGGTGCCGCATGCCCTTCGCTACGCCCGTCTTGTAGGCGTCGGCGTCGTAGTCGGATGCCATGCCCAGTACCACATCGCTTCCCTGTTCGTACAGACCGCGCGTGTAATCGGAGGCGAAGTCGCTCGTGGCGAAGTAGGCCTCCATGTTCGTTTCGGTGTCGGCGAGGTCCAAAACGTCGACGATGCCGTATTTCTTAAGCAGGGAATCAGTGATGGAGGCGCGGTTTCTGCTGTTGTCGACAGGCGACGCGCCGCGGTACAGGAAGTTCTCCTTCAGGTTTCCGCCGGAAAGTGCCCTGAAGTTAGAGAACTGCTCGTCGGTGGCGTAATCGGAACGCTCCACCGAATACGTCTGCGCGAGCGCATCGTAGGTCGCGCGGTATTTGCCCGCCGTGTTGAGCGTGATGGTCACGCCGTCGCCATCGGCGAGGCCCGATATGGACCAAAGCTGGCTGTTGTTGTTGGCGATGTTGACGAAGGGGTCTTTGGGGTATGCGACGATGACGGGCTCGCCCTTCTTCACGTAATAGCCGCTGAAGTAGGGCACATCGGTCAGGGTATAGCCGTTGCTGAAGGTAATGTCGCAGCTGTCGCCGAAGGCGAACCCTGCTGCGGCGAAATCGTCGGAGGTGAGGTCGGTCACGGCAGCATCGTAGCGCTCGTGTTTCACGACGGTGCCCGTGATGGTTGCCTCTTGCTGGGTTTGAGCTGCTTGCTCGTTTGTTTGCGACGCGTCGTCCGAAGACGAGCCGTTATTCGCGGCGGCGCATCCCGTTGCGCTGGAAATAACCAGCAGGGCAGAGAGGGCGGCGGTTGCGATAAGCGGAGTTGGATGGGGAAGGGAAATCTGTTCGTTTGGATGCTTGCTCATAGCTGCGCCTTTCCATGGTTTTCGAACAATGGAAATTATACCTTCAAGCCAGCTGCGCTTTTTTGCAGCCCTTGTGTGAAATCGGCATGTCGGTCAGTGCGTTCGCCAGCGATGGAGCTTCGTGACTAAGCAACTTGGCAAGTTGATCGCGGCGCGGCAGATGGAGCCCTCTCTACCCCAGCAGGCGCTGGATCGTTTGGTGGATTTTGTCGAGCTCGATGGGTTTGGCCAAGTGTTCCCCTAGTAAAAGCTTATGCCGCAGCGGCCGTTTTCCTTGGTGCGGTACAGGGCGGCGTCTGCGTCTTTGAAGAGGCTCTCACCTGGGTTTTCTCGGTCGGTGAAGGCGACGCCCACCGAGAGGGACACCGCGGGAAGGCCATCTTCGGGGTTGAGCAGCTTCTCGTTGATGAAGGCTATCTTCTCGTCGATGGTATAGGCCAGGTCGCTCGTCATCTCGACCATGATCACCGCGAATTCGTCGCCGCCGATGCGGCAGGCGAAATCGATGCTGCGAAACGTGGTCTTCAGCAAGGTCGCGACGCGCTTCAGTATCTGGTCGCCCACTTCGTGGCCGTATGCGTCGTTCACCTGCTTGAAGGTGTCCACATCGGCCAAAATCAGCGCGAACGAGGCGCCGGCTTCCTCGTGCATGGCGAGTATGCGGTCGTATGAGCCGCGGTTCAGCAGGTCGGTGAGTGGGTCGTGCTCGGCCTGGTGGCGAATGAGCATCTGCTTCTCTTCGTTTTCGCGATAGACGCTGTTGTAGGTAACCGCCAGGTTTTGCAGCTCGGCGGCGCCGATAACGGGGAAGATCTCGCCGTTTTTGATGCTTCGGTTGTAGCTGATGAGCGGCTTAACCACCAATTGGCGTATCTCGAGGCATGTCAGCAGCGTGAGCGCGATGAACACCACCACGATGACCTCGATTTTGCGGTAGACATCCGTGAAAACGTCGGAGGCATGGTTGGCCTTGTTGTGGGTGTCGACGAGTATCGCGTCAGATGCCTGGGAAACGTAGTCGGCTATGGCCTGGCGCGCCGCCTGGTAGTCGTCGTCGAAGACCAGATGCTGCGCCTTGTGGGATTTTTCGTCGGCCGAAAGCGCGGCGTCGGAGGCAGAGAGCTGGACCTGCGTTATTTGCTCCGGCCAGCTCGATGCGTCGGTCCCCGCGGCTTCGAATTCCAGGCGCATGGCATAGATTTCGGTCTCGCAGAGGGCATCGGAGCGGTTCAGCGCCTCTTGCAAAGATTCGAGGGCGGAAGAGTCTTCGTAAAACGACCGAAGGGTCTCGACCGCCTCTTCGCGGTGCTTCGCCGTGTTCAGCTCCTCGAAGTAGTTGTTCGCGTATGCTATTTCGCCCGTGGTTACGGCGAGGCGAACTTGCTCGGTCAGATAATCGGAGGCGGATTGGAGCTCGGCTGTGGCGTCGTTGCAGGCGATGTAGGTTTCGTTGGTGGCTTTCAGCGATTCGAACTGCGCGCGCCCGTAAACGAAGACCACAATGCACGCGATACTCAGAAGCACGGTGAGCACAATGCTCGCGGTGCTCACTTTGCGAACGCTCATTTTGCTCAGTTGAAACTTGCCCATTGCCTGCCAACTTTCTCGTTGCGCCGAGAGCCCATAGTAGCGCTTCTTTTGCGCTCGCAAACAGGCAAGGCGCCAGACGGTTGGATTCTTGCGCAAATGTGGTGATTGATTTGCGGGTTTTTGGGCATGGAGGGATATACGTCGCCCACAGCCGGGCATTACCCCGGTTTAATATCGATGAAGCGTATTCAACGTGATTGCGTCTCGCTTTCCGAAACTGGGGGATAAGGATGGTCTGTATGCGTCTTACGAAGAAAGCCCGATTGGGCAATGCTCAACGCGCCCTTGCCGTTGGCCTCTCTTTTGTTCTTGCTACTTCTGGGGTAGCGCTCGCGCCGGCGAGCGCCTATGCGTACGACCAGGGCTCGTCAGACGGGTATTCCCAAACTGCGACGCGCTCTGCGAGCTCTTTCGACCTGCGCGACCCGAACGGCGACGGCAATTACGACGATTCTCTCGTCACCTCGGTTAAGAACCAGTCGCCTTGGCAAACCTGCTGGGCATTTGCAGCCATCGCCGCCAGCGAGACGAGCATCCTGTCGTCCGCCAAGGCGCAAGGAGTCGCCCTTTCCGCCATCGATCTCTCCGAGCTGCAGGTTGCGGCCCTTGCCTACAGCACCACCGGCGTGCCCGAGAGCGTGGCCGGCGCGGCGCAGGCGGGGGAGGGCTACTATTCCACGGCTAAGGACCCCAACCTGGGAATCAACTCGGGCGGCAACCTCAACTTTGTTTCGAGCGCGTTTGCGGCGGGCATCGGCCCCGTGGCCGAGTCGGACGCTCCGTACAAGAACTCCGAGGGCATCATTTCGTGGGTGATCTCCGGCGATAATATCGGCGACGTTATCCCTGGCGCCACCGGTATTGTGGTTGTCGACAACCCTACCGAGGAGGAGCTCGCGGAGTGGCGCGAGAAGGGCCTCACCTGCACAAAGAGCAACTATTCAGGCAACTACATGACAAGGGGGTCCGAGACCGAGGACGCCAAGCAGGCCTACGCCGACTGGACTGTTGATCAGAGCTTGTGGCAGAAATCCCTCTACGAATTCACGGACAGCAATATCCTGCCCGAGACGCGCATCATGGAGAACGGCGTCTGCACGGGTACGAACATGGACGCCGTTGCCGCTATTAAGAGCGAGCTCGATGCTGGCCGAGCGGTGGCAACGTCGTTCTGCTCCGACGATACGGTGCCCGGCGCAACCAAGGACCCGACCAAAACGACCTATCTCAACGAGAAATGGGCGCACTACACCTACAACACCGAGGCCGTCAACCACGGCGTGACCATTGTGGGCTACGACGACTCCTACTCGCGTACCAATTTCAGCGACGGTGTGAACAACCTGCCCGAGGGCGACGGCGCCTGGATCGTCAAGAACAGCTTCGGCTCGCAGACCGAGGACTTCCCCAATGGCCAGGTACTGACGCCCGAGTGGGGTCTTACGGACGAGGACGGCAACCACACTGGCTACTTCTATCTGTCGTATTACGACAAGTCTGTCTCTGGCTTCGAGACCTTCGAATTCGACCTTTCTATCTCGAACGTTGGTGCCGATACCGGCCGCATTATCGACCAGTACGACTATATGCCGGTCGCAGGCGCGACCTATGGCACCTTTACGGGCCAGGCGAGCGCTGCCAACATCTTTACGGCGGACGCCGATATGGCCGTGCGCGCCCTCTGGTGCGAGACCACCTCGCCGGACACGACTGTTACCTTCGACGTCTACCTGCTGGATGCCGATGCCGCCGACCCAACCGATGCCGAGCATTCCCGCAAGGTCTTTTCCGCAACCGATACCTACGCCTACGCCGGCTACCATCGCTATAAGATCGATGACGCCGATTGGATCGCTTTGCGCTCTGGTCAGCGTTACTCGGTGGTGGTCACGCAGAAGCACAAGACGGCCGACGGATCATGGGCCTACACGGTGCCGGCCAACTACAACGCGGGCGTGCGCGCCGACAAAGAAGAGGGAATCGACGACAAAGACCAGCCATACATAATCGATGAGTGGAAAGCGGGCTTCGTCGCCAAGGTCAACGCCGGTGAGAGCTGGGTGACCTCGACGGTCGATGATTGGACGGACGATTCGCCCGAGACCGCTGGCAGCGATTTCTGGACCGACTGGTCCCTGGTGACCGCGGCCCTTACGAAAAAGAACGAGGGAACTGTCTTCGACAACCAGCCCATCAAGGCTTACGCGCAAGCCCAGAGTTGGGCGAGCGTCGACGAGCTTGCGGCGCTTGAAGACGCCATCGCGTCGGCCGAGGCGCTCCTTGCCAAGGTTGAGATAAGCGCCGATGGCACGGATGTGACCGTCGGCAGCCAGTGGATGACCCAGGCCGAATACGATGAGCTTGCGGCGGCCGTGGCGGCGGCGAAAGAGCAGCTTGCGCTTGCCGGCGATTTTCGCACGACGGTTGAGCTGGCAACGCCGACTTCCGAAACGGTGGCCAGTGTGAAAGCGCCCCTCTCGGTGAGCGCGCACGAGGGCACCAAGCAGACCCCGGCAACGCCGGATGCGAATCCTGCCGGCACGGCGGGTTCCTCCGCTGCGAAAGATGCCGCGATTCCCACCACGGGCGATGCCTCGGGTGCCGCGGCTGGCGCTGCGCTTGTGTCAGCGCTCGCGGGCGCGTGCCTTCTGGCTGTTCGCCGCTTCCGTAAGCAATACTAAGTTTCGGTTTTGGCCGGGGTTGGCGTCGAAGGCCTCGAGTCCAACCCTGGTAGCCGCCACTCGCGCTTGCGTGCGCGAGTGGCGTTTTTATTTGCGCACGAACTCGTGGATAACTTCGATGGCCTTCTGAATGTCGACGGGCTTGACGATGTAGCCGTCCATGCCTGCTTGCTCGGCGAGCGCGCGGTCCTCGTCGAAGGCATTCGCGGTCGTGGCGACGATGGGAATGCTCGCCACCTTCTTGTTTGGCAGGGCGCGAATGGCGCGCGTGGCGTCGTAGCCGTTCATGCGCGGCATCCGAATGTCCATAAGCACCAGATCGAAGTCGCCTGGCTTGGCATTTTTCAGGGTCTCGACGGCTTCGTCGCCGTCGGAAGCGGTTTGAACTACGACGTCGCGCTGAGATAAGACGGCCATGCCGATTTCGCGGTTCATCTCGTTGTCTTCAACAAGGAGAATCTTGGTTCCCGCGATGTCGGCGTCGATTGCGGCTTGCGCGGCGGCCTCCGATGAGCCTTTGTTCTCGCTGCTCGGTGCCTCGCCGATTTTGCATTCGAGGCTCACCACGAACTCGGATCCCTGCCCTGGCTCGCTCGTCACCGAGATGGTGCCGCCCATCATGTCTATGATGTTCTTGGCGATGGCAAGTCCCAAGCCCGTGCCTTGGATTCCGTTGACGGTGGCGTTTTCTTCCCTGGTGAACGGCTCGAACATATGCTCTTGGAATTCTTTGGATATGCCGATTCCGCTGTCGCGCACGCTGAATTCGTAAAGCGCGCGTCCGCTGCTGCGCCCAGGCTTCTCGGTGACGCTCAGGCTGACTGTTCCGCCTGACGGCGTGAACTTGACCGCGTTGCTCAGTAGGTTGAGAAGCACCTGCTGCAGGCGTAGATCGTCGCAGATGAGGTTCTTGTGAGCGATGCTTTGCGCGTTGACGAGGAATGTGAGCCGTTGGGCCCTCATGTTGGCCTGCATGATGGTGCGAATGTCGTGCAGAATGTCGGGCAGTTTCGCTTCGCGCTCTTTGATGGAGACTTTGCCGCTCTCGATGCGGCTCATGTCCAGCACGTCGTTGATCAGCGATAGCAAATGGTTGCTCGATACCGAAATCTTTTCGAGGTAGTCGGCGACTCGGCTTGCGTCGCCAATATGCTCCTTGGCGAGCTCGGTGTAGCCCATAATGGCGTTCATTGGCGTGCGGATGTCGTGGCTCATGTTATTGAGGAAGGTCGTCTTCGCGCGGTTCGCGTCTTCGGCGGCAAGAAGCGCGTCTTTGAGCAGCTTGTTCTGGTGGGCTTTCTCGCGAACGATTTCGTCCACGTCATAGTGATAGCCGCACAGCTGATACCCGCCTTCAATCGGGATGGCCGTGCCGCCGCAGCGCACGTAGCGCTCGCCGAGCGTCGGGTGCACCCACAGGTAGGTGTTCTCGTCGCGAAAGCCGGCCTCCATGCGTGCCACGCTGTCGAGCACCGACTGCACGGCGTCGGGTTTGATGCGGCTGTACCAGGCGTCGTAGATGTCTTCGGGAGCCATGTCTTCGGCGCCGCGCTTCAGGCCGAGGAGTTCGAGCATGCGGGCGTCGGCGAGCATACGGGGCTGTTTTCCCTCGACGAACTCGATGCGCCAGGTGCCCATTTCGGCCGCTTCGATGATGGCCTGCATGGTGGCGAGTTCAGCCGATTTGCGCTGCTCAGCATCGGAATTTTGGCATAAGCGCTGCGTTGGCTCTTGCGCGACCGCGTGCTCGTCGTGGTTTGCGCCGTTGCTGCCTGCGTCTTCATTTCGGTTGAAGCTCATCGGCCCACCTCCTCATTCAGCGCACATTATACGGGACACTCGTGTGCTATCTTGTTTGCGCTTGAAGATCGTGACGGTTATTGCGGTGGCCCTTCGTGGCCGAAAAGCTTAACGTTTGAGGAATGTCTTTGGGCGCTGAATGAGCGCAATCGAAAGGAAGCTCCATGGATGCATGGAAGAAAACGCCCCGACCCGATGCGGGCCAAGGCGGAATCACGCGCCGGACGTTTATGGAATCGGCGGGGATGGTCTGCGCTGGGGTTGCCGCCGCATCACTGCCTTCCGTGTTCACGCTGGGGCTTTCCGGCTGCGCTGCTTCGGAGCCAGACTCCTACGTGGCCAGGGCGGTTAAGGGCCAAGACGTCTCTGTGCTGCTCGAGGCTATGTCTCGTCGCGAGAAGATCTGCCAAATGATTATGCCCGACTTTCGCAAATGGAATACGGAAGGCTCGGTGGAGGACGCGACGGATTTCGTCGAGATGAATGACCAGGTTGACGCCATCGTCGATAAATACGGCTTCGGCGGCGTCATCCTTTTCGCCAACAACGTCCACGAGACGCAGCAGACCTTCGACCTCACCTATGCCCTGCAGACGGCCGCCGTGCGCAACTCCGCGGGCTCTTCGGGCGGCGGCATTCCGTTGCTGCTCGGTATCGACCAGGAGGGCGGCATCGTCTATCGTCTGGGAAGCGGATGCGGCATGCCCGGCAATATGGCCCTCGGGGCCACGCGCAGCTCCGATTTGGCGCGCCAATGCGGGCAGGTTATGGCTGGGGAGCTTGCTTCTTTGGGCATTAACGTGGATTTCGCCCCGGTGGTTGACGTCAACAACAACCCGAACAACCCCGTTATCGGTCTGCGTTCGTTTTCCGACCAGCCCGAACTCGTGAGCGATCTGGGCTGTGCGCTGCTCGACGGCATCCAGGGCAAGGGCGTTTGCGGCTGCGCCAAGCATTTCCCCGGTCACGGCGACGCGGCGACCGATTCCCACACTGGCCTTCCGCGCATCGATAAGACCTTGGCGGAGCTCGAGGCGTTGGAGTTTATCCCGTTCCGCGCGGCCTTCGAGGCGGACGCGGACATGGTGATGACCGCGCATATTCAATACCCGCAGGTAGAAACGCAGACCGCGACCTCGATAGACCCCCAGATGGGCGAGATTGCCCTGCCTGCTACGCTGTCGAGCACGTTCCTCACCGATATTCTTCGAGATAAGCTCGGCTTTGCGGGCGTCGCCATAACGGACGCGCTCAGCATGGACGCCATCACCAAGAACTTCACGCCCCTCGATGCCGTGCGCCGCGCATTTCTTGCCGGTGCTGACATTGCGCTCATGCCCGTGCCTCTTCGCTGCGCCGACGACGCTTCCGCCATGGAAGAGCTGGTGTGCGCCCTCGAAAACGACGCCGAGCTTACCGACGATCGGATTAACACTTCGGTGCGTCGCATTCTGGAGCTTAAGCTGCGCCGCGGCATTCTGGAGCTTGCCACATCCAATTCGGATGTTGCCGGTACGGGCGGTTCCTACGACGACGGCCTTAAGGCGGCGCTCGGTACGGTTGGGTGTGATGAAAACCGCGCGATCGAGCGCGAGGCGGCGGCCTGCGCGGTTACGGTTGTGCGCGGGGAGGGTCTGCTTCCCTTCAAGCCGCAGGCGGGGCAGCGCGTGGTCTTGGTTGCCGCGCAGGAAAACGGGCGGCCTGGCATGGAGCTCGCCATGCGACGGCTCATCGCGGAGGGCCATGTGCCCGAGGGCGTGAATTACGAATCCATGTGCTACGTCGGCGACGATACGAGCGCAAGCGCGGTGGAGCAGGCGGCCGAGAAGGTTGCCAATGCGGTTGCTGGCGCGGATTTCGCCGTCGTGATATCCGAAATCGGAAAGGGCGAGCTCGCCATTGAATCGTCGGCTTTCATCAGCGGCGTTGTGTGCTCCCGCGCGATAGAGGCAGCCAAGCAGGCGGGCGTTCCCCTTGCCGTTATGAGCATTTCGAAGCCGTATGACCTCGCGCTTTACGACGACGGCTGCGCCTTGGTGGCGGTGTATGGCAACAAGGGCATGGACCCCACTGAGGCCCTTGCCCCCGACCGCGCTTTTGGCCCCAACGTTCCTGCGGGCGTTGAGGCAATCTTCGGCGGCCATGCAGTTGCGGGCCGGCTCCCCGTGGATATCTATGCCGTCGAACGCGGCGAGACCGGCAACGTCATCGACGCCTCGACAATCGTCTATCCCTTCGGAACCGGCGAGACGTGCTAGCCGAGGCTCGTCTCGGGCCGTTTGCGCCTTAGGGTAAGACGGCCACTACGACTATGGTGGAAAGTCCGGCGTCTTCGATGGCGCGCAGGTCGGCCTCCAAGACAAGTTGGTCGGCCTTAACGCGCTGACCTTGGGACACATGGAGTTTGAAGGACTCTCCGTTCAGAGCCACGGTGCCAAGGCCGACGTGCACGAGCACCTGTGTGCCATCGTCTGCCGCAATCGTGAGCGCATGGCGCGTTGGGGCCACCTGGACGACAGTGCCGGCAAGGGGCGCGTGAACGTTCCCGTTTTCGGGAATTACGCCGAAGCATTCGCCCAGGCTGCCGCTGGAAAACGCCTTGTCGGGAATCTCTCCCATGCGGACGAGTTCGCCATCGGCTGGAGCGGCTAGCTCGCAGGCGGGCGGCTCCGATGAAGGTGCGCATTCCTCGGAGCGAGTCTCTCGAAGGTTCGCCTTATCTGCGGTGTCGTCAGCACAAGCCTTGCGCAGGTTCGCCTCAGCTTCGACTACCAGTTGTTTCGTCGCCTCCACTTTGCGGATGGGCACCGAAAGCTCGTTGACGCCGAGCTCTATCAGGCGCTGAATTGCCTGGGGGTCGGCAGCCAGCTGGCCGCACATGCCCGTGGGCACTCCGTGCTTATGGCCGCCCTCTGCGCACATCCCGATAAGACGGTACACAGCTTCGTGGTGCGGTTGGAAATAGCGCTCAAGCCCGCGCGCCTCGCGGTCGAGCGCCAGGGTATATTGCGTGAGGTCGTTCGTGCCGATGCTGAAGAAGCTCGTCTTGCAGGCAAACTCGTCGGCGCACAGAGCCGCCGCCGGCGTTTCCACCATGATGCCCAGTTCGGGCACCTTGAAGGGGATTCCCTCGCGCTCGAGTTCTTTCGCCGCCGCCTGCACTTCCCGATGTATGGCGTCGATCTCCCATGCAGTGGCAATCATGGGGAACATGACTTTCAGGTTGCCCGCCACGCCGGCCCTGAGCAGTGCTCTGAGCTGCGTGCGGAACAAGGAGGGGCGTTCGAACGAGACGCGCGCGCCCCTAAGACCCAGCGCTGGGTTGGACTCTTCGGGGAGTTCGAGCCAGGGAGCCTTCTTGTCCGAGCCAACGTCCATGGTTCGGATGACGACCTCCTTGCCCGCCATGGCATCGAGGACGGTCTTGTAGGCCTCGTACTGCTCGTCCTCGCTGGGCGCTTCGTCGCGTCCGATGAAGAGGAATTCCGTTCTGAACAGGCCCACTCCGTCGGGGTTGGCCGCAAGTAGCGCTTCAACGTCCCAAGGGCCTTCGATATTGGCGCAGACCTTCGTGCGACGGGGGAGGGCTGCTGCGGCGCGTGCCCGGTCTTGCGCGTGGGCCTGTTCGGCGCGCAGCTTGGCCATGCGCTCGAGGGCGGCCGCCTTGGTTGCTTCGTCGGGGTCGATGGTGGCGGATTTGGCCTCGGAGTCCACGATGATGAACGATCCCCGCTTCGCTTCGGCGAGCGCTTCCGCGTTTCCGAAGAGATAGGGAATCCCCAGGTTACCTGCCATTATCGAGGCGTGAGAGTTGGCCGAGCCCTTCTCGGTGAGCAGTGCTCCTATGAGATTTTCGGGTATGCCTATAAGCTGGGCGGGGCTGACGTTCGTTGCGCAGACGGCGCTCTGCTCGAGGGGCGTGTCGTCTTCCCCCTCCAAGATGGCCGCGAGCCGCTCACCTGCGCCGCGCACGTCGTCTTGGCGCGCGCGCAGGTATTCCGATTCCAGGTTGGCGAACTCGGTTGCGAGCTCATCAGCGGCGGTGCGCGCCGCCTGGGCAGCGCTCAGCCCACGGTCTTTTATGCCTTGCTCAGCCTTTTGGACGAAGGTCTCGTCGTCCACGATAGACAGAACGGTCTGGCGGATGTCGGAATTTTCGCCTTCGGCTGGCTGGCGCTCGATGCTCTTTTTGAGGGAATCCATTGCGTCGTGCAGGCGGGCAAGCTCGTCGGCCGCATTGCCAGCGGCGCGTTTTTCGCGAGCCTGGCCTTCCGAAACGTAGTGTATGGGCCCGGCGAAAAATCCCTTCTGGGCAACGTTGCAGCTCAAAGTTTTCATGGGTCCCTCCTACAGCTTCTCGTCCATGAGGCGCTTCATCGCGTCTGCGGCCTTTTGGGCATCGGGGCCTGTGGCGTGCACGGTGAGCATTTCGCCCGCGGTGGCTTCAAGCAGCATCAGTTCGACGACACTTTTGGCGCTAGCCGTGCGTCCCGCATGTTCCACGGAAATATCGGCCTCGAAGGCGGACGCCGCACGCGCAAGCTCGCCCGCGGGCCGGGCATGCATGCCCGCCGGGTCACACACGACGTGCTCGAAGGCGGCGCTGCTGGTTTCGCGGGTTATGGGGAGGCGCATCGGCTCGCCGTGCTTCACGCGACGCCGGGAATCGTGCGACGGGGCGGTCGCATCGCCCGAAGCGCTGCCGCGCTCGCCCTCTTCGGGCGCAATTCCGCCGAGGGCTTGGGCCACGTCTTCGTCCCGTATGGTTGCGTTGGTGATGATGAAGGCCGCCACATAGCTGATGATTAGGCCCACGAGGTACATCGCGACGCTCATGAGCGGTCCGCCCTCGCCCGCGGTCATCACGAAGCAGCCCAGAAGGTCCGACGGACCCCAGGTGGTTGAGGACACCTGGCAGACCATCACGAAGGCGCCGCCGAAGCCTGCGCCAAGGCCCGCGGTAAGGAAGGGCCTGCCCATGGGCAGCGTGACTCCGTAGATGAGCGGTTCGCCAACGCCCAAAAGCCCCGCAGGCAGCGCTCCTTCGATGACCGAGCAGAGCTTTTTATGCTTGAGCCGCCTGGCTTTCAGATACAGGGCCAACGCAGCGCCGATTTGGCCGGCGCCCGCCATGGCCAGGGCAGGGTAGAGCGTGACGTGGCCGAGCTGTTGGAGCTGCACCGTGTACAGCGCGATGATTCCGTAATGCATGCCGCAGGCGACGAGCGGCAGGAACACGGCGGCGGCAATAAAGCCCGTGATTGCCCGCACCCATACGTTATCGGAGAGACAGACTTCGCCCATGGCCCATGCGATTCCGCTGGAGACGTAGCCGAATACGGGCATGATGATAAGGACATACGGCACCACGCAGATGAGCATGGTCAGAAGCGGCGTGAAGATGACGTCGAGGTTGGCGGGCATCTTCTTGCGTATCTGCTTTTCGATGACGCTCATGATGAAGACGCCGAAGACGACGGCCAGAATGCCGCCCTTTCCGGCGAGCAGCACCGAGTTGAGTGGAACGTCTCCGTTGTAGAGGCCCAGAGCCTGGGCTATCTCGTTGATGCCTGACAGGGTGGTGATCATGCCGAGCATGCCGCCCAGAATGGGCGTGCCTCCGAAGCGCTCGGCCGCGCGATAGCCCGCCCAAGCGGTGATGTAGGTCATGAACGAGACGTTGATCAGCACGAGCATCTTGTAGAGCAGGTTCCACCCGATGATGCTTGCATAGTCGGGAACGAGCTGGGTGAGCAGGGAGGCGAAGCCTGCGCAGAGGCCGGCCACGATGACCCCGGGGATAAGCGGCACGAAGATGTCGGCGAACACTTTCAGGGAGCGTTTGAGGCGGTTGCCCCTTTGCGCCTGCTCGTGGGCGGCCTTGTTCGCCTTCCAATCAACGCTTCCCGTAGCGGATGCCGGCAGGCCCATTTCATGGCAGAGGTCGGCGCACTTCCTGCTGGTTCCGGGGCCTACCACGATCTCGTAGTAACCGATTCGGTCGTGCACGACGCCCATAACGCCGGGCGCGCTTTTGATCCCGGATTCGTCGACAGCGGTCTCCGATCTCACGGCCACGCGTAGCCTCGTCATGCAATTGGTGACGCAGCTGATGTTGCGTGCGCCTCCAAGCTTGGCGACTACCTGTTCGACGATCTGGTCTGCATTCATAGATGAAATCCTTAAAGGACGCTTGTTGGGTTGTGCAAGTATCCTGCGCCCAAAGCGCAGCGACAACTGCAATTATAAGCGTCGACGTGTGCGGCAGGCGGACTTGCGCGTCTGTGTTTCGGTGAAGTCGGTGCGACGCTCGAGGGGTTTCTTGTTTCGAGCTGCCCAAAGGGAACGCCTGGGTAACCCATGCGGGTTGAAAATAAGTTACTATGGTCTGGTTGAAAAGATGGCGAAGGGGGTTCTCGTGGAGAAGAAAGCGATTTTGCGCAACATGCCTGGGCTCTTGGTTGCAGCCTGCGCATTGGTGCTGGCGGCGGCCTGTGCGCTCGCCTTCCCGGCGGCGGCGCTCGCAGAGGAGACCGGGGTCGCCCACACGGTCGACTCCGACGGCATGCGCCACTACTACGCCACCATTAACGAGGCGAAAGAGGCCGGCTACACCGGCGCTACCGTCTATATGGACGCCGACTGGGACCTGGGTTCGGGCAGCCTTGACATCGCCGACAGCAAGTCCATCACCATCCAGACGGCCGGCC